>JANYDS010000046.1 GCA_025363475.1 Terriglobia bacterium
AGGCCCTTGCGCGACCATCTGTCCCCGTGTGGAATATTGATTGATACGTCCGCCGTCCAGGATCACGCGAGGGACGAGCAGGGCGTCGAAATGGAAGAATGGGCGGCAAGGGTGGCGAAAATGGCGCGGCGGGTGATGGAAACAATTTACGCGGTCCTCGCGACTTTGCTGATGGCAGCGTGTCTGTCGGCGCAGACTAGTGCGCCCGACCCAATGATCCGCAAGATGGTCGCGGAAGTTTCGCCCGAACGTATTAGTGCCACCATCAAGACCCTGGTGGGCTTTGAGACGCGCGGAAACTATTCTGATCCGAACCAGAAGAACCGCGGGAATGGAGCCGCACGCCGCTGGATATTTGAACAGATGCGCGGCTATAGTTCGCGGCTCGAAGTTTCGTACGACACTACCAAAAAAGACATGACGGATATTGTCACCGTAATTGCCGTGCTGCCTGGAGTAGAGAAGCCGGAGCAGCGCATCATCGTGAGCGCGCACTATGATTCGATCAATCTGCGGGCCACGGGGGCCCGTGCGGCAGAGGCACCTGCGCCCGGAGCCGATGATGACGCCAGCGGCATAGCCGTGGTGCTGGAGCTGGCGCGCGTGATGAGCCGCTATCGGTTTAGCAAAACTATCGTCTTCATCGCATTTGGTGGGGAGGAAATCGGGCTCGTGGGCAGCACACGTTATGCGTCGCGAGCGAAGACGAATCGCGAACAAATTGAGGCGGTATTCAATAACGACATCGTGGGAGCCAACGTGATGGGCGTTGTCCACAATGACGTGGATGGCAGCGACGATTTAGTGGCTGGGGACGGCGATACAGGGAACCGGCTGCGAGTCTATTCGCCTGATCCGCCAGCCGCTCCCTCACGTCGCATTGCGCGACTGCTTCAGGAAGCCGCCGGGCGGTATGTCCCCAGGCTGCATATCGAGCTAATGACGACGGCAGACCGATATGGGCGGGGCAGCGACCATTTGCCGTTCCAGACCAACGGATTTGCCGCAGTGCGTTTGACTTCAGCTTCAGAACATTCGAATACGCAGCATACGGCGGATGATGTGCCGGAAGAGGTGTCACCTGCCTTCACCGCGGATGTGGCACGGGTGAATGGTGCGGCGGCTGCGACTCTGGCGATGCCGCGTTAGATATAAACTGATTGGCGAAAAGGGAGATTCTTCACAGCATGACATTTGAAGGTTGGAAAACTGTCAGCCTGAGCGCTGCGCTGGTGCTCACAGCGGGGGTGGTCAGTTTGAATGCGCAGGGTTCTGCCGGGGCGCTGGCTCAGTCCTGCGGTGTGCCAACCTCTCCCGGCCGAGGCGGCGGGCGTGCTCAGCCGCAATTTCCGGCGGATCAGTATCCGGTCAAGCTGCCGCCTGTTTCCATGCTGGGTGCGCACAATGATTTGCCGAATCCCTACCGCGCGGGGGTGAGCTGGGGGGAATTGCCGGCGGGGCGAAAATGGGGCTCTTCAGCCAGCATCAAGATGGCTCCGGATGGCACCCTTTGGGTCGTGGACCGGTGCGGTGTCTCGGGTGCGGGCGGGACGACTTGCGCGGGTCCGAACGCGGGTGTGGACCCGATTTTCCAGCTCGACAAATCCGGCAAAGTGCTGAAGTCGTTTGGTGCGGGGATGTTTGTGAGTCCGCACAAACTCGCGGTGGATAAAGATGGCAACCTCTGGCTGGCCGATAACGGCGGGCATCAGGTTTTCAAACTTAATCACGACGGCAAGGTTCTGTTGACTCTGGGTAAAAAGGGAGTCGCCGGGCCTGGCTTGGACGAGTTCGATGCACCCACGGATGTGGCTGTTGCGCCGAACGGGGATATTTTCGTGGGCGACGGACACACCGGCGGCGGCACTGTGACCGGCAATGCCCGGATCATGAAATTCAACAAAGACGGTAAGTTTCTCAGGACCTGGGGCAAGAAAGGAATGGGCACGGGAGAGTTCGATGTGATCCACACGCTGGCTTTCGATTCGCGCGGCAGATTGTTCGTCGGTGACCGGCAGAACAACCGGCTGCAGATTTTCGACCAGGACGGTAAGTTTATCGCGCAGTGGTTCCAGTTCGGGCGACCGAGCGGTATGTATATCGACAAGAACGATGTGATCTACGTGGCTGATTCAGAATCGCGGGATGGCCTGACGAACACCGGCCAGTATGCGCTCGCCCAAACTGGCTATGCCTATAATCCGGGCGCACAGAGGGGCATTCGAATTGGCAGCGCGCGGGATGGCTCTGTCAAATATTTCATTCCCGATCCCTGTCCCTATCCGTATCCTGGTGTTTCCAGTCTGGCCGAGGGAATTACCTCGGATTTAGAAGGCAATGTTTATGGAGCCGATTTTCTCGGGGACGTCAGGAAGTTCGTGAAGAAGTAACCGGAACCGCGCGGCTTGTCCGGCGACGGGCAAGCCACATCGCTGAGATGCCGAGAAGAAACAGTGCCCAGGTACCCGGTCCCGGGACGGCTGCGGAAGCTGCGTGTTGGTAGTCGAAACCGGACGTTGAGGTGTAGGTCAGGTTGCTGATCACACCGTTGCTGCTCGTAATCACGTAGGCACCGCCCGCGTAGGTGATGGCATTGAAGTTCAGGTTCGCGGTCGCGGGACCCTCGTTACTGCTGCCGGATGAGAATTCTCCCGCCAGCGACGTCAGTGTCAAAGAAGTGCTGGTGCCATAGTCGGACACGCCGTACGTGATGTTCTCTGTTTCAGTATTTGCGGCCCCGGTGCCATAGTGGGTGGCATTCAGACCGGAGAAGATCGAGTATGTGTCACCACCGTTGTACACGCTGAGAAGAGTGTGATTCTTGTAAGCGTCGATCTGAAATGTCCCCGACGCCCCAAGGCCGTTGGCCATCATCATTCCCTGGATGTTGACGGGGATCACCCAGTATCCGCCGTCGGAGCCGCCACCGATCGTTACTGCGTCATTAAATTCAAGCCTGCGCTTGCGATCGCGCTCGAAAGCCCGGAGGCAGTGGAACCGTTGCTGGTTGAGTTCAGGTGAAGTATTCCCACCGTGGCTGTGGCACCTGCGCTGTTGCTGTATGCGTTCGCGCCGAACGTACCGGAACTGCTGTACGATCCGGCAGCGGTTCCGCCGACTGCGCTGGACCCTCCGTTGCATGTAACGACCGGACCCACATTGGTGCTGAAGGCGTCTCCCGGCGCGGGCCTGATTCCCGGATTGACTCCGGCGCACGCCTTGGCAAAAGCTCCGCCATCGGGTGTCGTCGCCTGACCTGTCAGCGAACCTTCAGCCCATGGTGCTGTCAACGCTGAAATGGCCAGCGTTGCCAGGATTGCAATTCGTCTCATCTATCTTCCTCCGAAAAGGGCGAAACCGCCCTTCAGTGGGAGAGGCGAGATTCGGAGGAATTTTTAGCGAAGTTTTTTTGAGCCTCTGCGCGGATGCGACCCGCTTCGGCAGTCAGTTCGCTGAGTGAGGCGTCGGCGGGGGTGGAACGTACCATCTTGCTCAAGTCTTTTTGTGCCAAATCGAGCCTTGCCAGAGCCGGCGGCAAGCGGCCCAAATCGAGTTCGTCATTTGCTGCCCGGATCAGTGCGATCACCCGGGCCTTCCCGGAAATGCCGTCCGCAGGGCTATCTGCAAGAATCCGGTCTGCAAGTTTCAGCGCCGCCAGATGCTGTTGCAGGGCCAGTTCGGGCCGGTGACTCAGGCGCTGTGTCTGCCCCAAATCGTTATAAACGTCGGTCAGAGTTTTCTGGATATTGAAATCGTCGGGATGTCGTCCGGAGTACGTCAGAATTTCGTCCCGCGCTGATTCCAGCGCTGCAATGCCTTCAGCCGGATGCGAGACAGCGAGAGCAGCGCCCAGATGTGATCTCATCATCATGAGATCCTCCACGGCCAGGGCGTTATTCGGGTCTTTGTCGCGAATTGCAGTTGCTACAGACATGCCGCGGTGGAAAGCCATTATGGCTTGGTCGGGTTCAGCCGGAAGGCCAGGTGATTCAGCGGCCAGCGCCATACCCAGGGATGACAACGCCAGCATGGCGGTCCGGCGCGATTCCGGGGTTGCAGGCCATTGCTTTTCGATTCTCTCCATGCGGGCCGCCAGACTCCGCGAGGCTTCGCGGGCCAGCGCATAGTTGCCGTAGACAGAACTCGCCTGCGCGACATAGAATTCGGCAGCTGTCGTATCCAGTTCGATGCGGCGGTCACCGGGATGTTGCGCACCTCAGGCCCGGATTACAGTGAGCGAACGGTCCGCACTGGCGATGGCACAGGCTGCATCGCCCAGTTCCATGCAGAGAACCGCCCGCCCGTGAGAGAGACGGGCCAGAATACTGCGCTCGCGCTGAAAACGGTTCAGAAGCTCCTGCGTCTCAAGACCGCGATACAGCAGTTTGATGGCGGCGGTCTGTTCCACTGTGCCGTCACAACGTTCCGCCTTGTAAACAAAGCCCAGGCCTCCCTGGCCCAGCAGGGATACCGTGCGCCATGCACCGAGTCTAAGCGGTACAGAGGTGGCCGCAAGATCTGTGGCCGCGCGGCGGATCGGGCCTTCGATCCGGCTGTCAGTAAGCGCGTCGGCGGTGAGCAGCAGTTCCACTTCCCTGCGAACCGCGGCGTCTGGTGAGCGCCGGTCCAGTTCGCGTACTCGTTCATCTGGCGGCAGGGCGGCGATATCGGCGAAGAGCTGGCGGACTTCCGGGCTCATTTG
The DNA here is from genome assembly GCA_025363475.1 of Terriglobia bacterium. GTDB lineage: Bacteria > Acidobacteriota > Terriglobia > Bryobacterales > Bryobacteraceae > BOG-234. Next base: position 4,703 of record JANYDS010000046.1, read on the forward strand.
GCGAGTTCTTTCTTGAGCCACGCCTGGCCCAGCCGTAAATCATGGCGCACGGCATGGACAGAGAGATTCAGGGCGGCAGCAGCGTCTTCAGCCGTCATCCCGGCGAAGAAACGCATTTCCAGCAGCCGGGCCAGATGCGGATCGCTCACTTCAAGGGCAGTCATGGCGTTGTGGACATCCAGGATGGATTCGAGGCCAAGCTCTTTCGCAGGGGCGATGGCTGAACCTGGTTTGGTCAGAGGCAGCACGGCTCCGCCGCCTCGTTTTTCGGCACCGCGGGCGCGGGCGTGATCCACCAGTATCCCGCGCATGATGCGGGCGGCAGGGGCGAAAAACTGGGCGCGGGAGCGGGCGGCAGGCCGGCGCGCAATCGAAGGAACGCCTCATGCACCAGCGCAGTGGGCTGCAGCGTGTGGGACCGGCGTTCGCGGCTCATCTGGCTTGCTGCCAGTTGATGAAGCTGATCATAGACCAGCGATGCAAGGCGGGCATGAGCCTCCGGGCGGCACTGGCCCAGTTCTATTAATTGTGCAGTGGTCGCGTCGGGAGCGGCTTCGCTCATGAGATTCATTATGGTCCACGGCACGGCTCTGCTAGATTGGTAACGCTTTGGTGTCTGGTACCGCATCACCTGTCCGTTTGCTGATTGCGCTGCTCGGTGACACTCCCGATCTCGCGCTAATCACTGACCCTGCCTTGTGGCCGGTCATTCAGGCACATGCTCAGCGGCATGGTGTGACGCAACTGGTGGCTTCAGTCGTCCGTCCGCATGTTACGGGTGCAGACCGAATCTGGTGCGATCAGGTGCTGACCCGCAGCTGGCGGCGGCATGATAAGAACCTTGCTGATTTGGAGTTTGTCACAAGCGTTTTGAATGGCGCCGGTATCAAGTCACTGACGCTGAAAGGCGCCTTGCTTGCGCGACGTCATTATCAGCCTCCGTTTCTGCGCAAACCATCCGGGGATGTGGATTTGGCGGTTCGCAGTGCCGATCTGGAGCGGGCCTGTGCCGCGTTCACAACTGTCGGATACGAGCCTGCATGCTCACTTCGGGAGGCGCGGGCGCGCAGCCATCATCTGGAACTCAATCATCCCTCAAGACCACACCTTGAACTGCACTTTCGTCTGAGCCATGGCGCCTTTGGCATACCTGTGGACGAGTTTTTTGAACGGGCAGTGCGGCAGCAGATACCGAACGGCAGTGAAGCGCTGGTGCTGAGTCCGGCAGATGAACTGCTGCATCTGGTGCTGCACCGCGCTTACGGCCGGTTTGCCACGTTATTTCATCTGTTTGAGATCCGCCGCATCTGGCGCGCGGCCACGCCTGAGATACGGGAAGAAACGTTGCGCCTCGCGGCCAAACATCATTTCGCTGGAGCTTTCTGGTTGACGCATATGGCATTTGAATACCACTGGGGGGAAGCCTTCATCGCCCCCGGAAGTTTGCCGAATACCTGGCTGCATTCGAGAATTAATCGTGCTTTGTATGAGCGGTTTGAACGATGGTCAGATCCAGGCAGGGAACTGCCCCTTTTTGTACGGCTGGGCCGCAGGTGGGTGGACTTTCAAGTGACCGACAGCCTGGCAGATGCAACCCGCTTTGCCCGTGTAATTTCACGGGTAGCCTGGTATCAGTTAAGGCACCGTGGATGGCGTACCGTTAAAGTCGGCTCGAAATAGACAAACTACGTCGCTGTCTTCGTTTTGGCGGGCTTTTTCCTGACGTTCTTCGAGCCAGGCGGGCGGCCGCGTCGTTTGGGCGCAACGGCTGTCACTACTTCCGCAAATCCCTTTCGGGGGCGTCCGACACGGCGCGTGGCCCCGGTCTGCTGCAGGGCAATTCCCTCCAGCGCCAGAATCGTATTATCCACGCGGTCACGTTCTGCCCGTAGTTGATTTATATAGAGCTCGAGGTTCATACTTTCCAACGTCCAGATTGGCTCAGTGTATCATTCTGCCGCATCTGAAGAACTGCCCTTTTTCTTTCCGCTCCGGGCTTGCGCGATTGCGGCACCCGGCCATTTACACTGGTTTCACAGGAATTATGTTTGCGCGACCGATATGACCTTGCAAAACAAATGGCATTCGAATAGCGGTGCAGGCATCGTCTGTGAAACGCTGGCTGAGGGCGGCAGGTGAAGATACTTTGGGTAAAATCTGACCTGCTGCACCCCACCACCAAGGGCGGTCACATTCGCACTCTCGAGATGCTTCGCCGCATGCATGAGAGGCATGAGATCCACTATGCGGGCTTTGAAAACGATCCGGATGGCCAGGGCGTTCGCCGGAGCCATGAGTATTGCAGCCGACTCTATCGTGTTCCCCATCGGGTGCCAAAACGGACTTCGCCCGCCTTTGCATCGCAACTGGTGAAAGGCGTCTTTTCCAGTCTGCCCGTGTCAGTATTTCGCTACCGGTCAGATCCCATGAAGAAGTTGCTGGCTGACCTCATTGTCAAAGAGCGTTTCGACAGCGTGGTCTGTGATTTCATTACGCCCGCTATTAATTTTCCTTCGCTCGCGGGTTCGGTCGTGTTTCAACACAATGTTGAAACGATGATATGGCGTCGCCACGCCGAAAATGCCCGCAACGCCGCTGAAAAGCTCTATCTGAAGCAGCAGGCCAGACGAATGTTCGATTACGAACGAACGGTTTGCCGTGCAGCCAGCCACGTCATCGCCGTTTCCAGTGAGGACGCCGGGTTGATGCGGGAAATGTTCGACCTGCCTGAAGTCTCCTCAATCCCGACCGGTGTGGATGTGGAAAAATTTACACCGCCACATGAATCACCACGCAAGGGTCTGGTCTTCATCGGCTCCATGGACTGGCTTCCCAACATTGACGGAATGCGCTATTTCTGCGAAGAGATTTTGCCACTTATCCGCCGTCAACGTCCGGATTGTCCGGTTGCCATTGTCGGGCGCGAGCCTTCAAGGGAAGTACGGGCGTTTGCGGAACGGTATCCGCTGGTCGAGGTAACCGGAACGGTTGACGATGTCCGGCCTTATCTTTGGGACGCGGCGGTTTCAATCGTTCCGCTGCGGATAGGCGGCGGAACCAGAATGAAAATCTATGAGGCGATGGCCGCCCGTGTTTCCGTGGTTTCGACTACCGTTGGAGCCGAAGGTCTTGATGTCCACCCCCCCGCTGACATTCGCATTGCGGATACTGCTGAGGATTTTGCCCGGCACTGCCTCGAATTAACTGGCGACATGGCAACCCGAACCGCGCAGGCGGAGAACGCCTGGAATCTGGTTGCTGCAAACTTTGACTGGGACAGCATCGCCCGGCAGTTCGAAGCAATACTGGATTTGCACCGCAGAACCGTATAACAGGCCGATCCAACTCGCCGGTTCAGCTCGCCCGCGCTACGCCTGCACCCGCCAGATCAATGACCGGAAGCTTGCTGCCGGTGATCTGTTTTACGCCCTCGGGCGTCGGCTTTTGGGTTACCACCAGTTGATCGGCCCACAAGAGCAAATCCTCCAGTCTGGGTTCCAGAACCCGGCTGATATGCGGAATCGCGTTCAGCAGAAAATTGCGATTGCTGCCATAGATGATTTCGAGGTTAACGTGGGGATCAAAAATTCGCAGTTCAATCCCCTTGCCGATCAGGTGCTCGACCATCCCGACAACCGGGCTCTCCCGCAGATCATCTGTATTTTCTTTGAAAGTGAGGCCAACAATGCCGATCTTCTTTCCGCCGGAGTCAATCACCGCGCGAATAGCGCGATCCAGATGGTGCTGGTTGCTGGGCAGCGCGGCATCAAGCAGCGGAACCTTCACATCGAGCCGGCTGGCCCGGTAGCTCAATGCCCGCAGGTCTTTAGGCAGACAGGATCCGCCGAAAGCAAAACCCGGTTTCAAATAGGCTTTGGAAGCGTTCAGCTTCGTGTCGCGACACAGCGTCGACATAACTTCCTGGCCGTCTACACCCAGCGGCTCGCTCAGTGCGCCTATCTCGTTGGCAAACGCAATCTTGACTGCGTGGAATGCGTTGCAGGCGTACTTGATCATCTCGGCGGTCCGGAGCGTGACCAGGCATCCTTCCACATCAAGATTTCTGTACAAGCCCGCCACCTGCGCTACCGCACCTGCATCGTGCCCGCCGACAACCAGTAAAGAGGGGACCAGGAAGTCATCCACAGCTACGCCTTCCCGCAGGAATTCGGGGTTTGATACGACCGTGATTTGAGGGCACCCGGCAAAGATCGGGATCACAACGTCGTCGCACGTTCCGGGGAATACGGTGCTGCGTATGGCGACGATCAGTGGTTTTACCCGCTGCGCCGATACCGCTGCAATGCCTTCACAGACCCGCCGCAGCTGGTCCAGACCCAGGTTGCCGTTCCGTTCTGACGGAGTTCCAACGCAGATGAGTGCAACATCCGCCTGATCAAGAACTTCCTCAATGTGGAGGCTCGCGGAGAGGCTTCCGCTCGCCGCGCAGTTACGGATGATTTCTTCCAGTCCGGGTTCAAAAAAAGGCGCATTTCCGGAATTGAGGCACTGAACTTTATGCTCGTCATTATCGATCCCGATGACGCGGTGTCCAATACTTGCGAGGCACGCGGCGGTCACTGATCCCACGTAGCCCAGACCAAAAACAGCCACAGTGGAAGGGGAAGATCCCGAGGGTTCGCGCATAAAGTTTATGATAGCGAACCGTGTCTTTACCCTTCGTTTTTCAACGGGGCTCTCAGTTTTTCAATTGGGTAAGGGGATCACCCAGCACGATATTCATCCAGCTCAGCGCCGGGATGCCCGCATAGAAACTCTCGGCCAGCGTATGGCCCTGGTAATAGGCGGGCAGCACGATATCGGGTCGCGGGCAGTAATTCAGGAAGGGTTCGAATACCTGGCCCGAAGCCCCTGTGGCGCCCTCATGAATATAGTCTGCGGCTAATGACTGAGGTGCATCGGCGTACCAGGTTCGCTGGTCCTGCCAGTTGCCGATCTCCCAGTTCGCGGGAGGCTGGCGGAGAGTGCGTCCGTCGGTGGAAACGAACTCGGTGGCAATCGCTCCCGGCAGCCACCCGAATTTCAGAAACCGGTGCTTGCGGTCTGTATCGTTGGATCCCCAGGACGCAAAGCCGATCACATTCTGAATGCCGGAAAGCACGGCTGCCGTTTCGTCCAGGATGACGCGATCATTCGGGAGCAGCAGCGCAGCTGTCCGCAGCCATTGATTGCCTGAGTTGTTCTCCACCGCTTTCAGATCGATTACGAACTTGCCCGTGTTGCGCGCCTTCAGGGCGCGGTCCACGAGTGCCTTCATATCGGCCATCGTATAACCGTCCAGCCGGGTCACCAGGTACATGGGAAACGCCGGATGGCGGAAAGGCGTGTCCTGGTGGCGAAAGTAAGGATTAGGTACGGGACCCGCCAGAGGAATGATGACGGAGCGCATCCGCTGATAGAGCAAAGTCAGTTCCGAATCCACTGAAGATGCTTCGCTGCGGAGCGGCTCTCCAGGGCCGCTGATCCGGAGCGGAACACCGGTGGTGAGGACGATATACAACACCTTTTCCTGCAGGCTGTGGCTCTTGAGGAATGCGCCAATCGGTGCTTCCACCTCAGAATCATAGACGCTGCGGACGATGGTTTCCTCAGGGCGTGTATTGATCGTACAAATATTGGAAGCGGGAATTCCCCGCCGCTGAACGTAATACCTGCCGATCTCCCTCGATGCGGCAGACCGACCGTTCAAGACGACCATAACCTGGTCCGGGGTCTGCGCCCGGGCTATGGCACAGGCAAATGCCATAACCGCAACAATCCGCAGAATCACCCTCACATTGTAACCCGGCCGCGAATTTTCTTTGTTTTTAGGCATGCTAGACTACGAACTCCGGGAATGGCAAAAGCACCTTCAGGCCAATAATTTTTCTGCTGACAACTCCGAACATGACAGCGGTTGCTGGAGTGCTGATTCCGACTGTCTTCGTTCTTTATGTGTTGTTCGGGTATCCCCTGCTTCTCCGGTTTCTGGCCCGCTGGTTTGCGCGACCTGTCCGCAAGAAATTCTTTCAGCCGCACGTTTCGGTCATAGTTGCGGCGCATAACGGTGAGGCTTTCATCGCACAGAAACTTACTTCGATTCTGGCGTTGGACTACCCGCGCCAGCTGATGGAAGTTTTTGTAGTGTCAGACGGATCAACTGATCGCACGGATGAGATCACAGGCCAGTTCAAAGAAGTGCGCCTGCTGAAGGTGCCTCGCGGAGGCAAGCCTCGCGCCGTAAATGCCGGAATCGCCGCAGCGGCAGGGGAAATTCTGGTATTGACTGATGTCCGGCAGCAACTGGCACCCGACAGCCTCCGCCGCCTGCTGGAAAACTTCGCCGATCCTGAGGTTGGCGCAGCCAGCGCCGAACTGGTCATTCTCGACGGCAAGACCGGGGCGGAAGCCAGCGTCGGGCTGTACTGGAAGTACGAATTTGGCATCCGTCTGTGCCTGAGCGCAATTGATTCTATCTTCGGCGCCACCGGGGCGTATTACGCCATCCGCCGGGAGTTGGCGGTTCCCATCCCGCCGGGTTCCTTGCTGGACGATATGCATCTGCCGCTTGCTGCTTTTTTTCAGGGATACCGTCTCGTCGTGGAGCCGGGTGCTCGAATGTTTGACAATCCGACGGGCCTTGATCTGGAGTTCTGGCGCAAAGTGCGCACACTGGCAGGAAATTATCAAATCATCGCTGCTTACCCGGCATTGCTCAGCCCTCGCAACCGGATGTTGTTTCACTACCTGTCATATAAATTCGCAAGACTCCTGCTGCCTTTCGCACTGCTAACGATCATGGCCGCGAGCTTTGGCGTTCCGGAGCCCTGGCGACAGCTGCTGATTGCCGGGCAACTGGCTTTTTATGGCATGGCTCTGGCTGACCGCTGGGTACCCGATAACTTCCCCCTTAAAAAAGCGACATCCGCAGTCCGGACTTTTGTGGTGTTGATGGCGGCAACTTTTTGCGCGGTTTCCATTCTGTTTGTGCCTGGTGAGAGGCTCTGGCGGGCGGCGACTGAAGTCAGGAAAGGCTGATCTCAGCGAAATGGTACCCGTAGTTATCCGGCCTCTGCGGAACTCTGGCCCACTACACTAATATTCATGTGCGGGATCGCCGGATTTACTACAACCAACGCCCCGGCCGACGCCACCGCGATTCTTGAACGGATGACTCGCGCGATCGCGCACCGCGGGCCTGATGATTCCGGTTTCTATCACTCATCCACCACTTTTCTTGGCCATCGCAGACTCAGTATTGTAGACCTCTCTGGTGGTCACCAGCCGATTTTCAACGAAGACGGGTCGACTGCGATTGTCTACAATGGCGAAATTTTCAACCACGCTGACGTCCGCCCCGCCCTTGAAGCAGCAGGTCACATTTACCGCACATGCTCCGATACCGAAACCATTCTCCACGCCTGGGAGGAATGGGGCCCCGCTTCACTGGACCACTTCCGCGGGATGTTTGCGTTTGTAATCCGGGACGAAAAACGAGACGTTCTGATCGCCGCCCGCGACCGTCTGGGAATCAAACCTTTTTATTACTTCTGGGATGGCCGGCTGTTTGCGTTCGCCAGCGAGATCAAGGCCCTGCTTGCTCACCCGGATATACCCGCAGAGCCGAATGACACCTTGTTCGGAGAGTACCTTGCGTTCGGATACACCAGTGGGGAAGAGACTCTGTTCCGCGGCATCCGCTGCCTGCTGCCCGGTCACTGGCTTCAGTTATCCGGCGAGAACGGCGACCAGCGCACGCTTACGATTCAGCGCTATTGGGACGTGCCGGATGAAGCCCCCGACGAATCTTTCACCCAGCAGGACTGGATTGCCGCTGTCCGCCAGGGTCTGGAAGAGACGGTCAGACTACGGTTGATGGCCGATGTGCCGCTGGGCGCATTTCTTAGCGGGGGCGTGGATTCCAGCGCAATTACGGCACTGATGCAGCACGAGGTGCCCGGTCGTGTGAGCACGTTCAGCGTCGGATACGGAGAACGTGAATTCAGCGAACTTGGCTACGCCCGTCAGGTAGCGGAAACTCTCGGCACTGAGCACAAGGAAGTGATTGTGGGCCGGAATGAATTTTTTGCCGCCCTCGGACCCCTGATCTATCAGGAGGACCTGCCCATCACGTGGCCTTCGAGCGTACCCCTGTATTTTTTGGCACGCATGGCCTCCCGCAGCGTCAAGGTGGCGCTGACCGGAGAGGGCAGCGACGAGATTTTCGGCGGCTACGAAAGATACCGCTGGACCCGGCTCAATATGCGGGCCGCAGCGGCTTACGAAGTTCTGCCTGGAGCAGTGCGTCGACGTGCTGCCGCGTTCCTGGCATCTTCGCCACTGCTTCGCGGTGACATCAGGCGCAGGCTGTCCCATACCTTTCTGGGCCGGGAAGGGACCATTGAATCCCTGCTGCTGGACAATTTCCTGAGCGCATATTCGCTTTCGGAACAGAAGAGTTTCCTGTTGATTCCGCCAGGCGATATTTACGGCCACTACCTTCGTTACTGGAACTCGCGTCCCGACCGTACGATGCTTTCCCGCATGCTCTACGCCGATCAGAAGACATACCTGGTCCAGCTTCTGATGAAGCAGGATCGTATGAGTATGGCTGCCTCCATCGAAAGCCGTGTGCCTTTTCTTGATCACCATTTCCTCGCCCTCGCCATGCGCATCCCTGACCGTTTCAAGATCCGTGGACGGGAGCAGAAGTATATTTTCAAGAAGGCAGTTGAAGATCTGCTCCCGGAGAACGTCGTTTACAGACGAAAAATGGGTTTTCCCACGCCGCTGAAACAGTGGCTGAAGGAACCGGCACTGGCTCCACAACTGGACGCTCTTTGCAAACCGGGTAGTTTTATTGCGGAGTGGATCGACAGAGAGGCGGTGGCACGCCTTATCGCAGCGCACCGCTCGGGACTCGCCGATGCGACGGATCGCCTTTGGCGGCTCCTGAATCTTGAACTCTGGGGACAGCGCTTTTTCGTCGGTCCGTCAGGCTGCGATTCTGCCGCAGCGGAGCTGATTGCCATTCGCGCTGACGAATCCTGCTGAACTAACACTGAGTTGCGTCTTGCCCGGCTATCATAAACTCTTGCAGGAAAATCCACCCCGAATTGCGTACCTGGTAAGCCAGTACCCTGCGCTTACGCACACGTTTATTCTCCGGGAAATCCTCGCCCTTCGTTCCCTTGGCTTCGAGATTGATGTGATTGCGATACGGGGCGATCACCGCCCGCCGGAAAGCGTGACGGAGCATGAACGCCTTGAACATTCCAGAACGGTGGCGGTGCTTCCCATCGGATTCGATTTCGTCCTGGCGCATCTGTACACGCTGCTGCGTTACCCTTCAGGCTATCTGGCCGGCTTATGGCTTGCTCTGAAGCTTGGCAGTGGCTTCAGGTCCTCGTGTTTCCATCTGATTTATTTTCTCGAAGCGGTGGTAGCGGGTCATATTGCAGTTCGCCGGGGGCACGGATATATACATACTCACTTTTCCTCTACGGTGGGACTTCTGGCTGCACGGGTTTTCGGCCTCCGTTTATCCATAACCATTCACGGGCCTGACGAATTTCGAAATGTTATCGGGTTCCGGATGCGGGAAAAAGTGGCTGCCGCCTGCCTCGTGTGCACCATCAGTCAGTTCGCGAGAAGCCAGATTATGCAGGCTGTGGACCCGCGTGACTGGCACAAGATACGAGTTTGCCGCCTGGGAGTGGATACCTCACTATTTGTGCCTGTGGCGGCCCCGGGCTTGCCTCCCGTCGACGGCGCAGCGAGACTAATTTCCGTTGGGCGGCTGGCGCCAGTCAAGGGTCTGCGCATTCTCATTTCCGCGTGCGCGCTCGCGATTTCGCGCGGAGTGAATCTCCAACTCCGGCTGGTCGGGGGTGGAGATGACCTTGCCGCGCTCAGGGCTCATGCTGCTGACTGCGGTATGCGAGAGCAAATCGTGTTTGAAGGTCCGCGGAATCAGGACGAGGTGATCTCGCTCTTTCGGCAAAGCCAGATCTTTGTGATGTCCAGTTTTGCCGAAGGTGTGCCTGTATCTCTGATGGAAGCGATGGCGATGGAATTGCCATGTGCGGCTACCTGGGTCAATGGAATTCCTGAACTGATCACCAGCGGCGAGGAAGGCATTCTCACTGCTCCGTCTGATGTCGTGGCACTGGCCAGCGTCATCGAACGGCTTGTTGCCGATGCCGGTCTCAGGCAACGACTCGGGCAGGAGGGCCGCCGCAAAGTGCTGCGCGACTTCAACCTCCAAACCAATACAGAGGCTCTGGCTGCGCTGTTCAGGGAGCAACTCGCTTCGCCCGACGAATATTCCTCACGCTGACGGCAGTATTTCGTAAAGCAGCATGTGTTCCCGAATATTGCTGTCGAGCGCAAAGCGATCCCTGATTTCCTGCGCGCCCGCCGTTCCCATTTGTTGGCGAAGAGCTTGATCGGCAGCGAGTTGAATCAGGCGACGGCTTAGCTCTTCCGGGTCTCGCCGTTCCACAAGAAACCCTGTAACCTGGTCGCGGACGATTTCGGGGATGCCACCTACCCGAGTGGCTACGACTGGCCGCCCGAATGCCATCGCTTCCCCGATCACCCAGCCAAAAGCTTCATCCCAACGGGAAGGCTGGCAGATAATATCGCTGGAACTGAAAACGCCTTCGAAAAACGGATCGGCCAGCTGCCCGGTAAACGTGAAGTAAGAATCCAGATCACTGGTTGCAACCGCCTGTTTTTGCTGATTCAGACAGGGACCAGTGCCGACAACGCAGAAATGAGCCTGTGGGCACACAGCCACCACCATCGTGGCTGCTTCAATGAAATCGGCCACACCTTTTTCTTCGATGAGCCAGCTCACCTGTGTAATCAGGACGCTGTCTGCCGGGATTCTGAAGCGCGAGCGGAAGCCGCTGTGTGGGATCGCCGCAGCGGTCGCGACGCGCTCCAAATCAATTCCGTTGTGAATTAATTGGAATCGCTTGTACGCAAGGTGCGTGAATGCAAGTTGAGAGCGCAGTACGAACTCGCTCACCACAACGACGCAATCAATCGGGTTGTGGATTGCAGTTTTGGCGATCCTCTTCCACCAGTGCTGGCGACCGATGAGGTGTGTCTCGGGTCTTGAGCCGTGGTCAGTGACGAAAAATTTCTTAACTCCGAACACACGGGCGAGCCATGGGAACGGTGAGATCAGTCCCATATAGTGCAAATGGACAATCACGGGGCGGTGCAGCCGAAGAAGCCGGATAAAACTCCATCCGGAGAAACCGCCCTCGAATACGGCAGGAACGGCCTCAACGACGACGTTCGCCAGACTGAGAAATTCGTGGACGGCGGGTTCCGGCGGGGAGGGGAAGCACAGGACGCTCTGAAAGCCGAGGGCCCCTAACCTGATCGACAGCGCGCGCGCAAACATCGCAGTTCCATCAATCCTTACCGGATGAATATGGAAGAGTGAAAGGACTACCCCCGGCATGGCTGTCCGCCCGGTGCGTGGTTTCGCGGGAGAAGCGGGACGCTTGCCGCCAATGACTGTTTCACTGGCTGATTGTCAGCAGGGTGCTTTCCTTCTCTGCGTCGGAACACCGCTGTTCCATACAGCACCCACTCTCCCACCACTGCGGTCTGGAGCGCCAGATTTCGCGGATTGGCTGCTGCCTTATGTTGCCCACAGGCTTATAAAAGCAGCAGGTCGTGACATCACCGTTCGATTGCACCTGAATTGTTGTTAATGCTCCGCAAAGCGGTCGCTTTTCATGCCCGGCGTGCCCCTGCACTCTCACCCTCATGGAATCAGGGTCGCGGAAATAAGGGATCATCGCCTCCAGTTGAGCCATACTGTTGGCGATGGGGCTACCGGCCCTCTTCATTCGGATGAGCTCCTCCACGCGAAGCACAGCCTTTTCCTGGTCCCCGGGCCACGTCTCGGAATGTTCAAACCAGGTGGAATCTTCCGCAGTGTTGTAGTTCTGCTCGATCGGCTGATAAAAGACATCCATGCCGTTGGCCTGGGCAAAGTTCGCAATCGCGACGAGTTCGTCCAGATTCTGATCCATGATCACTGTCTTGAGGCGAATGGAATACCCGAGATCGTGTTCTAAACGCAGACGCTTCAGGTTGTTCAGTGTGTTGAGTGTGTACTCCCAAAATCTTTCTCGGCCGCGAATCAGGCTGTGTGCCGCGCCGATGCCATCGACAGAAACCGTTATGCGCCCGGGACGGGCCAGCGCCATCTGTTCAATCCGGCTCTGGTCCATCCAGTAGCCATGAGTGAGAACTTCGATGAATAGTCCCAGAGACGAGCCGCAGGCTACCAGTTCGGGTGTCCACTGGCGCAGAAGTGCCTCACCGCCACTCAGCACCACATGCGCGGGGCCCAGCCATTGAGAGAATTCACGGAGCAGATTTTTCCACTGCTCGACGGTGGGCGAATCTTCCTGACCGCGATTCTTCCAGATGTCGCAGTGCACGCACCGCGCGTTGCAGCGTTCAGAAAGCAGCAGGCCAATTGACACAGGCTGGCACAGGAAGGCGAGCCGGCCGCCGGCAAAGCTCCGAAGCCGATAGCTGATTCCGGCACGAACGCGCCTGTAAAGGTGTGCCGCCATGGGGTGCATGACCAGTGGCCTCCGTAGTTCTTTCAAGAATAGCGTTTGGTCTGGAGCGGTCCACAGGTTAACGAAGATAGACCTGGTAGTCGCCGTTAGTGTAGATCAGCCGGGACGAGTCCAACAGCTGCTCTACATGCCTGTAGATTGATGGATCCTTGGTTTGCGAACTCTGGTGCAAGTCCCTGTAGAGGGGATTCATGATAAACACATCGGGTACATTTCCGCTGAGTGCGCCCAGATTGAAATCGTTAATTATGTAGCGGTCATGTTCCAGGCCAAACCAAAGCTCACCGCCGCCCATAATCATCGAACGTGGTGTGGTGTGCTGCCTGATCTGTTCAATCACGGGCAGGTAGGATTTTGTATAGGGACTCTGGCGGATCCGTGTAACCTGACCGGCTACCTGCAGGCCGGTTAGCACGAAAATTACAGCCCCGGCGATCAAATTTCGCTTCTGCCCTGCTCCGAGTTGATAGAGAAGGCCGCCGAGACTAGCGGCCATGAACATACACACATGAGGCAGGTAGTAATAGTATTTCGACGGAGAGGCCAGGGCCAGGTAAAATATCGCGATCAACGCCAGTACAGCTAGTGTGGTCAGCCCTGCTTTGCGGCGTGATTTGCCAAAAATGAGGCAGCCTGGAATTCCGATGAGGTACGCCGCGAGCACCAGGGCCTTTAATCGCTGAACTGGCGCAACGCCGCTTCCGAGGCCGAAAGGAGCTATATAGCGATGTCTGAGCTCTAGTTGCAGCGAGCGAACAATAGAGTTTGAAGAGAGGTCGGGATCGGCGAAAGCTGGTGTGATCAGGTCCAGCGCCGCATGCATTTGCTCAAAGAAAGCTTTGGGGTCCTGGAGAATGAACAGCCCCCAAAGCGCGGCACCCGTCACGGCCGGCGCAACTCCCGCCAGCACAATCCTGACCGAAAGTGATCGACGATCAAACCGCAAAATCAAGAAAAGCAGGCCTAACCAGTACAGCATTCCCACCGGGTGCGTCAGGATCGCGAAAGTTACGAATAGGTGGCTCCAGAACATGGCCAGCAGCAGGGAGCGCTCTCGCAGAAAGATGTAGGCTGCCAGAGCTGCGGATCCGAAACCGCCGCACACCATGTCCATCCGGCCGAAAGACGCACCTTGTACGAAGAACAGGTCAATCGAAACCAGACCCATTGCAATCAGACCCGCAGTGGCTGCTCCCAGCAGAAGCCGTGTAATCCAATACCAGGAAACAAGGGCCAGCAGCCCAAACAAAATTGACAGCAGTCTGACCTGGACGACGCCGACGCCGACAATCCTAAACCACCCCGCCGTAATCGGAAAGTACATCGGCGATTGCCAATATGTCCGCCGCAGCAGCGATTCGGGCATATATCCCCGGACCTCATACAGAGTGGTGCCAGTGTGTCCGTTGTACGCGAGGTTGTAGCCTGGATTTACGTAGACAGCCTCGTCGGGCTGTGGTGCGGTCGCTCGAGCGCTGGCGAGGGACAACAGGCAGAAAAACAGGAGGACTGTCGCGCAGGAAAGCAGATGAGAGAGGGTGTTTGACTTCGGCTCGACTGCTCCAGTGGGGTCGGATTCAGACACCAAAACCATACTGCGTAGTATAGCTGCGGTGCGGAGTTATGCCTCGCCGGCTGACCTCGAAATGGTCAAAGGTGGAACTGCAACCGGTCCCGCGACGAAGACGCGCAGTATCCTGAACCTAATAAGCCCAATGTCGCAGAATCCCCCAAGCGAAGCAGATGAACGACATTTCCAGCACTACTCCTTAAAGCACTTCGTCGTTTCCTGGATAAGCCGCCGGATCTTTGAGAGTTACACCTATACGGTGAGACACGGCTTATTGCGGGGAATGAAACGCAAGGGTGGGCTGGGCTGGATTCCGGAATTTCTTTCAGGGTCAATTGAGACAGCGGAGATCGAGTTCTGGAGAAAGTTGCCTCTCGCCGGAATGACTGTGTATGACGTTGGCTCGTTCGAAGGTTTGCTCGCCCTCTTTTTCGCGAGCAGGGCCAAACAGGTTATCTGTTATGAACCCAACACCCGCAATCATAAACGTCTCATCGATAACCTCAAACTGAATGGACTTACGAACGTACTCGTAAGAAAGACCGGCGTCGGGGAGGCTGAGGAGCAGATTCAGCTGACTTGGAATCCCTCAATGCCGGGGGGCGCATCGGCGGAGGCTGCTACCGCATCGCAATTGCAGAAAACGGTTCCCGGTGCACAAGTCGAGACCATTTCCGTCACTACTCTCGATGCGGATGCAGAAGCAAACAGCCTGCCCGCTCCGGATCTCATCAAAATCGACATCGAAGGCTGGGAACTGCAGGCTCTTCGCGGGGCGAAGCATTTGCTGCAGACACACCGGCCCGCTTTGTACCTCGAAATGCATGGCGAGACGATGGGCGAAAAGAAACGAAAAGTTAATGATCTTGTCCACTTCCTGGAAGAGACAGGCTATTCGGTCATCGAACATGTTGAGACCGGGCAGCGTGTGACCAGCGCGAATTGTTTGATCGCCATCGAAGGTCACCTCTTCTGTCCGCGGATCTCAGCGTCAGGGAATTAGAAGGCAGCCCTTGCATATTTGTTTTGCCTGCCCGGAGTACCCGCCCGCTCCCCATGGAGGGATTGGAAGTTTCGTTCAAACCCTGGGGCGCGAACTGGTTCGGAGCGGACATCAGGTGTCCGCGGTGGGCATTTACGGCTACGGGCCGCCCCTGGAGGGCGAGGAAAACGATTGCGGTGTTCGCGTCATCCGGGTTCCCAGCCGGGGATTGCCACTGCTGAGAGTTCTGCCGAACCGTATTCGACTCCGCAACGCCTTTCTGGAGTTACATCGACAGACACCGATCGACATCGTGGAAGGCAGTGAACTGGCATTTGCGCGGACTGGCACGGGCATCCCTGGAGTGAAATTGCTGCGAATGCATGGGGGGCCGGCATATATCGGCGTTCGTGAAGCACGGGCACTTGCCACCGAGCGGAGGTCCTTCCGCCTGGCCGACGAGATCTGTGCCGTTAGCCAGTGTGTCGCGGATGGGACGCGGCTACTGCTGGGGCTGGGCGAGCGTCACATAGAAGTGATTCCCAATCCGGTAAACGTGGACGAATTTTCGCCGCCGCTGGATGATTCAGAGGAAGAGGGGCTGATTGTCTTCACCGGTACAGTTACTGAGCGAAAGGGAATCCGCCAGCTATTAGCGGCGATGCCCGCGATTGTTGCAGCCGTGCCGGCGGCCCATCTTGAGGTCTATGGAGGGGAAGCGATACCCGTTCCCGCCATCCCCTTCGCCAAAGTGCTGCAGGATTCCTTGCCGCCGGAAATCGCTCGTCGGGTGGTCTGGAAGGGCCGGGTGGCCCGGAGTGCTCTGCCCGATGCATTGCGGCGCGCCAGTGTTT
The DNA here is from genome assembly GCA_025363475.1 of Terriglobia bacterium. Classification (GTDB taxonomy): domain Bacteria; phylum Acidobacteriota; class Terriglobia; order Bryobacterales; family Bryobacteraceae; genus BOG-234. The sequence continues at coordinate 20,729 of JANYDS010000046.1, forward strand.
GTGCTTATCCGTCGCATATTGAAGCTATGCCCATAGGGTGGCTGGAGGGTCTTGCCACCGGCAAGGCGGTCGTGGCATCAAAAACGGGGCCGGGGCCCGAAATCATCACTGATGGCGAAACCGGCTTGCTGTGCGACCCCGCGGAACCCGCCTCCATCGCGGCGAAGATCGTCTTCCTGCTAAAAGACCGCAGCGAACGGCGGAGGCTCGGTGCGGCCGCCAGGAAAATGTGTGTGGAACGATACTCGCTGCCAGCGCTGACGCAGCGAAACATAGACTATTATGAGCACCTTCTTGCCCGACGCTGACGAGCCTTGGTTCTATTCCGGCTGAGATATCCTGAATTTAGATGATGAAGACATCCCCGATGGGTTCGTCTCCGAGCGCGGGGCTGCCTGTTGCACCTCAAAGGACTACGGGTCCACGCAGTGGAACGTCTGCCCCGCCAGTTGCGCCACCTAAGGAAAAAACGTCTCTCCTCATGATGGCGGTTACCTGCCTCCTCATCTTTAATCACTTTGGACGACCATTTGAGTATGTACTGGTTGGTTGGAGGATTCCGGCTGTAATCTGCAGTATCGGCATCGTGCTGGTGCTTGCCGGAGGGTACCTGAAGCTGTTCCACTCAAGGGCCGGATTGCCCCTCTTGTTGTTGGTGGCCTGGATGTTAATCTCGACCCCTTTCAGCTCCTGGAGAGCGGGCAGCGCCGTGTACCTCCAGACTTACATTCAGTTTTGGATTGTTCTGTTTCTGATGATCGCGGGTTCGCCAAAATCCACCAGGGATCTCACTTTGATAGCCGCATTGGTAGGGCTATCCAGCGTGTTTCACATATTGATCGGCGGCAGCAGTTCTGTGGACGGCCGGTTTGAGCTATCCGGCAGTTCATACGGCAATGCCGACGATGTCGCGCTGCTGGCAGGTTTTGCCATCCCGTTTGTGGTTTTGGCCGCATCGCGCCTTAAAAACCGACTGCTCCGATATCCTGCCTTGCTGGGCGGAGTTGGCTATCTGATGCTCACTGCCGGCCGCACAGCTACAAGAGCGGCGATTCCGGCGATGATCCTGATGATGGCGGTTTATTTTCTGCGGGGGCGGGGAGGGCAGAAACTCGCGGTTGTTTTCTTCCTTGTCGCCGCAGTCGTGGGCGCGGTTTTCGCCCTGCCAGACAGCACTTTGGAGCGTCTGGCCTCGCTCGGCAACTCCTTCGGATTGTCCGACGTGGAAAGCGCAGCGCGCTCAGGCGGAGGGCTCTCTGAGGCCGATGCGTCCCTTCTCGAACGGAGAAAACTGGTGCAGGACGCTATCATGATGACCCTCGAACATCCCCTTTTTGGTGTGGGGCCCGGCGAGTTTGTTGATTTCCGGACGAAGGCGCTGGAAGGTACCGGCGATAAATCCCACAATCTTCCATCGCACAATACCTACCTGCAGGTGGCGAGCGAACTTGGATTCGGGGGCATCATTTTGTATTTGTGGTTCCTCGGTTCGCTTTACGCTTCCATCCGGTATGTGCGGAAAACTAACCGCGCCCACCTCCATCCGCAATGGCAATTGATCTCGCAGATGGTTCTGGCCATTGAAGCCGCGTTCGTTTATTTCGCCGTGTGCGCTGCGTTTATGACGTGTGACAGACATCCGCAGCAGTTTGTGCTCGCAGGATTTCTGGTCGCGCTTGAACGTATGCTTGCCAGCGTGGCTCTGCAGCCGGGTAAAGCAGTTCTGTCTCCCGGTGTCAGATTCGCGGGCGGATCCGGCGCGGGTATGAAGCGAGTCGGGCCTGGTAAAACGTTGCCAGTGCCGGGATTCTGAATGAATGCAACCCAATGAACGGAACCAGACGCTTGCTTCCCGCCCTGACCGGGATGAGATTTTTCCTTGCGTTCTGGGTAGTGGCCTATCACCAGGAGCGTGCGGTCGAGGGGCTTTTTCAGCCCGCTTCGTGGCTTTCCGACGCCATCAGATCTCTACTGCATACAGGCTATTCCGCCGTAGGTGCGTTTTTTATCCTGTCGGGTTTCGTTCTTTCATATAATTACGACCTCGAAGCGCTGCGTGCAGGCCTTGGCCGCCGGAGATTTGCAGTAGCCCGCTTTTCCAGAATCTACCCGGCCTATCTCGCAGGTATCGTGATGCTGCTGCCGCTGGCGGCCTACCGGCTGGCGATCGGTCTGTCCATCGACTCGACGGGAGGGCTTCTCAGCCTGATTCTGAATCTTTCCCTGCTGCAAGCCTGGATGCCCACTGCTGCGCTGACCTGGAATTACCCCGGATGGTCACTGTCGGATGAGGCATTTTTTTATGCGATGCTTCCCCTGATCGGGGCTTACGTGTATCGCGCAGGGCGGTTCTCTCGTAGTCCGGAAGACCACGCTTCGGCTGGACGATTAGGTGCCGCCGCGCTGGGGCTGTGGCTTTGTTCCCTCGCGGTGCCCCTTTACACCGTTTTCGCTCATGTCCACGGCTTCGGCGATATCAAAGCCACCACCTCCGAATTTCAGGATGGCGGCTGGCCGGGTCTGGTCCGTTACAATCCGCTGTTGCGCCTGCCGGAGTTCTGTATGGGAATTCTTCTGGCCCGTATCTATCGTTCCATTCCGGGGGAACACTGGCTGCAGAATCGCGGAACATGGCTCTATCTGCCTGGTATCGCGTGCGGACTTCTGTTGCTGATGAATGCCGGCAGAATTCCCTATCCTCCGGTCCACAACGGACTGCTTGCGCCGGTTTTTTCGCTCGCCATTCTTGGCTTCGCCCTCGGGGGTGGCTACCTGGCCCGGTTGCTGTCGACTCCCGTGCTGGTTTTTCTGGGAAATGCGAGCTATTCAATGTACATTCTGCATGCCCCCGTCTCAGCATGGCTGAAACTGGTGTTTACTAGGGCTTTTCTGCTGCCTGCCGATGGGGTGGGGTGGTTTTGTTGTTACCTGGCAACAGTAAGTGCGGCCGCCTGCATTTTCTACCGGTTTGTCGAGGAGCCAATGCACCAATGGTTGAAACGCCGCCTGAACGCAAAAGCGTAACAGCCGGTTGAACGTTCAGGACGGTTCGTTCGCAGCTTCCGCTTTGGTGGTTTGTTCAGTGGTTTTCGCGCGTCCAACATTGCGGAACAGAACTTCGGCCGGATTTCCCATCGCCACGCAGTAGTCCGGAATATTCGATATCACGACGCTGTTTGCGCCGATGATTGCGCCCTCTCCAACAATGACACCTTTCATGATCTGGGCACCGTTGCCGATCCAGGCATATCTACGGATCAGAACCGGCCTGATGTCGCGCAGATTTAGGGGAGCGTGGCTGGCCCGAAGGAGGGCCCCCCGGGGGTGCCCGTCGTTGTCGCTGATACGGCAGTTAGAGGCTATCATGACATCGTCTTCAATCACGACGGACTGGTTGACGCTGATCACGGAGCCTCCCCCTATCGTGACGCGGTTCTGGATGTTGAGCTCGGGGCGCTCGTGAATGCGGCCGCTTGCTATATAAAGGGATCCAGTGATGGTTACGTCGTCCCCAATGTGGATGTCGACATGGCCGTCTATATAGGGCAGGTCGCTGTACAGTTGGAGGTTCCTGCCGGCGCTTGCGCAGCGACTCCGAAACAGTGGTTCCATGTAAAAGTAAACCACCATGCGCCGGAAGAGAACGAGCACCGCAAAATGGATCTCGTACCAGCCTCGAAACAACGGTCGCAGCATCCGTGGCAGTGGAAGATTGGACCGCAGTGCCCTGAGCACGACTTTCCGGAGAAACCGGCAAATGGGCGTGTCACCCCGTTTGAGCTTCAGTTTGAATTGCTGCAAGGTTCATGGGCGCTGTTCGGCGGTCTAAACCCACCTGACCAGTGTGGCGCCCCACGAATAGCCCACGCCCCAGCCAGCGAGAGCCACGAGATCGCCGGCATTGATCCGACTCTCTGTCATTGCGTGTTTAAGTGCAATAGGAATAGAGCACGAAACAGTGTTGCCGCAATGACTCATGGCAATGAAGAATTTTTCTTCGGGAAGTCCCATTCGTTTGCGCAGATGGTCGAGCATGTATTTATTTGTTTGGTGGAACACAAACAGGTCCACGTCTTTAACACCCAATCCCGCCTTCTCAAGCAACCGCTCCAGAGAAACCGGTACGGACCGCAGCGTGAAATTAAAGATCTCAACCCCGTCCATAAACAGGTTGTCCGCGCTCCTGAGGTTGCCGAGCGAGTCCTCCGTTGCTACCGAACTCAGCTCCGTTCGGGGCTGTCTGCATCCGCCGGTCGGCACGATCAGGTTATCGGCACCGCTGCCGTCCGTTCCATAGATGAATGGCCCGATGCCGGGCGTAGCGGAGTCAACGGCGGTGATCAGGGTGGCGGCACCGGCATCACCGAATATGGTTCTTACGCTCCGATCCTGCGGATGAATATATTTGCTGTAAGTGTCGGCAGTAATGAGAAGGATGCGGGATGCCTGCTCGGTCGCGATTAGCCCCTCAGCCTGGCCCAGTCCATAGACATAACCCGAGCAGCCGAGATTGAAATCGTAGGCGCCGGACGCGGTAGGAATACCGAGACGGTCCTGGATTATACAAGCGGTAGTCGGCAGGAAATAATCGGGGCTCTGCGTGCAAAAAAGAACAAAGTCGATATCCGATGGTTTGCACGCACCAGATTGAAAGATCTTCCGGGCAGCGGCCACGCCCAGATCCGAGGCGCATTCACCCGCAGCGGCGATCCTTCGCTCCTGAATACCGGTTTTCGAATCGATTTTCTCAACTGACCATTCCGGAAATTCCTCAGCCAGCCGGCGCGTCGAGACTATGGTTTCCGGCAGGTAATATTCAATCGCCGAAACCGCCGCATGTTTCATAAGCAATCGCTTCTCTCAGCGTAACACCGGGGTCCGGGCAGGTAACCACCCTGCAAACGCGTGTTAAACTGAGAGTTCCCGTACATGATTCAAATTGTTCCATCGATCCTCTCGGCGGACTTTGCCCGGCTTGCGGAAGACGTCGCAAGGATGGAGCAGGCCGGTGCCACCATGCTTCATGTGGACGTTATGGATGGCCATTTTGTCCCGAACCTGACCCTGGGACCGCCCGTCGTCAAATCTCTGCGTAAAGTCACAGATTTGGCGCTCGACGTCCACCTCATGATCACGGATCCGGACAAATTTGCCCCCCTCTTCATCGAAGCCGGGGCGAATCAGGTCGCGGTTCACTATGAAGCGGCTACCCACCTTGACCGCACGCTGCGTTTGATCCAGTCCCTGGGCGCGCTCGCGGGGGTTGTCCTGAATCCGGCCACTCCGGTGACGGTTCTCGAAGATGTCCTCTACCTGGCCGATTACGTGCTTATTATGAGCGTCAATCCCGGTTTCGAAGGGCAGAAATTTATCCCGAACGCACTCAATAAAATTCGCCGGCTGGATCAGATCCGGCGCGAACAGCATTTAAACTTCGCCATTGAGATCGATGGCGGGGTCAGCGCCTCCAATACCGCCGAAATCGTGCGGGCCGGATGCGACTGGCTGGTTGCCGGTTCGGCCGTTTTCCATAGTGCCGATCCCGGAGCCACTGTGAAGCACATGCAACACCTCGCGGAGCTCGCAACAGCAGTCTCGGTCTAAAACCAAGGATTCATAATCAGATGCGGCAATCTTATCGTTTCTTCGTACTCACCACCGGCCTCGCGGCATTCCTCCTGCTTTCCGGCTTTGGGCTTTTTCGTCACAAGAAATACGAAACGCCCATCACCAAAGACACTTTGCAGCCTGACAAGGTTCTGTTTGACCGCGCTATTCACGACATTGAGAAAGGCAACTACGAAGTCGCCCGCATTACCCTCAACACTCTCATCAATACCTACGACACCAGTGAGTTTCTTGCCAAGGCGAAACTCGCCATTGCCGACAGCTGGTACCGCGAAGGTGGTTCGCACGGACTCGGCCAGGCTGAAGCGGAATACAAAGATTTCATCCTCTTCTACCCGAACATGGAAGAGTCGGCTGAATCGCAGTACAAAGTCTGCGACATACATTACAAGCAAATGGAAAAGGCCGATCGTGATCCCGCGCAGGCTCAGCGAGCTGAAGACGAATGTCGCCAGTTGATCGTTCAGTTCCCCAATTCCAAGTTCCTTCCCAAGGCCCAGCAGATGTTGCGTGATACCCAGCAGGTGCTGGCCGACAAGGAATTCAAAACCGGAGCTTTCTATCACAACAAGGGTAGCTTTCCGGCGGCGGCCAACCGGCTTTCCTATCTGGCCCAGCAGTATCCGTTGTACAGTTCTGCTGACGAAGCGCTCTGGCGCCTTGCCGATGCCTACAAGCGCATGGGCGACCGTTTTGAGAGTCAGGAAGGCGATACACTCACCAGTCTGGTCCGCAACTACCCGGTCAGCGAATACATTGCCCCGGCCAAAACCCGCCTGCTTGCCCTCAAGCGCCCGGTGCCTGATGCTGACCCGGCCGCTTATGCTCGCATGAAGTACGAAGTGGAAAATTCATCGCGGCCCGGAATCTTTGGCCGGACGCTCGGTGTCTTCAGCACGCGTCCCGATACCAGTTCGGCGGCGAAGAGCGGAACTCCGGCGATGGCTTCTATCCGGCCTCCGGTGCCGGTCAGCGTACCCTCCACGGCAACCGGCGGAGCGAGCGGCGTGAGCGATGTTTCCATTGGTCAGGTGAGCGATACCTCAGCCATCGATCAGAAGCAGGATGTGCGCCTTGGCGTTCAGGCGAACCCGGTTGAGAACAAGGCCAGCGTCGGTTCCAACGGCCAGGCAATCAGCGAGACTGCTCCTGCGCCCAACCCGGCTGCCGCAGCCCTGCCCACCAACCATCCGGCCAGTGCCGCGGACTTGAAAGTTTTCAAGAAGCAGCAGGTAAAAGCCTTCAAACAGGCTAAGAAACAAGCGGGCAAAGTACCAGCGAAAGCACCTGTCGCGGCTGCCGACCAGAAGCCTGCCAGCGACACTAAGTAATAATGAGCCGAATTCTTCTGGCGGATGACAGTCCGCACGCCCAGCGGATGGGCGAGCGTATCCTTCGCGACGAAGGCCATGAAGTGATCACCGTCAGCGACGGACTGGTAGCTATGTTGCGGCTTAAAGACGCGCAGCCCGACATCATCATCGCCGACATCTCAATGCCGGAAGTTTCCGGCTACGAACTCTGCGAATACGCTAAAGCGAATGGCACTGCGGCGGTGTTTCTGACTGCTGGTCCGGTAGAACCGGTGGATGAGGCGCAAGTGTCGCGTGTGCGTGCGGACGGCGTCTTGAAGAAGCCATTTGAATCCACTGTTCTGCTCGATGCCATCGCCCGGTTTGCCATTAACAACCGGCGTGCTTCCAGCCCGGGCACGGTCAAAGCCCGGTCAGTCGTAGTCATCGACCCCGACCAGATCCGTGCTGCTGTCACACTTGCTCTTGATGCTGCTATGCCGGGCCTCACTGAACACATCGCCGAAAAAGTAATCACCGCTCTGACGGGAAAGAAAGCCAATGCCTGATAACAGTTTTGACGTCGTATCCCAGATCGAATTGCCGGAAGTAAACAATGCCATCCAGCAGGCGATGAAAGAAATCATCACCCGCTACGATCTGAAGGATTCCAAATCCACTATCGAACTGATCGAGAAGGATAAGAAAGTCGTCCTCGCCAGCTCCGATGACTACAAGCTCAAGGCCATCACGGAAATTCTGAACCTCAAGCTGGTCAAGCGCAATGTTCCGCTCAAGAACCTGACCTACGGCAAGATTCAGACCGCCACAGGCCAGTCCGTAAAACAAGAAATTACCCTTACAGCGGGCATTCCCACGGAAAAAGCCAAGGACATCGTCAAAGCGATTAAGGACAGCAAACTTAAGGTTCAGGCATCCATCAACGGCGACATTGTGCGCGTTGCCGGCAAGGATCGGGATACGCTGCAGCAGGTGCTCGCAGTGCTGCGAGGTGCCGATTTTGGTATCGATCTTCAGTACATCAATTTCCGGACCAACTAACGGTGGCCCGCAGGATCGAAACGCTGCACATCGACGGACCGGCCGGCAAGCTGGAAGCTTTGTTTGAGGTCAATGAAGAGGCTCCGAACCATGTTTGCCTGGTCTGCCATCCTCATCCGCTTTTTCAGGGCACCATGCACAACAAAGTGGTGTACCGCACGGCCCGTGCTTTTCGCAGTTCCGGGGCGGCCGTATTGCGGTTCAACTTTCGCGGAGTAGGTTCGAGCGAAGGCGTATACGACAACGGCGCGGGTGAAGTTGAAGATGCACGGGCTTGTCTCGTCTGGTTGCGCGGGCGGTACCCGGATTTGCCGTATTCTGTTGCCGGTTTCTCGTTTGGGTCGCGCGTCGCGCTGCAACTGGGCAGCACCTTAACTGAGCCTTTGCCGGTGCGTCTGGTGCCTGTTGGCTTTCCCATTACACGCGGGAATTTCGACTACATGCCGCAATGTACACTGCCCAAGTATTTCGTTATCAGCACAAATGACGAATTCTGCCCCCGAGCGGCAATGGAAGCCCTCTACGCCACATTCCCGGAGCCAAAATCGCTCCAGTGGATTGAATCAAAAGATCACTTTTTTGTAGACGCGCTCGATCAACTCGAAAGCACCGTCCTGGCTATCGCGAAATCCTGAATTCAGCCTGGGCGGTTGCCGTTTGTTTTCCCGTTGCGTCACGCGCGGTGATCACCAGCGTATACGGGCCTTCGCTCATGGTCGATTGCAGGGTCAGGTTAAACTCAGCCTGCACCCAGGGTTGTGGATAGAAGGCCTGGCTTCTTTCGACCGCCGCGTCTTCCTGTGAGAACAGGCTCTGGCCATTCCCCCGGTAGACAGCCACGTCATAGGCGACGTCAACCGAATTCTGTTCGCCGTATTTGTAACCGGTAATGTCAAAACGAACCCAAAGCAGATCGCCTGGCCGGTAAGCCGCGTTCAACAAGGCGTTTTCGTCTTCCTGCGTGCGGTAGAACGCCAGATTGCGAACCGAGAGCACAGCGGTATGTTCCACAGACCGGCCGCGGATGGTGAAGGTTGTCTCACCCTTGCTGCTCTGCTTCGACTGCAAATCGGTCACATCGAATTTGATTGTGTATTTGCCAGCCGGAACCAGGGTCGGGATCTGGATCTGGGAGCGCAGTTTCGGCTTCCAGGTCTTGTCCTCTTCGCTCAGCGTGGCGCCGAGCGAAATTTCATCTTTAGTGGCGAGCGGTACGCCCTTGGGGTCGAAAACTTCGACGTGGCCGGTAAGCTCGATTTTGCCCGCGGGGCTGGTCTTGAAATTCTCGGTCTGAAAGCTGAAAAAGATCAGTTCGCCGGGCTGGAATGCCTGGCTGCCTTCAATCGCCGGTCCGTCCTCAAACTGGGAAATGACAGGCCTCACCGCGCTCAGGTTTTGAGCCGGCAGATTTTGAGCCAATATCGCGGCGAGCAAAAGGAGCAGCGAGAGCAAACTATTTCTTCGGGACGGCGATAACGTTCGAGTCCGGTGGTGCGGCCGTCATATCGCGCATCTGTTCGTGAATGAAGCTAAGGGGCATGTCGATCGAGGTATCGTCGTCCAGTTCGTCCGTAAGTCGCAGCCGGAAATGTTTGGCGGGTGCATCAAACAGGACGACGCCCTGCTCAGTCTGTGTCGGGCCTACCTTGCGAATGACACCGAGCCAGCGCGCGACACCGGTGCCGTCCGCGAGTTCGGAGTACGTTTGTCCGGCATCATCCACAAGAGTCATGACGGGAATGGCAGAGTCCTTGTTACCTGCATTTGAAACCGCAATCTGAACCATCACGAACCGGTCTTTGGGGGTGCGCTGAGTAGCGGGGTCGGTGCCAAGTACGTTGGCAAACTGGGTATCCACCACGGCGTAGTTGAGATCGCCCACGGCGGCCTTCTCACCCGCGGAAAAGATCCTGGCTTCCTTCTTCGGAGTGCTGCTCGAACAGCCAGCCAGGAAAAGCAATGCGGGGACGAAGATTAAGGAGATATAGCGCATAGAAACGAATAGTTTCTCACAAATTCAATGCTTATGGTCGCGCAGCATCTGCTCGAACTTGCCGCGCTGTTCGGGATTCAGGATTTGAACGATGCGGCTGTTGCCATCGGCCAGCACGTTGTCGTAATAACGGGAGAAGTCGTCAAGGATTGATGTCAGCTGTCCCGTCTGTTCTTCCGTAAGGCTGAGCTGCTGCTTCCATTCTGTAACGGACATGGAAAGTCCGCTGGCTGCGGTCTGCGTTCCGTGAACCGGAGCGTGCAGGCCGGCATGTCCGCTGAGACTCATCACTACCGCACCAGCAAGCGCGCCGCACAGGAACACCAGCACAAACGAGACGATAGCAACCTTCTCATTCGGGCGCGGCAGGGTTTCCATTATTCGTGATAGTTGGAGAGGGTGACCATCAGACGGTCGCGGTCAGAACTTTCGGCGTGGTCGACACTCGGGTCGTGCTGGGCCATAATCGCTGCCGCGTCTGCGCCGAAGGGTTCGGCGTATTCAGTCTCATGCGTAATCAGGTAGCTGCCGAGGCCGGCCAGAAGCATCAACGAAGCAAACGCCATCCGGCGGAAAAACACTACGCTGGGAGCCAGGATTCCCCAGGCTTCTTTCTTGTGGTGCTCGACGATTTCCAGCTCCGTGCGCGAAACGAAGCCAAGCCGAGGTTCCGGGGCAGGCTCATTCACATCGGCGCGGAACTCCTGAAACAGCACCGAGAGCTGATTCATCTCAGCCACTTCGGTACGACACTCTTCACAAACCGCCAGATGGGCGTAAAATGCGCCCGAAGCGTTGCCTGACAAGTGCCTTTCCAGTTCGTCAATCGCGATATCGTGCATGCTTTGTTCTTGCGTTCTCTTTATCTGGCCAGAGCAGGCAAACGGTCCAGGCGGCCTGCCGCTTTCACCAGTTTTTGACGCGCCCTGAACAGTTTAACCTTTATTGTATTCTCATTCATGTTCATCATGCCGGAGAGTTCTTCCACGGAATAACCTTCCACTTCTTTCAGCATGAGCAATTGCTTTTCTTCATCTGAGACGCGGTCCAGTAATTTCACCACGTAATCCCTCCGGGCGAGGGTGGTGTCGGCGCGCGGAGCACGATCAAGAGCGGGCACGCTGTTTTCAACACGGCGTGACTCATCTTCACTCATGTCGCTCTCGTAGACCAGTTTTCGCACCTTTTTCTTGCGCAGGTAGTCGAAGCATTCATTCACGGTGATCTTATAGATCCACGTGATCAGCGAACTGCGAAAATCGAAATTGCGCAGAGAGAAGTAAACTTTGGCGAACACCTGCTGCGCGATGTCTTCCACGTCGTTGCGGTGACGCACAATGCCGTGGATGATGGAAAAGACCTTGGACTGGTATTTTTCCACAATGTCGCGAAACGCCAGTTCGTCACCGGTCTGAGCCCGGTGGACAAGAGCGCCTTCTGGAGTGTTTTCGTAATCCACGCGGGTCCTGGTGATTGCTCTATCGCCAAAGACCGGGACCGGCAGGGTTGCTACAGCAGCCATTCCCACATCGGGGGTTCCCATACATGCAGACTGACGAGAGCCTTCGTTTGTTAGTTTCATGGAAATCCATATCTCTTTCTACGGTTGGGTATGACTTCGCGGATGTTAGTGCAAGTCAGGGGCCAACCCGGGAAACCCGCTTAAAGCTAATGACTGAATCCTTCCGGGCTGATTTCACGTCCTGTATACTGACGAATAAGCAGCACAGACGGAGACAACAATTCACATGGTAAATATCACTGAGACAGCGATTGGCAAAGTTCGGGAGATCCTTGATTCGCAGGAACCGAAACCGGCGGGTCTGCGCATTTCCGTGGTGGGCGGCGGTTGTTCGGGCTTCAGCTATTCCATGGCCTTTGAAAACGAGCCCAACATGCTCGACAAGACCTATAGCTACGACGGCCTGAAAGTGTTCGTTGATCAGGCGAGCCTGCTCTATTTGGATGGCGCGGAAGTGGATTATGTGGAATCGCTGGAAGGTTCGGGCTTTAAGTTCAACAACCCGCAAGTGAAGTCCACATGCGGTTGCGGCAGTTCATTTAGCGTTTAAGAATCAATTAGTTACTGGAAATAGAAATAGGGGCTGGCACCGGAAGGTGCCAGCCCCTTTTTGCGTCTAGCGGGGGCAGCCTTGGGCCTTAACGTCTTTGGTTGACGCTGCCTGAAGATTGCCGAGGCCTTCGGGCATTGCTGCGCCACCGGGGATCACCCAGATTTCCACACGGCGGAACTGGGCGCGGTTGTCATTTGCGGTGACAGCCTGGCCGGAACGCTCGTTGACCGAAGAACCGCACAGCGCCGGGCGGGTTTCAGAGACCTGTGCGTCGCCAACCCATTTGACCAGAACGCGGCTCAGGTCGAGTTGCGGACAGATACCGGTGCCGGCAGTCAGAATGGCAGCGGCGTTCAGAACGCGCTGTTCATCCACCTTCGAATTGGCCGATTCGGTGGTGTCACGGTGGCCGATAAGCACCACACGGGCCTGCGGATCGGCTTTCAGCATCGGAGTCAGCTCTTCCAGCAGCAGGCGCTTTCCGCAATTGTTGACGCGGTTGCTACGGCTCTGGAAGATGATGTCATCAAGCCGTTTGGCCTGCGGGGTGAGCGTAACCGTCACATCTGCGGTAGCCGTGGCAGTCTGGCCCTTGCGGTCCGTGGCAGTGGCGGTAAGGTGAACCACTCGCGTTTGCGGCTGCGAGCGGTTGTTCATGTCGAAGGTCATGCTGGAGGACTCGAAGTTCGTCCCCACCACAGCGCCTTCGGATGTTGTGTAGCGGATGCCCACGGGATTGGTGCATTCCGAACCGGCGGCGGTTGCAGTGAGGGCGGATTTGTCGCCGTAAGTAATTGTGAGCGGGCTGGCGCTGAACCGGATGGTGGGCGGTGGCGTCGGCTTGATGGTGATGCTGGCCGGTGCCGAGGTCTTGGAGCTTTCCCCCGCAGTGACCGTCACCTTTACGGTGTGGGTTCCCGACGGTCCGTTGGTGGGAACCATCAGGAAGGTGCTGTTCGCGCCTTCAATGGCTTTGTCGTCGAGCAACCACTGGTAAGTGGGCGTCTGCTCTGGCAGCCAACCGCTGGCCGTGACTTCAACCCGCAGGTTGTCTGACGGACAAACACTCTTGCCACCTGTGATGGCCGAGACCTGAACGTTGGCAACCGGTTTAGGTGCCGGCGGCGGCGGTTCCACACGAGCAGGCGCGATGCACTTGCACTCCCCTGCATTGAACAGGTTAAACATGTTCGAGAGCTTGCTGGAAAGCACGAAGTAGACACCCTGGTGAATCGGGTTGGTCAGGAAGTTGGCCGCGATTTCATCGGCCGACCTGAAGCGGTAGCCGAGACCGACCCGCAGATCCTTCATCAGCCAGAAGCCGCCTTCGGCTGCTACGGTCCACTGAGTGGTGGAGGATGAAACCTGGTTAACGAGGCGCGCTTCAACGGCCGCATCGAAGCGGTGGCTGATCTGCGCCTGTGCCCGACCCTGTGTCAGGTAAGTTCGGCTGAGGACGTCGGCTCCGTTATTGAAGTTGAAGACACGATCACTGAAAGCAAACTTACCGTAGAGTTCCAGCCGGCGCGTAGCCTGGAAATAGCCATCGGTTGAGAGCAGATTGACATTGTCATTCTGCGGCTGGTTGCTCACCAGCCCGTTGAGTTCGGCGCGGCGATGCGTGTAGGAAAAGAGCAGGCCTTCGCGGTCTGTCTTCCACGGACGCCATGCCAGGGCCGCAGTTCCCTGCGTGGCATTCGTCTGCGGATTGAGAATGCCGTTTGTGGAAGCGGGGCTGAGTGAATCCACTGCACCGCGCCCTGCCTGGAACGCCGCGTTGGAGTACTGGAAGCGACCGAGGAGCGTAAGGCCTTCAGCGATCCGGCCGGCAACACCGGTGGTGATGATCTGGCCCAGACCGCCGCGGTCACGCAGTTCGTAGCGGGTAGAGGCGCGGAAATTCCGGACCGGGAGCCAGGAGAAGCCGACCGAGCCACTGTTGAAGCTGGCATCTTTACCGGTCAGCAATTCACCGCGTTCCAGACCCATATCGATCTGGAAATGTTCGTTCAGCGGCAGGCGGTGAACCAGCCCGAAGACAGCGAAACTGTCCGTGCCGTTGATGCCGTTTTCGATCATGTAGCGGGTCTGGAGCGTGGTGTAACGGCTCCAGCGGTTTTCAATGCCGATGCTGGTTTCGTTCTTGCCGGCAAGGGCGCCGAAGCCACCGCCACTCAGGTCGCCGATGGGAATGATGGGCGCCGAGGAGAAGCGCTGCACCGCGAACAGACTGGTGGTTTCCGTCGCCTGGTAACGGGCGGTGAATAACGTCTGATTAGGATACGTGGGATCGCTTGAATCAAGATTCTGCTCGCGGCGCACGGAAGCACTGAGGCGGCTGGTGGGACGCCAGTCCAGCGTTGCGCTGAGCATGTTGGACTGCACCTGTTTCGAGGTGAGAGCGTTCTGGAAGTCACGGTAATCATAGCCGCCGGTGATGGCGAAGGCGCTGTTGAGGACCTGTTTCCATTCGAGTGATGCCGTCTGGCGCTGATTGCTCACCAGCCCGGTTTTGTTGCGTTCGTCGATAAAGCCGAACTTGGCCTTGCCGTTACGAACGGGGGCCAGTTCCAGCGTGCCGCGCGAAGTTTGTGAACCTGGCAGGGTGGTCGCTCCGAAGGGATTGAAGAAGGTGGCTTCGGTCTTGGCGACACTGGCTACAATCCGGCCATGCATGAAGCCGATCGGCTGATCGAGATCCGCACGGAACGCAATGCCGTTTACGTTAGCTGCCGCAATTCCCGGCCTGAACGCGCTACTGGGGAGTCCCGTGCCATGACTGACGGGAAGTTCGACGGCGAAGCGGCCATTCATTGGCAGCTTCTGCTGCACGTTGATATCACCCAGGAAGTAGGAACCCAGACTGTCGCTGCGCTGGTCTGTGAGGCTGAGCCCGACACGGAGTCCCCATGAGTCGAAGCGCTTTTCCGTGCGGATCGCGTAGACGCTTGAAGAGAGTCCGACCGCCTGATACTCGTACGTGAACACGACCTGCATCAGATTCAGCGCCTGATCATAAGCATTGAGGCTCCGGAGGAAGAAGATGCCGCCGGTGGCCGGGTCGAGCGAGTAATCCACCGAACGAACCAGGGGTTCGCGGGAGATGACGAGTTCCGGATTGTGGCGATCACGAATTTCCAGAGTTGCCGTTTCGGACCCAGGGAAAATATCGGGATGCGAGAGCTGGATCAACCCGAAGGTAGAGCCGGGGAACACATCGCGGGCGAACGCCGTATTGGGGCGCGCGCCTTGCACAGTGACCGAATCGTGGCCCCTGTTTTCCAGGTGGATCATCGCTCCCGTCAAATTGCGGTTGTAGTCACCGATGCCGTAAATGCTCTGCTGCGGCACCACGGAATTGGTGGCGAATGACTGCGGGCCGCTGGTCTGCTGGCCATTTGCCTGGTTGATACCAGTGCGAAGGTCACCAAAGAGTGCGAACGACAAGCCGCGGTCAAAGCGCCCGTACACGTGGGTGCTGGACTGGGTTGCCTGATAGCGCGTAGAACTGTCGCCAAACACCTGATAGACACCATCGAGCGGATCCAACTGGAACAGACCTGCATTGCCGGTGGAATCGTTGATCGCCAGGTGGCTGGTGTAACCCAGCGTCAGCAGATTGCTGGCACCAACCGGAGTGCGCAGGAACGCATCGGCGTGGCGGGTGACATCGCTCGACTGGCGATAGATGTCATAGTCGCGTGCGGCGCGACCGATGGTCACTTCACCCACGCTGACCAGAATGGGTGAGCGTTTTTCCGGGACGAAGTAAATTTCCGATCCGGCTGTGATCAGGTGTTGCCGATCACCAGCTTCGGCAATCAACTGCGCCTGACCCGGAGTGTTGGCAGCAAGCAGGGTAAAGGTAACATCGCCCTGCGTATCTTTCTGTGCCGTGCCCTGCATGGTCTGAGGGACAAGTTCAGTAATCTGGCCGAACTGCGGTTCGGTGCGCTGACCAAACAGAGACTGCGCTTTCGCGGTGCTGTTTTCGGCTACTCTGTTGCCGCCCTCGACGAGAAACTGGCCGGCAGAGGTGCGAATCCGGATTTCCTTCGCAGGAACAGGCTGACCCTGATCGTCGAGAACCCGGACGCGGACCGACATGCTGCTGCGTCCATCGGCCTGCAGTTCAGACTGGCCGGGTGTGATTTCAATGTGGGTGGGAGCCGCCGTGGACGTGGCCGTTGACACCGGCGTTGCTTTGGCAATTTCAATAGCGGGTTGCACCGCGCAGTTCGGGCAGCGTTTAATGCCGAAATTCTGGCGCAGGATCATACCGTTGCCTAGCGGCGTGCGAACAAGGCGTGACCAGTCTTCCGCATCTTTACGGCCGCCGCTCGAAATGGTGTAACCCTTCGGGACGGTAGCGGCATCGAGCGCGACAGTCAGAGACCCGGCTGCGATGGAGGGGATGTTGTACAGACCTTTCGAATCCGTCGTGGAGGACTGACCATTTGAAATATAGATGCGCGCACCGGCGACCGGGCGTTCACCTTTATCGAAAACGCCGTTTTCATTGGTGTCTTCAAACACGCGACCGACCAGGAACTGCCGGAAGGTCAGCGTGCCGGAATTGATGGAGATGGCAACGCCCGTCTGGGCGCTGGCTCCGAGAGCACCACCATTGCCGATGGCAGCCATCTGCGCGGTATTGGTGTTCTGGCCTGTATGCGCCTGCGGCGTGATGCGAACGCGATAAGTAATAGTGATCGCCTGGCCGGGGGCCATGGTGCCGATGGAGAATGTCAGAGTGCCAGGAACGTTGCCGGCGTCGATAGCAGTGGAAGGACCAGAGCTGGAAACCAGCCGTGCGCTGCCCGCAACATATTCAAAGCCTGTCGGCAGTTGATCCCCCACGATGGCCTGGGTGATCTGGATCGTGTTGAGGTTTGTCGCTTTAATGGTGTAGGTGACAATGTCGCCAAACACCGCAATGCGCCGGTCCACATTCTTGGTGACCTGCAGGAACGGACTGATGGCGGCCACTGCGGCAGTGTCGCTGGAGCGTGTTCCGATACCGGTGGGGGGGGCCCCGCCGCCCGTGGTGGTGGCGACGTTGGTGATATTCGACGGAGCGTTGTTGGCAACGCTTACCAGGACGATAACCGGCGGATAGGATGCACCGGGATTCAGGACGTCATTGCGCGTGCAGGTGACGGTGCTGATGCTGCATGACCAGCCATCGCCCGCAATGGAAGTAGCCGTAATGCCCGTAGTAAGAGGGTCGGTGGTGGAAACCGCCCCGATTGTGGGAGCGGTCCCATTGTTTGAGACCACCAACTGATAAATACCGGTGCCGCCCTGCGTGAGGTTACCCACATGAGACTTGGTCAGAAGAAGATTGGGCGAGGTGCCGCCGATGGGAGCGGGGTCAGAAGCGGTATTATTCGAAGTATTCGTTTCACCGCCACCGCCGACGATGGCAACGTTGGTGACGGACGCTGGAGCGCCTCCATCGATACTGACGGCAACTGTGATTGCCGGGTAACTGGCGCCTGCGGCCAGGACGTCGCTGCGGTTACAGGAAAGCGGTGAGACCGTACAAGTCCAGCCACTGCCGCTAATGGCTGTGGGGAAGAGACCGGCTGGCAGATTGTCCGTTACGGTAACCGTTCCTGTGGTGGGGGCGGTGCCGGTGTTGGACGCCGTCACCGTGTAGGATGCAGTGCCGCCGCGCGTGAAAGTGCCGGTGTGGGTTTTGGTGATGGTGAGATCGGGCACGCCTGTGATGGTGACCGGGTCAGTGGCCTGGTCGTTGGTAAGTTTGGTTTCGCCGCCGCCTGCGACGGTGGCTGTATTGACCAGCGTTCCCGTCGCGGTCGTGGCGACGTTAACTGTTACTGTGATTGCCGGGTATGCGGCGCCCGCGGCCAGAACATCTGCGCGTGTGCAAGAAAGGCTGGCGAGAGTACAACTCCAGCCGGTGCCGGAGATTGCCGTTGCCGTGAGCCCTGCGGGAAGAGTGTCGGTAACCGTGACTGCAGCACTGCTCGCCGCTGTACCCAGGTTTGATGCCGTGACGGCGTACGTTGCGCCCGCCTGGCCCTGGGTAAAGTTGCCGGTATGACTCTTGGTGATGGTCATGTCAGGCAAGCCGTTGATCGGTGTCGGATCGGTTGCGGTGTCGTTCGTTGTATTGGTTTCGCCGCCGCCCGCTACAGTGGCGGTGTTGATTAAAGTGCCGGTGGCAGTCGCAGAGACATCAACAATCACCGTGATCGGCGGGTAGCTGGCATTGACGGCAAGGCTGTCCGTGCGTGTGCATGAAAGGCTGGCGAGTGTACACGTCCAGCCAGTCCCTGAGATACCGGTAGCGGTAAGCCCCGCAGGCAGTGTGTCTGCGACCGTGACGAGACCGGCGGTGGCCAGAGTGCCGATGTTAGTTGCTACCAGGCTGTAAGACGCGCCCGTTTGACCCTGTGTAAAGGTGCCGGCGTGGGATTTTGTGATCGTCAGGTCAGGGGTTCCTGTGATGACAACGATGATGGTGACCGGGTCTGTTGCCGTATCGTTGGTTGCGTTGGTTTCCCCGCCACCTGCGACGACTGCGGTGTTGGTCAGCGTTCCTGTCGCGGTGGATGCCACATTCGCCGTGACGGTAATGGCCGGGTAAGCTGCGCCAACAGCCAGAACATCCGCGCGGTTGCAGGCAAGAGGTGTTACGGTGCAAGTCCAGCCGCTGCCGGAGATTGCGGTAGCAGTGATACCGGCGGGCAGGGCATCAGTCACGGTGACTGTTCCAGAGGTGGGCGCTGTGCCGATGTTCGATGCCGTCACGGTGTACGTTGCGCCGGTTTGACCCTGGCTGAAGGTGCCGCTATGCGACTTGGTGATCGTCATATCGGGCAAACCTTTAATGGTTACCGGGTCGCTTGCTGAATCATTGGTCAGGTTCTTTTCACCACCGCCGGATACAGTCGCGGTATTGATTAGGGTGCCTGTGGCAGTGGCGGCGACATCCACCGTAATGGTGATTGCCGGCCACGCAGCGCCCGCCGCCAGGACGTCGCCGCGCGAGCAGCTCAGACCTGCCAGGACACAACTCCAGCCGTTGCCGGAGATCGCGGTCGCGGTCAGGCCTGCGGGCAATACATCCGCGACGGTAACCGTGCCGCTTGTGGCTGAGGTGCCGATATTCGATGCGACCAGAGTGTAAAGAGACCCGGACTGTGCGCTGGTCTGACCCTGGGTAAATGTTCCCGAATGCGTTTTGGTGATGGTCAGATCAGGGAACGAAACGAGCGTTACAAAATCGACTGCCGTGTCATTCGTTGTATTGGTCTCGCCGCCGCCGCCTACGATGGCAGTGTTCGCCAGCGGGCTGGCGGCATTGGCTGCGACAGTCACTGTCAGGGTGATCGGAGGGTAATTTCCACCCGTGATTAGCGAGTCATTGCGGTTGCAGGAAAGCGGCGTAATGGTACAGACCCAGCCAGAGCCGGAAATGGCAGTTGCCGTTAAGCCGGCAGGCAGGGAATCGGTTACGTTTACATTGCCGGCGGAGTTGCCCGTCCCAATGTTGGAAACGCCGATGGTGAAAATTGCGCCGGTCTGACCCAGCGTGAAGTTGCCGGTGTGGGATTTCGTAATCGTGAAATCAGGTACCGCGTTAATCGTGACTGGATCTGTTGCAGTGTCATTGACCAGGTTGCCTTCGCCGCCGCCTGAGACCACTGCGGTATTGGTGAGAGTGCCGATTGCGTTTGCGGCCACGTTGACGGTCAGTGTGATGGGCGGGTAAGCTGCCGCAGCCGCGAGAACATCGGCGCGGGTGCAGGTCAGGGTGCCCGGAATGCAGGTCCAGCCGGTGCCTGAGATGGCGGTTGCGGTAAGGCCCGCGGGCAGGGTGTCGGTCACGGAAACCGCAGCTGTTGTGGCAACCGGACCAACGTTCGAAGCGGTGATCGTGTAGGTGGCACCAATCTGACTCGGGGTAAATGCTCCCGTATGGGTCTTGGTGATGGTCATGTCCGGGATCTGGTTGATGACCGTGCTGTCAGTAGCTGTATCGTTGGCCAGGTTCGTTTCGCCGCCGCCGCCAACCGTGGTGGAGTTCAGCAGGGGACTCGACGCATTGAGCGCAACGTTGACCGTGACCGTGATGATCGGATAAGCCGAGCCATTGGCCAGCACATCACTGCGGGTGCAACTCAGGGAGCCGAGGACGCAGGTCCAGCCGGTGCCGGCAATGCCGGTTGCAGTCAGACCGGCGGGTAGTGTATCCGTCACCGTGACAGTGCCGAAAGAGGGTGCCGCACCAACGTTTGAAGCTGTCAGCGTATAGGTGGCCCCGACCTGATTCTGAGTGAAGTTGCCCGTATGGGTTTTGGTGATCGTCATGTCGGGGTAGACGAAGATTGTGGGGTCGTTGGCCGTATCGTTGGTCAGGTTTACTTCGCCACCGCCGCCGACTGTTGCGGTGTTGGTTTGGGGAGTGGTGACGTTGTTGGCGACGTTGACCGTAACCGTGATGATCGGGTAAGCCGAGCCGTTGGCCAGTACATCCGCGCGGGTACAGGTGAGGGTACCGAGTATGCAAGTCCAGCCGGTGCCGGCGATCCCTGTTGCTGTGAGGCCGGCGGGCAGAGTATCGGTAACCGTGACCGTACCTACTGTGGGCGCGGTGCCGACGTTCGAGGCAGTCACTGTATAAGTGGCGCCTGCCTGGCCCGGGTTGAAGTTACCGGTATGTGACTTGGTGATCGTCATGTCCGGCATGACGAAGGTGGTGGGGTCGTTGGCAGTATCGTTGGCAAGGTTGGTTTCGCTGCCGCCCGAGACTACGGCGGTATT
>JANYDS010000061.1 GCA_025363475.1 Terriglobia bacterium
TCACCACCTGAATCAGGGGCAGGTTCAGTCCCAGCAACGCGGCCGCCCCGGTACAAAGCAGTGTAGTGGACCCGAGCACCGGAAACACCCCCAAAATCGCACCTGCCGGTTACGATGGCGAAGGTGGCACACATGATTGAGACAAGTATCTGGAATACGATCACTACTCTGGGGGCGGCGACGGCGCGCGCCATCGTGGTGTGGCTGCTGGTCAGTTGGGCCGTCGCGCTGATGCTTTACTTCGGTTCGGTAATTCCTCTGCGGCGCATGATTAGGGTGAAAGCATGAGTGCGCTCGAACTGACAGGCTGGGGCGCGGCCGCAGTAGTCGGCCTGATGTTTGTTCTCTGGCTGATTCACTTCCCCATGAAGAATGCCGCGATTGTGGATGGCGGCTGGGCGGGCGGTTTGGCTCTGCTGGCGATCCTCTATGCCGCGATGGGGACGGGATATGGTCCGCGCCGGTTGCTAATCGGGTCAATGGGGGCGGTCTGGGGCCTGCGGCTGAGTTTGTATCTGGTCCTTACACGCGTCATCGGGAAGCCGGAAGAAGGCCGTTATGTGGAACTGCGGCGTAAGTGGAAGACCGGTATTCCACTGAAGTTTCTGCTTTTTTTTGAATTTCAGGCTGTCTTGTGTGTCCTGCTTTCCGCGCCGTTCCTTTTTGCGGCTTTGAATGGGGAGGTGCCGCTCTCTTCACTCGAATTCGCTGCAGCATTTCTGTGGGTCATCGCGATTGCGGGCGAAGTTACTGCCGATCAGCAGTTACACCGATTCAAGAGCGACCGCAGTAACAAAGGGAAAACCTGTCAGGTGGGCTTATGGAACTATTCTCGGCATCCGAATTATTTTTTCGAGTGGCTGATCTGGGTTAGTTACGCGCTGTTTGCGCTGGCGTCGCCCAACGGATGGCTCGCTGTATTCGCGCCCATGTTGATGTTGTACTTCCTGTTCAAAGTAACCGGAATCCCCGCCACCGAAGCGCAGGCATTGCGGACGAAGGGTGATGACTACCGGCGTTATCAGGAATCGACCAGCGTGTTTTTTCCCTGGGTTAAAAAATGAGCATTTGGTACGAAGACTGGCTGGAGCGGGACATTGTGCCCGACTGGCTGATTCGCTTCGCGATCCGCCGTCTGGTGGCGGGTCGTCTGCGCGATGAGACTGCGGGCGGCCCTGTGGGGATTGCGGAACGCAAGGCGCGGTTTATCGCGGAACTGAAGCAAAGCCCGATTGCGATTCAGACCGCTGCGGCCAATGAGCAGCATTACGAAGTGCCGGCAGAGTTCTACGCCCTGGCGCTGGGTCCGCACCGGAAGTATAGCTCCGCACTGTTTGAACCCGGCGACGATCTGCCAGCGGCGGAAGCTCGGATGCTCGCTTTGACCTGTGAACGCGCGGGCTTAAAAGATGGCGAGGATGTGCTGGAACTGGGCTGTGGCTGGGGTTCCCTCTCGCTGTTTATGGCGGCCCGGTATCCCAACAGCCGGATCGTCGCACTTTCCAATTCGCGTTCGCAGAAGGCTTATATCGATGGCGAAGCGTTATTGCGCGGACTGACTAACCTCGAAATTCGCACCGCAGATATCAATGACTTTGATGCGACAGAACGTTTTGACCGGGTGGTTTCGGTGGAGATGTTTGAACACATGCGGAACTATCAGGAGTTACTGAGGCGGATTGCCGGCTGGCTGCGGCCGGGCGGGACTTTGTTCGTCCATGTCTTCGTTCATAAGGCGGCGACTTATCCGTTTGAATCGGTGGACTCTTCGGACTGGATGGCGCGGCATTTTTTTACCGGCGGTCTGATGCCGAGCGATGACTTACTCCCTTCATTTCAGGATGACTTTGCCCTCGAACAGCACTGGGTTGTGAATGGCGTCCACTACGAGAAGACTTCGAATGCGTGGCTTCAAAATATGGATCAGCACCGGGCTGAAGTGATGCAGATGTTCACGCGGGTTTACGGGGCAGGGGATGCGCTGAAGTGGGTAGTGCGATGGAGAGTGTTCTTCATGGCGTGTGCGGAGTTGTTTGGTTATCGCGACGGGTCAGAGTGGATCGTGTCGCACTATTTGTTCCGCCGCAAAAACTAAAAATGGCCGTCGGGAAGTAAATCCCGGCGGCCATTTTCAGTCGTGCTCGACGAAGTTTAGAAAATGAACTTCGCCTGGTACTTGATCACGCGTCCGCCGCCGTCCTGGAAGGTCGGGTTGAGGAAGCGTCCCTGCAGCCCGGTAGCCGCGTTGGATGAGAGAGTTCCTGATCCAGGCGAGAACGGGCTGACGCTGGGTGAACCCAGCTGCGGGTGGTTGAGGGCGTTGTACATTTCCGCATGCAACTGCATTCTGACTTTTTCAGTAATGCGGAAGCTTTTGGTAATCACGGCGTTGAAGTTATTCTGGCCGGGAGTGCGTTCGGTGTTGCGGCCGGCGTTGCCGGTGCGTCCGCTATTGGCCGCGATCACCACATACTGCGCGGTCTTCGGATCAATAGCAGGGCTGCCAGGCAGATCCGGGTTGACGTAACCGGTGGCGCTGTTGGCGTTCGGGACTGCACGGACGCCTCTCATGCCATTGGGGTTCACGTCAGGACGGTCGTTTGCGCCACCGATGCCATCGGCATCGAAGCCGTTGACAACGGTATAGGGTACGCCGGATTCAATCGTGTAAATACCAGACAGCTGCCAGCCGCCCAGAGCATTGCCGAGGATGCCTTTCTGCTCGCGCATGAAAGGCAGTTCGTAAACACTGCTGACGACGAAGCGATGCGGCCGGTCAATCAGAGAAACAGACTTCTCGCGGGCCAGACCACCGAAGACGGTAGGCACGGCCGAGTTGGCGAGAACGTTGATTCCTGAAGTGGAGAACGGATCGCTCACGTAATCAATGGTCTTGGACCACGTGTAAGAGGCGGTGCCGAGGAAATGATCCGCGAAGCGCCTGTTTGCCGAAGCCTGAAAGCCATGGTAGTAGGAAGAGCCGCCATTGGTGCGGATATTGCGGCTGCCCTGAAGCGGATCATAACGGCTGTTGTCATATCCGGCGTTGGCGATGACCTGTGCCAGGGTGAAGCCTGCGGGCAGGATCTGAAGCGGCCTTGTAACGATCGGGTTGGCATCTTCTGTCATGAAGAGCTTGGTGCCCTTTGTGCCAACGTAAGAAAGGTCAAGAACCGTCTTCCACGGAAGTTCCCGCTGGATGCCGAACGACCATTTCTGGTAATAGGGGCTGACCAGGTTGCTGATCACCGTGTTCTCACTGATGTTCGGCGTGAGGGTGCCCGGAGGAGGTACAACTCCGGAGATACCGGGGAGTCCGCGCGGGTTGGCTGCGGTAACGAGCGACGCAGTAAGTGACGAATTCACGGCAGGCGATGCGGTTGCTGCGTTGGAAGCAATGTTGTTATAGAAAGTATCGTACCCGATGGAATAACCAGTGCGGATGACAAGTTTCTTGTTGCCGGCGAGTTTGCCGAGGATGCCATCGCTTGACGACGGTGCCCAGGCGAGCCCGAATGCTGGCGCGAAGTTATTGTTGTCGCTCTGGATCTTGTTGGGCTTGTTCCACGGGCCATCCAGCGTTACCGGGTTCACATTGAAGAGACCGGTATAGGCGGGGTAGGTCAGGGAGTTCAGAGCCGTACCTGGGTTCTCATAGCGAAGGCCAATCGAAAGTGTCAGGTCCTGATTAACACGCCAGCGGTCTGTTACGAAGTAGTTCTGGCGGGTTAGGGTCGGGTAGTAGCGGTTAGTGCCGTAAGTTTTCGCGGCGGAACCGTTGGAACCACCGAAATCATCCAGGAAGTTAGCAAAGCCCGTATAGCCCGCCGATACCTGATAGGTCAGGGAGCCGCGAATGTTGATCGGGGCGAACTGACGTGCGCGCTGGTCAAGAATGTCGAAGCCGGCGCGAACGGTGTGGCGCCCGCGAACCACCGAAACGGTGTCCTGCAGAACATAGTTGTTGGCGAGACGACCCTGAGGGAAGCTGCCTGAAACGCCGAGACTACTGATGTTGGCTGTGGGTAGCCCGGCAATCGAATAGGAAAGCAGGGTCTGGCCCAGCGGATTGGTGGAATCGTTCGGGAACGATACATCAATCCGGTTGTAGCCTATGCGCAGTTCGTTGGTGAAACTGGGCGAGAAAATATGAGTCTCGCTGACGGTGGTGTTTTTTGTGCCGGACACGGCATTCGTGTTCATGCCAGGGTAGCTGACGCTGGCGGGTGACGACGGGCTCGTGTCATTTGAATAACGGCCCGAGAGAAGATCCTTGTCGCTGATCTTATGGTCAATCTTGATGCTCCACTGTTTGTCATAGAACAGGTTGGCGTAGCCGATGGTGGCGGTACCGAACTCAACCGCTGGACGACCGTTGGCGAGCGCGATGTTGGTTAACTGTGCCGTTGCGGTGGTACCGGCCAATACCTGCTTATAGATGTCGTAGCGCGGATTTGTGCCCGTCGGGAACAGTGAGTTCAGGGTTGCGTAGCCAGCTGCGGAAGGTGCTGCCGCCGTTGCAGAACCGCTGGACCGCTGGACGTCCCATTGATAACCGCCGAAGAAGAACGTGCGGTTCTTCTTGATGGCGCCGCCCAAAGTGCCGGCCCAGATGTCTTCTGTGCCCGGGAGCGGTTTGCCGCGCAACTTTACGGCCGGGTCAAGACCTTGCGTGTTGGTGATGGCATCGTCATTCGTCACATCAAGCAGCCATGAGGCAGTACCGTGCAGCGAGTTGGTGCCGGACTTGGTGATGACGTTGACGACTGCGCCACCGGCGCGACCGAATTCAGCGTCGAAGTTCGTCGTCTGAATGCTGGTTTCCTGAACCGTATCAGGATTGGTGATCTGGAAGGCTTGGCCAGCCACCGAAATGTCGTTGTTTTCCATGCCGTCAATCATGAAATTGTTGGAGCGGTTACGAGCGCCGTTCGATGAGAACGAACCTTGGCCGCCAATGCCGAAGCGCGACGTAGCCACGCCGGGCAACGTGAGTGCCAGTGCCACGGAGTTGCGACCCGCGATCGGCAGTTCCGTACCTTGTATGGAACTAATCGTTCCGCCGCGAACCGGCGATTCCGTCTGAAGCTGAACAGTTTCCGCAGAAACTTCAACAATGCTCGACTGAGTGCCGACTTCCAGCTTCACGTCAAAAGACGCGATCTGGCCTCCGGCGACGGTAAAGGCTGCCGTTTGCACGCCTTTAAAACCGGCGGAGGAAACGGTGAGTGAATAGGTGCCCGGATCGACAGCGTCGAAACGGTAGATGCCGGATCCATTGCTCTCGGTTGAGCGGATGGCATCGGTTACGTTGCTTTTCAGTTCGACTTTCGCGTTGGCCACGGTGGCAGCGCTTGGGTCGGTAATCAGACCGCTTACAGTACCGCGGCTGGTTTGCGCGTTTAGGCCAGCGGCGAGCGCAAACAGCGCTGCCGTGGCTAGAAGATAACTTCGCATATAAGAAATACCCCTTCTGTGGTTACAGATCTAACTAATTGTTACATTTTGATGCCCGCAGGGGAAAGCCCGATTCGACTTGTGGGCTGGAATTTGGCGGCCAGCCCTGTGGACGAGCTGTGGGTAAGGCTGTGGGATTCCGGTGGATCTTCGCCTTTTTTTCGCCCATATTGCTACTAATGGTGGTGTCCGGCTCTGCCGCCGCAGTTTGTAGTGGACCGTAAGTTAAACAAACACCACAATTTAACTCAAAAGATGTCTTGCGTAAGGGAACGAGGCACTATACAATCCCTAGTAGGCCTCAGTGGCCAAAAGTGGCGAAAAGTGGCAGACGAACTTCAATCAGTGTGGCAAATACCGGTCGAACCGCCCAACGGGATGTATCCCGGCAAGCTGGACGACAAGGGTCGGCTGAAAATTCCTGCCAGCTTCCTGAAGTACTTCGCGGAGCTGAAAGAAACGAAGTTGTTCGTCACGTCTTTGAATCGCACTACGGTCCAAATATACACGAATTCAGCCTGGCGCGCGAAGAAAGCGGCACTGATGTCGGCCAAGGGCAAGGCCAAAGCCGCCGCAGATGGCATCATTCTAAGTGCTGCGTTTCTAGGCACCGATGTGGAAATCGATGTTTCGGGCCGGGTGACGTTCAATTCAGTGTTACGGCAGGAGTTGAAACTGGACGGGCAGTCGCTGCAGGTGCTGGCGACACGGGACCGGCTGGAAGTGATGCCCGCTGCGCTCTTCGACGAACGGAATCGCAAGGCGGCGGCAACGGCGGAAGCCGATATGGCCGAGCTGGAAGCAGAGGGCTTGCTCTAAATGAGGCCGGATTGTGATCGATGACGCCTCCACACATTCAGGCCCATCACCCCGCTCATTATCCGGTCATGCTGGCGGAAACGCTGGAGTATCTGGCGGTGAAGCCGGACGGACGCTATCTGGACTGCACGGCGGGGTTGGGCGGACATACGTCTGCTATCGCAGCACTGTTGACCGCCGGCGGAAAACTCATCTCGAACGACCGGGATGTGGAATCACTCGAAATGGCGCGGACGACCGCCGCGGAGTGGGCGGACCGGATCGAATTTCAGCACGGCAGCTTTTCGGAATTGAAGGCCACGAATCTGGACGGCATTGTTGCCGATCTGGGAGTCAGCAAATTTCAGCTGACCACGGGGCCGAGGGGATTTTCATTTCAGGCGGACGGGCCGCTCGATATGCGCATGGATCAAACCCAGGGGCATACCGCAGCCGATCTGCTGAACCACAGTGGCGAAAAAGCCATTGCCAACTGGCTTCACCAGTTCGGCGAAGAAAGGAGAGCGCGGAAGATAGCTGGAGCAATCGTTCGGGCGAGGCCAATTCGGAGCACATTACACCTGGCGGGTGTCGTGGAACTGGCCTCACCCCGGACGGGACCTTTACATCCCGCGACTCGAACCTTCATGGCGCTGCGCATGGTCGTTAACAGGGAGCAGGAAGAGCTGGATGCGCTGCTGGTGCGCGCTCCGCAGATGGTGAAGCCGGGTGGCCGGATCGTCATTATTTCTTTCATGTCGCTGGAAGACAGAAAAGTTAAGGAAAGTTTTCGTGAACTGGCACGGGACAAAAAGGCTTTGATTTTGACGAAAAAGCCTCTGGTGCCGAGTGAGCGGGAAGTGCGGGACAATCCTCCCTCGCGCAGTGCGAAATTGCGGGCGGTGGAGATTGTGGATCAGGCGGACGAACGGCTCATCAAGGGGATGAAACCGAACAAGTGGCAGCGCGGGGGGATTTAAAAAATGGCTACTTTGGCGACGATGTTTCAGTTTAAGAAAGCCGGCTCGATTGCGATGACCGCCGGGAGACGCGACGTGATTCGTGCGCAGGATAATCCGTTCCTGTTGCGCGCACTTCCGAATGACGACATCTATTTCCACGCGAAGAAGATCGATAACTCGCGCGTGATGAGGCAGGCTGATCCGGGTGCTCGCGGCGAGTGCTGGTCGGCTGTAGGCGCGGCCGCTGTGCTGCTGATTTTGGGCGCGAGCATTATTGCGCCAAATGCAGGGTCTGTGTTGGCAGGCTATCGTCTGGAAGCGCTGAAGCAGGAGCGCCAGACGCTCATCAATGAAAAACGCGATCTGGAAGTGCGGGAAGCGCGGCTGCTGAGTCCCGGTCGTTTAAATGAACTGGCGCAGGCGCGGAGTTTGTCGAGCCCTGGGTCAGATCAGGTCATTCATCTGGATGCGCAGACCAGCGTGGCATCATTTGCGCGGAATCATGTTCCTGCGGTTACGCAGGGTTCACGTTAGCTTTCGTTTAGCGTTAGAAGGAGTTTGCAGTGCAGTTCTGGCGTCGAACGGGAAGCGGGTCTGCCGCGGCCAGCCGGTTAACGGTTCTGGCCGCGGTTTTGCTGCTTTGGGCCCTGGCAATTTTCGGCAGGCTGATTAAGCTTCAGGTGCGTGAGCACGCGAAGTATGTGGCGATTGCGCGTTCGCAGCAGGAACACAAGATGGATATTCCTGCGCCGCGCGGCACTATTGTAGACCGCAACGGACAGGCGCTGGCGATTAGTGTGCCGGTGGATTCGGTGTCGGTGAATCCACAGCAGATTGCGAATTTGCGGGTGGCCACTGAGGTTTTGGGGAATACGCTTTCGCTGGATCAGACCGAACTATATAAAAGGCTGACCTGGGCGCGTGAAAAACATAAAGGCTTCCTGTGGGTGAAGCGTCGTATTGATCCCTTTGAAACGGATCGTCTGAAGGCTATGCATCTGGACTGGGTCACCTTCCACACAGAGAGCCAGCGGCACTATCCGAAGGGCTTCACCGCAGCGCATGTTCTGGGTGCGGTTTATAAGGGTGAAGAGGGCGCGGGCGGTGTCGAGCGTTCGCTTGATGCTGAGTTGCGCGGCCACATGGGCTCTGAGCGTTTGGTGATGGATGTGAAGCGGCGCGGATTGTCGTCGCAAGTGGAAAGCGCGGCACAGGCGGGGCAGGCGCTGACGCTGACTATTGACGAGCGCATGCAGTATGTCGCCGAGCGCGAGTTAAAAGCCGGCGTGCTGGCGAAACATGCGCGTAGTGGTTCAGCCATTGTGATGAACCCGTATAACGGGGAGATTCTGGCGCTGGCGAATTATCCAAACTATGATCCGAATACGCCGCCGATGCCGGGTGACGACCCGATCTCGCGGCTGGATCTGGGGACTTCCGTTCCCTTCGAACCGGGTAGTGTTTTCAAGGTGGTCACGCTGGCAACAGCGCTTGAGACTACGAATCTGACGCCCGAGACACCGATTGCCACCGGCGGCGGTGTGTTGAAGTTACCCGGACGCATTATTCATGAAAGCCACCACGGCTACGGCACGATTACGATGTCCGAAGTGCTGGAGAAATCGAGTAATATCGGCGCGATCATGATAGGCACGCGTGCGGGCCGGGAAAACATGTATGAGTACGCGCGGCGGTTTGGGTTCGGTCAAAAGACCGGCCTGCCGCTGCCTGCGGAATCTGCGGGCAAATTACGGCCCCTAAGTAAGTGGGGTACGACGTCTCTGGCCTCGGTCTCCATGGGTCAGGAAATCTCAGTAACCTCGGTTCAGCTGGCGCGATTAGGCGCGGTAATCGCCAATGGCGGCTTGATGGTTAAGCCTAAGTTGATTTTGAAACGCGGCGACAAGCTGGAACCTGCGGAAACTCCCGTTCGCATCATTCAGCCGGAGACGGCCATTAAGATGCGCCAGATGATGGAAGGCGTCGTTTTACGCGGCACCGGCCGTCTGCATGCGCGGCTTGATGGATACACGTCAGGCGGCAAGACGGGTACGGCGCAGATTTTCGATTCCGTTACTCATCATTACACGCATAATTACAACGCGTCGTTTCTGGGCTTTGCGCCCGTGACGAATCCGGCGCTTGTGATTCTGGTGACGGTTCATAATACGTCGGGTGAGAGCGGGCAGGGGTCTGATGCGGCTGCGCCAGTGTGGTCCGCCATCATGACGGAAGCGCTGCGGATGATGGATGTCCCGAAAGATATTCCGCAGGAGCTGATGGCGAAGAAGAAGCCCGCCGCGAAGGTAAAGCCGGGCGAGTTTTCTGGTGAAGTGGCGATTGCCGGTTTGGGCGGCTCCAGCATTATGGATGGCGACGCCAGCGTGAAAGAGTTACTGGCGCAGCAGGCTAAGGTCGCGGTCGTGAAAGATCCTGATGTGATTCCAGCTTCGGGTACGGTTACTCCTGTTGCGGTAATTGCGGCAATCGCCGCGCCTGTGCCATCACTGATGGCCGCGCTTTCCGTTCCTGTGGCTCCTCAGAGTATTTCTGTGCCTGTGATACCCGGTCTGATGGTGCCGGACTTCCGTGGCAAGTCGATGCGGGATGTGGTGGAGGAATCATCTGCGGAAGGAATTGTCGTGATGGTGGAGGGGAGTGGAGTGGCGCGGGCGCAGGCTCCGCTGCCGGGCAGTCCTCTGCGTCGCGGCGAGAGAATTCGGGTGCTTTTCACGCGCTGATATGACTACACGCGACTTGCTGGCGGGAGTTCCGGTTTTAGGTGTGTTGCCGGAGTCCGTCGCGTGCGCGGAAGTCGCCGGGCTTGAGTATGATTCGCGGCGTGTCGCCCCGGGATATTTGTTCTTCGCATTTCCGGGCGCGAAGGTGGATGGCCGGGCTTTTGCCGCGCAGGCTGTTGAGCGCGGGGCCTTCGCGGTAGTGAGTGAACTCCCGGCTCCGGTTGACGCTGTGGGTGTTCCCTGGATTCAGGTTGAGCATGGAAGGCGTGCGCTGGCGACGGCGGCGAAATCGTTTTACGGCAAGCCGGATGAAGCGGTTGAGTTGACCGGTATTACCGGCACGAACGGGAAGACCACCACCAGTTACTTGCTGGATTCCGTGCTGCGAACTGCCGGCAGGATAACTCTGCTGGCAGGGACCATTGAATATCATTTAGGGCCAAAAGTATTGCCTGCGGCGAATACCACACCTGAATCGCTTGACCTGATGCGCATGCTGGCGGAACTGGTTGCGATGGAAGGTAGGGCGAAAGCCGCGACGATGGAAATTTCGTCGCACGCACTGGCTTTGGGAAGAGTTTACGGACTGCATTTTCATACTGCTGTGTTTTCCAATCTGACGCGCGATCATCTCGACTTTCACCAGACGATGGAGGCTTACTTCGCGGCGAAAGCGCTTCTGTTTGATGGCTCTGGTGGCCCTGCGCCGAAGTATGCGGTAGTCAATCGAGACGATGAGTGGGGCGTCAGACTGGGTGAGAAGCGGCTTGATTCGGAAGTGCTCTGGTACGGGCTGGGGTCTGATGCCATGGTGCGTGCGCGCAACGTGCATTCCGGGTTCGACGGGTTGCGATTCGAAGTGGCGTTCGACAAAGTGCGCTTTGAAGTGCAGTCACCGCTGATGGGCAGGATCAATGTGTATAACATCCTGGCGGCCTGTGCGGCGGGGATGACTTATCAGTTGTCGCCCGAAGTAATAGCCACGGGGATTGCGGCGTGTCCGGGTGTACCAGGCCGTTTTGAGCGCGTGGATGAAGGCCAGCCGTTTGCCGTTGTGGTGGATTATTCGCATACGGACGACGCGCTGAAGAATGCCCTTGCTGTGGCGCGAAGCCTCGGTGCGAAGCGTGTGATTACGCTGTTCGGCTGTGGTGGCGACCGTGACCGGACCAAGCGTCCCGTGATGGGAAAAGTTGCAGGAGATTTCAGCGATCTGGTGATTTTGACCAGTGACAATCCGCGTTCAGAAGAGCCCCTGCAGATCATGAATGACGTGCTGGTGGGTTTGAAGCGCACTGACACACGCACCATTGTTGAGCCGGACAGGGCTGTGGCGATCCGCAAAGCGATTGAAGAAGCTCATGCGGGCGATGTCGTGATTCTGGCCGGGAAAGGCCATGAGACTTATCAGATATTTCGCGACCGCACCATTCACTTTGATGACCGTGAACAGGCACGGGAAGCGTTACGGGCGTTTGGCTTTCGCAAGCGGGCCACACAATGATTCTTTCTATTCAGGCCATCGCTGAGAAGATCGGCGCGACCATCGTCGCCGGAGCGACGGGAAGTGCAGGCGGCTACAGTATCGACAGCCGGACCATCAATCCCGGCGACTGTTTCTTCGCTTTGAAGGGTGCGAACCAGGATGGTCATGAATACGTCACCAAACTGCCGGAGAAAGGTGCTGCGTTGGCGGTGGTTGATCACCTTTGCCCGGTAAAAATTTCTCAGCTGGTAGTGCCCAATACTCTAATCGCCTTGCAAACACTGGCTGCGAAGGCACGCAAGCGCTGGGGCGGCATGGTGATCGGCGTTACCGGCAGCGCGGGCAAAACGACAACGAAGGACGCCATTGCGGCGCTGCTGGGTGTCGGGATGCGGACCGGACGTACCATCGGCAACTACAACAATCACGTGGGTGTGCCCCTTTCGATTTTACGTATCCCTGACGAGTGCAAGGCTGCCGTAATTGAGATGGGTATGAATCACGCCGGCGAGATTCGCGAACTGGCTGCCATCGCTGCGCCGCAGATTGGTGTTGTCACCAATGCCGGCTGGGCACATGCGGAGTTCTTTGAAGACGGAGTTGATGGCGTGGCACGTGCCAAGCGCGAATTGATTGAAGCACTGCCTGCCGACGGCATTGCGGTTCTGAACGCAGATGATGGACGCGTGCGCGGATTCGCGAGAGTCCATCCGGGGCGTTCTATTCTGTACGGCTTTTCGGAAGATGCAGAAGTGCGCGCGGAAGACTATCGCGAATGTCCGAAAGGCACACACTTCCGCTGCCTGGGAGTGGAGTTTGATTCGCCGCTTGCGGGCAGGCATAACGTGAGCAACGTGCTGGCTGCAATTGCAGTCGCGCGTGCCATGGGTATCTCACCTGACCGCTTGCGTGAAGCCGTACATTCACTCACCCCCGCCAAGATGCGCGGTGAGCGTTTTGAACGCGACGGGATTACCGTAATTAACGATTGCTACAACGCCAATCCGGAAGCAGTTCGCTCCATGCTAGAGCTGCTTCGCGGAGCACCTGGTAAACGGCGCATTGCCGTGCTGGGTGAAATGCTTGAGCTTGGCCGTGAGGCCGGGACCCTTCACCGCGGAATCGGAAAATTTACTGCGGAGCTGGGTATTAGTGCCCTTGTTGGCATACGCGGCGCTGCCCGCCAGATGGTTGATGAGGCCATTCTGACGGTGTCGGACAGCGCCGCGCCTTTTTCAGGGCATTATTTTGACTCGCCGGAAGAGGCGGGAAAGTTCTTACGCAGCTATGTTGCGCCGGGTGATGTGGTGCTGTTCAAAGGCTCACGCGGAGTGGGTGTGGAACGCGCCATTGACGCGATGTTCGGGGACGCGGCCGGTTCAGGGAGACGCGGATAAATAATGCTTTACTGGCTGCTGTATCAAAAGCTTGGTTCGGTGGTGGGGCCGTTCCGTGTGTTCCGGTATGTGACTTCGCGGGCGATGTTTGCGAGTCTGACGTCACTGTTTCTTTGTATTTGGCTGGGGCCGCTGCTGATCCGCAAGTTACGTGAATTTCAGATCGGGCAGCACATCCGGGAAGACGGGCCGAAGTCACACATGAAGAAAGCCGGCACCCCGACTATGGGCGGTCTGCTCATTATCATCAGTATCGTCGCGTCGGCGTTGTTGTGGGCCGATTTGACCAGTGCTTATGTCTGGCTGGCGCTGTTTGCGCTAATAATGTTTGGCGTAATCGGGTTTATTGATGATTACGCGAAGGTCATGCACAAGCGGAATCTGGGCCTCACATCGTGGCAGAAGTTCGGTCTGCAAATGGCCGTTGCGGCGGCGATTACCGGCGTGCTGGTAGTGATGCAGTATTACGGGACATATTCGACTACGCTCAACGTTCCCTTCATCAAGCAGCTCAAACCCGACTTATTGATTCATGCGGCCATGAGCAACCCCTACACTTACGTTCTTGGATTTCTGCCATTCTATCTGTTCTTCGTTCTGGTAGTGGTGGGGGCGAGTAATGCCGTGAATGTAACTGATGGTCTGGATGGCCTGGCGATCGGCCTGATGGTGATTTCGGCAGGTGCTTTAACCGTGCTCGCATACACCAGCGGCAATAAAGAATTTTCGGAATACTTACAACTTGCGCGCAACCCGCGAACCGCTGAACTGACTATCTTCTGCTCGTCAATGACTGGCTCAAGTCTCGGCTTTCTCTGGTGGAATTCGCATCCGGCTGACATCTTCATGGGCGACGTGGGCAGCCTTTCCCTGGGTGGTGCCATGGGCGTAGTTGCCATCCTGATCAAGCAGGAACTGCTGCTGGTCTTCATCGCGGGCATGTTTGTGGTGGAACTGATGAGCGTGATTCTGCAGGTGGGCAGCTTCAAGCTGCGTAATGGCAAACGCATCTTCAAGATGGCTCCGATTCACCACCATTTTGAGGCCCTCGGCTGGCAGGAATCGAAAATCATCGCGCGCTTCTGGATCGCCGGACTAGTACTGGCGCTGTTCGCCCTGACCACGTTAAAGCTGCGATGAAAGTTCTGGTTGTTGGCATGGAAAAATCGGGTCGGGCAGCGCTGGAGTTTTTGCGCGCGCGCGGTGATGCTGTGACGGCGACTGATTTGAAAGACAGCCCTGTTGCAGGGTTTCGTCCGCAGAGCGAGGCACTGTTTGACGAGGATTGGGATGCGATTGTGGTGTCTCCCGGAGTGCCTGCGGATCTGGCGGGTCTGGAGCGCGCGCGAGGGCGTGGTGTGGATGTGATGGGCGAAGTGGAACTGGCCGCGCCTTACTTACTTGGCCCCACTATCGGGATCACGGGTTCCAATGGCAAGACCACTACGACATCGCTGGTGGGTCATATTCTGGAGAGTGCGGGCACGCCTGTACAGGTCGGCGGGAATATCGGAACGCCTGTGATTGCCATGATCGCGACATCAAGAGCTGATCAGTGGAATGTGCTGGAACTGTCGAGCTTTCAGCTGGAAACGATTCGTACGTTTCGCGCTCATGTCGGCATCTGCTTGAACGTTACGCAGAACCATCTGGACCGGCATCACACGTTTGAGAATTATGCTGCGGCCAAGGGCAATCTGTTCCGCACGCAACAGAGCGGTGACTATGCGGTGCTCAATGTGGATGATGCGGTGTGTCGCGGCTTCGCGTCGGTCACGCAGGCAGCGGCGGTTTGGTTTTCGGGCAGTGAGATTGAGAAACTAATGCCCGCGAAAGATGTCCCGATTCCCGGCGCGCACAATGCGGAAAATGTTATGGCAGCCGCCACCGCTGCGCGTATCGTGGGAATTTCACATGCTGACATTGCTGCCGCAGTGCGCACTTTCAAAGCCGTGGAGCATCGGCTTGAATTTGTCAAAGAGTTGCGCGGCGTGCGCTTCTACAACGACTCGAAAGCGACCAGCGTTGACGCAACGTCGAAGGCACTTGATTCGTTTAATGGCAACCTCTGGGTGATTCTGGGCGGGAAAGACAAAGGCAGCGATTACACGCAATTGCGCGAACGTTTGCAACGTAAAGGGCATGCGGCGCTGTTGATTGGAACTGCCGCAGAAAAGATTGCCGGGCATCTGGAAGGCTCCACGGAGCTGGTGCGTTCCGGCACGCTGGAACAGGCGGTAGCTCACGCCTGGAAGTATGCGAAGCCGGGCGACACGGTGCTGCTGGCCCCGGCCTGCGCAAGCTTCGATCAGTTTGACGGTTACGAACATCGCGGGCGAGTCTTCAAAGAATTAGTGAACGGGTTGGGAGAGTAATGGCGCAAAAGCTTAAAACAGACTGGATACTCTTCAGCACGATCGTTCTGATGGTGCTGTTTGGGGCGCTGATGATTTACAGCGCATCGTCAGTGGTGGCAGAAATCAAGATGGGGTCAAGTTACTATTTCGCGGTGCGGCAGCTGGTCTGGATAGCCATCGCGATTCCGCTGATGATGTTCATGAAGCGTGTGAATTACCGCAAGCTGCAAACACCTGCGGTGGCATTCACGTCTATGGGCCTGGTAATGATTCTGCTGGCCATCGTGTACTTCGCTGATCCGCGTCAGCATCGCTGGATTCGTGTCGGGCCGGGAGGTTTGCAGCCCTCGGAGTTTGCCAAACCTGCGCTGGCTCTCTTTCTCGCTTACTTTATCGCCTTGCGCTCGCGGGCGATCAACAGCCGTTTTACATTGTTCCCGGCGTTTCTGGCGCTCGGCTTCGTAACCATGGCCGTGGTGGTGGCTGATCTGGGAACTGCGATTGTGCTGGTGGGAACCGCAGCGGTGGTGTTTATTGTCGCCGGTTTAGAGCCGCGGTACATCATGCTGGCCGGTGTGATGGGGCTGGTTGGCTGTTGTGGGGCAGTTGCGGCGAAGCCTTACCGTCTGGTTCGTGTCATCAGTTACATGGACCCGGAGTTCAAAGTGGTGGATAAGGTTGATACGCACGGCTGGATTCGTGCGCAGATGAAAAAATCAATCACAGCACGGGACACTAATTATCAGACAGAGCAGGCTAAGATCGCGGTAGGTTCAGGCGGCCCGGTGGGAGTGGGCCTGATGCAGGGGCGACAGAAGTTGTTCTATCTGCCGGAAGCGCATACAGACACAATCTACGCGGTAGTAGGAGAAGAATTCGGAATCTTCGGCTCAACCGGCTTACTCATCGGTTTTGTAGTAATCCTGTGGCGAGGTATCCGCGCCGCACTTTTGATTCCGGATGACTTTGGACGGTACCTTGCCCTCGGCATTACTACCATGCTGGTAATTCAGGCCTTCTTCAACATGAGCGTCGTGCTCGGCATGGTGCCGACTAAGGGAATTCCGCTGCCTATGATTAGTTTCGGCGGCAGTTCGTTACTCGTGACACTGGCGTCATTAGGAATTCTGCTGAATGTATCGGAGCACGCAGGCTAGGTGAACAGCGTTCCGCTATTTGTGATGGCCGGCGGAGGTACCGGGGGACATGTGATCCCCGGGATTGCCGTGGCGCGTGAAATATATCGTCGTGGCGGTGAAGTCTTGTTTGTTGGTACGGAGCGCGGCGTGGAGAGCCGTCTTGTGCCGCAAGCGGGCTATCGGCTGGAAATAATCCGTGTGGGCGGCATCAAGAATCTGGGTCTGCTGACACGGGTTGCCAGTTTGTGGCGGCTGGTAAATGAGACGCTGGAGCAAGTCATTCAGTTTGGTAAGTGGCAACCGGCGGCGGTCTTCAGTATGGGCGGCTATGTGGCTGGCCCGCCGGTGCTGGCTGCGCTCTTGCGCAGCGTCCCCGTAGTGGTGATGGAACCGAATGCGATTCCCGGTTTTACGAATCGCCACATTGCACGCTGGGTATCGCGCGCACTGATCAGTTTTGAAGAGACGGCACGGTTTTTTCCGAAGGGCCGGACTGAGTTAACCGGCTTGCCGGTACGGGAAGAATTCTTTGAGTTACAAGCAAAAGATGACAGCGGGTTTACTGTGCTGATTACCGGCGGAAGTCAGGGTTCGCGGACGCTGAATGAGGCGGCACGCGCGAGCTGGCCCCTGTTCCTTGCAGCGGATCTGCCAGTGCGCTTTATCCATCAGACCGGCCTGCTGATGTATGAGTCGGTCGCCACTGATTTCAAACAGACCGGCCTTGCTGGGGAAATCACGGCCTTCATTGCTGACATGCCTGCAGCATTCGGCCAGGCCGATTTGATCGTGTCGCGTTCCGGCGCGGGCGCAGTGTCGGAAATTGCGGCCTCGGGGCGTGCTTCGGTCCTGATCCCGTTCCCGTTTGCGTCGGATCAGCACCAGCTCAAAAATGCGGAAGCGTTTGAGCGTGCCGGTGCTGCACGTCTGTTGCGCGACAGCGAATGGACCGGGCAGAAATTCTTTGACGTCGTTAATGAACTATTCCTGGACCGTGCGCGCCTTGCCGCAATGGGCGCAGCGGCGCGGCGTCTGGCCCGTCACGGCGCGGCACAGCGGGCAGCGGAGATCTTGATGGAAACGGCTGGGGCCAACTAATGTTCTTTTCAAAACAACACTTGCATTTCGTGGGGATCGGCGGCATCGGCATGAGTGGAATCGCCGAAGTGCTGCTGAATCTTGGGTACACGATTTCCGGATCTGACCTGCGACTTTCGCCGACCACACACCGTCTGGCAGGCCTCGGTGCTTTGATTTACGAAGGGCATCAAGCTACCAATGTGGCGGATGCCAAAGCCATCGTGGTGAGTTCGGCTGTGGAAGACTCAAATCCGGAAGTTCAGGAAGCACGCCGGCTTCAAATCCCCGTGATTCCGCGCGGCGAACTTCTTGCCGAACTGATGCGGCTCAAGTACGGGATCGCCATTGCAGGCAGCCACGGCAAGACCTCCACTACCTCTATGGTGGCGACAATCCTGAGTCATGCAGGCCTTGATCCCACCGTTGTGGTGGGAGGCAAAGTCGCTACGATGGGTGGCTCCAACGCCCGCGTGGGCAAGAGCGATTTTCTGGTAGTGGAGTCGGATGAAAGCGACGGGTCGTTCCTGAAACTTTCGCCTATCCTTGCGACCGTAACCAACATTGACCGTGAGCATCTGGACCACTACTCCGGGCTCGAAGAGATCGTCGCGTCCTTCACAGAGTTCGTGAACAAAGTTCCATTCTATGGTGCCGCAATTCTCTGTCTGGATGACGAAAACATCCAGAAGATGCTGCCCAATGTCCGCCGCCGGACCATCACCTATGGACTGACTTCGCAGGCTGACTACCAGCCCTCTGACCTCATCGCCGGTGACTTTCAAACCCGCTTCCGGCTGCGTTCGCGCACGGCAGACCTGGGTGAATTTCAGCTGAACATTCCAGGCGGGCATAACGTGCTGAATGCCACCGCCGCCATTGCCATCGCCATGGAACTCAACGTGGCTCCCGATGTGATCCGCGAAGGCCTGAAACAGTTCAGCGGAGTGGGCAGGCGCTTCGAAGTGAGGGGAGTTGTAAACGGCATTACGGTAGTGGATGACTATGGTCACCACCCCACTGAAATCCGCGCGACACTGGCCGCTGCCAGGTCCTGCTGCGCGAAGCGGCTGCACGTCTTGTTTCAGCCGCACCGCTACACGCGCACCATGCATTTGATGGACGATTTCGCACGCGCTTTCCATCAGGCAGACCGCGTGGCCGTGATGGATATCTACGCGGCATCAGAGCATCCCATTGATGGCGTAACATCCGAAGTTCTGGTGGAACGGATGCGGCAGTTCGGTCATAAAGGTGCTGAGTACGCTGGCTCAGCCGATGCGGGAGTGGCAATGATCGTACAGGGAGTGGAACCGGGAGACATGATTTTAACTTTGGGCGCAGGCAGCGTCTCGCTGCTGGGCGACAGAGTTCTGGAGCGTCTCAATGCCTAAGATTGCGCCGCCAAAACAGAAGATGAGTTGGCGCCTGTGGGTGCGCCTCTCCGTATGGACCATCGCCCTGGCGAGCCTCGCTCTGGGCGCCCACGAAGTGAACGCATTCCTCGCTCATGATGCACGGTTTGAACTCTCCTGTCAGGTGAATGAGTCCGCCTGTACTTCCCTTGAAATCCGTGGCACAGTCCACGCCGACAAAGTACGTCTGCAGCATGTCTTCACTGAAGATTTCGGCGGCAGCGTTTTCCGCATCCCGCTGGCCGAGCGGCGCAGGCACTTACTCGCGGTTGACTGGGTGGGGACAGCCACCGTTGCCCGTGTCTGGCCCAACCGTCTGGTAGTTACAGTCAGTGAACGCACGCCGGTTGCTTTCGCCAAACTGCCGATGGGTGAATCCGGGCATTACCGCATGGCCCTGATTGACAGCGAAGGCGTGTTACTTTCCATCCCCGGGCGGGTACGCTTCCATCTGCCGGTACTAAGTGGTGTTACTGAAGACCAGACCGAGGCCGACCGGCGTACCAGTGTGAAAGCGGCCCAAAACTTACTAACTGATCTGGGACCTCAAGCCAAAGAAATTTCAGAAGTAAATGCGGCGAATCCGCAGGACATGCGTGTGGTGACCCAAATCGCGGGTACGGCGGTGGAACTCTGGCTGGGGGATCAGCGTTACCTCCCCCGCTATGAACACTTTGTCAGCCATTATGAAGAGATCCGGAAGCACTCGGAAGATGCAGGCGTGTTTGATTTGCGAATGGACGACAGGATACTGGCCAAATAGATGAAAACGAACTCCATTGTTGCTACAGGTGTGGATGCGGGCAGCGTAAATACGCGCTGCGTAATAGGCGTACTGGAAGGTGAGCGGTTGCGCGTGCTGGGCTACGGCTCAGTCCCGTCGCGCGGCTGGTCGAAGAGTCGTCTGGCTGATCAGCAGGCGGTTTCAGAGTGCATTCTGGCTGCGGTGGAAGCAGCTGAAGCCATGGCAGGCATGACGGTGGAAACTGTTGTCGCGGGCATGGGCGGACTGACTGCGCGTGGCGCGAACAGCCGTGGCCGCATGGAACTGGGGCGACCGCGCGAAATAGAACAGCGCGACATCAATCGCGCAATGGAACGGGCCACACGAGTTCAGCTCCAGGAAGACCGCATGGTGCTGCAAATGTTGCCGCAGGATTTCGTGGTGGATGATCAGCCCGGCTTCCATGACCCGCGCAACATGCTGGCCTCTGCCATCGAAGCCAATGCGCTGCTGGTGACTATCTCCGCTCAGGAACATACCAACCTGGTAGGCGCCATCAACAAGGCGCATCTCTCAGTTGATGAGACCGTCTATGAACCGGTCGCCGCCTGCTATGCCAGTGTGTTGCCTGAGGACCGGCGTGAGGGTGTGGCACTGGTCGATATTGGTGCGCATTCCACGGAAGTGGTTTGCTACTACGGAGACTCCGCGCAGATGGGCGCATCTTTGCGGATCTGTGGCGATCACTTTACCCGCGATCTGGCCCACGCGCTGCGTATTCCGTACGATGCGGCGACGATTGTGAAGCATGAATTTGGCGGCGTGCTGCCTTCGGGAATTCCCGGCAACAGCGCCGTGGAACTGCCAGTGATTGACCGTAACGGCGAACGCAACGAATTGCGCGAAGCCCCGCGTCTCTTTATCAATCAGGTTCTTGAAGGGCGCGCGGTTGAGTTATTCGAAATGGTTCGGGAAGAACTGGCCCGTGTGGGCATGCAGCGGGCGATCTCAAGTGGCATCGTCATTACAGGCGGTGGCGCGCTGCTGCCGGGTATCTGCGACGTGGCTGAACGTGTGATGGAATGCCCGGCGCGCATTGGTCTGGCGCAGGGCTTCCTCGGCTGGCCTGATGAGTTGAACGACCCCGCCTGGACCACCGTCGCGGGCCTTTCCATGTATGCCGCGCGGTTGCGCAGTCAAGTGGATCTGGAACGTCAGTCCGTGGGTGTGCTGGGCCGGATTCTACGCTAGGAGAACATGATGGACGCCTTCAAGTACGAGATGCAGGAAGACGTGCGCAAGGGTGCGCGCATCAAGGTAATTGGGGTGGGCGGCGGTGGCTCCAACGCCGTGGGACGTATGTATGAGGAAGGGCTCGACGGCGTCGAGTTCTATGTCATGAATACGGACGCGCAGGCGCTCGAAGCCTCTCCGGTTCCGAACAGGATCCAGATCGGTTCGCGTATCACCGGGGGGCTGGGTGCGGGTTCTGATCCTTCCATCGGCAGGCAGGCTGCACTCGAAGACACGGAACGAATTCTGGGCATTCTCGAAGGCGCTGACCTTGTGTTCGTCACCGCAGGTCTCGGCGGCGGCACTGGTGCCGGTGCGGCTCCGGTAGTGGCTACGCTGGCGAAACAACTGGACGCGCTGACCATTGCCATCGTCACCAAACCCTTCTCATTCGAAGGCGGCAAACGGACTCGGCAAGCCGAAGCCAGCGTCACCGATCTGGCGGCTTCTGTAGACATTCTCACCACCATTCCTAACGACCGTCTGCTCGCCATCGCGCCGCGAGGAGCCAGCATGGCGCAGGCTTTCAAAATGGCAGATGATGTGTTGCGCCAGGCCGTGCTCGGGATCAGCGAAATTGTCCTCACACCCGGTCTGATCAACCTTGACTTCTCTGACATTAAAGCCGCCATATCGGGCATGGGCCACGCGCTGATCGGCAATGCAGTTGCGCATGGTCCGAACGCGGCCGTGGAGGCTGCGCGGGCAGCCATCAATTCGCCGCTGCTGGAAGGCACGAAGATTCGCGGCGCGCGTCAGGTGCTCATGAACATCACGGCATCGAGCATGATCGGGCTGCATGAACTCAACGAAGCGTGCTCCATCATTCGCGAAGCTGCCGGTACCGATGACATGCAGCTCAACTTCGGTGTGATTTCAAACGACGGCATGGGTGACGCGGTAAAGGTCACGGTCATCGCGACGGGGTTTGCCCCGGTCATGGAAATTGGCGAACCTGCGATTGCCGTACAGACCGATGCCGAATTTTTCTCTGAACGCGGCATTGAGAATTTGCCGTCCGCCACCGCATCCGAACCGGTGGTTGCCGCAGCGCCCTCACCGGCAGAGCACGAGGAAATGTTTGAAGAGCCAGCCTACGACGAAGAACTGGATGTCCCCGCCTATCTGCGGCAGGGCAAGCTGCTGAACTAACTGATTCAAGCCAGACCGGTTCGCGCCAGTTCGAACCGGTTACGCACCCCCAGCTTCTGAAAAAGCCGGAACAGATAAATCTTCACCGTGCCTTCAGTAATACCCATTTCCAGCGCGATTTGTTTATTGCGAATGCCCGTGCGCAGCCGCGCAATGATTTCGCGTTCTCTCGGCGTAAGCCAAATTTCCGGCCGCAAAGGCAAAGATCCGCCAGCCGCCCCACAGCCAATCTGCATCTCACCCGCCGCCACCCTGCGCAGCGCATCCACCAGTTGAGGTGGCTGTGAATTCTGGGGCACAATGCCGCGCACGCCATATTCCAGCGCCTTGAAAACAGTCTCCAGTGGAAGATGATCGCTCCACAAAACCATGGGGCAGCACGGGGCCCGCTGATGCACTTCGCGCATGTGCGCCAGCGTCGGATTAGACGTCACATCAAGCAACACCAGATCAGGTGCCGGCTGGTATCCCCCTGACAACCCTTCTGACACGCCCAAACCGTTGCAGGCGAGCACACTTTTAAAGCCCTGTATGAGAACAGGCTGGTCGCTGACCAGCAAAACACTGAGCACAAAAGCCTCCGCGTCGCGCTTGAAAAGCCGCGATTATATTTTTGTGCCCGCCGCCGTGCCTGGACGGGATACTGCTGCGCCTTTGGCCACCTCTGCCGGGTGGCTCGCCGACTGTCCGGGGACGGCTGCGCCTGCTGCAGGCTGCGCCTTGACCTTCCGGGTTCTGAATTCGTATTTTTCGATGCGTACCGCTGCCTGGCCATCAATTACGCGGATGACCCTGCCCTCTGCCACCAGCTTCAGCGGCACCTCGTTTTCGAGGCGCGCCGGCCAGTCCACAGACACCTGCAGCAACTGGTTCGGCTCCAGCGGTTCGTTCACCGCGAACAGAAGGCCCTTGCTGCTGATGTTGACGGTCTCACTGGTCGCCTGGCCGGAAAAGAACGGACTTTCCAGCGCATGATAGCTGACCGCGAGGCGACAGGGGAACCGCGCATTCACGCGCCGATCGGCTCCTGTCTTCCCGGAGTCCGCGTCATCTTTCTTCAGCGCGAGCGCAATGGATCGGCCCAGACTTGTCGCGTCAGCCTCTTCGTAGCAGAAGAAATCATGCGCACCTTTGCGGATCGCGCTCACGCCGGTATCACGGTCTTTGGCGTGGCACAGCGCAATCACAGGCGTGGTGGGGGACTGCTGTTTCAGATGCTTCAAGGTCGCAAGACCCTGCGAATCGTTCAGAAAAAGATCTGAGACGATTACATCAAAAGTGCGTTCCTGCAAGGCGCCCAGACCGTCAAATAGCGCGTCCACCTGCACCCACTCGACGGTGCCGTCGGCCAGTTTGCCAATTTCGGCTTCGATTTCCCGGGACCACTCCTCTTCGCGGCTGATGAAGAGAACTGAATAATCGCGCATAAAATTACTACCAGCTTAACCCGTTCAGGCTGCTTTCGGCTGACTACCTGTGTGAGGTCCATTACTTCCTGTCCGGACCATACGACTGGCAAGGCGCGTTATAGCCCTG
Organism: Terriglobia bacterium; assembly: GCA_025363475.1. GTDB lineage: Bacteria > Acidobacteriota > Terriglobia > Bryobacterales > Bryobacteraceae > BOG-234. Next base: position 23,535 of record JANYDS010000061.1, read on the forward strand.
CCAAATGGTGTATCGCACGGGAATTCGAAGCGATCCCGGGGCAGTTTGTTCAGAGATATATAGTCGTTGGGGATCACGGCAAACACTGGCATTTCAAACATCTGCTCAATGCTTTCCACCCAGAAATCCTGGGGCGACGCCGGATTACGGTTGAGAATTACGCGGATGCGACTCTTGTCAAAACCCCTGCTGGCAAGGGTTTGCAGAATTGAACGTGTTTGGTATAACGCCAGCACATCGGGCACGGTCACAATAAACAGCTCATCCAGATTTTGCAGAAATATCCAGTTCACCGGATTCAGATGCCGGCCCAGGTCCGCGAGTATCCAGGAATACTGGCGCGCCACGAAACGGAACAGGCTTTCCGCGCGCCACGGTTCCGGCATCAGATGCAGACCTCTGACTGTTGCCTTGCCAGGCGAGGCCAGCAGGTCCACGGCGGGCGAGATGCTGGTGACGAATTCGCGCCAGGAGCCGGAGCTAAGACGGCGCACTGAATCAAACGCCTCGCCCGCGTGCCGCAGTGGATTGGCGCGAAAAATCTGATGGGTTCCGGGTGCCTGGTAATCCAGATCAGCTACCAGAATGCGTGCCGCCGGGCTGGCTGTGTGCAGAGCCGTACTCAAATGGCAGGCGATGCTGGTGGCGCCGCAGCCGCCCTTCGCCGAAAGCACGCCCGCAATGTGGCCCCGCGCGAAGGTTGCGGTGCGGTGCAGTTCGAGCAGAGTACCAATGCGCTCCATGGCTTCATAAATTGCAGGAGCCACCGGCAGGCAAAGGAATTCGCTCGCTCCCGCCTGCAATGCATGAATAATTTCTGATGGGTCAGGCGTGTTATGCACGGCCACCACCAGCGGCTTGTCTTCGCCGCGCCGTACCTCGGCAATCCAGTCCGTCGCTCTTTTCGTGGTTCGCGCAAGTTCGACGAAGAGGATGTCCGGTTCATCGCGTTCAATGGCTGCCGCAATTTCAAACGGAGCAGTGTCCGGACGAAATTTGAAGGCACATACCGCGCCCCCGGCCTGCAGGGCCCCGAGGATGCCATGCGAAAGTTCCGGCGTCTCAATCACCAGCCCTGCCTTCCAGTGCCAGTGCGTTTGCGGCGGCGAATCTTCGGCTACGGCGTTTAGCACCAAACTATTAGTACCATCGGGAACGCGCGGACAACAGGCTAACTTTAGTAGCTGCTTTTCCCAGCCGCGCCGTTCGGCACCGGGTTCCGAACCGCGACTGTATAGGAGTCGGCACTCAACCGCCAGTCCCTGCTAACAATCTCCATTTGCGACAATGACCTTGATTGACCATGGCTGATTCCCGCCGCATGTGCCCGAACTGCCGGGCCTTCATCACCTCCAGCGACCGCAGCTGTCCCTATTGCGAGGAACGCGTAGGGCCGCGCATGATCGACGTCCGGCAGCCCGGTGAAATCATGGGCGGTCTCATTCCTCAGGCGCATTTCACCACCGTCCTGATTCTGCTCATCAATTTCGGCCTCTTCATCGCCACCACCTGGCTGGCACGAGGTATGGGTCAGCACGACGCCTTAGTCGCACTGGGCGGCAAGTCCGGCCTCGACATCATTCAGAGCCACCAGTGGTGGCGTCTCATCACCGCCGGCTTTCTGCACGGCGGCTGGCTGCACATTCTGATGAATAGCTGGGTTCTCTATGATCTGGGTGCGCAGACGGAACAGCTTTACGGAACCCCGCGGTTCCTCGGCATCTATTTCGCCGGCACCGTGGGCGGCTTTTACCTCAGTTTCATAGAAAGCCCGCGCATTCTTTCCATTGGTGCTTCGGCGGGGATCATGGGCCTGATCGGTGCCATGATTGCTTTCGGCGTGGCCAACCGGTCGTCGGTCGGCCGCGAGATCCGCAACTTCTACCTGCGCTGGGTTGCTTATATTCTGGTGCTCGGTTTTATGGGCTTCGGAAATACGGACAACTGGGCACATATCGGCGGACTTGTTGCGGGATTTGCCGTGGGTTATGTGGCGGGAACGCCGGTCCATTCCAGTCCCGCGAAGGAAATGCTGTGGCGTGCCCTGGCAACTGCCTGCGTAGTACTAACGGCGGTTAGTTTTTTCCTGGTTTACGCGAATTTCCCCGTCGCTGATCAGTTACGCTGATTAAAGTTACAGAATCCCTAGCCAAAAGTACTAACGCGGCGTACTCGCGTGGGATATCACCGTGGGATATCAGCGTGGGATATCACCGTGGGGTACCAGCATGAGATACTAGTCCATTCTACGGCCCCCTTTTCGTTATGCAGGATTCCATTCCAAGAGAAATTGTCAGTGCCCACAGCCCGGACTCAGATGACGCTTTTATGTTTTACGGGATGGCCACCCGCAAAGTCCGCTCGCCGTTCCTGACATTTAAACACGTTCTATCCGATATTGAAACCCTCAATCGCAAGGCGATCGAGGGCGTTTATGACCTCAGCGCTATTTCGTACCACGCCTACCCGACGGTCGCCGATCAGTACGTCTTGATGGCCAGTGGTTCCAGCGTTGGTGATGGGTACGGTCCACTCGTCGTGGCTCTGCATCCCATGGAGCCGGAAGAAATCAAGGGTAAGCGAATCGCCATTCCGGGCACCCTCACCACGGCCTATCTCGCGCTGAAGATTTTCGAGGCGGATTTTGAACCGGTCGTCGTGCCGTTCGACAAGATCCTTGAAACTGTGCAGAATGGCGGGGCCGATGCCGGCCTGGTGATTCACGAAGCCCAGCTGATGTACAACAAAGTGGGTTTCCACCGCGTTCTGGACACCGGCAAGTGGTGGAAAGAAAAGTTCGGTTTGCCGCTGCCGCTCGGTTGTAATGTGCTGCGCCGCGCCCTGCCTGCTGACGTAAAGACGGAGTGCTGCCGGATGATGCGCGAGAGCATTCAGTATGCGCTCGACAACCATGCGGAAGCGCTCGAATACGCGCTGCAGTTTGCCCGCGACATGGAACCGCGCCTGGCTGAGAAATTCGTCGGCATGTACGTCAATCACTACACGGTGGATGCGGGCGAACTCATTCCCCAGGCCGTGCGCAAGCTGTTCGACCTCGGGTATGAAGCCGGTCTGATCAAGAACAAGACTGAAGTCGAATTTATCCGCTGACCTCGGCAGCAACAGCGGCATAATCAATAGCGGCATAATCTAAGGTAGATGCGCCGCCTTCTACTATTTGTTTTTTGTCCCCTGATTTGCCTTTTTGCGCAGACGCCAAAGGATGTCCGCGCGGTGGCTAAACAGGGCCCGTCCGCCATTCCCGCGGTTGCCCGATATCTGAACAGCGCAGCCCTCGATACCCGCATTGAGACTGTCAAACAACTCATAGCGCTCGGCGGCAAAGATACGATTGATCCGCTGATTCAGGCCACGCGCGATGCTGACCCTGAGATGCAGATCCGTGCAACCGACGGTCTGGTGAATTATTACCTTCCCGGCTACATCCGCCAGGGCCTCGGTTCCTCCCTGGTACGCGCAGGCAATTCGGTTAAGGCGCGTTTCAATGACACCAATGATCAAGTGGTGGATGGGTTTGTGATGGTGCGCCCGGAAGTGATCGCGGCACTCGGCAGACTGGCGCGCAGCGGGTCCAGCATGGAAGCCCGTGCCAATGGCTGCCGCGCCATCGGCATTCTGCGCGGGCAGGCCGCCTTGCCGGATCTGGTGGAAGCGCTGCGGTCGAAAGACAATACCGTGATGTATGAATCGCTGGTGGCTATGCAGAAAATCCGCGACCCCGAAGCCGGGCCCAAAGTGGCATACCTGGTGCGCGATCTCGATGATCGCGTTCAGACCACAGCCATCGAAACCGCAGGCCTGCTGCGGGCTACGGACGCGCTGCCGGCGTTGCGCAGTGTCGTGGCCAGTCCTCGCAACAATAAGGCTGCCCGCGCTGCGCTGGATGCCATTGCGATGATGCCGGAACTTGAGGACCACGACCTGCTGACGCGGCAACTCAGCCAGAAGGATGACAAGCAGCGGGCTTCGGCAGCAGAAGGGCTGGGGCGGCTGGGCAACACGGCGGATGCGCCGGAACTGGAGAAGTTGTGGCGCGAAGAAGAAAAGATGTTGCCACGGCTCGGCTCGGCGTTTGCGCTGGTGATGCAGGAACGTTTTGAGGTGACGGAAACCAGTCCGTTCCGCTATCTGGTCAACACACTGAACTCGGCTTCTTACCGCGAAGTGGCGTACGCGTATTTAGTAGAAGCGGCGCGGCGGCCAGCGGTATTGCAGGCTTTGTATGAACCGATGGGGCAGGGAACGCGGGACGAGAAAATATACCTCGCGCGCACACTAGCGGCGAGTGGAGACCAGAGTTCCATACCTCTGCTGGATAAAGCCAGCCGGGATACGGACCAGGAAGTTGCGAAGGAAGGTTTGCGGGCTTTGAGATCCCTCAAAGCCCGGCTGGGAGTTTGAAAAAAAACTACTTGGCTTTCTTCTGTTTCTGCTGACCGACGCGGACTTTCGTCTGCGCGGCTTTGGCGTCGTTGAAACCCTTGTGATCGTGACGCGAAACCGCGTCTTTAAGGTATTCGTCGACGTTGGCATCCTGGGGAAGGACGGCCATCAGCGTGAAATTGTCTTTACAGGTGGGGCAAAACGGACGGAACCGTTTAACGTTGGGGATTGCCATAACTTTCTTAGTCTAGCAAATGGATCGGTCGTGGAGTGTGGACTGGCCGGATAGTTGCACACCGTCGATCAGTTCCATCACGATGTAGTTGGAATCAACGTCGTAAATCTGGCAGATGTTGGGATGATTGAACGCCGCGATGGTGCGGGCTTCCTGCTTGAACCGAGCCGTGAACTCGGTCTTTGAAACCTTCAGCGCCACGTCGCTGTCGAGTTCCGTGTCCCGCGCTTTCCACACTTCCCCAAATCCGCCTTCGCCCAGCTTTGAAAGCAACTGATAGCGGTCGCCGAACTTGTCGCCGGGTTTGAAGTCCATATTGGCCGTTGGGGGCTTCAATCAATGTATCTGAATGGGGGCCACGGTGGGGTGGAATGCCTTTGGGCCGATAAGGGCACGAGCGACCGGCTACTCGGAAGTAATCCACATTCCCAGCCAGGTTAGCCGGACATAACGTCCTTTATGTTTGGCGATGCTGGTCGCAGCACGGTATCGATCTCCGAATCGGTAGACCCGAACTAGGGCGAGTCCTTTTCTCAAAATTGCGGTGTTAACTGATCCCAAGCAATTTGTGAGCCGCCAAGAGTATTGATCACAAGCCCATTTTCAGCGTTTAAGTCATTTATCTTCAATCTTTTATCGCTATTTTCAGCCCCAAATCCTTGACACTCCATGCTAGCTTTCATGGCAGCAGAACCTCAAGGACCAACATGACCACACCAGCCCAAATCGCCGCAAACCAGGAAAACGCGCAGGCCTCCACCGGCCCTCGCACCGAATCCGGCAAACAAATTTCCGCCCAAAATTCCACCACCACCGGACTCTTCGCCCAAACCGCCTTCATCCGCCCCGATGAACACGAAATCTGGCAGGAATTCATCACCTCCTTCCAGACACGCCTCGCGCCCGTCGGCCCCCTCGAAGCCACTCTCACTTCCGAAATCACCGGCGCCGCCTGGCGTCTCCGCCGCTGCAATCTCGTCGAAGCCAGTCTCGACCCGGCGATAGACCCCATCACTAACCCAGCCCAAAACTCCATCGACCGGGCCCGCACCCAAGCCCAGCGCCACTTCCAGCGCAACCTCACCGAACTGAGACGTCTGCAAACCGAACGTCAGTTCCGCAAAGAATACTTCCCCGAATCCGTCAACACCTCAGACCTCGGCGTAGCCTCAGTCCGGGAAATCATCCCCATCCTGCAAAAGATCACCACAACCGACCCGGTCAAACAGGAAATGTTCGCCTTCGACGCCCTCAAGCGAGCCGCCTCCGACCCCAGTTGGGTTCGTTCTGCAAAATCCACACAAACACCCCGCAACGCCACCTGCCCGTGTGGTTCGGGCACAAAATACAAACGCTGCTGTGGCACAAATGCCCCGGCCGTACTCTCGAATGCCGCCTGAAGCAGCCGTCCTACCCGCCCTTTTTACAAAGCCCGGCGCATCTGCATCAGCAATCCATCCAGCGCAATGGTCTTCTGAATATTGCGACGCAACAACCCCGCAATCTCATCGACACTTTTCACGGCCTGAATCAGCCACGGGCGCGAAACCTTCGCCGCCAGTGTCCCCAAATCGCTGCGCAAATCCGAATTGCGAATCGAAGTGCCGCCTTCCCGCAGCACCATCACGTCCCGCAGCAAATCGTAAAGCAGTTTCAGATGCGATTCCAGCTTCTCGCTCTTACTCCGCCCCAGCGTCTCCGAAACCGGCAGCCACGCAGCAAACGAAACCAGCCCCGCCCCAGTCTTAAGCAGCGTCAACATAGCCCCCCGACGCTTCTGATACGACTCAATATCCAGCGAAGCCGCAATCCCCGGACACCCCCCCGAAAGCGCAAGCCGCCGCTCAGCCTGATCCAGACCCCGCGCCCGCGCAAACTCCTGCATCTCGGCATTTTCGAGCGGCGAGAAATTCAGCACCACAGACCGCGACCGGATCGTCGGCAGTACATCGTAAAGATTCTCCACCGTCATGATCACAATCAAATGGTCGGGAGGTTCTTCCAGCGTCTTGAGCAGCGAATTCGCCGCATGTTCACCGGCACGGTCCGCCTGGTCGATCAGGAAAACCCGCCGCGCCCCATGCAGCGGTTTATACGCCGCACGTTCCTTCAGCAAACGCATCTGTGGAATGCCCAGCTGCCGCAGTGCACCATCCGGCGCGAACGTCAAAAAATCCGGATGCGAACCAAAGAACAGCGGGTCTTCATTCCGCTTATCAGCCGGAAGTTTCTCGCGCCCGTTGATCAGCGCGATGTTCCCCTCGAGGCTCAGGTCGTCGCGTTCAATCTTCTCGGGCGAACCCAGCAGCCGCGCCGCGAAACGCCGTACCAGAGTCGCCTTGCCCAGCCCTTCCAGCCCGGCGAACAACATGGTCTGCGGGATACGCCCGCGCGTGATCATGCCCTCAAGCGTTGTCTGGACGTGTAAATTGCCCCAAAAATCCTCAAACACGGTCTCTCAGCACCTCGCGGATCCGCATTGCCACTTCGCCGATCGATGCACGCCCGTCCACCACTTTGATGCGCTCCGGTTCGGCTGCAGCCAGCGCCAGATAACCCGCCCGAACACGCCCATGAAACGCGGAACTCTCATCGTCAATCCGCGATTCCGCCAGCCCCATCCTTTCATTCCGACGCCGCGCGCGCGTGAGGCTGGTCTCCAGATCAATATCGATCAGAATCGTGGTATCCGGTTTCAGCCCGGCACAGGCAATGCGGTCCAGTTGCAGCACAGTCGCAGGGTCCAGGCCCCGACCGCAGCCCTGATAAACCAGCGTGGAATCCGTAAACCGGTCGCAAAGCACAATCTGCCCCGCTTCGAGCGCAGGCCGGATCACCTGATCCACATTCTGCGCGCGACTCGCAAAATAAAGCAGCAGTTCCGCCGGTGCGCGAAGATCGAAATTCTCCGGGTTCAGCAGTATCTTGCGGATCTGCTGGCCGATGCTTGTCCCGCCCGGCTCGACAGTCTCCACCACCTGGCGCGCCTGATCGCGCAACCAGTGGCCCAGCATATGGAACTGAGTGGTTTTGCCACAACCATCAATGCCTTCGAAAGTAATGAAACGACCGCGTGACATGGGAAGAACTTCGATTTTCGCAGACGTCATCTCCCGGCCTCTGTTAGACCTGCGATTCCGTATGCTCCACAACCCGGGTAACCGGCAAAGCAAAAACCGCCGCGCGGTTTTCAAGTCCGGCACTGGCAGCGGCACCGCAGATCCACGCAAAAACCATAGCGTTGGCAGGAATATAGAGGTTGAAATCCGCCAAACTATGCAGCAACAGCGCAGTCATGGCACCGGCCAACCCCACAGCCACTTCCCAGTTGCGGCCTTTTTCAAAACGAAGCGCCGCCCGCAGTACCTTAAAATAGACCACCGCGACCCAGACCATCGCCAGCACAAATCCAACCCCGCCCAGTTCCGCCATCACCTGCAGATAATCGTTGTGCGCATAGTCCGCGGTACGCATCGGGGCTACATGCTTATACCGGATCAGCCCGCTTTCAAACGTCCCCAAACCACTCCCGGTCACCGGATAAGCTTCAATCAATTTCCGCGTGTCATGCCAAATCGCCGCGCGGTCAATTTGCGGCAATTCGCTGAGCGGGTCCGGCGGTTGCAGCAGTTTGCTGAAACGGAAGATCAGCGCATCAGTGGGCAGGAAAGCAAACGCGGAAGCAGCGAGTGCAACAGCCAGAAAACCACCAGCCGCCAGACGGCTTCGATAGTGCCGTTTGTTTCGTTGCGAAGCAGTCGTCGCAATCAGGCCGGTCAGTGTCAGGCTGAGTACAGCCGAGACGAAACCCATGCGCGACAGCGAGACTACAATCGCCATCAGTATGACCGCAACCAGAGTCAGCGCGCCGATGGTACGCGCTGCGCCGCCCGCCGTTTTCTCCGCCCGCAGCACACCGTGCCGCCAGGCCGCAATGATCGACATCGCAGCCAGCGGCAACGCCATTTCGAGGAACCCCGAAAAATGGTCAGGGTTTACATAGGTGCCGTTCGAAGGAGCAGTCAGACTGGCATCGCGAACGGCAGCGAACTGAAAGATTCCGAGAACGGCTTCAAGTCCGGCAAACAGCAGCAACGGCAGCATCACCAGCCACAGATGTTTCCGCAGGTGCCAGCCCAGATTGCGAACCAGCAGGAAAACCACTGCGAAGGCCCCTGCATTGATCAGCAGTTGAAACGTCCGGGCCGGATTGACCGAAATCGGAATCCAGTATCCGGCACCTGCCGCATGCGCAAGTTCAGCCCGCGCGGGAGTGATGCGAGCAATTACCCACTCAGGCAGCGGCACCATCTGGAAAGCCGCCCAGCCCAGCAGCGCGATCATCAGACCGTTAACAACGCCGTCGAATTTGCCGGACCGACGCTGGGTCTCGAACGTTCCGTTCAGGACACCCGCGAGTGCGATCAGCAACAGGCTCCAGTTCCATTGCGTTGGGTAGACGCCAGCCTTCAGGATGAGCCCGGCACCCAGCGCCAGCGAGAGAGCTACAAGAGTGAACCAGCGCGACAAGTTAGCTAATTGCTGGCACTGATGGCCGCAGGAGTGCCGCTGGTAGCTGCGGAAACATTACCTGCGTTCGCCCCTGCCAGGGATGTTCCCACTCCCACCGCCGCCGTGACGCCCGCAGATGCGGCTGAGACGCCCACCGCCGTAGCCGTGGCAACGGTCGCGGTTGCCGCACCCACAGTTGCACCGGCCGTCACTGCCGTCGCAGCACCCGCCGTCGCTATCCCGGCTCCTGCGGTTGCCGCGCCGGCCGTAACCACTGTGCCGCCGGCAAGACCAGCGCCCGAAGCGGTTACCAAACCGAGGGCCGGTTTACAGCCCACCGTGTACTGGCCTTTCAGCAGTTTGGTTGTCGGGTTTGCAATGTCAATAAATCTTGGCCCGGGTCGCATCTTCACGTTGCCACCGGCTGAGCCGGTCGCTGTCGGCTCCTCCACAACATCATTGCGGAACAGGGCGACTGATTGCACTGTTTTCAGATCGTATTCAGCTGTACAGCTGAGCAGGTGGAAAGCGGGAATTGCGCCCTCCCGGTCAATCCGGGCGGAGGAGTGCGGTTGCAGAGTGATCCGCGAGCCGTCACGAAACGCGAACGCGACTGATGTGTCTTCAGTAGCTACTTCGTCCCCCCGCAACAGCGGCCACGACGGCACTCCGACTACGGAAATTTTGGCGCCGCGCAGAATGAAAGGGGCCGATGCGATCACCGTTCCGATCTGCTCAACGGCCAGCAATGACACAGGCACCATCACGCAGCACAAGGCCAGAGGAAGAGCTTTATGGAAAATTCCGTTCACTGACATTATTGTAATCTCAATTGCTGCTCTGAAAGCTCCGCTCCCGCAGTTTGGGTGAGAGCCCGCTGCAGCAGATGCAAACCCGGCGTGAACTCCGGAATGATCTCCTGAAAGCGGGACAGCAACTGGGCAATATCGCGGGTCTCACAGATCCTCCGCAAGGCGTCCAGATGGCGCTGCATCAACTCTGGCGAAGTGCCCTCCCCGCGCAGAATTCTGATCTTGTCATGCTCGGTGGGCACAACCATCTCCTGCATCCGCTGCACTTCTTCCCGCAACTTTTCACCTGGGCGCATCCCCGTGAATTCGATCCGGATGTCATCTCCAGGCCGCAGGCCGGACAGCACAATCAGGTTCTTCGCCAGGTCCACAATCTTCACCGGATGGCCCATATTGAGCACGAACACCTCACCGCCCCTGCCCATCGCAGAGGCCTGCAGCACCAGTTGCACCGCCTCCGGAATGGTCATAAAAAAACGTTCCATATCCGGGTGAGTTACAAGCACCGGACCGCCCCGCGCAATCTGTTCCTTGAACACCGGGACTACACTGCCAGTGCTGCCCAGCACATTGCCGAACCGTACGGAAACACAGGTAGTGCGGGGAGTCTGAATTGCCGCAATGGCCAGTTCTGCAATACGCTTGGTAGCCCCCATCACGCTGGTGGGGCGCACTGCTTTGTCAGTTGAAATCATTACGAAATCCGTGAGGCCTTGTTCCACCGCGCAGCGTGCAGTAATCACGCTGCCGAACACATTGTTTTCCACTGATTCAAACGGATGCAGCTCCATCATCGGCACATGTTTATAGGCCGCCGCATGATACAGAATCGAAGGCTTGTGGGCAGCCATCACTTCTGATATCCGCCGGGCGTTCTGTGTGCTGCCGATCTCCGAATGCATAGTGAACCCGGGGAACAGGCGCGTCATCTCGCGTTCCAGTTCAAACAGTGCGCTCTCGGAAATTTCGAACGCCACCAGCGCTTTCGCTCCAGACCGCGCGATCTGCCGGCACAGTTCGGAACCGATGGAACCGGCCGCTCCTGTCACCATCACCACCTTGTCGCGCAACTTTTCTGAGGTCCTGAATTCTGTCAAATTCACTGGCGCGCGGCCCAGCAGATCTTCCACTTCCACGTCGCGGATCTGACGCGCCAGCCCGTTACCCTGGATGATCTCGGCCAGACCGGGAATGGTTTTTCGCTGCACCCCGGCCGCCTGGCAAAGGTTCAGAATACGGGCCATCTGCTCGCCGCCCGCTGAAGGGATCGCGATCAGCACTTCCGCGATCTGGTTACCGCGAACCGCCGCTGAGAGGTTTTCACCTGTCCCCAGAACCGGGGCACCAGAGATCAGCACTCCATCCAGACCCGGGTTGTCGTCAATGAAACCGCGGACGTCATACAACAACCGGGCGTCTGACCGGATTTCACGCAGCAGCGTGGTTCCCGCCGCACCCGCGCCGTAAATCAGAATTCGTTTGCCTGCGGGCGCCCGGCTTTGGTCAGCCGCTTCAGCATTCACGCGTACAGCTACCCGAACGCCCACAGATGCCATGAAGCACAACAGGAAATCGAGCAGAAACAGTGAACGGGGAAATGAAGGTCCGGCCGCAATGCGAATCAGAAAGGTGCTGGCCAGAGCCGCGTAGAAATTGGCCCGCAGGATCTTCTGCACATCGGCAATCGAAACAAATTTCCACCAGCCGCGCTCGAGTTGACTAAACCCGTATGCCACCGCTTTGGTAACCACCCAGACGCTGAGCGCCAGCGTGACATGCTCGCGCTCAGCCGGCGGGATGGTGAAATCGAAACGGAGCAGAAATGCAGCCACGCCCGAGAAGAAGAATATGACCAGTTGTACCAGCGCGATGATGGGGCGCTGGTTCCGGCTGGTGCGCTCCAGTGCGCCCAGTATGGCTGCTATGAATTTGCTGATCATGCCCTTGGTGAGGACAGGTGCAAAACCCGGCTGGCAGTCTGCGCCAGAATCGTCAGATCCAGCCACAGGGAACGATTGGCCGCGTACTTCTCGGCAAGGTCAAGTTTCGCAGGCAGTATCTGATCGCGGTACAGAGTCAGCGGATCAGCCGAAGCGGCCAGCAGCGATTCCTCATCGCGAAACTGTAGTGACGCAGTATCTGTGATCCCGGGACGCAGGCGCAGCAGCGTTTCATAGCGCACCCGAAACAGTTCCACGTATTCAGGGATTTCAGGCCGTGGCCCCACCAAACTCATGTCGCCTTTCAATACATTCCACAATTGCGGCAGTTCGTCGAGTTTGGCACGACGCAGGAAACGGCCCGCGCGGGTGATACGTAAGTCGCCGCCCGAAGTAATTGCAGAGCCTTTCACGGTCTTTTGCATGGAGCGGAATTTGCAGATACGGAAGGGCTCAAAGTCGCGGCCCACGCGGATCTGTGAGAAGAAGACCGGCAGCCCGGAATCGATCACGATGGCGATGGCAAGCAGCAGAAACACAGGCGAAAGTAAAAGCAGAAGTATGGCGCTGACAGCGATATCGACCAGCCGTTTAATCAGCATCACACCGGTATTGTGCAACGATTTCCTGCACGGCCTCAATCACGCGTTCCACGCTCTCATCACTCATTTTGGAATAGAGGGGCAGCGAAAGCAGGCGCGGATATTCCGCAAGCGCGCGTGTACACGGGTCATGCATAGTAAGAGTGCGCTGATAGTAAGGGTGCAGCGGGATAGGGATGAAATGGACACTGCACCCAATGCCGCGGTCACGCATCTCTTCAAAAAACCGTGCCCTGTCAATCGTCAGCCGGTCAAGGTTGAGGCGCAGCACATAGAGATGCCACGAATGGCCCGCGTGCTGATAGCCGGGAGCGACTTCCACTTCATCGAGAGAGGCGAACGCGGCGGTATAGCGTGTGGCGATTTCCGCCCGCCGCGCGTTCATCCCGTTCAGTCTGCGGAGCTGATGAATGCCAATGGCAGCCGTCAGATCGCTCATGTTGTATTTGAAGCCGCACTCCACAACCTCGTAGTACCAGCTGGCTTTTTCCGAGTACCGTTTCCAGGCGTCGCGGCTGATGCCATGCAGTAGCAGAATGCGCATGCGATCTTCCAGTTCTGCTGAGCCTGTCGTGACCATGCCGCCTTCACCGGTGGAAAGGTTTTTAGTGGCATAGAAGCTGAAAGCCACAGCATCCGATTTGCCTTTGCCAACTGCCTCACCATCCGCGTAATATGATCCGGCGGCGTGGGCCGCATCTTCAATTACTTTGAGGTTGTGATTCGCGGCCAGCAGCCAAATCGCTTCCATATCGCAGGGCAGGCCGGCCACATGTACGGGCAGAATGGCGCGTGTTCGCGGTGTGATGGCGCGGGCAATGGCTTTGGGGTCGATGTTAAGATCTGCGCCAATGTCTGCCAGCACGGGCGTGGCACCAGTCTGGATGATGACATTCACGCTGGAGCAAAAGGTCATGGGCGTTGTGATCACTTCATCGCCCGGTCCGAGGCCGCAGGCAGCCAAAGCGACGTGCAGACCCGCGGTACAGGAGTTAACGGCGAGGGAATAGTTCGCTCCCGTATAGGCGCTGAAGTCCTTTTCAAACTGAACGGCGCGCGGACCAGTAGTGGTCCAGCCCGAGCGCAGCGTGGCCACCAGTTCATCCACCTCATCTTCACTGTGGTCGGGAACTGCGAACGGCAGCCAGACGGGGTCGGTCATGCGGTCTCCGGCAAAGCTGGTTTTTCGATCACGGCGACGTAGTGTGTCCGCAGGAAAGGAAGTTTTTCCAGCAGCAGCGCCAGGGTCCAGGACAACGGAACCAGACGCCTGGCAAGCGGCGGCGCGAGGGTAGTTTTAGTCAGATGTACGATCCCTGAGGGAAACAGTTTTTGTATCTCCGCAGCGCGGATGCCGCGCACAGCCGGGTTGGCAGGGTTATCAATTCGCAGGTCATACCAGAGGATGTGTCCGCCGGGCTTGAGGACGCGGAACATTTCCGCTGCAACGCTCCTGCGGACGGGTTCACTCAGGATGGACGAGAAAAGCGTAAACTGGCTTACCAGATCGAAAGTCGCATCCTCCCACGGGAGTTCAGCGGCGTCGCCCGTGCGAAGGTCGGCCAGCGGCAGGCGGCTGGCGGCGCGGCGGATGCTCTCCGGGTTGAGATCGATACCGCTGAGATCGCCGCTTGATGCGCCCCACTTCGCAAACTCCAGCAGCCAGGGGCCACCGCCGCAGCCCACATCGCAAACCTTGCGGGCATGCAGAGGGAAACCGCCGTGACTCTGCAGCAAGGCGATGCAGGCGCGCACCAGCTGCTGGTTGAAGAAGAGGTTGGCAGGCCGGGCCAGGCTGTACGTATCCGGTGCGATTTCGAGTGAGCGCCGCGCATATTCGTTTTCAATGCGAGCCAGTTCCGCGCTGTGGTCCCTGCCCTTCATTGCGCCCCTGCCAGTGTGGAATGAACGATGCTCTCAAGCCCGTCACGCCGCTGGTCCAGGGTGAAGTGCAGGGCGATGCGGTCACGCGCTTCGGCACGGTCTTTTTCCGGCGCAGCCAAGGCCTGACGGATCGCCGCCGCTACAGTTGCGGGATCCTGCGACGCCGCGAAGATGGCATTTTTACCTGCCACTTCGGGAATTGCACCTTCACCGGTGACCACAGGAATACAGCCTGCCAGCATAGCTTCCGCCAGACTCATGCCGAAGCCTTCATGCTGCGAAACCTGAACGTAAACGGAGGCCCGCTGGTAGCACCGGATCAGTTCTGCTTCGCTGATCAGACCGGTGATGGTGACGTTCGCGGTGGCAATCGATTTTAGATATTCGAAGGCATCATCCGCACGTCTGCCAGCGACAACGAATGCGATTTCGGGCAGCAGCGCAGCAGCGCGTACAAAAGCTTCCAGGCCCTTGCGCTGAAGGTTGGCGCGACTGACATTGCCCACCGTAAGTACCAGCGGTTCGCGTGGCAAAGCCGCTAAGCCACTGAAGGGGTCAGGGATGCCGTGATAGAGCACAGTCACGCGGTCAGGCGGAATACCTGCGTTGATGCGGGCCTCCTGCTGGCTGTAGCGGGAGTTGGTGATGAGCCTGGTGGCGAGCCCCATCGTCGCGCGGCTCAGCCATTTGGCCAGACCTCCGCGCTGATGGCCATAGCCGATGGCCGGGAGATTCGCCAGATCATAGCCCCCGATCACGAGGACGGACGGCTTGCCCAGCAGCCGCGCAAAAAGCAGAGGCAGAAAAGTATGCCAGGAGGCGAACCAGCCGAACACCAGATCGTGGGAGAGGACGCTGCTCCACAGTGCAAGCGGTGCGATACGCCGCGAACGGAGTTCGCAGTCGGTGACTTTGCAAAACGTGCTCAGCATTTGCTTGTCGAGTTCGACGAAGGTGGTGGCTGCATTGTGAACGAAGAGAACGCGGGGAATGTCCCGGCTCAAGCTGACGCCCCGATATAGCTTTCGAACAGAATTTCGAGGCGCGCTACATTGCGGTCGAGGGAGCATACCTGCTCGGCGCGTTCCCGTGTTGCGCGACCCAGTTCTCTGCGAAGACCCGCATCGCACGCCAGTTTCCCCAGCAGTTCCGCAAACCGGGCGACCGCCGAAACGGGCACCAGCCACGCCTCTGGTTGCCCTGTGCCGAGTGGCTCGCGCACACCGGGCAGGTCGAAGGCAACCACAGGCAGGCCGCTCGACATCGCCTGCAGCAGCGACAGCGGCCAAACATCCTTTTCCACTGCGCCGTAGGCAAAAATATCCATCGCAGCCAGCAGGTCCGCAACATCATCACGATGGCCGGTGAAAACCACGCGCTCCGTGAGGCCCAGTTCCGTCACACGAGCGCGCAGGCGGGTCTCGTAGGCCTCCTCACCAAACAACGCCGCACCCGCAAACAGCAGATAGACTTCGGGATTGGCGGCGGCCAGGCTGCTGAAAGCTTGAAGAATTTGATACTGGCCCTTCCACGGTGTGAGCCGGGAAACATTGCCGATGAGAACTGCGTCTGCGGGAATACTAAATTTGTGGCGCACCGCATCACCATTGCGGCCCGGGCGGAACACAGCGGTATCCACCGCGTTGTTGACGATGGTAGTGCGCTGCTGCACCGTGGCCGGCAACTGATCGAAAATGGGGAAGCCGATCACGACAACATGCGAGGGCAGACGTTTGGCCAGGCTGCCAAAGACTGCACGGTAGATGCCGCCGAAGCGTTCCGAGATAAAGTCTTCGAGGTACCAGATGCAGGGGATACCGAGGCGCCTTGCCGCGAGTCCGCCATAGAAATGGCAGAGCAAACCTTTGGTAACCACAATGGCAGGGCGTTCACCCGCCAGAAAACGCCGGGTGCCCGAAGCCGCAATCAGAATCGCAACAATATTCCAAACCCAGGCAAAAGGATTGGGGAGCTTCACGCTGTTACCCGCCCAGAAACTGGTGGAGAGTAGCAGCGGGCGCGGCAGAATCCGCACTTCCAGACCAGCTTCGCGGCATTTGCGCGGCAGATCACCTTCCTCCGGACATGCAATCACGGGTTCCCACAGAGCACGGTTGACCTTCGCGGCGAGGTACTGCGTATTCTGCTGAACCCCGGCGATTTTCGAAGACGATTCCAGAATCATCAGCTTGCGTGCGCTCACGGCAGGCGAGGACTTTCGTTGAGACCCAGCGCTTCCAGTTCCCAAAGTTTGGCCCGCACCAGAAACAAATAAACCGGTATGTAAGAACAGAAAATCAAACCACGCCAGCCGTCGCGGAAACCGTGCAGCCAGACGTACCGATAGAAGAACCCCGCCCACGGGCGCAGCAGCAGATCGTACCAGCGGAAGCGAACACCGCGTTTGTGGAGTTCATCGGCTTCATAGCGGGTGTAGCGGTCCAGGTCGCGGAAACGGCGCGATATCGAAGGCCCGTCATGGTGGATGAACGGCTGCGTGAGTGTGACGATTTCACCGGGAACCTGCAGATGGGCATGCACCTCGCGGTCTTCCCAGCGGCAGCGGTCGCGGCGGAACAGACGGATTTGATAATCGGGCCACACACCTCCGTGGCGCATCCAGCGGCCCAGGAAATGATTGCGGCGAGGTATACGGAAAGCCTCGACTTCGGGTCGCGCACCGGCCAGAGCCTGTTCAATCTCTTCGCACAGTGCGGGCGTGAGCTCTTCATCACTGTCGATTTGCAGCACCCAATCAAACGCACACTGCGGCAACGCCCAGTTTTTCTGGGTGGCTGAGTTGCGGTATTCGTGCTGCACGACGCGTGCGCCGAATTCCGCACAAATCGCCAGAGTTGCATCGGTACTGAAGGAATCCACTACCAGCAGTTCATCTGCCCAGCTCACGGACGCCAGCGTACTGCGGACGGTAGCTGCGGAATTCCCTGTCGGCAGGAGTATGGAGAGCCGGGGGCGCACTTGGTTTTCTCCTTTCAAAATCGCTCTGGCGAGAGAGTATTTCCGCCATGATCCAGTAGAACCACGCCGGATAAGCAAGTTGCGGGAGCACGCTTACGGCCTGTGTCCATAGCAGCGCGCCAACGGTGGTGAAGCCCAGCAGCACCGCGATCAGAACATCGTGGTATTCGGTTCCTTTGCGTGTGCGGCTAATCCTGTCTATGAAACGCCAGAGCGTGAAGATATAAGCGAACAGATAAACCAGAGCGCCGGCCCAGCCGAGGTTGGCGGCAATCTGCACAAAATCGCAGTGAACCCACCCAGCCCCTGTCCAGCCGACTCCCATAGGATTCTGTTCCGCCAGAAGCACCGCTTCCTCAAGGCGCGCCAGGTGTTTGCGGCCACTGCTGTCGTGCTCTGACGGCTTGCCATTCAGTACGGCGGCGAAGGTGGAAAAACGTTCCTGCGTACTGGCTGGGATTATGTTGTACACGCCAAGGAACAACAAGACGACCACAGCGGCTGAGATATACCGTTTCTTCAACACCGCATAGATGGCGAACTGAACGGCGACGCAACTCCACAGAATGCGGAAACCGCCGACATATACGCCTGTCGCCTGCATCAGAACCATGGCTGTAATCGCCATCCGCTGCCATGATTTTGGGTACCAGCGGCGCAGGGGGATCGCCAGCGGAATCGCCATCGCACACAGAAACGTGGCTGCCGGGTTGCCCCAGAAGGAATAGGTGGCGCGGTTAAAGCCTTCCCCTGTGATGGTGGAACCGGTTTTGGTCACGAAACCCGGAAACAGACCGCGCACGCCCGGGACGTAATATTCGGCCACACCCCACATCGCAATCCAGGTGGAGGTAATGAAGAGTACGGTCAGAATCAGACGCCAGCGATCCCTGTTGATGAGCATGATGCTGGTCACCATAACGATCGGGATGAGCATGAAAAAATTACGTGATTCGGACAGCATGTCATCCCACGGGTATCGTTCGCCGATGCCGCGGAACCAGCCCCAGATCCAGAAGGGAAGCATGGCAATCATCCAGCCCGGAATCAGCATTTTGTGCACGAGTGCCTTGCGGGCACGGCGCGCGGTGAAGAGCAGTACCAGGAGCGCCAGAATGAGAATTTCGGCAGGATGAATCTTGAGCCGGGGAGTAACTGTGATGGTGCGATACCCCAGACCGAAAGCCGCGACAAAGCCGACAAAGCCGATGAACAGGCTCTGTTCGCCGCCCATAATCGTGGCAAGCCCCAGCAACCCCAGGATGCTGTACATAGCCACCCGGTAGTCGATGCCCTGTGTGATGGTGCTGGCGATACCGAGGAAGATGACGATCAGGACGGAAGAGCCAACGATGAAAATATTGGAATTGCGCGTGCTGCCCGGTGCCGCAACCGGTATTGCGGCAAACGCACCGGACCGGCGGTTGCCAGGAACTCCTCCGTTGATCGGACGGCGCGGAAGCATAACTCTATTTTTGAACTACCGCCTGGTAAGTCGCAAGGTACCGGTCGGCAGCATACGGCCAGCTGAACGTCTCCGCAAGGTGCCGGCTGGCCGCGACAGGCGGCACAGCAAGCCACGCAGCCATGCCTTCCCGCAGGCCTGCCACCGTGGCGGGGACAATCTGAACACCAAGGATTTCAGTTACGCCGCCGGCATCTGCTGCGAGAACCGCTTTGCCCGCAGCCAGGCCTTCGAGTGCCACAATGCCGAAGGGTTCACAGCGTGACGGTACCACAAGAAACAGACAACCGTTGAGGTAGCGGACAACGCCCGGCGGATCCAGACGTCCGGCGAATATTATGCGCGACGCCAGGCCGGACTGAACAGCCTGGAGTGCAAGCGCGTCCTGTTCTTCGCCATCCCCCCCGATAACGAGGTCAATGCCTGGCCAGGTGCTGGCGAGTTCTGCGAACGCGGTCAGCAGCAGATCAAAGCCTTTGAGTGGCGTCAGACGGCCAAAGGCGAAAATGTAAGGGCGCTCCCTTGAAGCAGTGCTGTGGTCGAGGAACCGCGAGGCATCTATCCCGTTATGAATGGCGACACCTTTCTGTGCCACCGAAGATTCAAGCAGAGCGGCCTTACCAAGCAGCCAGCGTGAGCAAGCTGTCACCATAGTTGCCTCCCGGAGCACTGCGCACAGCGAGCGTGCGCGGGCGGAGCGAGTGAAGCCCGGCTCAATGTTTTCGAAACTCCGAAAGGGCTTTCGGCCAGCTCCGAACCACGTGAGGATTTCATTGCCATGCAGTGAGACCACGAGCGGGAACTGCCGCCCGTTCAGCAGTGCGAGAACAAACGACGTTTGGGAAAGCGGGAAGTGAAGATTCACCACGTCCGGCCGGAACTGGCGGGCCAGACGCCGCAAGCGAAAAAGTGTAAGCGGGCCAAAGACCAGACCGGCCAGAAAAAGATCGGGCCGGCCGGTCCTGAGCTGGTCCAGGGAAGGTTTCAGAAACAAATACCGGGTGACGCAAATTCCGTCCAGCACTTCGCGGGCGGGCAGGGAACGCGGGTAACGGCTGGTCACCACCTGCACCTGATGACCCTGCGCCTCGAATTGCCGGGCGAGTTCGTGGACCACTGTTTGCAGCCCGCCCAGCACAGGGGGATAGGAAGATGTGATGAGCAGAATGCGCATGGGCGTTCACGAATTCGTGTGCCGCCTGACGCGTTCATACAGAGCCAGAGTCTTTTCCGCGATGCGCTCCGGAGTGTAGCGGGCCAGCACACGTTCACGGCCCGCCGCACCCAGACGCGCACGCAGGGGAGCGTTATTCAGCAGACGCTTGATGGCAGCGGCCAGTGCGCCGGAATCTCCCGACGGGACGAGAAGACCCGTAACGCCATCTTCAACAACTTCAGGTAACGCCCCTGCAGTTGTGGCGACAACTGGAATTCCGAAGGCCATCGCTTCGATTACACTGATGCCAAAACTTTCAAACAATGACGGCATGACGAACACTGTCGCCTGTACATAAAGATCTGCAATCGTTTCCCACGAGATATGGCCGTTCCATGACAATTGAGTGCCGGTCAGTTTGCCTTCGGGGTCAAAGCCGAATTTTGCAGGTGCCTGGCCCATTTGCCACGGTCCCGCAAGCGTGAACTTTACAGAGCCGCTGCGGCAGACTTCCTTCGCGGCTTCGAGCAGCGGGACGATTCCTTTCACGGGAGCCAGCCTGCCTGTGTACAAAACCAGCGGTGTGGCTGATGGGTGAACTGGCCTCGCGGCATGTGCGCGGGTCAGAATCGCGGCCGAGACCGGGTTGGAAATCACCTGAATGTCTTCCAGCGGTATTTCGCTTGTACGGGCCAGTTCCAGGGCCTGAAAAGTACTGGGAGAAGTGATCGCCGCAGCGCGCCGCAGTGCAGCCAGCTCCAGGCTGCGATCCAGCCGGATACCGGTCCCGGACGGCCCACCGCTAAATTTCTGAAAGGTGAAGTTGCTGCCGTGCAGCCGCATCACCAGCGGCGCGATTGGCTTGCGCGCCAGTTGCAGTGCGCCGGTTTCTGCTGTCTCAATTACATCCGGCACGTCATCGCGAAAAACGCGGCATGCGGCCTGATAAAAACCCTGCGACCATTCGAGCTGCCGGACCGGATGCGTGAAGCGCGAGAGCAGCGGCACCTTGCTTAAATACCAATGGCTGCCGGGCAGTTCCGCAGGCACGATTTTGACTTTCCCGCCGCAGAGTGTTTGCACTTCCTTCCTTCGGGTCCTGGCGACTACGGTGACCCGGTGACCGGCATCAGCAAGAACCGGAATCAGGGCCCGCAGGTAAGCACTAATGCCGCCCCCCGAAGATGTCTCGTAGGGCGCTTCCATCGAGATGAAGGCTATGTGCAAATGCCTGTCTTCCGCGCGGAGAACAGCACGTGGCCGGCAAATTCCAGCGGTTCGGTTTCGAGGGTCCGTCTCATACTGAAACCGGAACCGAGGCCTGTCTTCGCCATCAGCCAGCTTACGGCGAAACGCAGGGAAAGCACGGGTACGATTAGCACCGCCGTGAGGGGCATGGCGATGCGGGCGGCGCGGGGGCCACCGGTACGTCTCAGCCAGGTCCATGCCTGAAGCGGTAGCGCGCCAACTCCCGGTTTGATGCTGATGTCCGAGAAGCCGTGTTTCCGCAACAGACGCCTGATGATGAGGGGACTCAGGTTGTAATACGTCTGTCCGTGTACGGGTTCCAGAAAGGAAGCGCTGCCGCAGAAGACTCCGCCCGGTGAGAGCAGGCGTGCGGCTTCCGCAAACAGATGCTCCGGTTGTTCCAGATATTCAAGGACCTGCCATGCAATGACGCAAGCGGCCGAGGCTGAAGCAAACGGGGCTTGCGCGATATCGCCGCGAATGATGGCGCTGAACCTGTTGCCGCCACGGCCCCGGTCTATGCCAAACCAGCGATAGCCGCGAGCTTCGGCTACAGAGCGATGACGCCCTGAACCAGCGCCCAGGTCGAGGCAGATCCCGTTCCCTTCGGGCAGAATCTCATCAAGATCATGAAAGCGAAAAGCCCCTGCAATTGTGCGCATGTCGCGCAGCCGTGTCGCAGGTTCCGCCGGCGAGTAGGGGATGGGGCCGCGAACGGCGGCTCCGGTGTCTGACCTCGGTTTTGGCTCCCAGTAGCACTCAAAGCTGCGGAACCTGCTCTTCAGTGTTGCCGCTGGCTCGCGGAACTGGGACCGGTGGCAGGCTGTGGCACGGATTTTCTTTTCGAGCGGGACTTCGAGGGCTCGCCGGGTCCAGTCGGCAGCCGGTTCGGCGGTGAACTTCTGGACATACGGCCAGTCTTCATAGAAGCGGATGGTCGCGTTGTCGTCACAAAGAAGACGGCCGATTCCATTGACCAGCCGGTGGTCAACGTGACCGCCAATGGCACAGGGAAAATAGAAAATGGCGGAAGCCGCTTTGTCCCGCACAAGCGCCGCAATTCTTTCGTACAGGTTTGCTTCAAGGGCAGTATCGGCGGATTGGATGGCTCCCCGAAGCTGCTCGTAACTGGTGTAGAGCGGCTGACCTGCGGCATCCTGCCGGTAAGGCGCGTCGGAGAAATCCCAGTGTTCGGCCGCACTGACATCAAGGGCAGCCAGACTCTCCTGGTCTTCTGCGCGCCGCTGCGCCTGGACATCTCCGGTAAGCTTCCATTTTGAATGCAGGTGGCGCGCAAAAGCGGAAAGTGAACCGGCTTCGGGAACGCGTGTGAAGAGTGTGATGACTGTGACTTTGGCGCCCTTGTCACGCAAGAGTTCGATCAGGCCGCCGCAGGAAATAACTGCGTCATCGGGGTGCGGGGAAAAGAAGATGTGTTCCTCGCCTTCCGTCAGATCCGCCGGGGGTTTTTCCAGCCCAGCGGCGCGCACGTAGAGCCGCACGTTGTCTTCAAGCTGGTGTTGAACCTCAAAACTGCGGCGCGCATGTTCACGGCCTGCAGCTCCCATACGGGTTCGTAAAGCGGGATCGCGCAACAGCCGGACCACGGCGGCGGCAAGCGCCTCGCTGTCGCCGGGATTCACCAGAACACCGCAGTCGCTGTCTCCCACCACTTCAGGGAACGCGCCGGCGTTGGTCACAACAACAGGCACTCCGGCCGCCATGCCTTCCAGCGCCGAGAGGCCGAAGGTTTCGTAAAACGACGGGCAGACGCAGACTTGCGCCACGTCATACCAGGCCGGCAGATCTTCGCGCGTTACATGTCCCAGCAGTTCAATCTGACCGTCCAGGCCGGACTGTTCGATCATGCGGTCAAGGTCCGCCTGGGGCAGGCTGGCGTGGCGTTTGCCCGCAAGCAGGAAACGGGTACCGGGAACCTGCTCATTGATGCGTATAGCGGCTTCGAGCAAAACGCTGATGCCTTTGCGCAGTTCGAGACGGCCCACATAAAGCACCGCGAGGCTTCCCGGCTTGTTGCTGAAAGGAGGGTGGCCGTGTGTCGCAAGCAGCGGGATGTTGTTAGGGATGACTTCGGTGGGCGGGGTGCGGCGGCCGAGTTCACGACGAATTTCCCTTGCGTGCGCAATGCTGGGGCTGACTAGGATCCGCGCACGAATTAAGGCGGCGCGCTGCATCATACGGCTGAGGAGCAGGGAGGCACCAATGTGCCGGCCCGGAGTGTGCAGCGCGAAAGTATATTCTTCGCCATGCAGGCGAATCACCAGAGGGATTTTCTTCAGGAAAAGCGCCACGAACAGCATCCCCGTCTCAGTGCCCTCAATGACATCAACGGGGTGTTCCGCATGCACCCGCTGCGTTTCCCGCCAGGAAATCCAGCAGTATTCCAGTTCGCGGAGAGGCTTGGCAATTCTGCTGCCCAGCCACGGAATCTTCGAGGCGTACCAGTGAATGCTGCCGGGCTGGATGCGGCGGATCTCAATTCCACGGTCATCCTGCTGGTCCGGCTGACCTTGTTCCGCGAGAGCTAAAACGGTAACCTGGTGCCCGCTGGCGATCAGGGCGTGTGCGAGCGTGTGAACCTGCGTACCGACGCCGCTGCCGCCGGTTCCGCTGGGGTAATCGAGGGACAGATGAAGGATGTGCATGGCTACTCGCCGCCCAGCGCGATCAGGGCCAGATGGGTCCGCAGCCGGCCCCATCGCTGCACAAGGGAGAGAGCAGTTTCCGCCGATTTAACCCGGTCCGGGCGAAGGAAAGCAGCCAGAAGTTCGCCGGAGATCTGCAACAGACGCTTGATGTCGCGGCCCGCCTGCAGGGCATAAAACCGCCTCGATTTCGTGCGGCCATAATCGATATGCGGTTGCGATGCTCCGTCCCAATAGACACGGCTCACCAGCCATTTCGGGTTGCGCCGCCGGGGATGCACGAAATGGGAAACAGCAGCAGCCGGGGCGTAGTACAAGGGCAACCCGTTGGCGCGAAAGCGGTTGAGCAGGGCCGATTCTTCCCCCGAAATAAGCCGGGAACCTTTGCGGCCAAGGTTCTGATCGAAGCCGCCGTTGGCCAGCAGCGCAGTCACCCGGAATGCCATGTTCGCGCCAATCAGATATTCATCAGGGGACGTCAGAAAATGGCCTTCGCTGCCCAGATCGAGGCCGGAGTAGAGCGCCTCAAATTTCTTCGGGAGCCAGGCTGGCGGGGCAGAGCCGGTCCAGTCGAGAGAAACAAGGCCACCCACGCAGGCGGGCGCGGGGCGCAGCGTTTCAAATGCCTCAAGCAGAGTTTCCAGCCATTGCGGTTCCGCCTGGGCATCATCATCAAGGTAGGCGATGAACGGGCTGCGGACGGCGCGGGCGGCGGTGTTGCGGGCCTGCGACAGACCCAGTTTTGCTTCAAATATGTAGCGAACGGAAGGCTGCCGCATGGCTGCCTCTTCGACGATGGCCTTTGTGGAATCGGTGGAAGCGTTATCGATCACTAAAACTTCGAATTGCTCCGCCGGCAGAGTTTGGGCGGCCAGACTGCGCAGTGCTTTTCCCAGAACGGCGGCGCCGTTGTGTGTGCAGACCGCCGCTGAAATGCACAGCATGACGATTATGCGGCTGCCGCAATCATTGCCTGATATACAGGCACCATCTGTTGCACCACGCGGTCCACTGCATACAGATCTTCCACGCGCTGACGGGCAGCCCGGCCAAGTTCCGCACAACGGGCGGGATCACCCAGCAGGGCGACTACGGCATCAACCAGCTGATCCGGCTGCCCGGGATCAAACAGTATTCCGCTCACACCGTCTTCCAACATTTCCGGGATGCCGCCGCAACGGCTGGCGATGACGGCAGCCCCGCAGGCCATGGCTTCGAGAGTAGTGTAGGGGAAATTTTCCCAGATGGAAGGCATCAGGCAAAGGGCGGCGCTTTGGTACCAGGTTTTCACGTCCTCCCGCGGCAGCAGAGCAAAAACCAGGCGGTGTTGCTGCGACCCTGCGGCGCGCATCAGCCGCGCTTGATAAGACTTGCCATGCTCATCTTTGGTATCGTCGCCGAAGAAACGAAAGAGTGTCTCCGGGCAGCGGGCGAGCAGTGCCGGCAGGGCTTGTTCCAGCGGGGCCAGCTTACGCCGCTGCAGTCGCCCGATGAAAACGACGTCGCGCCCGCGTGCTTCGGGCACTGGCGCGTAGGCCCGGGCGTCGATGGGGTTGGGAACAATTGCGACTCCCGTGCCGGGACGGTGTACCCAGGCCCGCGTGCGGACGGCCATCGCTTCACTGGGAGAGGACACGGCGTTTGCTCTTAGAATCACGCGCTTTTCCAGCCAGTAAAGAAAACGCTGCCGCAGATTGGCGGGCAGCCCGTCACCCTGGTCAACGAAGATCCAGGCGGTATGCAGACGCACCATGACCGGGGGAATATTTGCGGCGAAGGAAATGAAAAAACTATCGCCCCGGTTTTCAGCGGCTTCGATCAGGTCAATTTTTTGTTTTGCGTGAACCTGACGAACTCGTTGCAACGCCGCCCATGCAAAGCCAGGCCAGTAGCGGTTCAGTCGCCAGATCAGTCGCATACTGCTGATGTCCGGTTGTGGCAGAATTCTGTGAACCACCACCCGACCGATGGTCTGAATGGTTTCTTCATTTACTGCCAGGCTGATGACCGTAACGCTGTGACCAGCACCCGCCAGGCCGCGGGCCATTTCGTATGTGTAAGCTCCGATTCCTCCCCAGCCGGTTTCGGGCGGGTATTCCTGGGAAACGAAGCAGATGTGCATCGCTAGTTTTTCGGCCGGCCGACGAGTATGTAGGTGACCGGGGTTTCGGAAGCTTGTTCAAGCGGGGCGATGTAATAGTCGCTTTCAACGCCATTCGACAGCGAACGGGGCAGCGGAGCATGGTACAGAGTCTCCCGTCCCAGCAGCCTTCGCACCTGATTTTCAAAGCGCAGCAGACGGCTGAAGGCCACGTGCTTGTTCAGCTTTTCCAGTTCCCGCAGTATTCCCGCATGCCGGTGGTAACTGGCCGAATGGGACTGGTGATAACGCTCCTCAATATGAAAATACTTTCCGAACAGGGCGGCAAATTCAGTGAAGGGCAGTTCCGAAAGGTGGAAGGGATTCTTCTCCGCGCCTTTGTCAATGTAATCCGGGTTTGGCGTACTGCAAACGAACATGCCGTTTTTACGGATCACGTTACGAACTGCCTGAAGGAAAAAGTCGGGATCAGGAACGTGTTCGATGGTCTCGAAGCTGACCACCAGATCAAAAGGTCCGGTGCCCGCGAGGTCGGCCACATCTTTCTGCGCGAAGGCAACGGCGGGGTGGGCGAACTGTTGCCGTGCCAGCCGCAGGGCGTCACCGGAAATATCCACACCCAGCACGCTCAGCGCCCCTGCCTGCGCCAGAATACGGGAACCGTAACCGATGCCACAGGCCGCGTCGAGTACGGATTTTCCGGCCGCGCGCGGAGCAAAAAAATCATAACGCTGCCGGTGTTCGGGGAAGTAAAGATCCCAGTCTTCAGTACCAGGGACGAGGCGTTCGGGAATCATTGTGAGAGAGAGATCCGCTCAGTGGACCAGAAACATTTCGGCCGCACCACGCCGCGCCAGTCGCCGGTGTAATCCCCGCGCGAAGTGCCATCGTCCGTAACGCTGAAGCGCAGCTTTTCTTCCACCAGAGCACAGACCGTGCGCATGTTGCCGATCACGTAGGCATTCACGGAGTAGCTTTCGTTGTTCAGCAGGTTGGCGGGAATGGTGCAGCGCGTTCGGAAGACCCCGGGTTCATGATGGCGCGTGCACCACTCCGGGTCGCCATAGTTGGCTGTTGTGAAGAGCAGAATACCGCGTGAGTTGCGCACGCCGATGACGGGGTTCAGCCGTGCATCCGGCTGCAGAACCACATACTCCATTTCGAGGATGATGCTGTCGGAGGTGGTAAACATGCCTGCCTGTCCCCCATCACTCATCAGCAGGCGCAGTCCCAGAATTTTCGCTGTGTCGTCACCCGGCGCATCTTCCGGGGTCCATTCGAGAGACGTGCAGTCGTCTGTACCGGCACCCAGATATTCGTCGAGAACCTTGCCGACCGGGCCGTGACTGCGCATCTGACCGGAATCGAGCAGAATCGCCGAGCGGCAAAGGACGGCGATGCTGGTGACATCGTGGCTCACAAACAGGATGGTGCGGCCCTCTCGCGTGATGTCTCCCATCTTGCCCAGACATTTTTTCTGAAAGGCGGCGTCACCCACCGCCAAAACTTCGTCCACCAGCAGAATGTCGGGCTCCAGATGCGCGGCAACGGAAAATGCCAGCCGCATGTACATGCCGCTGGAATAGTGTTTTACCGGCGTATCGATGAAGGCTTCCTGTTCGGCAAAAGCCACGATCTCGTCGAATTTTCGTTCGATTTCAGCACGCCGCATGCCGAGAATTGCACCGTTCAGATAGATGTTCTCGCGGCCGGAGAGTTCCGGGTGAAAGCCGGTTCCCACTTCGAGCAGAGACCCCAGCCTGCCTCTGATTTCCACCTTGCCGGTGGTGGGCTCAGTGATCCTCGCCAGGATCTTCAGCAGCGTGCTTTTGCCTGCACCGTTGCGGCCGATAATGCCGGTGACTTCGCCCTGCGGGATGCTGAAATCAACGTCGCGCAGGGCCCAGAAAGGAAGACTGGCGGGTTGCGGATTGCCCCCTGTGAGGCGGCGCACGGAACGGGTAATAGTGTCGCGAAAGGTGCTGTAACCGCGACTGGTGACTCCGCCGCGGTACTGCTTGCCCAGGCCTTCAACCTGTATGGCCGGTTGGCTCACAGAATGGAATCCGGCACAGGATGGCTGCTACTTCTCGACCTTTTCCACGTCGCCGTAGACCTGCGCGTAGCTGTCGTAGACCTTCTTGTAATCGTAGCCGTAACCGTAGCCGACTGTCTTGCGCGGGTCCCACGCATTGAGCACCGTGCCGATGATCCGTGTGCCGTCTTCCACAAAGCGCCGGCTGGCGGCAAGAGCAGTATCGCGGGTGGTGAAATTCGAGCGCACCACCAGCACCACACCATCCGCAAGACGGCCCACCACGCGGGCATCTGAAATCTGAATCATGGGCGGTGTGTCAATGATGACGGTGTCAAATTCGCGGCGTGCCCTTTCGAGCAGAGTGGCGAGGCGAGGAGAATACAGCTGGTTGGCGACGCCGCTGCCGGGGGTCCCCACCGGGAGCAGAAAGAGATCGGGGTGACCACTGGGCAGGAACGGACTATTCATGCCCTCTGGCAGCGGATGATCCAGCAGTACATCACGCAAGCCCCAGTCGCTTTCAATGCCAAAAAGGGAGTGGATACGCGGACGGCGCAGATCGGCGTCGATGAGCAGCACTTTGCGGTTGATCTCCGCCAGTGACAACGCCAGATTGCTGGCTACGGTGGTTTTGCCTTCGCCTGGTTTGGCGCTGGTCACCACGATGACACGGGGGCGGTCGGAATCTTCGCCCGAGAACAGAATGGAACTCAGCGTTGCACGGAATGACTCGGCCAGCAGCGAGGGCTTCATGGAAGCTCCGGCAACTAGTTCCGGCGAGAATTTGGAAGTGCCCGCGCCATTGCCGTTCCCGTTGGCATGGGAGGCAGCCCCTCCGGGGAGTATTCGCGCACCGGCAACATAGCTCAGGCGCCGCGACGCCGTTGTTTTGTCATTTGGAATCACGCCCAGTTCCGGCACATTGAGGTAGAAGCTCATTTCGCCGGGGGCCTGCACGGTTCGGTCTTCACGCTCTTTCACCAGCACCAGAATGATGCCCGCCATCAGCCCGCCCAGGGTTCCCAGCAGGCAGTTGCGCAGCATGTTCGGTTTGTAGGGAGCGCCCGGCGGCAGCGCCGCATCCACCACCCGGATATTGGTGGCACGCATGGCAGATAGCACGCCCGCTTCCTTCACCTTCTGCAGCATGGTGTCGTAAAGCGTGCGCAGCGTGTCGGCTTCGCGTTTCAGAATGTTGTAGTGGCTCAGGTTAACCGACTGGCCCGAGACCAGTTTCGACTGTGCCGTGTAATCGGCCTGAAGCAGGGCTTCGTGGCGTGAGGCCGTATCAAAATCGTTGCGAATGCGCCGCAGAATGCTGTCGCGCTCTTTCTCGACGGCCGCTTCCAGCGAATCGATTTCGGCCTGGACCCGCTTCACGCGCGGATGCTCGGCTGTCAGCGATGAAGAGAGCTCTGCTTTAGAGCGCCGCAGATCGGTCAGCTTAACCCGGTAGTCACGCAGCGAACTGTCGTCCAGAACCTCGGGCAGCGTCTCCAGCGGACTTTTTGAGGCCGTTTCATACTTCGACTGGGCCGTGACACGGTCTGACTGGGCTTTCGAAAGGGCCTGCTGTAAATCGTTGAGTTTCTTCTCAGCAAGGTTATCTTTGTCAGACGTGACGACCAGTCCGGTTTGCGAAGCGTATTGCTGCAGGCGCTCTTCGGCCTGCTCCAGCTTGATCTTGAAATCTTCCAGCTGGTGCCCGAGAAAATCTGTGGTGCGTTCAGAGGTCTGCCAGCGGGCCTCCATATTCTGTTCAATAAATTCGTTGGTGAGGACGTTTACGAATTGCGCCGCGACTGCCGGATCTGTGGAATCAGCTGCCACCTCAATCACCCGCGTTTGGGGCATCCAGTGCAGCGCGATGTTGCCGGAGGCCATGGCGATGGCCATACTTTGCGGGTTAGGGCGCGGGCCTTCGTTAATACGCAGGGCTTTGACTGAGGCCGAGACCACAGGCTCAGGCAAATGTGCGGCACGAAGCCAGGAGCCGATGCGCGAAGGGGGTGCCTTGACAATTCCATCCGCGCCACCCATTTTTCGAACCACACGCTCGGTGAGTGAGCGGCTGCCCAGCACTATGATCTGGGTCTGAATATCCAGCTCGGGATTAAAACTATTCCCCGGGTCGGTGGTCGGGGTGGCAGCACCCATGTTCAGGAAGTTCTCATTGAGACCCTGGATTTCAATGGTGCTCTTTGCCTGGTAGACGGGGGTTTGCGGCAAGGTGTACAGGACGGCGAGCAGAATTCCGGAAAACGCTGTAATGAGAACGGTCCATTTCCTGCGGCGCAGAATGTACAGGTAGACCAGGAGACCGCCCGAGCCTGACTCCTCACCGGTATCGGTCTGGGGGAGTTCCATACTGCGCTGGCGGGCATAATGGCCATGCCCGCCGTTGCCGCGCGACGGGAAATCGCCGGGCGGAGCAGGGGTGCTGAAACTTTCGTCAGTGATTCGGTCAGCCAGGAAGTGTCCTATTTTGTGGTTGCGAATACTCCGGCGGAAACAATACTCGGGATGGCTATGGCGGCCAGCTTTTTGCCCGTGCTGCCTGAGACCACCAGAATGTCATTGGCCTGCATGGAAATGTCGCGCGACTTGCCCTTCATGATGCTGCTGAGGTTTACTGTGATTTCCTCGCGCTGAGCTTTGCCCGGCAGAGTGCGCAGCACCTTGGCCTTACCCGAATTCGCGGTGGGACCCAGACCGCCCGCCATGGACAGCGCTTCCAGAATGGAAATTGTCTTGCGTTCACCCAGCGCCAGGCCGCCTGAAACTCTCACTTCCCCGACGACGTAGATCATCTCCCCTTTGGGCACAGTAATCACGTCGTTCGGTTTGATCTCAATGTTTTCCTCGGGCTTTTTTGCTTCCATGACATCTTTCAGCACCACTTCCGCGAGGCTGAATTTGCCCGTCGGGTCTGTTGTGGCCCCGGTCAGGGGAATAACGCCGTTTTCGATCCTGCGGGTGATGCGTGCACTGTTGCCGGCATCAGGCTTGATGCCGCCAGCCATGGAAAGGACTTCATACAAGTTTTTATTGCCGCGCAACTGGAGCACACCTGGCGAACCTACCGAACCGAGCACCGATACCGGCTGACTGCGGAATTCCAGCACAGAGATCGATACGGCCGGTTCCTTGATGTACTTTCTGAGCTTTTCCGTAAGTTGCTGCCGCAACTGCTGAACTGTCAGGCCGGCAACCTGCACCGGACCCACCAGCGGAAGATAGAGCTGGCCGTTGGTATCTACCAGAATCGGTTTATCGTTGATGTCTTCGAGTTCAGAGACGCGGATTACGATCTGATCATCCGGACCGAGGACGTAGCTTGACCGAACCTGCGACGCGTTTTGAGGTTGAATCGAGTCGATTCCGAGCGATTGAGCAGCCATCAGCCCCGGCCAAATCAAACAAAACACTGCCGTGGCACGTGCCGGATTTCTTATCGCTTTTCTCATCAGAATAATCATTGTCAGCCTCAATCCTGCACGCCAAAACCCGATTTCCGGCAAGCTCCGCCCTGTAAGTCACAACATAAGGCGTTATCTCGTTGCCTTGTGCGTTTCGTTCTCATCTAGTGACCGTATGATTCAGAACGGTTTCAAATGTTCTGCGATAATAACACCGTAGCAGATTTAGACAACGTAGTCTTTGGACATAGTACTAGCACTAACACCCAATTTTTACATCAATATAGAGGGAATTGACCCGCATGCCTACCTTTCAGTCATCGTGTGCGGTACGCCACCCGGCCGGCCCAATTCCGGTCGCGCGACGTCAGGTGGTCAATATCACGACCGTCGTCTCCTGTCTGCTTCTCGGCGGCCTCGCGTGGTCTCTTCGCGCCGATTTTGTACAGCCGCAGCCAAACAGCATCCTCGTCAGAGGAGGTTTTGTGAGGGCGGATCAACTGGTTGCGGACATGTCGTATGCCGAAATGCTGCAATCACCTGAAATTATCCGCCGCAGAGTGGCGTCCGATTCCGGCAACCCCTATCGCTGGGCGGAACTGGGCGAATACATGCAGAATAACGAGCGTTTTGTCGAAGCCCAGGTGGCGCTCGACCGTGCTGCTGCGCTCGGTCCGGAAATTCCTTCCATTCTGATGCGGGAAGCAAATTTCTACCTCCTGCGGGACAAGCCAGAGAAAATGGCGGCACTGGGCAAGCGAATTCTGGCCCTGACATCAGATTTTGACCAGATCCTCTTCATCAACTACGCAGCTGCTGGCCTGTCCACTCGTCAGGTTATGCAACTCGGGGTTCCGGAGAACGCCCGTGCGGCTCGTTCGTGGCTGGTGGCACTGCTGCCCCGCGCTCGTCCAGAGGAGTTAATGGACGCGTGGGAGTGGCTCCGCGTAAGGGACCTCGCTGACCAGACCACGGCTGAACAACTGGTTTCGACCCTTTGGGATCGTCACTTGTACCAGCTGGCGGCGGAAACCTGGACCGGGTGGCTGGGGTCTGCGAGGGGCGATTACCTCAAACCCAACCTGCTCGCCAACCGGCGCTTCACCAGCGAGCCGGCCGCCGTTCCGCTCGACTGGAAGGTGGGCAACACGGATAAATTTGTGATCCACAACGGCCTGAGTCTCTTTTTTAGCGGAAACGAAGCGGGTGGGTTTGTGGCTGCCGCGCAACTGGTGCCGGTCAGGCCCGGCAGGTACCGGTTTACGGCGGAACTCACTGCCACCGATATCACAACCGATGAAGGCCCTTACTTCCGCTTCTACGACGCGGAAAAGATAGACCGCTTCAATATGCTGACTCCGGGTATTCTCGGCTCATCACCCCGCCACGCGATTCACTATGAGTTTGTGGTTCCCGCCGGAACCCGGGTTTTGGGAGTGCAGCTGGAGCGCAAGGCTTCGCTTCGTTTTGACAACAAGATTAAAGGCCAGCTTTTGATCCACGAAGTTTTGCTGCTGCCAGACGGCCGTTAAAGCGCCAAGTTTAAGATCAGGAAGACAGCATGTCCACTCATACACAGCTTTTCATCAACGGCGCCTGGTGCGACAGCGCGGCCGGCAAGACGCTCGATGTTCTAAACCCGGCTACCGGCGAAACCATTGGAACCCTCGCGCATGCGGAACGCGCCGACCTTGATTTGGCTCTGGAAGCGGCGGATAAGGGCTTCCGCAGCTGGCGGAAAATCTCTGCGTATGACCGGGCAAAAACGATGCGTATCGCCGCCGGGCTGGTGCGAGAGCGTGTTGACCTGATCGCCCGCACCATGACTGCCGAGCAGGGCAAGCCGGTGAATGAGGCGAAGGGCGAAATTCTGCTGGCCGCAGATCTGATCGAGTGGTTTTCGGAAGAAGCCCGCCGCACTTACGGACGCGTGATTCCTGCGCGCGCGGAAGGCGTCTATCAGCTGGTGGTGAAGGAACCGGTGGGTCCGGTGGCGGCCTTCTCGCCGTGGAATTTTCCCATCAATCAGGCTGTGCGCAAGATCAGTGCTGCGCTGGCGGCGGGCTGTTCCATCATCCTGAAAGGGCCGGAAGAAACGCCGGGTTCGTGTGCGGAACTGGTGCGCGCCTTTGCCGATGCGGGTGTTATCGCTGGTGCCATCAATCTGGTCTTCGGCATTCCGGCTGATATTTCCAGCTATCTGATTCCGCATCCGGTGATTCGCAAGATTTCGTTCACCGGTTCGACGGCCGTGGGTAAACAGCTGGCGGCCCTTGCGGGTCTTCACATGAAGCGCATCACCATGGAATTGGGCGGCCACGCGCCTGCCGTGATTTTTGAAGATGCCGATCTCGATGTTGCGGCGAAGCTGCTGGGGGCCAACAAATTCCGCAATGCGGGCCAGGTCTGTGTGGCTCCCACTCGGTTTCTCATCCATAAGAGTGTTTACGAACCGTTTGTGGAGAAATTTTTGAAAGTCACCGGACGCGTTCAGGTCGGCAACGGTCTGGATAAAGGCATTTCCATGGGACCGCTGGTGCGGGAACGGCGGGTCCAGGCGATGGAAGGCTTTGTGGCCGACGCCGTCGAAAAAGGCGCTGAAGTGCAAACCGGCGGCAGTCGCATCGGGGAGCGCGGCTTCTTCTATGCTCCGACGGTGATCACGGGGGCGCCGCTGGACAGCCGCATCATGAATGAAGAACCCTTTGGGCCTCTGGCGATTATGGTGCCATTTAGTGATTTCGATGAGGCCGTGGCAGAAGCGAATCGTCTTCCTTACGGACTGGCGGCTTACGCCTATACGAAATCCGCGAAAACCGCGAACCTGATTGGTGCTGCCATCGAGAGTGGCATGGTGTCGATTAACCACCACGGTCTGGCGTTGCCAGAGGTTCCGTTCGGCGGCGTCAAGGATTCGGGTTATGGTTCCGAAGGTGGTTCAGAAGCGATTGAAGCTTATCTGAACCACAAGTTCATCACGCAAGCCGGGCTGTAGGGTGGCGGCACCCAAACGCATTTTAATCGTCGACGACGATCCGGATATTCACCTGCTGCTCGGCAAAGCCCTTGCTGACACCGGCATTGAACTCGGGAGCGCCCTCGATGGCGTGGAAGGCCTGAGCCGCATAGAAAACGAGGCGTGGGACCTGATCCTGACTGATGTAATCATGCCGGGTCTTGATGGCCTTGCGCTGCTCGAACTGGTTCGGGCGCTTCGCCCTTCGCTCCGGGTGGTGGTCATGACCGTCGACAGTACGGCGGAAAAGATCATCAGTGCCATCCGAGAGCACGCTTTCTCCTGGCTGAGTAAACCGTTCACCCTCGAAGCGGTGCGTGAAGCCGTGGAAGAGGCGTTGCAGGCGGATCGGGACGATGATATTGAAGTGTTGTCGGCGAGCCCCCGCTGGCTGGAAGTCCGCCTGCGCTGCAGACTCGCGACAGCTGCCCGCATTCTCAACTTTGTACGCGAAATGGAAACGGGGTTGCCTGCGGCCGACCGTGAAAGTGTGGGGACGGCTTTTCGCGAAATTCTCACCAACGCAATTGAACACGGTGGACACAATGACCCCCACTCGAGTGTGACCGTGACTTATATCCGGGCAGAACAGGCGCTGCTTTACAGCGTCCGCGATCCGGGTGACGGATTTTCATTTGCGCGTCTGGAACACGCGGCGATTTCGAATTCGCCTGAAGCTCCGCTGGCGCATGCTGAACTGCGCGAACAACGCGGGATGCGGTCCGGCGGTTTCGGGATTCTGATGACCCGCGCTCTGGTAGACGAAATGATTTACAACGAAAAAGGGAATGAGGTTCTGCTGATTAAATACCTGAGTTAATCTTCGGGCGTTTCTTCTTCGGCTTCCTCTTCCTCATCCTCATCGAAACCAAACTCACCGGCAGCTTCGGCCTGCGCTGCCAGGTCTTCATCGGAAATTTCGTATTCCAGCACTTCCAGTGCCTGCTCTTCGAACGATGCGGGCACCATCAGACGCAGTTGAAATGCACCCAGCCCCAGACTCTGGTTCTCCAGCCGGGCTGGTATCGACGCGCTTTCCAGCAGGCCCCGGGCGAGGCTGGCATCGTCAGCCACCGTATAGGTGCCGATCAGCACCAGTTCGTCCCCTGCCGCCAGTTCATGCGAAGCAGCTATATCCGTTTCGGTGGTCTCAGCCTCCGCGACCGGTGCCGGAGTGCCGGTCTTTAAGCCCCGTGCTGCCAGTTCTTCTTCGAAACACGAACGCGCCGCGTCTACCAGATCTTCCGGTTTGGTGGCCAGCAGGGTCTCATCGGACAGCACTTCAAAATGCCGCCGGAAATCGTCGTTGGAAATATTCATTTTCAAACCCTCAGGCAATTATTTTGTCGCGGTAAAGCCGGTCTGTCGTCGCAGAGTCGAGGCCCAGAAATTCGGTCAGCACTGCGGCTGAATCGGCCCCCAGCAATGGTGAAGCGCTGGTGATTTTGCCGGGTGTCTCTGATAGCTGAACGGGAACTCCCATAACATGCACCCTGCCCGCTTCGGCATGATCCACGACTGGGGTCATGTTGCGCGCAGCGGTGTGTTCGTCGTCAATCACTTCTTTCAAATTGCGGACCAGCGTACAGGGGACGCCCTGCCTTGTAAATGCCGTCATCCAGTGCGCGGCGGATTGCGAGCGGAAGATGCCTTCCAGCACGGGTTCCAGTTCCCCCCGGTTGTGAACCCGCAGCGGATTGGAATTATAACGCGGGTCATGGGTGAGATCCGCTCTGTCTATGGCCACGCAGAACGCTTCCCAAAGCTTGTCGCTGGCGACCGCGATAGTGATTTCGCGGTCCGCACACGTATAGTTCCGATAGGGAACAATCGCGTCAAACAGAGTACCCATAGGGCCGGGAATTACATCGGAAGCCAGATACCGCGCAAAGCTGGGGGCCATGGTGGACATGAGCCCGTCCAGCATGGATACATCGACAAACTGACCGCGCCCCGTGCGGTGCCGCGCTTCCACTGCCATCATGGCTCCAATCAGGGCGAACATACCGGCAGTGATGTCGGCCACGGAATGCCCGGTCTTGACGGTCTCGCCTGCTGGCGTCCCGGTGATACTCATAAGGCCGGATGCGGCCTGAATGATCAGATCCATCGCCGGTTCATTACGCCGCGGCCCCGTCTGGCCGTAGCCGGAAACCGAGACATAGATCAGCCGCGGATTGATCGCTGAGAGCGAGGCGTAGTCAAGCCCCAGGCGGTTCATAGTGCCGGGCCGGAAATTCTCGATCAGAAAATCAGATTTTGTCGCAAGCTGACGGCAGAGGTCCAGGCCTTCTTTGCTTTTCAAGTCAATCGCAAGGCTTTGTTTGCCGCTGTTGAGGCCCAGAAAATAGGCGGCGTCAGCGCCCTGAAAAGGTGGTCCCCAGGTGCGGCCAATATCACCGTGACCAGGCCCTTCCACTTTGATGACACGGGCCCCGTAGGCAGCCATCAGCATGGTGCAGTAGGGGCCTGCGAGCGCGTGGGAAAAATCGAGAACGGTCAGGCCATCAAGCGGTGGGGGCACATGGGTCAGCATCTCATGCCGAGGCTCTTAAACAAGTGCGCGCTACGCGGCGGGGCGCAGTTCGCGCCGGTCCATATCGCGGCCAATGGTGCGTGACCCCATGAAGAGGACCAGGCCGAGGAGCACAGAAAAAACCGGCATGATCAGCATGGCCTGTTGCAGTCCTGTTGCTTTGAACGCATCGGTGATTACGGCTGAGCCGGCGAGATCAGCTGCGCGGCGCGCCATCATGTCGCTGACTTTCCCGGTGAGCAGCGGGCCGAAGCCCGCACCACAGAGATACATCGCCATGAAGTAAATCGACATCGCGGTGGCGCGCATGGCCGGTACGACGATGTCTTGAATTGCCGAGTAGACCAGGCCGTAGTAAGTGCAGAGCGCGCCGTATGACAGAGTCATGAAGACGATAGCAGCCGTTACATTGGTGGAGACAATCGACAGGTAAGCCGTTGGCGCGGCCATCACGGTCAGCGCGGACGCCAGCAGCAGACGCCCGTTTCGGCGGCGTTTAATGACACGGTCACCCATCCAGCCGGCAATCAGCGTGCCGCCGATTCCACCAATCGCATAAGTGATGCCGGTATCAATGCCGGACTTCGCCAGTGTCACATGATGAATCCGGCTCAGGAAGGCGGGCATGAAAGTTCCCAGCGCATACATGTTGAAGTTGAGCAGCGCGCCGGAGGCGATGATCCACCAGAGGGTGGGAATTCCCGCTACGGCACGAATCGCCTTGAGACCTTTTTCCGCATGCTCCTGCGTTGCTTCCGCTGCCCCGCGCCCGGGCTCTTTCAGGCGGAGCAATAATGGAATCAGCAGCAGGGCGGGCGCGGCTGCAACCACCATCGCCGTCCGCCAGCCGAATGCTTGCGCTACCGGACCACTGAAGAAATAGGCCAGCGCACCGCCCATCGGCACGCCGATCATGAATAATGCGAGCGGTGCCGCACGTTTATTGGCGGGGAAGAGATCGCCAATCCAGCTGGTGGCAACAGGGGCCACGGCGGATTCGCCCACAGCAAAACCCAGCCGTGAAATCAGCAGAATCGTGTAAGTGCTGGCCAGTGCGGCCATGCCCGTAAGCGCGCTCCACACGACGATTCCCGCAGTAAGAAGTTTCTTGCGGTGCCAGCGGTCGGCGAGGTTGCCGATGGGAACGCCCACCACCGCATACAGCCAGGTGAAGACGCTGCCCAGCAGACCCACCTGAGTGTCGCTGAGATGAAACTCTTTCCTGATGGGCTCGGTCAGTGCGCCCAGCGCATTCCGGTCATAAAAGTTCAGGATGTTGATTGCTACCAGAACTGCCAGTGCGGACTTAGCGCCGTTGTTTTTTGCCACGGCTGATTATGCTATCAGAATTTGCGCCTCTGGAATCCCTGCCTGTTGAATCGAGGAATATATAAGTCACGATAGCGATGCCGGCCAGATTCTTTTTGGAGTCTGTCAGATCTACCTGCCCGACGCATAGCGTTGAACCCAGACGGACCAGTCTGGCGCGGGCAAACAGCGTGCCTTCAGCCACCGGGCGGAAATAGTTGACCTTCAACTCCACCGTGGAAATTGCGCGTTTGCCTTCGAACCGGTGCTGAATCGCAACGCCCACGGCGGCATCGGCAATACTGGCTGACACGCCGCCGTGCAACACGCCGTTGCTGTTCAGCAAGTCCGGTTTCACTTTGCAATAGAGCGTTACGCCATCCGCATGTTCTCGGCTGATCTGTATGCCCAGCAGGCTGTTGAAGGGAATGCGGGCGAGGAACTCTTTGGTCCTCGCCACTGCCTCTTTGTTGGACGCCATGCAATTGTTTATGCCTGGGTTTCGTAACTGCTAAAAGTCTTGCCTTCCGCCGCCAGACGTTTGATCAGCGGTGCAGGCGACCACAAATCTGAACCATGTTGAGCCTCAAATTCTTCAATGCGGGCCAGCACTTTTTTCAGGCCGACGGTATCGGCGTAGAACATGGGTCCGCCGCGCCAGGCGGGGAAGCCGTAGCCGTTCAGGTAGACAATGTCGATATCGACAGGCCGCAGCGCGATGCCCTCTTCCAGAAGTTTCGCGCCTTCATTAATGAGCGCGTACATGCAACGGTCCAGAATTTCATCCTTCGAGATGGACCGCCGTTCGATGCCGCCTTCGCGCGCTACCTGTTCCGCAAACGCGGCTGTTTCAGGGTTGGGGACCGGTCTGCGATTCTCGTCATATTTCGAAAAACCGCAGCCCGCTTTCTGGCCGAAGCGCCCGTTCTCGCAGAGCAGATCGGCAACCAGCGGGACGCGCACGCCAGGCTTTTCCAGATGCCGGAACTCTTTGCGGATGCGCCAGCCGACATCGAGACCGGCGAGATCTGAAACTGCCAGCGGCCCCATAGCCCAGCCGAAATCATAGAGAGTCTTGTTGACCTCTTCCACGGTCGCGCCCTCTTCAATGAGAAACTGCGATTCGCGGAAATACGGATGCAGCATGCGGTTGCCGATAAAGCCCCGGCAGTTACCCGCCAGTACTGCAACTTTCTTCAGCTTCTTGCCCAGTGCCATTGACGTGGCGATTACTTCTTTGGAAGTATCTTTGCCCCGAACCACTTCGAGCAAACGCATCACATTCGCCGGACTGAAGAAGTGGTGCCCGATCACCATCTGCGGACGCTTAGTGGCAGACGCAATGTCATCAATATTCAGCGTTGATGTATTTGAAGCAAGGATGCAGGAAGGCTTGGCGATGGTATCGAGCGTGCCGAAAATTTCCTTCTTCAGCGCCATGCCTTCAAAGACCGCTTCAACTACGATATCCACCTGTTCGAAGCCGTCGTAAGTCAGCTGAGGTGTGATCAAGGCCATGCGCTGATCCATCACAGCCTGTGAGAAACGGCCCTTCGCAACTGAGTTCGCATAGTTCTTGCGGATGACGGCGAGGCCGCGATCCAGCGCATCCTGTGCAGTCTCTTTGATGATGACCGGGATGCCCGCGTTGGCGTAATTCATGGCGATTCCGCCACCCATGGTGCCTGCGCCGATTACCGCTGCCGACTTGATTTCGTAAGTCGCAGTTTCCTTGCCGATACCCGGAATTTTGGCGACCGTGCGCTCACCGAAGAAGGCGTAAATCAGCGCTTTCGATTCTATTGAAAAGAGGCATTCATTGAACAGCTGGCCTTCAAACTCGCAGCCTTCTTCGAATGATAATTTTGTCGCGGCCTCCACGGCATCAATCGCCGCGAGGGCAGCTGGTTGTCCGCGTTTGGTTTTGCGCGCCGTGTCGCGGGCCGTTGCGAAAACGGCCGGATCTACACCAGCGAGCTTTTCGTTGCGGTCACGCGTGCGGACCACCGGCTTGTCTGCAATCTCGCGAGCAAACGCTATTGCGCCCGCCAGAATATCGCCTTCAATCAGACGGTCTGCGATGCCGAGAGCAACGGCTTCTTTGGCCGAAATCGGATCGCCCACGGCGCACATCTCCACAGCCTTCGCTACACCGGCCAGTCGCGGCAGCCGCTGGGTGCCAGCCGCGCCGGGAATGATGCCCAGTTTCACTTCGGGCTGGCCCACCTGTGCTGTATCTGCGATCACGCGGTAGTGCCCGGCCATAGCGGTTTCCAGACCACCGCCCAGGGCCTGCCCGTGAATTGCCACTACTACGGGCTTGGCCGAATCTTCAATGATGAGCAGCTTGGGCGTCAGTGCGATGCGCGGCTTCTCGCCTGAAGTCATCTTGCCGAATTCGCGAATGTCTGCGCCCGAAATAAAAGTTGTGCCGCCACCGATCAGGACGATGGCCTTGATGGTCGGGTCAGCATTCGCTGCCTCCACGGAAGCCACGATCCCTTCCGGTACGCCCGGACTCAGGGCGTTGACCGGCGGGTTATCAATCGTAATGATCGCAATTTCGTTCTGCTGGGTGAGCTTGACTAAGTCGTTCATGGCTTCCTCTGGGTAAGTAAATTAGATGG
This sequence comes from Terriglobia bacterium, assembly GCA_025363475.1. GTDB lineage: Bacteria > Acidobacteriota > Terriglobia > Bryobacterales > Bryobacteraceae > BOG-234. Next base: position 64,483 of record JANYDS010000061.1, read on the forward strand.
ATGATAGTAAGCGGCCACCATCAACAGTGATGGTCTGGCCCGTGACAAATGACGAGCGGTCGCTCGCCAGCAGTGCGGCAACTTCGGCAATTTCTATGGGTTGTCCCAGATGTTTCACAGGCTGCTGTCTGATGCGTTCGGCTCGCCGTTCTTCATCTTTCCAGTAAAACTCGCTCAGCGCGGTCTCGATCAGGCCCGGCGCGATTGCATTTACGCGCACTCCTTTTGGACTTAGCTCCAAAGCATAGGACTGAGTCATCATGATGAGCGCCGCTTTCGTCATGCTGTAGAGCAGGCCTTCGAACTGCGGTCTGAGGCCGCTGATGGAAGAGATGTTGATGATGGAGCCGGAGCCGCGCTCTACCATGCCAGGCGCAATCAGTTTCGTTAGGCGGAATGCGCTCTTCAGGTTGATCTCGACCATCTTGTCGAACATTCCCTCATCAACGTCAAGGCAGGGAGCCTGCGCGACGTTGGTGGCCGCGTTGTTGACCAAGATATCGATCCGGCCAAATTCGCGCGTGGTCTCATCCACCATCGCCTGTATTTGTTCGCTGCGGCCCACATGGCAAACGATGGGTCTCACGGTCGGGCCAATCTCGTGCGCGACCTGTTCCAGGGTTTCCTTCTTCCGCCCGCAGATGACGACCGTCGCTCCTTCGCGCACGAAGACTTCGGCAATGGCGCGGCCAATCCCGCGACTGGCACCGGTAACAATGGCAACTTTATTTTTGAGCATGATTGTTTGTGACGCACGCGTCAATCCCGCTCAGTGTACATTACTGGAATGCGAACCTGGCTGGTGAAACAGTGGTGTGAACCCGAGGGAATGGAGTGGGCGGAGGTGGAAATGCCTGTACCCGGGCCGGGGCAGGTGAGGGTCCGCAACCACGCCGCGGCGCTGAATTTCTTTGATATTTTGCAGATTCAGGGCAAGTATCAGGTGAAGCCTCCGTTTCCTTTTACACCCGGCGCGGAAATTTCCGGTGAGATTGATGCCGTTGGTGAAGGTGTTGCGGGCTGCCAGACCGGTGACCGGGTACTTGGTTTTCCGGGCGGCGCTGGTTTCGCAGAGGCGACGATTCTTGACGCGGATAAAGTGTTCCGCATTCCCGCCGGGATGGATTGGGCTCAGGCCGCAGCCATGCCGATTGTTTATCAGACTTCGTATTTCGCGCTGAAAGACCGGGCGGAGTTGAAGGCGGGGCAGTGGCTGCTGGTTCATGCCGGAGCGAGCGGTGTGGGCATGTCGGCGATCCAGCTGGGCCGTGCCTTTGGGGCGCGTGTGATTGCTACGGCAGGCTCGGCAGAGAAGTTGGAATTCGCCCGCCGTCAGGGCGCGGAGTTTTTGCTGGATTACAATGATCCGGCGTGGGTGGATCGGGTGAAGGAAATCACCGGCGGGCGTGGTGCGGATGTCATTTACGATCCGGTTGGCGGCGATGTTTTCGATCTCTCCAGCAAGTGCATTGCGGCTGGCGGGAGGTTGCTGGTGATTGGTTTTGCAGCCGGGCGTATTCCGACGATTGCGATCAATCGAATTCTCTTGAAGAATATGTCGGTTGTGGGCGTGTTCTGGGGCGGCCATGTGAAGGCGCATCCGGGTTATACGGCGGAGACCCAGTCTGCGCTGGAAAAGCTTTGGGATGAGGGGAAGATCAAGCCTGAAGTTTCCAGTGTCTGGCCATTGCAGGAACTGCCGCAGGCGATGAAGGCGCTGTCGGAAAGACAGGTTTTGGGCAAGGCTGTTTTGTTGATTCCGTGAGTGCGATACCGCAAAGGCGCGCAGCAATCAAAACGAAACCGCTATGAACAAAATCGTACGCAAGACGCTGAATGACATGCCTCTGACATCTGCACGCAGAGCCCGGCTGGCCAGGCTGGCGGCGCAGCCCGATTCCACAATTGACTACTCTGATATCCCGCCGCTAAAAGCTATCCGTTAATGCCGAATAAGTGAGTGCAGTACTTTCGCATTACCGTCAATTCTTGACGTAACCTGCAGCCCCAGCAGCTCCGCAATAAACGGATAAACATTCACATTCTCGAACGGCGCCAGCGGAGCGTGAGCCTCGATACCGGGCCCAATCGCATAAAAAATACTCCGCATCGTTTCATACTTCGCCGGATCAAACCCGTGACTCCCCTTGTTCACATCCTTCTTCGGCACCGCCTTACGCGCAGCCCCCGGCTCCCTCATCATCAACACCACATCACCCGCACGCGGATTATCGCGCAGGTGCCAGCCTGCCGGAGTCTCTTTCCGCATGTACACATCAAAGCGCGGACTCTTGCCTTTCAGAGCCTGGTAAACCGCCCGGGCCGCCACCCGATTCGGGGCATAAAACATCGCCAGGGGCCCGTCAGTAGCCACATGTAACTGACTCAAATCCAGATACTCGCTCAAGTTGACGTAACCCTTCGTATCCTGCATGCCATGATCAGAAACCACAATCAAATTAACGGGCAACCCGGTCGCCGCCAGCCCCTGCCGCAGGCTCCCGATCATGTCATCCACCTTCCGTACCGCAGCCGCCGTTTCCACAGAATCCGGGCCGAAGTCATGCCCCGCCGTATCCACATCACTGAAATAGAGCGTGATGAAATGGGGCCGCTGCTCTTCCGGCAGCGCCAGCCAGGCAAGCACCTGGTCTACTCGCTTCTGATTCGGGAAATTGTCGTCGTAGGTAAACCAGTATGACGGCCGCACACCGCCGATTTCCGCATCACTGCCCGGCCAGAACATAGACGCGGCCTTCACATGCTGCTGCTCCGCCAGCACCCACAGGGGCGTGCCGGAATACCAGGAACCGTCGCCCGCACTCTTCTTAAGGGTGTATTCGGCGGCGCGCGTTGGGTCGTAAAAATCATTCGAGACGATGCCGTGGTGCTCCGGATAAAGCCCCGTGATGATGCTGAGGTGATTGGGAAAAGTCACAGTGGGGAAGGAAGGGATCATCGCCACGGCTGAGGCTCCGGAATCGCGAATCGCCAGCAGATTCTTTGCCTGATACCGCTCCGCGTAGTCATAGCGGAAACCATCCAGAGAGACCAAAACCACGTAGGGAGACCCCGCCTGTGCCGCATTCAACGCGGCGAGCACGCCAAAGAAACAGGCGAACAGAAGCAAAAAAAAGCGTTTCCTCATCTGTTTGCAGTATCTCCAATTGCATAGTATTTAGAGATGGCCTGCAATCCCGAATACCTCAATGGCGTCCCCCTCTTCAGTCTGCTGGATCCCGAAGAAACGGCCGTCCTGGCCGCGCAGGTGGACCTGAAAACCTTCGCCCCAAGGCAGCGTATCTACAAGCGCGGCGATGCGGGCGGACTGGGCTATGTGCTGGTTTCGGGTTCCGTCGAGGTAACGACCATCGACGAAGACAACCAGTCGGTGCTGGTCGATACGCCCGCGCCTGGTGAGTTTTTTGGCTTTGCATCCATGTTCGGTGAGACGGCGCATCACACAGATGCTATGGCGCTCACGGAAAGCGTCTGCATCGAAATTGATCGCGGCGATATCACCACGCTGCTGCATACCAGGCCGCACGCCGGCCTTGACCTGATCACAGTGCTCAGCCGCCAGATTCACGCCGCTCAGGAACTGGTGCGTGTGCGGGCTGCGCGCAATCCCAATGAAGTCATTGAAGAAGAAGCCTCGTTCGGTGAACGCATTGCAGACAGGGTGGCGCAGTTCGGCGGGTCATGGTCATTCATCATCACGTTCTTCGCGATTCTGGTTGGCTATACCTCGGTCAACGTTTTTCTCGGTCCGCGCGCCTGGGATGTTTATCCGTTTATCCTGCTGAATTTATTCCTCTCCATGCTGGCCGCGATTCAGGCTCCGGTGATCATGATGAGCCAGAACCGTCAGGACAAAAAAGACCGCCTGCGCGGTGAACTGGACTACGACGTCAACCGTCGGGCCGAGGCTGAAATCAAGGACCTGGCGCAAAAGGTCAAGCACCTTACCGATAAAGTTGCCGACGTGGAAGAGTTTGTGAAAAAGGTTTGAGCCGGCTACGGCACCCGCGTACCAGTTAAGATGGCGCCGCCTGCCAGATAAGATAGAGATAATGTCCGCCCGCCCTGTTCGCGCGCTTTTCGGAATGCTGGCACTGTTCCTTGCAGTCGGGTCCCTGTGCGCCCAGGTGATTGAATACGAAGCCAACGGGCAGAAGTATCAGACGCTCACACGCAAGGGACTCACGGTAATTGTCACCCACCTGAGCAGCCATGTGGCGGGCTTTGCGCTGATTCAGGTTTCTGTCGCCAACGGGTCTGATGTCTACTGGACTGTGCGGCCGGAAAGCTTCACCTATGTGAAACCTGCCGGCCCTCTGACTGCAATCTCCGCCAATCAGGTAGTAGATTTGCTGCTCGATCACGGTTCGCATTCTGATGTAGTAAAGCTCGTCACCTCTTACGAGAACACCCTCTACGGCATACCGCACATGCGCTCCACGAATGGCTATGAACAACGCCGCCAGAATGCCATGACCTCCGGTATTTCGGCGAAGCTCGAAGCCGCCGTGATGGCTTCGGCCATCGCCCTGGCCGAGACACGCATTCCGCCCGGCCAGGCTACCGACGGGGCGATTTTTGTTCCTACAGGCCGTGAGAGCAAGACCCTCTCGGGCGGCCGCCTGGTTTTCCGCACAGCCGGCGAGACCTTTGAATTTAATCCCGACGCTGAAAAATAAGAGCGAAATAGCACCGGCAGACCCTCTGCTAACATCAGGACAGTTTTCGGAGGAACACCGACTTGTCAGAATTACCCCGCCTGTCAGAACTGCCGCGCACGCTCGGAGAATTACGCAACAGCGCGTATTCTGAAGACCGCCTGGGCCGTCGCACCGTCAAAGACGAACTGCGCCACAACCTGATCCGCAAACTGCGTAGCGGCGAAACGCTTTTTCCCGGCGTGGTTGGCTATGAGGAAACAGTGGTCCCGCAAGTGGTCAACGCGCTGTTATCCCGGCATAATTTCATCCTGTTGGGTCTGCGCGGGCAGGCAAAAACGCGGCTCATCCGCATGCTGACTACATTGCTTGACCCGTGGGTTCCCTGCGTAGCCGGATGCGAAATTCACGACAACCCGTATGCTCCCATCTGCGGGGCCTGCAAGACGCTGGTGGCTGAACTGGGCGACGCCACGCCCGTCGCCTGGATGTCGGCAGACCAGCGCTACGTTGAGAAACTGGCGACTCCCGATGTAACGATTGCGGACATGATCGGCGACATTGACCCGATCAAAGCTGCTCGGCGCGGGCAGAATATTTCCGACGAACTCACCGTCCACTACGGCCTGATTCCCCGGGCCAACCGCGGCATATTCGGCATCAATGAACTGCCTGACCTGGCAGGCAAAATTCAGGTGGGTCTATTCAACATCATGCAGGAAGGCGATGTGCAGATTAAGGGCTATCCGGTCCGTCTGCCGCTGGATCTGATGCTGGTGTTTACGGCCAATCCGGAAGACTATACGGCGCGCGGCAAGATCATTACGCCGCTCAAAGACCGCATCGGCAGTGAGATCCGCACGCATTATCCGGCCTCTGTCGAAGAAGGCATGGCCATCACCAGGGAAGAAGCCTGGACCACACGCGACAGCGCCATGCCGATGATTATGCCGGCCTGGATCGCAGAGATCATTGAACAGCTCGCGTTCAGCGCCCGTGAAGACAAACGTGTGGACAAGCGCTCCGGTGTCTCGCAGCGCTTGCCGATTTCGGTCATGGAAAACGTGGTTTCGAATGCCGAACGGCGCGCTCTCGAAAATGGCGACGATCTGGCCGTCCCGCGCGTAGTTGATATCTACGCAGCGCTGCCTGCCATCACAGGCAAGATCGAACTGGAATATGAAGGCGAACTGAAGGGCGGCGATGCCGTGAGCCGCGAACTAATCCGCACAGCGGTGGCCAAAGTCTTCAACCGCTATTTCGAGGGTGTCAACATGAACCCGGTGGTGAAGTGGTTTGAAATTGGCGGACACATCAAGCTCGGTGAGGATGTGGATGCCGAGGGCGTTACGCAGCAGCTGGATTCCATCCAGAATCTGATGGAGAAAACCCGCGCTCTGGGTCTGACTGAAAACGAGCCGGCTGCTGTGCGTGCTTCCGCTGGTGAGTTCATTCTTGAAGGTCTGCACGCAATCCGCAAACTCAACCGGTCAGAGGAACTCGGCTTCACGGCAGAAGAGCGCAAACGCCGTTCCGAAGCGCCGGATGAACCGGAAGAGAACCCCCGCTCGCGGCAACGCCGCCAGTATAACTAAAGGCGACCCGTCATGAAATGGGTCAATTTCTCGAAATTTACTGGCGATGATTTTGGCATTGATGCCCAGGATCTGATGGATGCGCTGGCCAATTTCTTCCTGGAAAGCGGTTTCAGCGATCCGCGCATGCAGGGCTCTCCCTGGGACCAGCAGACGCTTGATGCGTTGACAGACGCCATCCGCCAGGCTCTCGAAAGCGGTGAACTTTTTTCTGATGGAGATGTCCAGCGGTTGCTGGAAAAACTGGCGGCGATGTCCCCCGAAGAGATGGATCAGCTGCTCGAAGGACTGGTGCAGAAACTGGCTTCAGAAGGCCTGATTTCAGTTAACCAGGAAAACGCGAATGGCAAAGCGGGCGGGGAAGGGCAGACCCGTTTTGAAGTCACCGACAAATCGGTTGATTTTCTGGGTTTCAAGACGCTTAAAGATTTGCTGGGTTCGCTGGGCAAAGCCAGTTTCGGTCGTCATGACACGCGCGATCTGGCAACAGGCATTGAGTCTTCCGGGTCTTCCAAACTTTATGAATTTGGCGATACCCTGAATCTGGATATCAGCGAAACACTGTTTTCTGCCATGCGCCGCGAAGGCGTCAAAGTTCCCCTGAATCTGGAATATTCCGATCTGCATGTGCATCAGGCGGAGTATCAAAGTTCCTGCGCGACGGTGCTGATGCTCGATTGCAGTCACTCCATGATTCTGTATGGCGAAGACCGGTTCACCCCCGCCAAACGTGTCGCCATGGCGCTGGCGCATCTGATCCGGACACAGTACCCTGGCGACAGCCTGCGCTGTGTGTTGTTTCATGACTCTGCGGAAGAGTTGAATATCAAACAGCTGGCGCGGGCGCAGGTAGGGCCGTATTACACCAACACGCGCGATGGTTTGATCCTTGCCCAGAAGCTGCTGCAGCAGGAGCGCAAGGACATGAAGCAGATCGTGATGATTACCGACGGCAAACCGTCTGCTCTGACGCTGGAAGACGGGCGCATTTACCGCAACGCGTTCGGTCTGGATCCCTTGGTGATCAGCCGCACGCTGGAAGAGGTGAACCGCTGCAAAAAACAGGGCATCATCATCAATACGTTTATGCTGGCCAGCGATTACGGCCTGATTCAGTTCGTGCAGAAAATTACTGAACTGTGCCGTGGCAAGGCGTATTTCACGACGCCCGATACGCTGGGTCAGTACTTGCTGATGGACTATATGAACCGCAAGACCCGTACCGTTCATTAGCCATTTCACCGGTGCGGCTGCACGCGTCATCGCGCTGTAATATCATCGTGCCAGACTGTGAAATCAGATGACTCTCAACCCTGTTCTTTCGAGGCGTGCGTTTGCCTTTTCGGCGCTGACCTCTGCCTCCATCATTATGAATAGCCCGATCACCGCCGCTGGTAAGCGAAAAATCCTGGTTCATGGCCACCGCGGGGCGCGTGCGCGACGGCCGGAGAATACGCTTCCGGCGTTTCAATATGCGCTGGCGCAGGGCGTGGATGTGCTTGAGCTTGACGTCGCGGTGACGAAAGATGGCATTGCCGTGATCTCGCATGATCCGCTGATTAACGCGACTATTTGTTCCGGGCCGAATCTGGGTGTTGCGATCCATTCGCTGACATTCGCTGAACTCCAGAAATACGATTGCGGGGCGAAGAAGAATCCGAATTTCCCCGACCAGGTGCCGGTGCCGGGAACGCGCATACCGACGCTTGATGATGTCTTTGCTCTGGGGCAGGGAAACAAGGTCCAGTTCAATGTAGAGACCAAAATCTTTGCCGACAAGCCGGAGTTGACTCCTGATCCGGAAGTCTTTACAAAACTAGTGCTGGATCACATCCGCAAACACAAACTGGATGACCGGGTGATTCTGCAAAGCTTCGATCCAAGGACCCTGCGGGTTATGAAACGTCTGGCTCCGGGAATCCGGCGTGCTGCGCTCTTTGAAAAACAGCAGGACTGGATGGCGGTGGCGAAAGAGTTTGACGCTACACTGTTTAGCCCTGAACATCGGCTGGTGACGCCGGAACTGGTGGCGCAGGCACACAAGGCAGGGTTTGGAGTGGTGCCGTGGACTGCAGACAAGGCTTCTGACTGGCAACTGATGGTTGATGCCGGAGTGGATGCCATCATCACCGACGATCCGGCTGCTCTGATCGCGTGGTTGAAGTCGAAGGGCCTTCGTTAGAAATCAGAAAGACCGGAACTAAACGCAAAAAGGCCCCCGGACCGAAGTCCGGGGGCCTTTTTGATTCAAGCTGACTTAGTTTTTGGTGGGATCGCCGATGGTCTGGCTGCCCCATACCGTTGTATCGCTGTCGGCGCTGCCCCAGACTGTGGTTGAGCCCCAAACGGTGGTGCTGCCCCAGACTGTCGTGCTGCCCCAAACCGTGGTGCTGCCCCAGACTGTGGTATCGGCATCGCCGCTGCCCCAGACCGTGGTGAACGGCGCAGAACCCCTAGGCTTCGTACCCGAACCCCATACGGTAGTCTCGGCATCGCCATCGGCCGAGGAACCCCAAACGGTGGTGCTGCCCCAGACTGTGGTGTCACTGTCGGCGCTGCCCCAGACGGTGGTGCTGGCCTTGTCCCATACTGCTGAACCCCAGACCGTGGTTGAACCCCATACAGTGGTGTCAGAGTCAGAATTCGCGAAAACGCGCGAACCCCAGACGGTGGTTGAACCCCAAACCGTTGTATCGTTGTCGAAGTTGCTCACGACCACAACGCTGACAGGCTGGCCATTCACAAGGATGGTTTTGAGTTTCGCAACGGGTGAAGCGGCATTCATATTCGCGGGAATCGTATTCCGTGCCGTTGCGTTCAATGCCGCATCAAGATCCAGATAACCCGCACCGATCGTAAACAAATCGTACTGAATGTAGAACGGTTTATTGGTGCGCGGGTCCACGATGACGACATTCGTCCCCTTGGGGAACTTGCTGGCGGTGATCATCAGGCGAGCCTTGACCTGATCTGGTGTCAGAGATTTATCGTCGTCGCCTTCTTCTGCGAGAATGACTGCAGCAGCGCCACTCACGCTGGCGGCCGCCATGCTGGTGCCGCTGAGAATGAAGTAATCAGAAACCTGCCCAGCCTTCGGCACCTTAATGTAGTTAGCCAGAGGCACGACGTCCGCAGGAACGCCGTTCGGTGCGGTTTCAAGCGACGATAAGGGAGTACGGATCGAGTAGATCTTATTACCAGGGGCGACCAGATCAGGTTTCACTACGTGGTCGCCGAGGGTCGGACCCTTCGAGCTATAAGTCGTCATCTGGTCATCAGTACGAGTGCTGGTGCCTTCGCTGTTCATAGCGCCGACCGTGATCACCAGAGGATCGTTAGCGGGGGAGGCGACGGTTGCGTAACCGAATGTTCCGGCCGAGTTATCCCGACCACCGTTACCGGCGGCAACCACTACAGTGATGCCGGCTTTCCACGCTTTCTCAACTGCCTGGCACAGGGGGTCTGTCTTAAAGCTCTCGTAGATGCCGCGACCGAGTGAAAGGTTGATCACCTTAATGTTCAGCTGATCTTTCAGTCTTATAGCCTCGTTAATGGCGGCGATTACCCGGCTGTCGGTGCCTTGGCCATTGCGGTCGAGCACTTTCAGATTAATCAGATGAACGCCAGCCGCCAGCCCGTGAATGTCATGAGTGTAGAGGCCGCCCAGGGAGTTGGACCCGTCACCAGCAATGATTCCGGCAACGTGGGTACCGTGACCATAATAGTCATCGAAATCTTCACCGGGAACAAAACTTTTCGCGTACCGAACCCGTGAATGCCAGCCATCGCTAAGATCAGCGTTGACATGAATACCGCTGTCGATCACCGCAACGCCAACACCTTCGCCGTCGCTCTTATCAGCAACTCCCGCTTTCACGACCGATTGCGGATGTACCGTCTGGGGAAGATAGTCGTAGCACGGAGTCTTCGGGCAGGCGATAATTGCCGTGCTCTGCACTACATGGTCAGCCGAGATGCTCGACACTGTAGTATTTACCGCCGCTATCTTTGCAGCGCCCACAGTCATCTCACGTAATTCACCGTTAAATGTGTCCAGATCCGCGAGCTTCGTACCCCCGGAAATAGACGACTTGCCGGACGCCGTGGCATTCTCGACATACCGAATGATTACCTTGACGATTTCGCTGTCATTCGTCTTGGCTTTCAGGTCCGGTGACACGGACCCGGCAAACGCGGCCCCACTAAGGGCACCGGCAACAATCATGGACCGAATAAGGGTTGTGGCAGTAATTAACATGCACCCATAGCGTAGCAGGACACACGCCCGGTGGAAAGGGCTAAAATTAAATATCTTTAGTACTGTAGTACCTTGCGTTTGTGCCGCTTTAAGTGCTCATTATCGGCAGACCGCCGCTACCAGTCAGGTTGCACTCCTGTTACGACCGTGCTACGATTCTCAGGTACCCCCAAAACGGCTCAATGGGAGGTGTGTGCGCCGGTGTGAACTTTAAACCGGCATGACGCCGATCGCACCAATGAGGAGATATGGCCAGAAAACCAGGCAAAAAATACCAGAGTGCGCTCAAACAAGTTGAAGCGCGTGAATACCCCCTCGATCAGGCTATATCGCTGATCCAAAAGATCAAGTTCGCCAAGTTCGACGAAACCGTTGAGGTCCACATGCGTTTGGGTGTTGACCCCAAACACGCAGACCAGATGGTTCGCGGCACGGTCGTCATGCCCAACGGCTTGGGAAAATCCAAGATCGTTCTCGTTATTGCCAGCGGCGACAAGCAGCGTGAAGCGCTTGAAGCCGGCGCTGATTTCGTCGGTGGCGAAGACATGGTAAACAAGATTCAGTCTGAAGGCTGGACTGCTTATGACGCCGTGATCGCCACTCCTGATATGATGCGTTCCGTCGGTAAACTCGGTAAGGTGCTCGGCCCCCGCGGCCTGATGCCGAATCCGAAAACGGGTACGGTTACCACCGATGTCGCCAAGGCTGTGCTTGAAGTTAAAGCCGGTAAGGTTGAATTTCGTGTCGACAAAACCGGAATCATCCATGCTCCGGTGGGGAAGTTGAGCTTCACGTCCGTGATGCTCGTCGAAAATGCTTCCAGTCTGATCACCGCAGTGCTAAAGGCTAAACCTTCGGTAGCCAAGGGTAAATATGTACGCAGCGCGACCGTTTGTTCCACGATGGGTCCGGGCGTGAAAATCGATGTCGCGGAACTGACCGCGAAAGAAGCGGCGGCGCAGGCTTAGGCCGGGCGCTGTTTGCTGCGGTAATTGCGGAGATCGATGATATGAAAAAACGGGAAGACAAGAAAAAAGATTTTGCTGAGCTGAAGAAAGCTCTCGAAAACGCCAATAACGTTTTCGTAACTGGTTTCCAGAAGCTCACGGTGGATCAGGATTACAATCTTCGCAAGGCGATTCGCGGCGCAGGCGGTACTTATAAGGTTGTGAAGAACAACATCGCCGAGTTGGCTGCGGAAGGTTCTCCGTCAGCGGCAGTGCTTACGGGTCTCAAGGGTATGACCTCGCTTGCGATGTCATCCGATCCGGTTGGTTTGGCTAAGGTTTTGACGGCTTATGCCAAGGTGAATCCGGCTTTTACCTTTAAGGCTGGTCTGGTGGAAGGTCGGGTGATCGATATTGCCGCGATTACTGAGCTTGCCAATATGCCGTCAAAAGACGAACTGTTTGCGAAGTTGCTCTATGTCATCAATGCGCCGGCGCAGCAGCTTGTGACGGTGATGAATGCGGTGGGGCGCAATTTGGCGGTAGTGATCGATCAGGGCGTCAAAGAAAACAAGTTTGCAGAGTAGTTGCGCGGGCCGTGCAGTGCCAGGTTCTCCAGGCGCAGGCTGCGGCTGCCGGTTTTAGTAAGTCTATCTTTAATTTTAAGAGAGTTTGAGGAGTTTTTAGATCATGGCCGATATCAACGCGATTGCGGATTCGATTCAGAGCTTGACGCTGCTTGAGGCGTCCCAGCTTGTGAAATTGCTGGAAGAAAAGTTGGGCGTGTCGGCTGCTGCCGCTGCTCCCGTTATGGTTGCAGGCGGCGCTGCCGCTGCTGCTCCCGCAGTGGAAGAGAAAACCGAATTCACGGTTATTCTGACCGCCGCCGGTGCCAATAAAATCAACGTCATCAAAGCGGTTCGTGAAGTCACCAGCCTCGGCCTGAAAGAAGCCAAGGATCTGGTGGACGGCGCGCCGAAGCCGGTTAAGGAAGGCGTCAGCAAAGATGAAGCCGAGACCATCCGGAAGAAGTTCGTCGATGCTGGCGCTACTGTCGAAGTAAAATAGTCCCTTTTCGGGATTGTTTTCTTTCCGGTATTTCAGTTTCGGCCCCCGCGAGGGATATTCAAGGGATTATTCAAGGGGATATTTGGGCGGCCGGAAAGCG
>JANYDS010000082.1 GCA_025363475.1 Terriglobia bacterium
CCGGCACGCAAACACTTCCGCTGGTGGTTCAACTGGGCGGTTCGCAGCCGCCTCAAACCCATCGCCGACAAAGCCCGCATGATCAAACGCCGCTTCGAGAACATCGTCACCTATCTGAAGCACCCGATCACCAACGCCGGCAGCGAATCAATTAACTCAAAGATTCAGTGGGTCAAGTACACAGCTCGCGGCTTTCGCAATAAGCTCAACTTCAAAACCGCCATCTACTTCCACTGCGGCGGCCTCGACCTTATCCCTTCCACCCACTAAATACCCGGAATGCCCGATTTCGACATCCGGAAAGAAACACAGGCCACGCTCGATCTCTACGGTCCGGGAGACGTCGCGCGGGGCGCGCTCACGGCTGTTCGCCTTGTTGAAAAGGGCCTCCGCATGGTTCAGCTCTATTACTCCAAGGGCGACCCGTGGGACGCGCATGCCGACATCATGGCCCACAAGGTCAACGCCAAAAACTCCGATCAGGCCTTTGCAGCGGTCATTAAAGACCTGAAGTCACGCGGCCTTTGGGAAGATACGCTGGTCGTCTGCGGTTCAGAATTCGGACGCACTCCGGTCCGTGAAGTCGGCGGCATAGGCAGTGGCGTGAAGCGTGGCCGTGACCACAATCCATTCGGGTTCACGATGTGGCTGGCTGGAGGAGCGGTTAAGGGTGGAACCATTTATGGAGCCACTGATGACTTCGGTTTCAAGGCGATTGAAAAGCCTGCGCACGTGCATGACATCCACGCGACGATTCTTTATTTGATGGGCATTGACCACAAGAAACTGACTTATCGCTATAGCGGGCGCGATTTCCGCCTGACCGACGTTTCAGGCAATGTCTTGCACGATATTCTCGCTTAGAGAGTGGTGCTGAATTATTTATAATTCGGCGACGAAACCTTCCCATGCGGCGGTGGTATTTTCAAACTCCTCGCGTGCCTGGGTCGTAATCGCCCGCATCGTATCGTCATCATGTCCGGGGTCATGGTGAAACAGAAGCAACTGCTTTGCTCCGGCCCGGTTCGCCACGCCAGCCGCATTTCGCCAGGTACTGTGCCCCCAGCCCCGGTGCGTTTCATATTCTTCCGGCGTGTATTGCGCGTCGCAGATCAGAATATCCGCGCCCTTTGCATATTCATCCAGCACCGCATCCAGTTCCGGGTGCCCGTGCTCATAGTCCGTGATGTAGCAAACCACTGAACTCCCGCACTCAATCCGATAGCCTGAAGCACCCTGCGGATGATTGAGCGGGAACGGACGTACCGTAATACTGCCTGCCTGAATCACATCGCCCGGTTGAATTTGGTGAAAATCGCGATGAGCTGCCACCTGTCCGAAATCGATTGGAAAGTATGGCTTCGACATCTGGCCTTCCAGAGTCTCCTGCAACGGACGGCCTGTCGATCCGGAGAAGAAAGCGATGTGGTTGTTCGGGCCATATAACGGCGCAAAAAACGGCAGGCCCTGAATGTGATCCCAGTGGAAATGAGTCAGGAAGATCCGCGCATCGATCGGCTGTCCGGCAGCTTCCTGCATCAGGCACTGGCCAGCCGATCTGATGCCGCTGCCAGCGTCAAAAATAATGGCTTCGTTTTGCGCGCTGCGAATCTCCACGCAAGCTGTGTTGCCGCCAAACTTCAAATTTTCAATCTGGGGCGTCGGGGTCGAGCCACGCACACCCCAGATCTTGAGCCGGGCTTGAACCAGTCCGCTATCTTGAAGGACTCCGGGAGCAGCCTCCATTTAGAAAGCCATCTTGCCCGCAACGCGCTTTTTATCGCCTTTTTCGATTTGCAGTTTCATCGCTGTGCCGTAGGCTTCTTTGGCTTCGGCAGGGTGGTCTAGTGCTTTCTCGCCATCCCCGATCTGTTCCCAAATCGAAGCATTCTGCGTATCCAGTTTTGCGGCGGCGCGGAGTTGTTCGAGGGCCGGACCGGGTTGATTTGCTTTCAGGTACACGCCAGCCAACGCCACCCGTGCCGCCAGATATTCCGGTTTCGATTTCAGCACAGTCGCATACTGCTCAATCGCACCGGTTGTGTCGCCCGTCCGGGTGAGAAACTCCGCCAGACTCAGTCGCGAAGCCAGGAAGTCAGGATTGGTGGCCAGGTTCTTCTGCCACTCGTCGATCGCTTCCTTCTCTCTGCCCTTCACACCGCTCAGAAGCAACGCGAGATTGTGGCGTGCCGGCAGCATGGCCGGATTCTTCTGGAGCGCTTCCCTGTAAAGTTTCTCAGCTTCCGCAGTCTTGCCGGACGAAGCCTTGACCGACCCGAGGGCATTCAGCGGTTCACCCGATTCCGGTGCCAGTTTCGCGGCCAGTTTGTAAGCGATTTCCGCATCCTTGCGGCGATTCAGACGCTGGTAAACCAAGCCCAGATTGTAGGGCAAATAGCTGAACTGCGGCGTAATCTTCATCGCCTGTTGATAGCTTTTGATCGCGCCCTGATAGTTGCCTGACTCCACATAGGATAAAGCCAGGTTGTGCAGCGGGTAAGACCAGTTCGGAGCTTTGTGCGAAGCATCCCGGAACGCTGGAATGGCTTTGGCGAAATCTGCCTGTTCCAGATATGCTATGCCCAGTGCGTTGTAACCATATGCTGCGCCCGGATCAATCCGAACCGCCTTTTCCAGCAACTCCGCCGCCTCCGGGTATTTCTTGTCGTAAAGCAGGCCGCGTCCGCGGAAGAAAGAATCCCTGCCTTCCAGATACAACGATTCCGGCGTCAACTTAAGAGCCGCTTCCATAAACTTCGAACCGGCATCAAATTCACTCTTCGTCTGCGGAGTCTGGTCGCCTGCCAGATACCGGAGCAGAACCTGCTGTGCCTGGTCTTCCAGAGCTACCCGCAGCGAATTTTCCTGCAGGAACATCTGGTTGGCGGGCAATTCGCCGCGCAGTTTCTTTGCCAGATCAAAAGCTCCGCCCTCATCGTCCGGTAGCAGGCGTTTTGCCTTTACCGCGGCTTGGAATGCTTCGACATCCTGTTGTATTGGCCCGGCGATGGGCGGCGCGGCCTGATCTGCCGAAGCCAGCAGCAGCGGTCCGCCATTGATGGAATCGTACAAACTACGGTAGCGGGAAATCGTGATCCCCGCTTTGCTGATGTCGGAAAGCTTGGTAGTGTTTTCCATGTTCCCGAAATCACGCGGGTGCTGCTTGTTACTCGTAATCTTCGCGACACTGGAGCGCACGTATTCAATGATTTCTGACGCCGTAACGATCTTGTCGCCATCTTCATCGGCCGCGCCATTCAGGCCCTTCAGCATTGCGTACGTGAACGCGCCATGTCCGCCGCCAAAATCCGGCCCTTCATTCGATAGTTCCTTCGGGCGCGCCGCCATCAGGCCCAGCATTTCGCCGGGCGCTTCGCCGAGTTTTTCGACAATGGCACCGACTTTATCGGTCTTCAGTGTTCCAATGGTCGCCGCGCGGCAAACATCCGCCATCAGCACCACCCGGCCTACGTTCGTAAGTTCATCTTCGACCAGGGTTTGAATTTCGGCCATCGGAATTGCGGTCGCTGATAAATCCTGCGGGTCGCTGTCATTCGTCACGATGAAAGCGCCGTGGCTGTCTACCGTGCCATGCCCAGCCATTAAGATGAAGACCGTATCGTTCTTGCCTGCTCTGTTCTTCAAAAAGGTCTTAAACGCGTTGCGAATGGCTGCAGTCGTCGCTTCCCCATTGGTGAGCACCTGTATCTGCTCCGGAGGCAAACCGCCGCCCCGCGGACTGGCAAAATGTTGCGCTAGTGTTTTGGCATCCGCATCCGCATACTGCAGCCAAAGGTCCTTCGGCAGTTTCTGGTATTCCGAAATCCCGATCAGCAAAGCGAAAACCTTGGCATCCGCCGAAACGGCTCCGGCCTTTTGCGCGGCCTTGGCAGCCAGCCCTTCTTCAATCTCAAAAATTTTGCCGCGAATCCAGCTTGCGTCCGCCCATTCCGGCGCTGCTTTCCGGTAGGCCGCCAGAGCGTTGCCTTCCAGTTTCTCCCGGTCAAATACCGCCGCTTCCTGAATCAGCGCTACGGCATCTTTCGGATTCGCCTTCAGCATCTCTTCAAATGGCGCAAGTTCCGCCTTCAGTGGGGCAGGCAGCGCATCAAACGCAACCACTTCCCCATCGGGTTTGGTCAAACCGCGCGTCATACTGACCCCGTAATGCTGCTGGCTGGCCACCGCCACCCGGACAACCTGGGGCAGGAAACAGGCACCCACAGGCTTGGGAACGCCCAGTTTGCCCGTCTTGACCTTGAGTGCTTTCGTATCCATCAGCACTTCGCCGCCCTGGTCGAGGCTCTGCGAACCCTTGGTTGGGCAATAGAGGAAGCTGGCCGGGCCGTCGCCAGCGCGCAGAGAATCTCCCGAAAACAGAATATCGCCCGATTTCACCGCCAGCGGTGTTTCGTTCCCCTGACGCAGAACTTTGCCCCCCGCTGCTGAAAGAATCAGACCAACCGGTTCTTCCTTGGTTTCCGCCGCACTGAGGGCCAGACCGGCACCCATTGCAATCGCTAAACTACTTAGAATCAACCGTTTCATTTTGCTGCTGCCTCCGCCGCTGCGTGCGCCGCTTTTTCGCGGATCTCGGCCGTCACCAGCGACATGACTGTATAAAGCTTCATGGGTTCCGTTTTGCCCCTTACCGGGACTGCACCCAGATACAGAGTGTCAATTACCCCCCCGCACATTTCAAGGGTGGCTTCGCTCAACAAAACCTTGGTCTTATTTTCCTTGTTTAGACTTTCGAGGCGGGACGCCAGGTTGACCGTGTCGCCCAGTACCGTGAATTCCATCTTGTCGGAAGAACCCACGTTGCCGATAATCACTTCTCCGGAATGCATCCCCGCCCCGGTCTTGAATTCGCTCGGCGCGTTCACCATATCCACAGCGCACTTGAGTGACCGCAAGGCATGGTCGCCCGGTTTGGCCCCTTCATCATCGTCCGAGAACACCGCCAGAATGCCGTCGCCGATGAACTTATTGACGTGGCCGTGATAATCGACAATGATCCGCACCATGGTGCTCATGTAGACGTTGAGCAGGTCAACGATCTGGGCCGGGTCTTTGGATTCGCAAAACGCCGTGAAGCCGCGGATATCAGTGAACAGGATTGTCACCATCTCGCGTTTGCCGGTGAGGCCGATCTTGTCCGATTTATCCAGCGATTGTGCGACCTGTTTGCCCACGAACAGGGCCACCGCATTCTTGAAGAAGCTGCTCTTCTTTTCCGCTGTTGCGAACCGGTAAATGATGCCGCCGATCAGCGACAGCACCAGCGAGGCCGCGTTCTCAGTCGTCGACAGCAGCCAGCCGTTGCGAAACAGTACGTGGGTGAAAACCAGGCCGACCAGGAAAACCATCACCGACCACAGCGCTGTCTGCGCCACTGGGAACGAAGTAACAACGCTGACAATGATCCCCGCTGCGATCAGTAGTGACCCGAACCGTACCCATTCCGGCACCGGCAGCAGAAAATCGCCCGTCAGCAGGGTATGCAGAGTATTCGCATGGATCTCAACGCCCGGCGTGGTCCATTTGCTGGAGGATGCCGCTGCCTTATAGAATGGTGTACTGTACCGGTCATTCATGTTGTCCGGACCCATCAGAACCACTTTGCCGCTGAACCATTTGGTCAGCTGGGCGGTATTTCCGGAACGGTAGGCTTGAATCACATCAAAGAGAGAGATGCGGGGGAAGGTATCGGCGGGCCCGGCAAAGTTGATGGTTACGTCGCGCTCTCCGTTGGTGGGGATTAGCCGATCACCCAGAAAAACCTGGCCGTTCTTGATCTGCGCGGGCTTGCCGAGGAATTTTTCCGCTGCCATAAACGGCATACTTCGGGTCAACTGCTCGGTGGGGACTCCGGCCTTGGGGGCTTCCAGAAGTTCCTGGCGGCGTACAAAGTCGTCTGAATCCGCAGTCAGGTTGGCATATGCGGCCGAGCCGAAAGCGCCTGCCAGCATATTGATGGGGATTGTGAAATTGGCGTCCTTCTGGTTGGCCGTGGATGCAACCATCGCGGTTACCAAGCCCATTTTCTGGGTGGCGTACGTGTACGCCTCAGCCAGTTTGGAGTCGTTATCCGGCTCCCATTTCGTCACAGGAATGCCGAACGCAACGTCGAGGACCATGACTTTGGCGCCCGCATCGGCCACGGCTCGAAACGCGTCGGCGTAGTAGGGGTGCCAGAAGGCAAACAACTCCGGGAAATTGTTCAGAGCCTTGTCGTCGATCCCGATCAGGATGATGTCTTTGGTGGGGACTTTGCCGCGAAAGACAAAATGCGCATCCCGAGCTTTCAGGTCAAGCACCTGGAAGAAGCGAATATTGGAGAGCAGCAGCGTGACAACGGCGCTGCCCAGAGCAATCGCGGCGCAAATGAGTACGCGTTTCCAGTTTCTTTTCATGCGTTCATCCTGAATGTTACTACTTGCGGCAGACTCCAGTACGACGCTCCGGGTGTGAAATGGCGCGCCAAATCAGTACACTCAATAAAGTCCACATCATGCGAAGAATTTTTCAGCTCGCACTCACCGGTGTTTTGAGTCTGTCCGCCGCTTTCGCCCAGTCCACCCAGGGTTTGATTTCGGGCAGTATCCTGAACTCGGTTTCCGGCCGGCCGCTGGATGCCGCGTCGATCACCTTTACCAGCGAAGCCCTTTCCGCTACCGGAACCTACAAGAGCGATTCCACGGGCACCTACTTTCTGCCGATGCTGTCGCCAGGAATGTATTCCGTGCGGGCCACTGCCGCCGGGTTTCAATCCCAGGAGTTGCAGCAGCTTGAACTCCCGGTCGCTGGCCGTATTCAAATTGATTTCCGTATGCGCCCCATTAGTGATGTGTGGGAATCAGGCCAGTTTCGCAGTGTATTTTTGCCTGGCAGCAAAACAATCGTCACTTTTTACGGTCCTGACGTCGATACCAGCCGTTCCGGATCGTTTGAAGGCCAGCGCGGAAAACGCGGGACGCTCGATACCTCAGTTTCTTATGTGATTGATCCTGACCAGATCGCTGCCCTTCCCCTGCAAGGCCGCGATGTTTATACCATGCTGGTGAGTTTGCCTGGTATCGCGGCAAATAACGGCACGGCGCGTGGTCTGGGCATCAGCGTGGCCGGCCAGCGCCCGTCTGCCTCCAACTTTCTGCTGGATGGCGTGGATAACAATAATTTTCTGGTCACTGGCCCGCTGAGCCCTGCGGCGCCCGAAGCCATTCAGGAATACCGCATCTCCACCAATAACTATTCCGCTGAATACGGCCAGACGAGTGGTTTTGTCGCTAACGCCGTTACCCGCGCAGGGGGCCGTGAGTTCCACGGTTTGGGCTATGAATACCTGAAGAACGATGTCCTCAACGCTGCTGACTTTGCCGACAACCTGACAGGGTTCGGTCGTCGTGTGGCCAAAGAAAACCGGTTTGGTTATCAAGTCGGTGGCCCGGTCCTGCGCAACAGGCTTTACTTTTCCAGTGCGCTTGAACAACTGATCAGTCACGGTTTGACTGACCCGCTCACCTATTCCCTGCCCACAAAGAACTTCCTCACCGCGTTGAACGTTCAGCCTGCCCGGCTTTCCCGCCAGCTCCTGGAAAAATATCCGGCCCCGGTCATCAACTCAACCAAACTGACAGCCGATTACAAAATTCAAGTTCCGGTAGTGGTTGACCGCCTGCTGCTGCTGGAACGCGGCGATTACACGTTCCGTGGAGGCCGCGATCATCTGATGGCCCGTTTGGCGATGGCCCGTGTTTCGCAGCCCAACTTCATCTGGAGTCCGTACAAGGATTTCACCTCCGGCCTGCAACAGAACACAACCGGTCTTGCCGGCAACTGGACCCATACCTTCACACCCCGCATCACCAGCGAACTGAAATTCAGCTATAGCGACGACAACTTGTGGTGGGACCGCGCTCATCCTGAAATCCCCACATTGTCGTCAGGCGATGGCACTCTGCTGCCGGGCAGCCCGGCTTTTTACGCTTACCGGAATCACAATCACAACCCGCAGGCGATCTATAGTGCCGTCTGGACGCGCAACCGTCACATCGTTTCCGCAGGTGCCGGCCTGTTGCTGCGCACCAATGAGGGGTATCTGACTGCCGGTCGTGACGGTCAGTATATTTTTGGCGGCATCGTGAACTTCGCCTTCGATCAGCCTCAGTTTTTCCGCGCCCCCGTCAATCGTCTTTCAGCAACCCCCACGTCTCCTGATTTCAACCGAACATACAAATACGCGCAGAGCTATTTCTTCATTCAGGACAGTTTCCGCCTCACCGGCCGCCTGACTTTGAACTACGGTCTGCGTTACGAACGGTATGGTGCGCCGCAGAATACTGGCGCAACCAAAGACGCGCTGGTGGTCTTCGGGGCGGGTGGCGATTTCAACTCCCGCCTGGCTACGGCCAAGCTCCAGATACCGTCGGGTTCCGGTGATCAGGCCCTGTATGGTGCCGACAACACGAACTTCGCACCCCGTTTCGGCTTCTCCTTTGATCCGCTCGGTAAAGGCAAAACCGTCATTCGCGGCGGCTTCGGTATGTTCTTCGACCGTCCGTTCGACAACCTCTGGCAGAACGTGCGCAATAACGGCTACGTGCTGCCCCTCTATACCGCAGTGGGTACGCCGCCGGTGAACTACCTGCAAGGCATCGCCGCCGCTCTGCCGTCGTACGCGAAGCAGGGCGTGGTTTCCGATTTCCCCGGCCTCACGCTGATGGACCCCAAGCTCAAGAACGGCTACAACCAGAGTTTTTATGTGGGCATTCAGCAGTCACTTGGCGACAATCTTTCCATCGATATCAATGGCACGGGTTCGCTGGCCCGCCGTCTGATTACTACCGATCTGGTAAACCGGCAGTTCACGACACTCAACGGCGATGGCCGCCCCAGTCAGACCCTGCCGGACATCTCCTGGCGGTCCGGGCAAGGCAGTTCGCATTACCTTGGCCTGAGCAGTGTGGTGAAATACCGGCTTCGCAATATGCAGTTGCAGGGTGCTTACACCTGGTCGCACGCCATTGATAACCAGAGTGACCCGCTGGTGGGTGACTTCTTCGATCTCAATTTCACCACCATCAGCAACGCTACCGGCGGCGGTTTGCGGTCGGCATTTTCGCGCCAGTACGACAGTTCATCTGACCGGGGCAATTCTGATTTCGACCAGCGCCACAGTCTCTTCATTTTGGGCACGTGGCAGTCTGAAGCCCGCCGGTTCCTGACACGCGGCTGGCAGGTTTCATGGATGGCTGCGTTCCGCTCCGGTTTGCCCTATACGATCCGAACCGTGACCACACAAGCGCCTGATTTTGGCAGCGGTCTGATTCAGAATCAGCGGGCCGATTTGCTGAATCCCAAGACTGCGATTTTCGCCTCGCCCAAGTCAGTGCCGGGCGGAATTCTGCTGCTCAATGAAGCTGCTTTTCAGGAACCCGGCAGCGCCAGCGTTCTTGGTACCAGCGGCCGCAATGCCTTCGCCGGGCCGGGCCTTTACAATATTGATCTTTCGATCGCGCGAACTTTTTCCGTGCGTTATGCCCGGGAAGGTACGCGCCTCACAGTGCGTGCCGACGCCTTCAATTTCCTGAATCACGCCAACCTGAACAGCCCCGACAGCCTGCTGGGTTCGCCCACATTTGGCATTGCAACCTACGGCAGACAGGGCACGGCTTCAGGTTTTCCGGCTGTGTCTCCGGTTAATGAATCGGCACGGCAAATTCAACTTTTGGTGCGTCTCGAATTCTAACTTGGTTTGGCGTGTGCCAAACTCGTTAAGTCGCGTCGCTGCCAATGGTTGGGAATACCATCTCTCATTACGAAGTCGTGGAAAAACTTGGGGAAGGCGGCATGGGTGTCGTCTATAAGGCTCATGATCTGCAACTGGGCCGGTTCGTCGCGATCAAAGTCCTGATCGCCAGTTCCGCCGAATCCTCTGACCGGCGGGCCCGTTTTATTCAGGAAGCGCGCGCGGCTTCATCCCTGAACCACCCCAATATCATCACCATCCACGACATCGTAACCATCGAAGCCGGTGAATGCATCGTGATGGAATTCGTGCGCGGCCTGACGCTGGCCGACATGATTGAAGCTGGCCGCATCCCCAGCGTTGATTGCATTAAGCTCGCCATACAGATGACCGATGCCCTGGCTGCTGCCCATCAGATTGGCATCGTCCACCGCGATCTCAAACCGGCCAACGTCATGGTTACGCCCGAAGGCCTCGGCAAAGTTCTCGACTTCGGCCTTGCCAAGCTTGCCGGCGACGATAACGCTGCGCCTGCAGTGGATTTTGGTGATTCTGACAAGACGATGTCGGTGCACATCGATAACCGTCCGCGCACCACCGAAGGCGCCATCATCGGCACGCTGGCGTATATGTCGCCCGAACAGGCGCAGGGCCAGAAAATCGACTCCCGTTCCGATATTTTTTCTTTTGGCGCGGTGCTTTATGAAATGCTCACGGGAGAGCGTGCGTTTAAAGGCGATTCCGGAATCGCTACGCTCACCGCTGTGCTCCGCGATGAGCCGCGCGAGTTTGGGGACGTGGGCATTGACGCTCCCGCAGAACTACAGGAAGTGATCCGCCGCTGTCTGCGCAAAGATCCGGACCAGCGCTACCAGTCGATGCGCGATGTGAAAGATTCTCTGGAGCAGCTTTACTTCGCTTCGCGGTCCGGCATCATCATGCAGCTGGCGTCGGGTGTGTGGAAGCGGCCGGAGCAGGTCCGCGCCGTTCCTTCCATTGCCGTTCTGCCATTTCTCAACCTGAGTTCAGATAAGGAGAACGAGTACTTCAGTGACGGCCTGGCTGAGGAAATCATCAACGCCCTGACTCATCTGGAGAACCTGCGCGTCACCGCCCGAACCTCGGCTTTTGTTTTCAAAGGCGCACAGCAGGACGTCCGGCAGATCGGCGAGACTCTGCGTGTTGCCAGTGTTCTTGAAGGCAGCGTGCGCAAGTCGGGCAACCGGGTCCGCATCAGCGTTCAATTGATTGATGTTTCGGAAGGCAACAATCTCTGGTCAGAACGCTTTGACCGCGAGATGACCGATGTGTTTGAGATTCAGGATGAAATTTCGCAGGCCATTGTCGCAAAATTGAAGGTTCGCCTCGCCAGTCAGTCCGGCACTTTTGCAGATCCTGCTCACCCCGCAGGGCCACCGCTGGTCAAACGTTTTACCGAGAACCTCGAAGCCTACAACCTCTACTTGAAAGGTCGTTTCGCACTCTACAAAATGACGCGGGAAGGTTTGGACGAAAGTCGCAGACTCTTTGAAGATGCGATACGCCTGGACCCCAATTACGCACTGGCTCACGATGGCCTGGCCCACTGCTATTACTCGGAAGGTTTTCTCGGTTTCGTTGCGCCGAAGGAGGCTATGCCGAAGGCCAAAGCGGCCGTGCGGCGCGCCATTGAACTGGATGAGAGCGTGGCCGAAGCGCACGCGACTCTGGGCGTGATTTTGGCGCTGTATGACTGGGATTGGGCTGGTGCGGAACGCGAACTGGTCCGCTCTGTTGAATTAAACGGCGCGTCCCCGGTCTCGCGCGATGTTTACGCTTTCTACTATCTGCGCCCGGTCTGCCGGCTGGAAGAGGCTGTCAGTCAGACCCAGCAGGCCTTGTCGCTTGACCCGCTTTCAATTCTGTTTAGGGTCCATCTCGGATTTCTTTACTATCTGCAGCATCAGCACGAACATTCCATAGCCCAGTTCCGCAAAGTGCTTGAGATGAACCCGCAGTATTATCTGGCGCACGCCATGATGGGTCAGGTTTACACGCAGGCGGGGCAGTGTGATGAGGCGCTGGGGTGTTATGCGAAAGCGCGCGAAGCAGATGCCGGCAGCAAGTTTGTGGCGTCGCTTGAAGCAATGAATTTGGCTGTGGCGGGCAGGCGGGCCGAGGCTCAGGCGCTGCTGGAAGATATTATCCGCCGGTCAGAAAATGACTATATTTCATCGGTCAGCATCGCGTATGTCTACACCGCACTCGGCGAAACGGACCGGGCTTTTGAATATCTCGACCGGGCCGTTCAGGACCGCGACCCGAACATCCTCGGGCTCAAATCGAACCCGATTTTTGAGCGCCTGAGAACTGACCCGCGCTACCAGGCACTGCTGATCAAGATGCGTTTGAATGCCTAGTTCAGCCAGACTTTAGGGTCGACACTCATACCGGGACGGAGCAAATGTTCCGGGTCCTGCCCCGGCTTGAGGCGGATGCGCACAGGCACACGCTGCACCACCTTGACGTAGTTTCCCGTGGCGTTTTCCGGCGGCAGCAAGCTGAATTTCGCACCGCTGGCACCGGCGAAATCATCGAGGGTACCTTCGTATTCCCGGTCATACGCATCCACATGAACCGTCACGCGCTGCCCGGGGCGCATCTTTTTCAGCTGCGTTTCCTTGAAGTTTGCGGTTACCCACAAATTCTCCAGTGGAATCACAAACATCAGCTGCTGGCCTGGCGCCACTTCCTGCCCCGGTGCCACGCTCTTCTTTCCTACGATGCCGGCAACGGGCGAAACAATTTTCGCGTAAGACAGCGTCAGTTCCGCACGTTCCAGTTGTGTGCGCTGCACTCCTGCTGTTGCCTGCCGGCTGGCCACCAGTGCGTTTTGTAGTGCAAGCTGCTGGGGCCGGTTGCTTTCCGCTTCTGCTTTGGTCGTCATGGCCTGGCGCAAGCGGGCCTGAGCGGCCTCAATCGCGTGGGTATCCGCATCTGCAGTGGAGCGTTTCGCGTCCACCTTCGCCGCGAGGGAACGCACCGTCGCAACGGCCTGATCGTATTGCTGGCGGCTGATCTCGTCTTTATCGACTAGTTGTTTGTAACGCGTCAGGTCTCCCTGCGCTTTCAGCAGATCCGCTTCAGCAGTGCGCACGTCTGCGAGTGCCGATTCGCGGTCTTTCTGAGCACCGGCGAGTTGCGCGCGGACATTTTCGAGGTCCGAGCCGGAGTTGGAAATGGAAGTCTCAGTCGCCAGACTGGCAATCGGCACATTTGGCCGCGCCGCAGCCACCTGACTTTCTGATTCGCGCAGGGTTGCCTTCGCCAGGTCTACTGACATGGTGAGGTCGCGGGGATCTAGTTCCGTTAGCAACTGGCCCTTTTTTACGAGTTCGTTGTCGAGCACCGGCATATGCAAAATCGTGCCGGCGATCCGGCTGGTGATGGGGTAGATGTCGCCATCGATCTGAGCGTCGTCGGTCGATTCATACGAATTGAAGTAGCTCCACAGCCGCATTCCGCCGAACCCTGCAGCGGCAAGGAAAACCAGGAAAACAACAATCTTGATTGCGCGCAACAGAATTTTCTTGCCTCTCTTCCAAGGTACACGGAGGTACACGCTGAGGCGAGTTTCCGCGTCATCCCAATGTGACCAGAATCACGGCTGCGTGTGCGCTCCTGCTTTTCCCGCTCCTCGCGCCGTGCCAGAATGTCGGCGCAAGGGCCCAAAAAGCCGCCGATAAACTCCTCAAAACCGTTGAAAACCGCTATAACCGCATGCAGTCGCTTAAACTCAATTTTTCTGAAACTTATGCGGGTTATCACAGGCCCGCTCAGACTGAATCGGGCGTCTTGTATCTGCGCAAGCCCGGCCGAATGCGCTGGGAGTATGCAGCACCAGCTGGCAAAATTTTTCTTTCGGACGGTAAAGATGTGTTTCTCTATACGCCGGGTGACCGTCGCGCCGAACGCAGCCGGCTGAAACAATCGGAAGACATGCGTGCCCCGTTGGCTTTCCTGTTGGGTAAGCTGGATTTTTCCAAAGAGTTCAAGTCTTTTGAAACGCACCTGGATGGCGGTTCGACCTGGATTTCAGCGTTGCCGAAATCGGAAAACCTGGCGTACACCAGAGTCGAGTTTCTGGCTGCACAGGATGGGACGATTCAGCGCGTCCGTGTCACTGGCCAGGACCAGTCGAAACTCGATTTCACTTTCAGCGGCGAGCAACAGAATGCGCCGGTCGCTGCGGCAATGTTCACCTTCACGCCACCGCCCGGCGTGCGTGTTGTCGAGGCGGGACAATAAGGGATGGCTGAATTCCAGCTCAAATACGCTGACCCTTCCGGTCAGGTCCACAGCCAGGTGGCGCATGGCACCAGCGCGCTGGAATTGCGCGAACGTTACACGCAGCAGGGCTTCCTGGTCTATTCGGTGAAAGTGCGCACGGCAGGCATCAATTTGTCGGGCGATATTTCCCTGACCGGTCGCCGCAAGAAGCTCAACCTTGAAAAATTTCTGATCTTCAACCAGCAGTTCGTCACGCTGATCCGCGCTGGCCTGCCGATTCTGAAATCCCTCGATCTCCTCGCCGAGCGCCTTACTGATCCGAAACTCACGCCCTACATCAACAGTGTTCGCGATGAAGTCCGGAAAGGCGTGCTGCTTTCGGAAGCTTTCCGTCAGCAGGGGCTGTTCCCCAAAATTTACGTAACGTCGGTGATGGCGGGTGAGAAATCGGGCAGCTTAGTCGAGGTGCTGGAGCGCTTCATCACTTATCAAAAACTGGCGCTGGCGGTACGCAAAAAGGTGCTAGTGGCGCTCATGTATCCCAGCGTTCTAATTGTGCTGGTGATTCTGTTGATGGTGTTTCTCGTAACTTATGTTGTCCCCAGTTTTGCCTCGCTCTATGCCAGCATGTCGGCGCAGCTTCCGACAGTTACGGTTTACCTGATTGCAATTGGTGCTGCCGCCCGAACGTGGTTTGTATTCTGGGCCGGCGGCGTGGCGGGCGCGATTGCGCTGTTCAGCTGGTGGTCGCGCAAGGAAGCCTCACAGGAACTGCTGGACCGCGTGAAGATCAAAGTTCCGCTGTTTGGTGACATCTGGATTAAATATCAGGTGGCCCAGTTCTCGCGCGTGCTGAGTACGCTGCTCACCGGTGGCATTCCGCTCATTCAGGGTTTGGATACTGCGGCGGATTCTCTGGGTACGCCGTTGTTAAGGAAAACGCTGGCCAACGCGGGGCGGATGGTTCGTGAAGGCCAGCCGCTTTCCGCTTCGCTCGCTGCAACAGGAGTGTTTCCGGCGCTTTCTGTGGACATGATTGAAGTGGGCGAATCTACCGGTGCGCTGCCCGCTATGCTCACCAGCGTGGCGGAATTTTACGAAGACGACGTCAATACGAAAATGACGGCTGTTCTGTCGCTGATCGAGCCGGCCATCATGATTTTCATGGGCATCTTCGTCGCGTTCGTTCTGATCGCGTTATACCTGCCCATCTTTTCGCTGGCCGATACGATTCGCTAACTAACTGGCACCTTTGCCGGAAAGCACGTAGGGGATGGTTTGCAGTATGATGCGGGCATCGAGCGTCAACGACCAGTTGTCGATGTAGCTCATGTCCATTCGCATCCATGTTTCGAAATCGACTGCATCACGTCCGTTTACTGCCCACAGGCATGTAAGGCCCGGACGCATCCGCAGTCTTCGGCGCTGCCAGCGTTTATACTGAGCGACTTCGCCGGGGATTGCCGGCCG
This sequence comes from Terriglobia bacterium, assembly GCA_025363475.1. Classification (GTDB taxonomy): domain Bacteria; phylum Acidobacteriota; class Terriglobia; order Bryobacterales; family Bryobacteraceae; genus BOG-234. The sequence continues at coordinate 15,491 of JANYDS010000082.1, forward strand.
CGGCCCCACGATCGCCATATCGCCCCGGACCACATTGAAAAGCTGCGGCAATTCATCGAGCGAGAAGCGGCGCAGCAGGCCGCCAACAGGCGTGAGACGCGGATCGTTCTTGATCTTCGTTGCCACGTCCCTGGCATTCAAATGCGCCACTTCATGCATTCGCGCTTCGGCATTCTGCACCATTGAACGGAATTTGTAAAAGGTAAACATGCGTCCGTTGAGGCCACAACGCGTTTGTTTGAAAATCACCGGGCCGGGAGAAGTCAGTTTCACCAGCAGCGCCACCAGAGCCAGCACCGGGCTTAGCAGAATGGTGGCGACCACGGCCAGCACCAGATCAATCACACGCTTGACGAGCAGCAGCACTTCGTCATCGGGCGCGGCGGAGAACTTGAGCAGGGGGGTGGCCCCGATCCGTTCGAGCGCCATCTGGCTGTTCACGTGGGGGAAGAAATCCACGGCGATGCGGCTGGTCACGCCTTCGTCATCGCAGCTGAGCAGCACATCTTCGAGCGAAGGCAGGCGGTCTGATTCCACGGCGAAATGAACTTCATCAATCACGTGTTTGCGCAGCATTTCGGGCAGGGCATCGAGGGGGAAAACAGTGTATCGGTGACCGACGAAAATGGTGCTGGGTGCGGGCTGGTCTTCCGGGCAGGCGAGAAAGCCGAGGATCCGCAGGCCCTGGTCGTGGAAGGTTTCGAGGTTCTCCGCCAGACGCAGGGCACGGTCACCCAGTCCCACGATCAGGACATATCGCAGCACGCCGAACTTCCGGCGCACGACCGGGATTAATTTGCGGGCGATCAGGCGAAAGCAGACCAGCAAAAACCAGCTGAGAAACACAAAGGTGAACAGGAAAATGCGGCTGGTTTCGAGGCGCAGGGCGTAGACGAGCAGCACCAGGGCTATCGCGCAATAGCCGGTTTGGCGGAAAGAATCGGTGAGGATTACGCGGACGTGTTCGGCGTCCACTTTGCCGTAAACGTTGAGCCAGTAGCCTGTGATGACGGAGGTGAGGCTGGAGAACCCGAGGACGATGATGCTCTGTTCAGGGGTGAGGAAAAACTCGTGGTCGAGCTGGAGCCAGCGCCGGATCGAGTAGGCCACGGTGAAAGCCAGAGCGGTCAGGAGCAAGTCGGATAAGCCGAATAAAATCTTGAGCTTACGTTGTGCGCTTCCGAACATGGTGCCGTCCGCCAGAGTAGCATGGGTGCGGGTCAGCGTTGGGAATGAAGATCATCAATGACAGGCGAATTTCCGCAATGCTAGAATGATGACTCGGGGGCGCGTAGCTCAATTGGCAGAGCAACTGACTCTTAATCAGTAGGTTGTAGGTTCGATTCCCACCGCGCTCACCACTTTTATTCAATACCTTACGGGTCATTGAATAATAGTGAACTCTTCGACTGTGGGGGATTTTGTGGGTACTCCCTCCGAATTCCCAGTCTCGCGCCGGATCGTCAGAGCTTCTACCGCTTGCCGCTTCGCCGCCATGCGGATGTGGGAGTAGCGCTCCATCATCGCCCGGCTCATGTGCCCCATCAGCGCAAGCATCGTGCTTTCAGGAACTCCCGCTTCTGCCATCTTTGTCGCCGCCGTGTGCCTCAGGTCATGCAGGCGGCATTTGACCCCCGCGCGTTTGCGAAGGGATTCCCAGGCACTGGTCATGTCGGTAATGGGTCGTGTCGGATCGTTTGGCGTCGGCTTGCCAAACGGGAAGAGATGGTACTCAGGGCGCGTATCGCCGAATCGCCGAGTGAACCATTCGGCATGAGTCGAGAGCACCTCGAATAGTTGAGGGTTCATTGGGATTTGTCGGCCCGTTCCCGACGCCGTCTTCGCCCGTCCAACCGTCACCACGCGCCGCGCGAAATCCACTTGGCCCCACGTCAGCCCGGTTATCTCTCCCGAACGCATCCCGGTCAACAGCGCCGCCCGGATGAATGTCCCGAGGGTTTGCGAGCGGTTGGGCGAAGCCTGGCCCACCACAGCCACCAGAAGTTTGGATTCCTCTTCGGGCGAAAGAGCCTTGCCAACGTCCTTGCGCTCTTCCAGCTTCCGAACCTTCGGCCACAACAATGACCACGGCTTCTCGATTGCCCGGCTGAGTTCCCCGAGTTCCATGTTGACAGTGCGGCCCGCCGCGCCCTCGCTTAGCCGTGTGCGAATGTAGGACCGAATTGCGTCCTCCGTAAGGTCCGGCAGAACCGTGGTGCCCAGGAGTCGCTGAACGTGCGCCAGACGGCCATTCGCAAACGCGATGGACTTTGCCCGGTGATTCAGTCCGTAGTGGGCGAGATACCGCATGACAAGATCGGCTACGGTTTGTATCCGATCCTGGCGTTTCTCCGCCGGTAGGCCCGCGAGAGTTCGCTCCAGAGATCGACGCCGG
>JANYDS010000087.1 GCA_025363475.1 Terriglobia bacterium
AGGGTTTTGCGGTAGCGCCTGCCCATACCAGCCGCCGACCGGAGTAGCGGCCTGCTGCTGCAAAATCGAAATTGACGTGGTCTGCGCGGAAGCCCTGTGGCTTACGATAACCTGAATGCCGAAAGCGACTGCAACTCCTGCTGCGATCAAGGCCAGACGGCTTAAAAAATTTTTATTCATTGTTTACCCTCCGATGCTTTCCTCGCCATTGTACATCCGATCTAGTACTGTTGGGGCCACTTTAATCTTCTTGAGTGCCACTATTGACATAGCACCTGCTCTGGGGCCAGAATTGGGAAACTAGTACTAGGAGTTGAGAAAAAGTCAGGGCAAACCGTACGGCGGTTTGCAGTTTTTTTGACGTTGTGTGTGCAGTGCGGTCTGACGACTTATGGCGAATAATTACGATGTTATTATTGTGGGCGCGGGTTCGGGCGGTGGGTTTCTCGCAGGACAAATCGCTCCGAATTGCTCTCTATTGATACTGGAGGCGGGGCCGAGCTTCGCGGGTGCGCCCAATCCCGGTACGGGAGTGATTTCCCGGCGAACTCTGGCAACACAAATCAACCTCGGAACGTGGATTCCTGACAGCAAAGCGTCAAACCACGGCAGCGTTTTCTACACCTATCCGATGTATATGGATCAGTCGAATCCGACGTCGTCAACGGGGCAGCATGAAGCAAAACTGGTGGGCGGAGGCTCCGCGGTCAACGTGGGTGCCTGGCTTCGTCCTGGAGCCTCAGACTGGGGCGGGTTTAGCCAGGAAACGGGCGTTACCGGCTGGACCAAGGCTGCGTTCGAGCCTCACTTCCAGCGCGCCGAACGCATTCTCAACGTTCATCGCGATGACCGCTCTTTCTGGAACCCCGCCAGTATCCAATATGAAAAGTCCGCCAATGCGATGGGCATCCGTACGGTAATGAACGCGTCAAACCGTAAAAACTGCATTTACTGCGGTCACCGGTTGAACGCGGGCATGCCCTGCAAATACGATTCCTTGATGAGCACGGCGCTCACACAGATTCCCGCGGCGGTGGCCGCCGGCGCAACGCTGGTCGCGAACGCAACAGTGACCCAGATCAACATTACCAATGGCAAGGCGACCGGTGTCACTTATGTACAGGCGGACGGAACGACGGTTGTTGCAAATGCAGCGAAACTTGTGGTGATTGCGTCCGGCGCGATCGGAACCCCTTTGCTGATGCGCGATGCGGGTTTGCACGAAGTGAATCCAGCGGTTGGCAATTACCTCCGGGCTCATCCGGGTGTTCCGATGGACGTGCTGTTGCCCGGCACCGAATGGGGAGTGGATCGCGGCTATCAATGGAATCTGCACCATAATGCGATTGATCCCAACGGCGTTCAAACCGATGCGGTGATTCATGCCTCAGCCTCCTTCATGGCAAACACCGCGTGGGTCGCAGCCGCCTTCCAGATCGGTCTGTTCGGCCGCGAATACAAAGACGTAATGCGCCAGTGGAAGCAGCGAGCAGGGGCGTTCATCTTCGCGATGAAACCGGCAATTACGGGTCAGGTGATCGGAACCCGCAAGACTCCTGTAATTAACTACCCGATTGCGGATTCTTCCGGCAACCTGGAGCCTAAGACGATGAGCGATATCCTCGTCGCCGTTCGTCAGGTGGCGGACATTTACAAGACTTTCGGCGCATTTAGTGCCTTTCCGAATCCCAACACACCGCTGAACATTCTTAAACAGCAGCTCTCACTTTTTGTGACCACCTCCGGCGCTCTGCATCCGCAGGGAACCTGCCGGTCTGGCGGGAGCCAGTCGAATTCAGTAGTGGATTCAAATTTGATGTCGTGGGACGTCAAGAACCTCATGTGCTGCGACGCCAGTGTGATTCCAAATGCGCTGAGTGCCAATCCCAACGCCACGATTATGGCGGTTGCGAGCAGAGCGGGGGACTACATTAACAAACAAATTTTGGGCGCTGCGTCGGCTCCGACCGCACCGCAGGAACTGGCGGCGGCCATCGCCGACGGTTCGGTGAGTCCGGACATGGTTCCCGGCGGATATGTTCCCGGCGGATATGTTCCCGAAGGAGATTTGCTCCAGTGAGCGAGAACAAATTGAACGACACGGTTTTTAATCCGCGCGACGCCTTCGTCGAAATGGAACGCGTGCTGACACGCCGCGCTCTGTTCGGGAAACTGGCCAGGGGGGCGGGAGCGGTTGCGGTCTGGGATACCTTCGGCGATAAAATTTATGGGCAATCGGTCAACCCGGCTCTGATTACGCAGGCGAAATTGTTGCCGGAGGCTCTCACCATTATGAGTGCCTTCGGACAGTTGGTGATTCCGGTGGATGACGTGCCGGGCTGGGCTACTTTCGAACCCGGTATTACCAGCTACGCGCTGGACGTCTATATCCGGCAGATCTACAACCTGGGCAATGATCTCTCCTTCAACGGCTATTTGTCAGCCGTCCTCGGCTTCAATAACCTGCCGCCCACGGTCGCTTACGGGCCCAAGTTCCTCGACATGAGTGCTGGCGCGAAGAGCAAGTATCTTTACGATGTTCTTGCCGGCAATTTCGAGAACGCCGGCACACAGGACATCATGGCTTTTGCCGCGATCTTCATGCTGCTCGGGAGCAAGATGGTGTTTTTCATGAACTATCCCCACCACCTGGCAGATCCCAAATCCGAATTCCAGAACGTTTTGGGGAACACTCCGGCGACAGCATTTGACTTCATGGGTTATCGGGGGCCGGTCGGGCCTTCGGAAGAAATCGCGTTGCGGACCAGGGCTGCCAATGCTCCTGTTCTGCCAGGTATTGATCCCAATGATCCATACATCTAAATGATCATCACATCTGGACTACAAGTTACAGAAGATACCAACTCATGAAAAATTTTTTGCTTTTGTCCCTGATATCCGGGTTGTGTGCAGTCCCGCTTGCATGGGGATCGGCATTCGCGATCAATGAACTGGGCGTTCGTGCGCAAGGCATGGCTGGCGCGTTTGTTTCCATTGCCGACGACGGTTCAGCCATCTTCTACAATCCCGCCGGTCTGGCATTTCAAAAGAAACCATCCATGGAGATGGATTCACTCGTTGTGGTCGGACTGTTCCGCTATTTTCCGACAGAGTCACCTCCCGGCACGATTACGCCCGACAAGGGTTGGTCTGGCAGTGTGAAACCGCATTTTATTCCCGTCGCCAGCCTCTACGCGGTGAAGCCCCTCACAGACCGCCTTGTAGTCGGATTCGGCGGTTTTGTTCCCTTCGGACTGGCCGCGAACTTTACCAACTTCAACGACGGTGATCCGCAGAACACCAAGTTCCCGGGCCGGTTTGCAGGAAGTCGCGCCGCAGTTCAGTCCTATTGGTTTCAGCCAACCGTTTCCTATAAGATTACACCGAATCTGAGCCTTGGTGGCGGCGTCGCATTCGTTCATACCCACCTCTTTCTTGAGCGAAGCATTCTGAACCCCAATGCTGACGGTGGCGATTTCGGCAAGGTTTTCGCTTCCGCTGTTTTCCCAACGATTGACCCGGCTCTGGCTGCGGCGTCCATCGCCCGGCTGTTGCCGGAGGGTCGGCTTCGTGCGGCGGCAACCGCCAATTCGCCGGGCTTCAACCTGGGCCTGATGTATCGCAGCAAATCGCAGAAATCGTCCATTGGTATGGCGTGGCGCAGTGCCGTCGTCAATCACCTGACGGGTAAAGCGGCCTTTGCGTTTACCGATACCGGAGCCATCACGCCATTTCTGCCCGCCAGCGCGTCTTTCAGCAAATTGTTTCCCAATCAGGATATCCGTGGAGTCTTTACTACACCTGGCACCTATACGGTGGGCGCCTCAACCCACGCGTTGAATACTCTGCTCAGCTTCGATTTCGAACTCCAGGACTTCCGGCGATTTAAGGATCTGCCGATCAATTTTACGAAGACCGTCGGCACCGCAACTCCCCCCGAGCAGCGACTGGCCTTTGACTTCCACAATTCATACATCTATCACCTGGGACTTCAAAAGCAGGTAAAGCCTAATCTGGAATTGCGGCTCGGCTACGTTTACGACGTTTCCCCGGTTCCCGACAAGAGCGTCGGCCCGCTGTTCCCCGATGCCAACCGCCATAGTCTGACGATGGGCTTCACCAATCACCGCCCCAGCGGGATCGATCTGAGCTTCTTTTATCAGGCAATGTTCTTTGCGGACCGCGTAACAGACGTTGCGGCAAACGCCGGACAATTTACGAACGGCGATTACAGCAATTTCGCCCATTTGGGTGGACTTGCAATGAGTTTCAATCCCAGCGAACTTTTTGGCAAAAAGAAATGATCCGACCTCCTATGAATCTACCCGGCATCAAATCACCAGTTTTGCTGGCCGGCCTGCTGGCAGTGGCGTTCGCGCTGCCCGCACTTCCCGCCAGGAAACTGGATACCACACAGTTTGTAATCGTGGGTGAAGGTCTGGCCGCAGGAATGGCTGATTTTCAGCTTCGCGACGTGTATCAGGCTGCCAGTTTCCCGGCCGTGATGGCAGGAGTCTTCAAGACTGCCTTCCCAATCCCCACACTACAGAGTCCAGGCATCGGATCCGGTGCTCCAGGTTTTCCCGTGCTCCCGCCCCGGTTGCCCGCACAGCTTCAAGGTACGGTGCGAAATGATTTCCCGCCGAACCTCTTCGTCTTCAATCTTTCGGTTCCCGGATTCAAGCTGAATGACAGCCTGAACCGGCGGCCCTCCGCTCCACTGGTTCAGAGCAAAGACATCCAGCAGTCGATCACCAACTTCATTCTGGGTTACCCTGCGCTAATCGCAGGTACGGGCCTTCCGCTCTGGACCCAGGTAGAATATGCGGTCAAAATGAACCCCACACTGGTTGTGGTGGAACTCGGGTACTACGATGTTCTGGAACCGGCAGCGACCAACAATCCGGCGGGACTTCCCAACGCGGCAACTTTTGCAACCCAATACGCTTCGATTCTGGCGAAGGTCAACAGCACCTATCCGCAGATTATTGTGATGACCATTCCGGATCCTTTTGATACCGCGTATTTCACGCCCGTATCAGCGGCAAGCCGTCTGGTGGGTGCGCCGGTCTCAACAATAACATCGCTTTTTGGAATCGGTGCCAATGATTATCTGACGCCAAACGGACTGATGACGGTTGGGTCGGCTATCGCAGCCAATGTTGCCAGGCCCGCTCCCCTGTCCCAGACTCCGAACGCATTGGTTACAGCAGCCACGGCAACGGCAGTAAAGGCGAATCTGGCCTCGCTCAACGCTGCGATTATTGCGGCCGCCAAGGTGGTTGGCCCGAATGCGGTTGTTTACGATCTGCAGGCCTTCTTCTCGGCAATCAAACAGACTGGATTAACTGCGGGGACCAAAACTCTCACGGCCGATTATCTGGGTGGGTTTTATTCACTCGACGGCTACTATCCGGGCCAAACCGGTCAGGCGGCGCTGGCGAACAGCGTTCTCGGCTTCCTGAACACCACGTACGGCAAGACCTATACTCCTGTAAGTCTCACGACGGTGGCGGACAGCGACCCCGCACTGCGCTTCACCCCGACAGCGGTACGTCCGTCCCACAGATCTGTAGTTTACAGAAATCCATTTACGCAATTGCCTGATCCTGGCACTCCAGTGAACAGAGAGGAACTGAAATGAGAAAGCCAATTCTCCTGTCCGCTTTTGCTATGCTCTGCAGCGGCCTGCCCGTTTACGCCCTGCTGCCTAACCTGCCAGTGCCTCTCGTGCTGCCTCCCGGCAACGTGGAAGTCCTGCCCATCAACAGCAACGGAAGCTATATGGGCGACGCTCCGCGTATCGTGGACTGCCCCAAAGATGCCGATAACCCATTCGGGGCCTGCGGCAATCTTCTGTTCGGGGGCAAAGCTCTTTGGAACTCACACCTGAGCGGCTACGTTCAAATCAGGTTTTACCCTCCGTTTAACAGCATTTCTCATTTCGAAATCAGCCATCCATTTAACCTGACCGGCACCGACTCCATCATGTCGACGCCGCAGTTGTACAAGTATCCGGTTACGGGCAACGTCATTCTGGACACCTTTGACAGTTACTCCTCGGGTGATCTGAACCTGCTGACGGGCGAGGTTACGAACCTGAATTATCAGGTCATTTTTTCCAACAGCTGGTATGTTGCGTTCGCCGGGGTAAATCCCGCGCTGACGCCCCCGGCGTTCACTTTCCCCGGCATTTACGGACAGGCGAACATCGTTTTCGCCCAGCGTACCGACGGTAAGCTGGATATGACCCTCTACGGCACAACGTTTCTGCCGCTCGGTAATAACATCAACGGCGACCCGGTCCGGGTGCCGCTACCACTGAACGGCCCGTTGCTCTACTCCCCCAGCATTCAGGTGCCGGGTCTCAGTCTTCATCCCCACCTCGCCATCACTACCGTGCCCAGCACTCAGCCGCCCTGCGGTAATACCTGCGGTGTGATTCCTACAAATTCGCTGGCTCAACTTACCTTAAATTCAGCCTTCACCTCCATCGGTGATGATTTTAACCTTGCTATCCCGCAGTTCGGCGGCTTTGGTGAAGGGCGCTCTCAGATGATCGGACGCATTGAAGTGCAGTTCGGTACGCCCGTTGGTGATTTCATGCCGATCGCGCTCAGTCCGCTGCCCCCCGAGGGCCTGCTCGTCCCACCGCCGCCCTTCCCCGCACCTGGTATCTCTCTTGGCTATTTGGGCTTTGATGAAAAGCTGCGCTTTCCCAACATCACTTATACAGTGGATGGACCCGCGATCGCGGATGATCCTTTCGACTTCGCGGTTGGTGAACTCAATCTGAAGACAGGCTATTTCGAGGGTGGTCTGCTCTGGCGGGTTTTCTTCACGCACGATCTGCTGCAGGCGATACTCGCCCAAAATAATGGCCGCATTCTGCCAGTGTCCTTTATCTTCACCGGCAAGGCCTGGTTCCAGAGCGGACCTAATAATTCGCTGGTCTTCCGGTATCCGGGAACCACATTCCTGCCCTACGAAAACTTCGTGTTTCCGGGGCCGGATTACAGTACTTCTGCGCACTCCTATACCGCCCCGGTGGGTTCGTATCTCGAACCGTTCTACCGGATGCAGGGAATGCTGACCAGTGACACCCCGACCATGACTTTCAGGAACTCTGCGAGTTTGACGTCCAGCTACGGTTTGCCCTTTTCATACAGCTTCGATGTGCCGTGCGACGGCAAGAGCTCTCCCGCCGCATTCACGTATACCAACACCGGGGGGCGACCCAGCACGGGTGCCAAAGGCGGGACGTTTAAGATGACAAACCTCGCGTCGGTTTCATGCACAAATTCGTTGGGTTCCACTTTGCCAGCGGGCCAGTATGACTTTATTACTTTCACGGGCTACGGCACCTGGAGTAACGATTCCAGCCCGCATCTGGGTACGGTTGCCTATTCGAACGCGCCTGGCGCACCCTATATCGGTATCCAGATTGATGGTGCTACACTCGCCAATTCCGATACCAAACCACCGATTCCGCCGCAGCCTTAGGATCACGATGACCATGACGAAAAGTAAAGGCATTTTACTGATATCCGGCATTCTGGCCGCGGCACTGCCGTGCCTGGCACAGTATGGCGGTCGTCCAGGCGACACTGTCATATACGTGTTTACCTCCAAGGGCACGGGTGCGATTACCACACAGGCTCGCTCCACTGTGAACACCGCTGCGGGCCTGCAGACGATTGATCCCGCCACGGTGACGCCTGAACCGTTTCCTCCAGACTTCGTGGGCGAGCATCGTGTTCTGTTCCACAATGAACCGGGCGACGTGTTTGAGTTCGTGGTCAAAGAGAAGACTGACAAGTACGAACCACTCACTCAGATCATTGCCCCGGCCAAAGTCCTCGTCAGCCGCGGCCAGTTGAGGATTACTCCGGCCGGAGAAGACGACATCGATGCGCCCACCACTTTTTTTACCACATTTCCCAAGGATATTGTGGTCTCGCCGAACTACGCACTGAGCGTACCCTTTGAGCTCACGTTCTGGACGAACTCGCAGACCTTCCCGATCGGAATTGTTGCTTCGCCCACCTTTGTAAGTCCGGTTCCGCCTCCCGGTGTCAGTGGTGCGGCCTACATTATTGATCACGGCATCTTCCCCGCACTCACACCGTGGCAGAATTTTTATAAACTGTTTCCCAACGTCGGCTGGGTACCCGGGACTGACGTCAAGGTGATCGATCAGGATCCGTCGCTGGTGACGACTGCGCGCCTCATCCGGCTCCGCCCGGGCCGCAAGACACCGCCGTTTTCCATTGCCGGCAATACGCACATCCTCGTACTGCAGGGAAGTGTGCAGATCGCTCCCGCCGGCGGCGCGGCAACAGTACTTCCGTTTTACAACTACGCATTTGTCCCGCCAGGCTATTCCATTACGCTGTCGAATCCGGCGGTTTATTCGGGACCCAAGTAAACCGTGGCTTTAGAAACCGCGATTGTCGTCGGCGGCAGCGGCAGCTTTGGACGCGGTGTTGTTTCATCACTGTGTGCGCAAGGTATGCGGGTGATCGCCGTGGCGCGCGATGAAACCAAACTCAAATCCCTGAGTACCGCATTGGATTGCGAATATGCCGCGTGCGATGCTACGGACGAGGCAGCAACGGCACGCTTGTTGAGCGAGTTCGAGCCGGATCTCGTGGTGATTTGTATGGGTAAGCGGCCTGTCCTTGCCCCGCTCCGGTCACAAACCTGGGAAACCTTCTCCGTTAATTGGGACGCTGACACCAAGGCTACTTTCGTTTGGCTCCGCCAGGCGCTGCTGTTGCCGATGAAACCGGGCAGTCAAATCGTGGTCGTTTCCAGCGGCGCTGCGATTCACGGATCCGTACTCAGTGGCGGCTATGCCGGGGCAAAGCGTACCCAGTGGTTCCTCGCGAAGTATGCGGCTGTTGAATCTGACCGGGACAAGCTAGGGCTAAGAATTCAATGTCTGCTTCCGATGTTGAGTCCGAGTGGAATCGGTCCGGCAGCGATTGCATCGTATGCGGATAGGGCCGGAATTTCGCCCGAAGAATTCACGAAGAGACTGGGCCCGCCACTGACACCGGAAAT
>JANYDS010000095.1 GCA_025363475.1 Terriglobia bacterium
TCACCACCTGAATCAGGGGCAGGTTCAGTCCCAGCAACGCGGCCGCCCCGGTACAAAGCAGTGTAGTGGACCCGAGCACCGGAAACACCCCCAAAATCGCACCTGCCGCGATAGCCGTGGCGATCTTTTCTGGAGTGACACCCTGGCGCAGCAGATCCAGCAGGCGTTTGATCAACGGGCGGGTCTCCGCAGCAGGGTTTCCATGGCATCGTGGGGAGCGAGTTTGAGCAACTGAATCAGCATATAGCCGGACATGGCGATGTTGCCGAGGCCCATGATGAGGATGAACCACAACATTCGCGCGCCCCAGCCGCGCTCACGCCATGCGACCCAGACGTAGAAGGTGATGAAGCCGAAGTATGCGTCCCACAGTGTGGCAACAGCCCAGGGATTGGCGCTGAACAGCGGGAAGGAATCCATGATGTTCATCTGGAGACTGGTTCGGACCGTCATGATGCTCATCCAGACGAAGCTCAGACCAAACAGGGCAATTAGAAATTTCCGCATTGTTCCACTTTACGTATAACCCGCGTCGATGGATTGATGATGCGAAAACCCGTGCGGACGGAGAAACAAATTGCGAGTATCAGGGAAACAGGACGTCGTAAGGATTCTCGCGGTCGGGACTACCCGCCCCAACCGCGCCCTTCGTTCCCACCAGTGGCCCTTCGACTCGCTTCGACACGGGGTTCTCGACTGCCGGCTCTGTATTCGCAGATGATTCCTGATTTTTCATTGAGCTTTCGACTCCACACCAGCATCCCGCGCAATTTTGCTCGCGAGGCCCGGCTTCAGGTCCTGCTGACCATGTACCGGAACGGAAATAATCTTCCGTTCGCCAGGTTTTGAATAAACGAAATGGATTCCCTTGACCCGGGCAAGCCGCCAGCCATATGCCTCAATCAGACGGCACATTTCCGGCCCGGTAATTGTTCTCAGACTGCCAGATCCAGAATCTGAATCTTTGATTCGGGACTTTTACCCTCGGCCTGCATAACTTCCAGCACGCCCGAGATTGCCTCCCGAATGTTCTCTTTCAGTTCTTCGACTGTTTCGCCCTGCGAATAGCACCCGGGCAGCGCCGGGACCTCGGCCCAATACCCGCCGTCCGGTTCGTGATGGATGACGACGGCAAAATTTTCCACGTCCTATTTTCTCACGTTTCGGGGTTGCTGTGCTCACACCGCCACCCGCCCCAAAACCCCACCCCGTATACTGATCAATACGGTTCTTAAAACACCTCATGCTTAAACTAGGCAGCATCCGGTGGCGCGGGAAATGCTCCAAACATCCCGGCTATGATCCTTACCTCGACGGCCGCGGTGCCATCCGCGGAGGCTGCGAACGCTGCGGTCTCCTGGCCGACATTCAAACGCGTCACACCGAAATGCTCGCCCTCATGAAACGGTTCGCGCCTGCCGTACCGAAACGCCGCGCCGAGCCACACAACAACCGGCAAACCAGCCTCTTTGGAGAAATAGAAAATTGAAAGCACGCGTCTACGTCACCTTTAAACCCTCCGTCATGGACCCCCAGGGCCAAACCATCCGAGCCGCTCTGCAGGGCCTCGGCCACAAGGGCATCGAAGACGTCCGGCAGGGCAAGTTCTTCGAGATTTCGTATCACGCGAACGAAGACATTGACGCCATCTCCCGCGAAGTCCTCTCGAACCCCGTCATCGAGGACTACCGGATTGAGATAATCGGCTAATGTGCGGAATCGTCGGTTACGTAGGTGCCCAGCGCGCCGTTCCCATTATTATTGACGGCCTCAAGCGCCTCGAATATCGCGGTTACGATTCCGCCGGCGTCGCCGTCTACTGTGACGACCACACCCTCGGCATCCGCCGTGCCTCGGGCAAGCTCCGCAACCTCGAAGAGGTGCTGCGGCTCGACCCGGTCGACGGCAACTATGGCATCGGTCACACCCGGTGGGCCACACACGGCCGCCCCACCGAAGAGAACGCCCACCCGCACCGCGACTGCACTGGCGACATCGTCGTGGTCCACAACGGCATCGTTGAAAACTTCCTGCCGCTGAAGGAACTGCTCCAGTCCGAAGGCCACACTTTCAAGACCGAAACCGATACCGAAGTCATCGCCCATCTGGTCGAAAAGTATTTCGATGGCAATCTCGAAGAGGCCGTCCGCACCGCGGTCAAACAGCTGCGTGGAGTGTTTGCGCTGGCCGTTCTCAGCCGCCGCGATCCGAATAAGATCGTAGCCGCGCGTGAGGGGCCGCCGGTTGTCATCGGGCTTGGCAAGGGCGAGTATTTCGTCGCTTCCGACGTCCCCGCCATCCTCAGCCATACGCGCGACATGTTCTTCCTGGCCGATGGGGATATGGCGATTCTGACTGCTGATGGCGTGCGTCTCACGGACTTCGACGGACGGACAATCAACCGCCAGGTCCAGCACGTTCTCTGGGATCCCATCATGGCCGAAAAGGGCGGCTACAAGCATTTCATGCTCAAGGAAATCTTTGAGCAGCCCCGCGCCGTTCGCGACACTACACTCGGCCGCGTGGGGCAGGAAACCGGCAAGATTTTCCTCGATGAAATGGACATCACGCCGAAGGAATTCCAGTCCTTCAAGTCGGTGAAAATCATCGCCTGCGGTACCAGCTGGCATGCCGCGCTCGCGGGCAAGTTCATGTTTGAAGCCCTCGCACGCATTCCCGTGGAAGTGGATTACGGCAGCGAGTTTCGCTATCGCAATCCCATCGTTTCTTCGGACATCCTGACCGTTGTGATTTCGCAATCCGGTGAGACTGCGGATACACTCGCAGCCCAGCGGGAAGCGAAATCAAAGGGTTCGAAAACGCTGGCGATCTGCAACGTAGTAGGGTCCATGATCACGCGCGAAGCGTCGGGGGCAATCTACACCCACGCGGGCCCGGAAATCGGCGTGGCGTCGACGAAAGCCTTCACCTGTCAGCTCACTGCACTCGCGATTCTGGCGCTTTATCTGGCGCAGGTGCGCGAAATGATCAGCGACGATGAATCGCGCAGGCTTGTCCATGAACTGATTCTGATTCCGGGTAAACTCGAAGCCATTCTGGCCCAGGACAGCATCTATGAAGATCTGGCGCGCAAACTGTTCAAGGCGACGGATTTCCTCTACCTCGGCCGCGGCATTCACTTCCCCATGGCGCTCGAAGGCGCGCTCAAGCTCAAAGAAATTTCGTACATTCACGCGGAAGGTTACCCTGCCGGTGAAATGAAACACGGCCCCAACGCCTTGATTGACGAGAGTCTGCCGGTGGTTGTCCTGGCCACGCACGACCCCACGAGCGCTGCCAGCACGACACTTTACGAGAAGACGCTGTCAAACATCCAGGAAGTGAAAGCGCGCGAAGGCAAAGTCATCGCCATCGTTACTGAGGGCGATACCGAAGTGCGCAAAGTGGCAGACCATGTCATCGAAATCCCGGCCGCGCCGGACCTGCTGACATCTATCCTCGAAATCGTACCGCTGCAGCTTCTCGCGTATCATATCGCTGTACGAAGAGGCTGCGATGTGGATCAGCCAAGGAACCTGGCGAAGAGCGTCACCGTAGAGTAATTATGCGCAAACTCATTCTGGCAGCACTGGTTTCTGTCATCGGGGCAAATGCCCAGGCTATATCGGTCGGCCTGCTGGCCGGAGTGCCTTTCACAGACGCGATCAAGACCACGACGATCAACAGCCTGGCCGCTCTGCCCACCAGCACCAACTTCGTCTATGGGCCGACGCTGCAGATCAACCTGCCGAAGAAATTCCGCATTGAAGTGGACGCGCTGCACCGTCCCGTGGGCTTCACGCTTGGACCGCTGCTTAACCTGACGGCCAGCGAATGGCGCATCCCGATTCTGCTGCAATACCGCATGGGACCGAAGTCATTCAGCCCGTTCATCGAAGGTGGTGTTTCTTACGACCACATTTCAGGCCTCTCGGCCATCCTGACCACAATCAAATCGGGACCGGGCACGCTTCTGAATCCGTCCCAGGCCAGTGTAGTTTTAGGGGCTGGAATCGACATCAAGATCCCCGTCATCCGCCGCATCAGCGCAGAGCTTCGCTTTACACGCCAGAGCGTGGCGCAATTCCAGGACATCTCAAACCTGAATCAGGCGGAAGTGCTGGTCGGCTTTCACTTCTAAATGAAGGCCCTTGCCACCGCGCTGTTGCTATGTGCGGCGGCCCATGCTCAACCTCTGACAATCGGTTTTCTAGCCGGGCTTCCACTGGCTGGCGTGACCGGCGATAACACCGGATACGTGCACTCGTATGGCCGGAAGTATGTGGCGGGCGCGGCCGTCGGCGTCAGACTGCCCCACCACTTGAGCATTGAAGCAGACGCACTCTACCGGGAATACAGTGTCACCGCCGTGTATAACGGGTATTCGGGATATGAATGGCGCTTCCCCGTTCTTTTGCAATACCGGTTCGGAAATGGCCGGATCAGGCCGATCATTGAGAGCGGCATCTCCGTAGATCACTACTCCAGCTTGCCGGTTGCAACTCAATTTACCCTGAACAACCCGCTCGACGGAACTCCGATTACCGGATACCGATTCCCCTTCGGGCCAATCAATCGCACGGGAGCCGTATTTGGAGCGGGACTTGAGATCAAAGCCTGGAGATCTCACACCGTAAGTGCGGAACTCCGCTACACCCGCAGCGGATCAGAACCCGCTAATCCGAACACCGCAGATCTTCTCTTCGGCTTTCACTTCTGAGTAATCGTAATCGTCGCATTGGAGCGGGTGGCCAGCGCCCCGTCGCTCGCAACAGCCTGGAACATATAGACGCCCGGTTCTGAAAACAGCACCGTTGCCTGCATGGCGCGAGTGTTGTCAAACACCGCCTTCGCCGGTCCGCGATACTGCAGCCACTGCACGTTGAGACCACGCGGACGCGGCGCTTCCACTGAGTTTGTCTGCGCCTGCGCGCCGCCTGCTTTTGGCTTCGGTGCTGGTCGGGGCTTCGGCAAGCCATCGTCCGTAATGATTGCGGTGAAGGCTGCGGTCTGGCCCACTATCGAAGTATCCGGAGCCGTGATCGCCACAACGGGAGGCCTGTTCGGATCATCCTCGCCCGGACTCAAACCGCCGCGTGTCATGATCATCCGCTCGGTAATTTCCTCATCGGCAGCCAGCGTTCCAAACGCCTTCTCGGTGCGCCCGTGAAGCGTCAAACTCCAGACCAGTTCCTTGCGGCCCCAGTCTTTCGGAACCTGCACACGGAAGATGAAAGCCTGGCGCCGAGGCAGAAAGTAAGTCGGTTGTCCGCGATCCGCCAAACCCGGTTCCAGCTTGTTGTCCGGACCTGCCGGGATCACGGGCTCTTCCTTCCAGTTCCGGTTCATATACCCGAACACCAGAGTGAAAGTGCCATCGGCGTTACGCAGCCAGCCTTCATACGAAGGCACAACATCCTGCCCGCTGTTGAACCTGGTTTGCCCGACATAAGTGGGCAGGGTTTGTGCGCCCAGACCGCACGCCAGCGCGAGTGCCAGAATCGCTGCTCTCACTTGCGCGCCTGAAGCCTCTGCTGGTACTCAGGTTCATCCAGATAGAACAGGCTCACCCAGGCGAAACTCATTTCGTCAATGGTGCGCTGACCGTAACCCACCCAGTTCTTCGGATTCGGATTGTGCTTGTTGTTGTCCGAGTTGTCATGCCAGGTAGTCACATGGATAATGGTCCCGGCCGGCAGTAGCGGGGCCGCGTCTTCCGCATACGGATAGCTGATGCTCCAGCCGAACTGATAGTCGCTCACGCAGCTCAAAGTCTCAGTGCGCGCCGGACCGGGCCGCGCCGAATCGGGCCGGATGTCGGGATAGATCGCTTCCATGCACATGGCCTTGCCGCGTGTGTGGAAGTGCGGTTGAAATGCCGACAGCACTGCAGCCTTTGGCAGCCGGAAATACCCGTCGCTGCGGGCCGTCTGGCCCGCCGGAATATCAAGATCCGCCACATCCCCCATGTGCTGAGTGAACGCAACATGGTGCGGAGTCTGGTCTTTCGGGATCACCTTGAAACCAACGGACACCTGCACCGGTGTCTCTTCGCCATTGGGATGCAAATGCAGATTGAAGTGCAGCTTCGACCCGGCTTTGATCAGACGCCCTGAATCCGCCGGGAAGATGTCGGCGTTCTTCCCCACTGCATATTCGTTGAGGAACAAGCCGATGGGGTCGTCTTCCGGATCTTCAATCAGGTTCGTATCAGCATGGTGCACCACCTTAAAACCGCTGTCGGGCTTTGTCTCAATGGCTGAGACGTACATGTCTTCCTTAAAGCCAGGGTCCACATCGATGTCGTAATATTCGTCCTGCCCGTTCGCCTTCAGCTTGTAAGGCTTCGGCATGGTGACGATCAGATCCGGTTTACCGATGTGCCATTTATCCAGATCACTGAACTGGCGGGGCGCGGGCATGTCGGCGACGTTGCCTTCAGGCGCACCAGCGTCCACCCACTTCGAGATGGTGGCGATCTCGACATCGCTCAGGGACGGATCGTCCTTGAATTTATTGACGCCAACATTGCGGTCGATATGCCAGGGCGGCATCTGACGGCGCACCACTTTCTCTTTGATGGACCGCGCCCAGGGCCGCGTTTCCTTATAGGTCAGCAGCGACATCGGAGCGATTGACCCCTCGCGATGACAGTTCTGGCAGGCACGCTCAAAGATCGGAGCGATGTCTTTGGTAAATGTGGCCTGAGCGAATACCGCAACAGCCGTGGCAGAATACACCAGCAAAAGCCGGGAAACAAACATGACCCAGATTTTATATCAATTAACTAACGAAGGATACCGGTGTGGCCCATGGAGTAACGGCCGGGCTGCGGATACACACACAAACCATGCGGACTCTGCCCCACCTTAATGCGCTGAATCAGATGTCCGTCCGTGGTGTCGAGGGCATAAACTTCGGCATCATAACGGCCCGAAAGCCAAAGCACCTTGCCATCAGCCGAAACATTGCCCATATCCGGACTGGCCTTCCCTGGAATTTTCCAGGTGGTCTGGACCTTGCGCGCAGCGAGATCGATTACCGATACGCTGCCTTCGCTGCGGTTCGAGACATACATCACTTTGGAATCGCGGCTGATGTAGAGGCCGTGAGTTCCTTTACCTGTCGGAATGAAACCGATGCGCTTGAACGTCACCGGGTCAATCATGTAGACACCGTTATCCATCATGGCTGCAACGTAAAACACCTTGCCGTCAGGCGAGGTCTTAACATCCTGCGGCATGCTGTTCTTTTCCAGCTGGAGCACTCCCACCACTTTGTGAGTGGTCACGTCCACCTTGATCAACTGGCTGGAAAATTCGCAGCTGGCAATTAGAAAGAGGCCGTCGGGTGTGAAATCCATGTGGTCAACGCCGCGACACGGGACCTTCACGGAATCGATCAGTTTCATCGTATCGGGGTCGCTGAAGTTGAGGCTGCGCTGCGCTTCCGCAACCACGATGGCGAACTTGCCATCGGGCGTGAAGTACATGTTGTAGGGGTCACGGACGGGAATCGTTTTGCCCTTCTTGCCGGTCGCCGGGTCGATTTCAGTCACGCTGTCGCCCAAGTCATTCAACACCCAAAGGCGCTTCAGATCCCATGACGGCACCACATGCTGCGGCTGGTGTCCAACAGCAAAGTGATCAATGATCTTGTAGGTGGCCGGATCGATCACATCAATCGTATTGCTGCCACTGTTCGGTACGTAAACCCGCGCCGGGAAATTCTGCACCACCGCGCTCAGCTTGCGATTGTTGGAATAGATGTCGTTCGGGTTGGTAACGGGTGGCATCTGAGCCACCGCTGACGTCACAGTTAAGAAGAAAAGAAGGCGATACATTGCACTTCGATTCTAGCGCCAGTGGGTTTGGCGGCCCTGCCAGTTACGGCAACGCCCGCGCTCCCAGGCGCGACGTTATTGGGCTTTCGGCATCAACTTCATGCCCGCTCCAATCAAATGCTTCGGATCGGCCCCAGCCTTTGGCGTCAGTTTCTGCAGCCGGCCCATGATGTTGTCGGCTGTATAAACGTTGCCTTTGGAATCCACCGAGAATTGGTGCAGTTCACCAAAACCGCCGGGCACCGGGCCACTCGCATTCCATGAAAACGTCCTGTTCCCGCTGGTGTCATACTTGAGAACTTCCGCCGTCATATTATCGGCAACCCAAACGTCTTGCGTTCTGTCACTCACGAAAACATGGTTCGGAAAACGTATGTTCGGCCATGCTGCCAAAAACTTGCCGTTCTCATCAAAAACTTCAATCCGTTTGCCCTGACGGTCAGCCGCATAGATCCGGTTATTGCGGTCCACATCCACGCCATGCACGTTGCCAAACTGGCCCGGCCCGGTACCCTTGCTCCCGATCGCCATCACAAATTTGCCGTTCTTGTCCAGCTTCACAATACGAGCATTGGTCAGACCATCGGCCACCAGCACGCTGCCGTCCGGCAGAAACGCCACATCCTGCGGCTTGCCAAAATGTTTGTCATCATCCGCGGTCACATTCTCTTCGCCCAGCGTTTGCAGCAGCTGTTTACCGTCATTTGAGAACACATAAACCACGTTGCGTGTCTCGCCCACCACCCACACCCGATGCTGCGGATCGAAAGGACTGATCTTGATCTTGTGCGGACCATTCGTCCCCTGAAACAGCTTGTCCCACTGCGACCACGTTTCAAGAATCTTCCCGGTGCTGTCGATCACGCGCAGGCAATTCCGAATCTCCGTCTCCGGCGCGTTCAGCGCACTGCGCAGGGATCCAAAGAAGCCCAGATAGCCTGACGGCAGCGGCTCCGGAAGTTTAATCTCGCCGCGGATTGCCAGCAGAATGCGGTCATCTGATTCCACAAATACGCCAGGCACCGAGCCCCACGCATAGCCGGCCTTCGGGTAGGGCAGTGCGAAATCTTTAACGACGTCATAGTCGTTCGGGTCCATAATGACGGGGACCGCCTGCTGCCGCTGCTGCGCCGTCTGCTGACCAATCAAAGCCGCCGCAACCACCAGCAAAGCCATCACAATTTTTTTCATGATGCAGACCATTCTATGCCCGTGAATTGCTTAACGCTGGCGAAGCGCCTCAGCACGCACCAGAAAGCTTCCCTCGGTCACCACCGTGTCTCCAGCCTTCACGTTCTTCACATCCCTCTCGATAAAGTGACCCGCCTGTCCACTTACAGGAATATAGACAACCTGCTCCGTGCGTACCTGCTGAATCGCTGCCTTCGGGACCACGGGAACTTTCGCTCCGCCCGCAGCCTGGAAAACCATGTCCATATACATACCGAAACGAAGCGCGCCATCATGATTGTCCACCGCCACCCGCACCCTTGCACTGCGGGTTTGGGTGTCCACCCGCGGCTCGATATATTCGACGGCGCTCCGCCAGACACGGGCCGGAAAAGCAGGCGTCGTAATTACCGCACGGGACCCAATGCGAACAGAGGCGAGACTGATTTCCGGCAGGCTGCCTTCCACCCAAACCGAAGACAGATCGGTAATCGTAAATAACTCCTGCCCCATGCTGACAACCTGATCTGGATTGACGCTGCGCGTGGTCACCACACCATCCTGCGCGGCCGCCACCGTGCCATCACCGCCCAGTAACCGCAACCGCTCGTGTGCTTCCTCCACGTGCGCCGAATGTACCTTGTGATTCGCTTGCACCGTTTCCAGTTCCTCACGGCTGGCAGCGCCCAGCTTTACCAGTTCCTGCGTCCGCTGCAGTTTCTTGTGTTCGCCTTCCAGTTCGGCCTCCGTGGCAGTCAGAGCCGCCCGCGCCTCAGCCAAATCGCGGCTCAGGATACGCGCGATTGCCTGCCCGCGCGTCACATGCCGGCCCAGTTCGGCCTCAACTTCCTGGACCGTGCCCCCGGCGGCCGCCATGACCTTCGTTTCGCGGTAGGCAAGAGGCGAAACACTCGCAGGGATACGCAGCTCCGTGCGTCCCATACCCTCGGTTACTTTCGCATAACCTAAATGAATTCGGTCCAGTGACTCCTGAGGAATGATGACCTCCGGTTCCTGCCCAAAACTGCTGCCGACGGCTATAAAAACAACGGCAAGCCGGCTTCCCCAACTCCAGTTCATCATTTTCCCCTCACCGTTCTCAAACGCACAGCGGCCAGGTAATTACGGCTCAGCGCTTCCGTGTAACCCGTCTCAATTTCCAGGAACCGGCGCTGCTCCGCAATCACATCCAAAAATGTTCCGCGGCCCAGTTCCTGGCTTCGGCGAACAATTTCGAGGTTCCTGCCCGCCTGATCACGCACACTGGTACGGTAAATTTTCAGACTCTCTTCCGCCTTCTGCGCCGAGACCACCGCTGCGGAAATTTCCCGTGCGGCAATCGCCTCCTGATACTCACGACGGTATCTGGCTGCTGCAATATCTGCCCTCGCCGCGCCGATCGCTCCCTGGTTCTTGTTGCGAACCGGCAGATTCAGCGAAACGCCACCCGTTAGATAGTGAAACCGGTCTGAGACCGGCCGCAGTTGCCCGGCACCATTGAATCCGTTCACATCAAAGCTGGAATCGGTTCGTTGCCATGACGCAGAAACGCTGCCATCCGCTTTTGCTTCTGTCTCCGCTTGTCTCAACCTGGCCGCAGCGACACTCTCTGCCGCGCGTGCCATCAGAATATCCGGCCTCGCCGGCACCGCTTGTTCCTCGTATTCCGGCTCGTCTTCCAGGTTCCCTCTGATCTGCAGTTCCGCTTCCGGAGTCAGACCCGCCAGGCTCTTCAATTCCAGCAAACTCACCGCCAGGCGGCCTTCATGGTCAGCACGCAGTGAATCATTCCGGTTGATTTCTACACGCAGCAGACTCGCACTGAGCGCCGGTTCTGCCCCTTGCTCAACCCGCCTTTCCATCAGCCCGAGCGCCTTGCGATTCACCTCCAGCAAGTCCATGACGACTGCCAGATTTCTCTGCGCCGCCAGCACTTCGCCGAACTTCATGGCCACCTCACCGCGGAGACGCCGTTCAGCTTCATCAGCGCTGAATTCCGCCACCCGCAGGCCTGCGGCCGCCACCTCCACGCGCCTCTCCCTGCGTCCATAAAGTTCAAGCGGCAAAGTCCCGCCCAGAAGAAAGCTTTGATCAGAGCCCCCAGCCTGGGCAGTGCCGCTGACCTGTACTGACGGGTTGGCACGCAGCCGCGCCTGCGTCACCCCGCCCAGGCTTGCCGCCACCTGTGCCCGGACAGCCAGCAACTCCCCGTTCTGCTTCAAGGCAAGAGCAACAAATTCATCTGCTGTCTGGCCCCAGGCGGGGCGGCCAAGCATCAGCAAAATCACCCCTGACACCAATCGCTGATTCATCTGCATTTACCGCACATTGCTGTTGAATGATGTGCTGCCCCGCCCGGCCGGCCCGTCCCAGCGGACAGCGAATTTCCACGAACCGCTCATGCCGAAGTCTGTACTGGCTGTGTACTTGCCGGTTTCGCCCGATGGCGTCAATTCCACAGACGCGGTCATGGGCGCCATGCCCGGCATCGCCATGGATGGCTCCATAACCACCTTGCCCACATCCACTGCCTGGTTCGTCGCAGCGGAACGGAACGCCACCACAAAATGGTTTTGCCCCTGCATCAGTTCGCCATTCCGGCTCAGCAGCGATATCACCAGCTCTGGTGTCCGGTGCGAATCAATCTCCTTCGTTTGTGGCGCGCTGGTTGTGCCGCAGGCTCCTGCCATCAGCGCCATCAGCGCAAGAATGCCCATCCTCGTTTTCGATTTCATAGACTCCCTTTCTTCAACTTTCTTTCTCTGATCCACAAAAATATTGCAGGCGTCACAATCAGCACGTGGATGAGCGAACTCACCATGCCACCGAGCACCGGCGTCGCCAGCGGTTTAATGATTTCCGCGCCCACCCGCTGGCTCCACATCAGTGGCAGCAGTCCCGCCACAATGGTGGAAACGGTCATGACTTTTGGCCGCAGTCGCAGCAGCGCGCCTTCCATTACCGCCTCGCGAAGCTGCACAATCCCGAATGCCTCGCCCCACTCGGCTTGTTTGCGCGCCACCGCTTCTTCCAGATAAATCACCATCACCATGCCGGTCTGTACCGCTGTGCCAAACAGCGCGATGAACCCCACCCACACCGCTACGCTGAAGTTGTAATGCAGCAGATAAAGCAGATACATGCCCCCGGTAAGTGCAAACGGAACCGCGAGCAGCACGTGCGCCGCTTCCACAAATGAGCCGTAGGTGAGATAAAGCAGAATGAAGATGACGCCCAGTACCAGCGGAAACACGATTTCGAGGCGCTTGCGCGCATGCTGCTGGTTCTCATACTGGCCGCTCCAGCCCAGGTAATAACCAGCGGGCAGTTTCACCTTCTGCCCAATCACCCTTCGTGCCTCTTCCACAAAACTGCCCACATCGCGTTCGCGCACATTCAGCAGCACTGTCACCACCAGCAGGCCGTTTTCACTGTTGATCATGGCGGGCCCGTCTGCGGGCTTAATCGTCGCCAAACTGCCCAGAGGAATCTGTTCCCCGCCCGGAGCCATCACCAGCGCATTCTCCAGATCATGCGCATCTTTCCTGTACTCCGGCGCATACCGGACACGCACCGGAAACCGCTTCCTGCCCTCAATCGTCGTGGTCAGATTCTTCTCGCCGATCGCCGTTTCCACCACGTCCTGTACATCGCCTGTCGCAATGCCGAACCGCGCCGCTGCCACGCGATCAATCTGGATATCCGTGTAAAGCGCCCCCGTTACCCGCTCCGCATACACATCACGCGCACCGTGAATTTGACGGACCGTTTCAGCAATCTCTCCCGCCTTCTGCTCCAGTGTTTTCAGGTCTGCGCCAAAGACTTTAATACCCAGCTCTGAACGAATCCCCGTACTCAGCATGTCGATCCGGTTGATGATCGGCATGGTCCAGATATTGGCGACACCGGGAAGGGCCACGGCGCGGTCCATTTCGGATTTCAGCTTTTCCACCGTCATACCCTTGCGCCACTGATCGTGCGGTTTCAGGTGAACAATGGTCTCCGTCATGTTGAGTGCCGCCGGGTCAGTCGCCGTATCTGCCCGCGCCACTTTCGCAACAGCCCATGCGACCTCCGGAAATTGCTGAATCACCTGATTCTGACGGGCCGCAATTTTCGTATTCTCAGACAGCGAAATCGAAGGGTCCGCAATGGGCATAAACATCAAATCGCCTTCGTTGAGCGGTGGCATGAATTCACTGCCGGTTTTAGTGGCCAGGAAAACCGCGCCGCCAAAAAGCGAAAGAGCCAGCATCAGCGTCACCGCGCGGTGTCCCAGCGCCACGCGCAACACAGGCCGGTAAATTCGCTGTAGCAGGCGCATTACAGGGTTATCCTGTTCACGGTGCAGCCTGCCACCCATCAGCAGAGTGCAAAGTACAGGCACCAGCGAAACAGCCATTACCGTTGCGCCCAGCATTGCGGCCGTCTTGGCAAACGCCAGAGGCCGGAATAGTTTCCCCTCCTGCCCCGTCAGCGCAAACACGGGAATGAACGCCAGCAGAATAATCGACATCGAGAAGAAAATCGGCCGGCCCACCAGCCGCGTCGATTTCAGTACCGATTGCCAAACCGCCTGCCTGTCCTTCATATCAACACCCGATTGCTCCAGCTGACGAAACGCATTTTCGGTTACCACAATTCCCGCATCCACCAGCACACCAATCGCAATCGCAATACCGGACAGCGACATAATGTTCGACGTGATGTTGAGGTAATGCAGGATCAGGAACGAACTCAGCACCGCCAGCGGCAACGGCAGGGTAACCACAAGGATGCTGCGGAAGTGCGCAAGGAAAATGATGTGCGCCAGCGTCACCAGCAGAATTTCCTCAAGCAGCGCGCGCCGCAGCGTGTCAACTGAGTTGTCAATCAGTTCGGACCGGTCATAAAATGGAACAATTTTCACGCCCGCGGGCAGCCCGGCCTGCAGGTCTTTGATTTTTGCCTTGACCCCCGCAATGACTTCCCGCGGATTGGCCCCCGAACGCGCCACCACAACCCCGCCAACCGCCTCGCTTGCGCCCTTGACCAGCGAGGCCACCCGAAACGCGCTGCCAATCTGAACCCGTCCCACATCCCGCACAAACACGGGGACCCCCGCCTTGGCGCTGACTACAATATTCTCGATATCGGCAACCGATTGAATCAGCCCCAGCCCGCGCACGATGGACCACGAGCCGTTCGATTCCAGAACGTTCCCGCCCACATTCTGGTTGCCGCGCATCACCGCGTCCACCACGCGGCTCAACGGCAGGTTGTAGGCCCGCAGGCGGTTCGGATCCACGTCAATCTGATATTGCTGGACCTCTCCCCCAACACTGGCAACCTCCGCCACGCCCGGCACCGAAGTCAGTTGATAGCGGATAAACCAGTCCTGGATGGTGCGCAGTTCGCGAAGATCCCGCCCGCCGCCTTCCACCGTGTACCAGAAAACATGGCCCACGCCGGTGGCATCGGGTCCCAGCAGCGGAATTACGCCAGGCGGCATCTGTTTCGCCACCAGATTCAAACGCTCCAGCACCCGCGTACGGGCAAAATACAGATCGGTATTATCTTCGAAGATTACGAAGATCATGGAAAATCCGAAGGCCGAACTTGAGCGCACCACGCGCACCCCGGCCAAACCCTGCAGGCTCACGGTGAGCGGATAGGTTACCTGGTCTTCCATTTCCTGCGGACTGCGTCCCTGCCAGTCCGTAAACACAATCACCTGGTTGTCACTCAGGTCAGGAATGGCGTCGACTGGGCTTTGTGTGAGCGCCCACCAGCCCCATCCGCCAAGTCCCAGATAGAACGCAATTACGAGAAAACGATTCTTCAGTGAAAATTCAATCAGGCGGTCAATCACTAATCTCCCCTCTCTGGCAGCGCACAGACGCACCGATGCTGTTCGCAAAACGATGCTGTTCGCAAAACGATGCCGTTCGCAAAACGAACAGAGGGGAAATTAGAGGAGGAGAGAGCCGTGCAGGACGGAAAGATCAGGAGGCGATTCGGCCACCGGGTCTGCTTCACCGCGCACCCAAATCAGGGAAACGAGCACGGGCGGAGCCACCAGAAAAGCGGTGATGCTGCTGGCCGCCGTGGCTGAAAGCAAGTGCGTATCAACAGCAGCGGAGTGCCTGACTGCCAGCTTGTCGCAATCCTGGCCCGTCGGTTGTGGAGCCTTGCCGCGCTGTTGCCGGTCACATCGGTCAGGGTGGCAGCATTTGCCGTCGGATCCCGGCATCATGAAAAACTGATCGCACGACACACACCCGCCCCAGACATAGCTGACCAGCAGCATGAATGAGCAAAGCGTATTGAACAGACAGCGTCGCACGGGCTAATTGTAACAAAAGAAGGAGGGCGGGGCCCCTGCCCCGCAGACGACGCCCCCGTCGTACTTCGTGCGGTCAAATAAACAATGAATGGTATAGAAAAGGTGCAATACTTCATGGCACTCAATATTAAGAATAATTAAGAATGTAGAAGTAGAACGGCTCGCTGCCGAACTCGCTCACCTTTGCGGCACTTCCAAAACAAAAGCCATCCGTCAGGCGCTCCTCGAACGAAGAGACCGGGTCGCGGCTCTCGCGGCTGGCCAACCCTCCCCCCCGAAGCCCGCCGCAAGTGGTCGAGGGACGAACAAGTGGTCGAGGGACGAAGAGGATGCCATTCTCGGCTACGGAGAGCTTTGGCGAACCCATATGACGCTCGATTTCTCCGCGAAT
Organism: Terriglobia bacterium; assembly: GCA_025363475.1. Classification (GTDB taxonomy): domain Bacteria; phylum Acidobacteriota; class Terriglobia; order Bryobacterales; family Bryobacteraceae; genus BOG-234. Next base: position 15,730 of record JANYDS010000095.1, read on the forward strand.
CGTCGGTGTTGTGTGCCAGGAACCGGGTTTTGGAGACCTGTTCCGGAAAATGACCACCGCTCGCGTAGTCATGATCGGAGCGCCCACGGTCGCGGAAAAACAGCTTGTTCTGACCGTGAGATTTGGCCCCAACGCCGGTGCTTTGGTGGATCAGTTCCTCTCCGAAATACAGGCCCTGATCGTCCCCTTCGGTCGCGACCACGTATCTACGTTTCAGGACTCTTTTGCACGCTACGGCAAAGGCTGCCACCCCGCACGCCTGAACATGGGCGATTGCTTCAGTTATGCCGTCGCCAAAATTGCCGGAATGCCGGTCCTGTTCATAGGCAATGACTTCAGCCTCACCGATCTCAAGCTGGCCTGATCGTAAGCAACCACTCACTCAGTGTTCCTGGTGTGTAGCCACGATATCCGTGGCGAAATCCGTGCGTATCCGTGACGCCGTTGACATTCAGTCACACCCTCAAGAATCCTGGTTTCCACGCTCTTGTTAACCTCTAACCATGCGCCCCAACGCCGTCAAACACGCCCTCAAAGCCGGCAAGCTCCAGCTCGGTACCAACTTCGGCCAGCTCCGTTCCGCCGAGATCCCCCGCCTGTTCGCCGCCGCCGGCTTCCACTGGACCTTCATTGATACCGAACACGGCGGCTTCGGCCTCGAAACCGTCCAGGACATTTGCCGCACCGCCACCCTCGCCGGAATCGCCCCCATCGTCCGCGTCGCCGACCTCCAGTACCCCCTCGTCTCCCGCGCCCTCGACTGTGGCGCCCAGGGCATCATCTTCCCGCGCATGGAAGACCCGCGCCTCCTCGAAACCGCCATCTCATGGACCCGTTTCCCGCCCGACGGCGTCCGCGGCTACGGCCTCCAGCCCAGCCAGGTCGATTACGAACCTCTCCCCTTCAATGAAGTCATCGCGCACCTGAACGCCAACATCCTGACAGTGCTGCAAATTGAATCCGCCCGCGCCGTCGAAGCCCGCGCCGAAATCCTCTCTGTCCCCGGCATAGACGCCGTCCTCATTGGCCCCGCCGACCTCTCCATCTCCATGGGCATTCCCGGCGAGTTTGAGCATCCGCGTCTCATCGAAGCCATCGAAGCCATCCGCGAAACCTGTGACCAGCTGGGCGTCGCCCCCGGTATTCATACGCGCACCGTGCCGCTCGCCAGACACTGGAAAGAGCGCGGTTTCCGTTTCCTCAGCTGCGGCAGTGACATCGCGTTCCTGTGGGAAAAGGCCGCAGAAACCGTGCGCGGCATCTTATGAGATTCCGCCTCACAGCCTGTTTCAGCATCTGCGTCATCATCTGTGTCAGAGCCGCCGCCCAGTCGCCGGAGAACCTGCGCCGCAACCTCACCTACCTCGCGTCGGACGAACTCGAAGGCCGCGCCACCCCTTCACCCGGCCTCGAACTCGCAGCCGACTATATCGCTCAGCAGTTCCGTGCCGCCGGTCTCGAAACTCAATTCCAGACCGCCAATTTTGCCGACGTGACCCTGAATTGGGACAACTTCAAGTTGACGTTGAACGACAAAGCCTTCACCAAAGACGAAGTCCGCATCCGTTCACTCAAAGCTCTCGATTTGCAAAACGAACCCGTTCTGTTGCTTCCTGCCAACGGCCTGCTGCCGGACAACATCGCGGGCCGCATCGTGGCGGGCGAGACACGCCGCTATGGCACCGAAGAATACCTTCCGGAACTGCAGGCCCGCAAACCAGCAGTCATCATATTGATGAACAAGTCGGACCGCCCCGGCCGCCCTGCCCCCAAATTTCTGCAGGACGCCGATTCAGGCGAAGCCCCTGTAATCCGTATCAACCAAAACCTCCCGGCCAAAAAAAAAATGGAGGCCCTGACGATTACCCTGCACCTCGAAGCCCCCGCCGTAAATCCGGTTCCGCTCCGCAACGTAACCGCCATCCTGCGCGGCTCTGACCCAACCCTTCAGAACCAGTACGTTCTGCTCACCGCTCACTACGACCATGTCGGCAAAACCGATAAAGGCATCTTCCACGGAGCCAATGACAACGGCAGTGGCACCGTCTCCGTCATCGAAATCGCCACCGCTCTGGCCGCGCAAAAGATCCGCCCCAAACGCAGCGTTGTCTTCATCACTTTCTTCGGCGAGGAGCGCGGGCTGCTCGGCAGTTATTACTACGCGCGCCACCCGCTCTATCCGCTCAAAGACACCCTCGCCAACATTAACCTCGAACAGCTGGGCCGCCCCGAATCCCACCCCGGCACCTTCGGCGTCAGCGGACCCTCCTATACCGATCTGCCCGCCATCCTCACCAGGGCAGCTAAACACGAACACGTGGCTTTTCTGCCCAACAAGGACGCCGATAGCTATTTCGCACGCAGCGACAATTACCCTTTCGCTCAGTTCGGCGTTCCCGACCTCACCGCCGTCATCGCTTTTGAATACCCCGAGTACCATGCCCTGGGCGACACCCTCGACAAAATTGACTTCAACAACATGGCCAAAATCGACCGTGCCCTGGCGGCTGGAATCGTCAGCATAGCCAATACTTCAACACCGCCCAAATGGAGCAAATCCAAACCGGCAGCGATCTATAAGGAGGCCCGCGGATGGTAAAAACAGCGCCCTTTGTTACCATGAAGTTGTCAGGTTTCGGGCTCCGTGCAATGGGCGGCTGCAAACCCCGCCAGATCTGGAAGGAAGCAACGGTAGTGGCTTACCCCGTGTGCCGCGGATTACCCGGAGCCTGACAATGTCAACCCCTGCCCCCATGTACCAGGTCATCGCCCGCAAGTACCGCCCGCAATCGTTCGACGATGTGCTCAGTCAGGAGCACATCAAGACCACCCTTAAGAATGCGATTGCACAAAACCGCATCGCTCACGGCTACATTTTTTCCGGCCAGCGCGGCACCGGCAAAACCACCACTGCCCGCATCATTGCCCGCTGCCTGAACTGCGAAAAAGGCCCCACCGATCACCCTTGCGATGTTTGCGCCAGTTGCCTCGAAATCAAAGCAGGCGGGTCGCCTGACGTCATTGAAATCGACGCGGCGTCAAACCGCGGCATCAACGAAATGCGCGAACTGCGCGAGAACGTTCGCTACCAGCCCGCGCGCGACCGCTACAAGGTCTTCATCATTGATGAAGCGCACCAGATCACCACCGAAGCCTTCAACGCCCTGCTGAAAACCATTGAAGAGCCGCCCGCGTGGGCCGTTTTCATTCTTTGCACCACCGAAACCCACAAGATTCCGGCTACCATCGCCTCCCGCTGTCAGCACTTCAGCTTTCGCTCCGTCGATTTCAACGATCTGATTGCGCGTATGCGCAGAATCTGCGGCGAAGAAGGCATTGAGGCTGACGATGAGTCGCTCTCAGTCATCGCCCAGGCAGGCGAAGGCTCCGTCCGCGATTCGCTCTCCGCTCTCGATCAGGCCATCGCCTGCTGCGGCAACAAACTCGACGCGAAACAAGTACGCGCACTCCTCGGCGCATTCTCCATTGAAGGGATGTCGCAGGTGACGAATGCGCTGTCCGCGCAGGATGGCGGCGCAGCCCTCGCCCTGGTTGACGATCTGGAACGCAACGGAGGCAGCCCGCAGCATTTCGCGCGCGAACTTTCCCGTTACCTGCGCAATCTTCTGGTCACCAAAATTGCCGGTTCCGATTCACGACTCGTCACCGCCAGTCCGTCAGAACGCGCGGAAATGACGCGCATCGCGGCAGGATTCTCCGAAGAAGACCTCACGCGTTACCTGCAACTCGCACTCGACCTTTTCCGCGATCTGCAGTATTCGCTGCAACCCCGTTTTCACCTCGAAATCGGCCTGCTGAAAATGGTGCAGGCAGGCAAACTGATCGGGATCGAAGAAGCCCTGGGTTCGCTCGGCAAACAACCTGTGGCCCCACAAGCGACGCCTGCCGCAAGGCCCCCAGTACCCGCCGCCGCCCCGCCCCGACCCACCGCACCACCGACACCGACACCAGTAGCGTTACCGACAGCAACCGGAGACTGGCGCAATGATCTTCACACAGCCATGACAGCGGCGGGCCTCGCATTCTCAGCCGATGCTATCGCCCAGGCGGCCGTCGCCATGGTTAACAACGAACTCATCATCACCGCGCCTAAACAGTTCCAACTCGACCTCGGCCGCGAAGAAATCCTGACAGCGCTTAAGCATCTGGGCAAACCCGCCCAGCGCTTCAAAGTCGTCTTCGGTGAAGTGAAGGCGGCTGCCGCACCTGTCTTCAAGCCTGCTCAGAGAGAAGATGAAGTGACAGCCCGGGCGCTGGCCAACCCTGAAGTACAAAAAATTCGCGAACTCTTCGGCGGTGAAGTCCGCACCGTTCGCAACCTCAAAGAAAATTTCAAAGACGACGAATAACTGGAGCCCAAATGAAACTCCCCGGAAACATGCAGGCCATGATGCAGCAGGCGCAGAAGATGCAGGAAAAGCTGCAGGGCGAAGTCGCGCTCATCCGCGTTGAAGCCAGCGTCGGTGGCGGAATGGTCACCGTCAAGATGGATGGCAACAAGCACGTCCTGGCCGTCAAGATCGACCCCGAAGTTGCGGGCGATGTCGAAATGCTGCAAGATCTTGTGGTCGCCGCCGTCAATGAGGCCTCGCAAAAAGTGGATCAGGAATCGCAGAAGAAAATGGGAGGCATGCTCGGCGGCATGGGCCTGCCTCCGGGTCTCATCTAACCCATGTCAGATTTCGCGGAACCGCTGGCCCGGCTCATCAACGAATTCAAACGTCTGCCCGGCATCGGCCAGAAATCTGCCCAGCGCATCGCGTTTCACATCATGCGCCACAGCCGTGATGACGCCAACCAGCTGGCGCAGACCATTCTCGATGTCAAAGACAAGCTGACCATTTGCCTCACCTGCAATAACATCAGCGACGGTGAACTCTGCCAGTATTGCCGCGATCCGCAGCGCGATCAGAAGGTAATTTGCTGCGTGGAAGATCCTAATAACGTCGTCGGAATCGAAGTGACGCGCCAGTTTAACGGCCTCTATCACGTACTGGGCGGGGCGTTGTCTCCCTTGCGCGGCATCGGTCCCGACCAGCTCAAAATCAAGAGCCTGATAGACCGCATCGCACGCGGTGAGGTCGAAGAAGTCATCGCCGCCACCAACCCCACCGTGGAAGGCGAAGCCACTGCCGTTTATCTTTCCAAACTCCTCAAACCTCTGGGGATTAAAGTAACGCGGATTGCCATGGGCGTCCCCGTCGGCAGCGACCTCGAATTTGCCGACGAAGTCACCATGTGGAAGGCGATGGAAGGCCGTCGCGAGATTTAAGGCTTCGTAAAATAGACATTTATGGCAAAACTCGAATTTCAGACCGAAGTGAATCAGCTTTTGCAGCTGATTATCCACTCACTCTATTCTCACCAGGAGATCTTCCTTCGTGAACTGGTTTCCAACGCCTCTGACGCGCTGGACAAACTCAAGTATCTGACGCTGACCGAAGAGCCCTACAAGTCACTGGCGTTTGAACCGCGGATCGACCTCGATCTCGATGAAGACAAGCGCACCCTCACCATCAGTGATACCGGCATAGGTATGAATCAGGAAGACCTGGTTGCCCACCTCGGCACCATCGCCCGTTCCGGGACGAAGAACTTCCTGAGCAGCCTCTCGGGCGACGCCAAACGCGATTCGAATTTGATCGGCCAGTTCGGCGTCGGCTTCTACAGCGCTTTCATGGTGGCCGATAAAGTGGAAGTCATCTCGCGCAAGGCCGGCGAAGAGACAGCGTGGAAATGGACCAGCGATGGCAAGACCGGCTTCGAAATCGAAGAAGCCGAACGCGCCGTCCCCGGCACGACCGTTACGCTCTTCTTTAACGACGAAGGCAAAGACTACGCCAACAGCTACAAGCTGCGCGAAATCATCAAGAAGTATTCCAACCACATCGCGTTCCCCATCTTCCTCACTGCCGATAAGAGCGACTGGGATGAAGAGGAAAAAAAGTCCGTCAAGAAACGCTCCACCGAACAGATCAATTCCGCGAGCGCCATGTGGAAGCGCTCCAAGACCGAACTGAAAGACGAAGACTACAAGGAACTGTACAAGACCATCTCCGGCGACTGGGAAGAACCGCTGTTCTGGTTCCACACCAAAGCCGAAGGCACCATGGAGTACACGACACTCTTTTACGTGCCTGCCAAGGCGCCCATGGACATGTACCAGGCGGACTACAAGCCTGGCGTAAAGCTCTATGTGAAACGTGTCTTCATCACGGACGATTCCAAGGAACTGATGCCCGGGTACCTGCGCTTTCTGCGTGGCATCATCGACAGCGAGGACCTGCCGCTCAATGTGAGCCGCGAGATCCTGCAGCAAAACAAAATCCTGAGTAACATCCGTACCGCCAGCGTTAAGAAGGTTCTTGCTGAGCTGAAAACCGTTGCGGACACGAAGCCCGAAGACTATTTGAAGTTCATCGAACAGTACAACCGTCCGATGAAAGAGGGCCTTTACGGCGATTTTGCCAACCGCGAAGCTCTGCTCGATCTGGTGCGGGTCAAGTCAACCAAGGCCGACGGCTTTACCAGCCTTGCAGACGTAAAATCGCGGATGCAGGAAGGGCAGAAGGGGATCTACTACATCATGGGCGGCGCCTCCAGCGTGCTGCGCACGTCACCGCTTCTCGAAATCTACAAGAAGAAAGATATTGAAGTCATCATCTTCGACGACGAGATCGACGAAATCGTTTTCACCGGGATTGAGAAGTATCAGGACATCGAACTCAAGGCTGTGAACAAGACTTCGACCGGCGAGGATTTGAAGGATGAATCCGCCCCCGACAAAAGCGAAGATCTGAAGCCTCTGCTCGAAAAAATCAAGGGCGTGCTGGGCGATGCCGTGAAGGATGTCCGGGCTTCGGTCCGGCTGGCAGACAGCCCCTCCTGTATCGTTTCGGATGAGGATGAACCCTCCATGAAGATGCAGCAAATGCTCAGGGCCATGGGGCAGACGCAGTTCCCGTCCATGAAGCCGGTGCTGGAAATTAACCCCGATCACGAAATCGTCAAGAAGCTGGAAGCAGCGACGGATGATGCGCTGATCAATGACGCTTCCTGGCTGCTGCTGGAACAGGCGCTGCTGATTGAAGGCGTGCCGGTGGAGAACCCCGGGCTCTTCGTGCAGCGTTTGAACCGGGTCTTAAGCCGGGCGGTTTAGTAACCGTGCGCGGGCAGTCCGCACGAGTTGTTCAGCTTCGTGCGGGCTGTCCGCGGTCGCGGTCAGATGCCCCATCTTGCGGCCAGGCCGGGGAGCCAGTTTGCCGTAAAGATGAAGTTTGATTTCAGGGATCGCGCAAGCGGCGGCCCAGTTGGGTTCACCTGCAGCCCAAACGTCGCCGAGGAGGTTCGCCATGGCTGCGGGGCGCAGCATTTGTGTACTGCCAAGGGGCAGGCCGCAGACTGACCGAAGCTGCTGTTCGAACTGGCTGGTAATACAGGCATCAATGGTGAGGTGTCCGGAATTGTGCGGGCGCGGCGCCAGTTCATTGATGAGCAGTTGCCCATCGCGCGTCAGGAAAAATTCTACGCAAAGAACGCCGGTGACATCAAGCTGCTCCAAAAGGGCGCGCGTGATTTCAATGGCTTCGTTTTGCAATTTTTCGCCGAGCGGTGCGGGGGCAGATGAAACGTCGAGAATCCCGTCAGTGTGCTGGTTCCAGGATGGCGCGTAGAAAACGCATTCCCCGTCAACGCCCCGAACCCCGATAACGGAAAGCTCGGCGTCGAAATCGACGATGGCTTCGAGTACCGCTTCCGTGCGGCCCATCACGTTCCAGGCACCCTCGGCATCAGTGACGGATTTCACCCGATACTGGCCCTTGCCGTCATAACCAAAGCCAGCCGTCTTGAGGATGGCCGGGCCGATATCGATCAAATCCGACGCTTCGCGGATGGCTGCGAAGCGCGTAACGGGAAACCCGTGGTCGCGCAGAAACATCTTCTCGCGGAGACGGTGCTGCGTAACATGAAGCACGTTGCCGGCGGGCCGGACCAGCGCGCATTCGGCAGCCGCTTCGGCAGTGGCGGCCGGGACGTTTTCAAACTCAAACGTCACAACATCGACAGCCGAGGCGAAAGCGCGAACGCGGTCCAGATCTTCGTAGGGCGCGTCAATCTCGATATCAGCGATCTGGCCTGTTGGGGAATCGCGGTCCGGCGAATACGTGTGGACACGATAGCCCATTCGCCGGGCGGCAATCGCAAACATGCGACCCAGTTGCCCGCTGCCCAGAACGCCTATAGTGGAACCGGGAAGGACTGTTTTCACAGCAGAGAATCTTCGAGGACTTTGAGTTTCTGGGTCTCGCGGAAGGCTTTGAGTTTTTCGCGCAGGCCTTTGCGTTTGGCAGCTAAAATCGAAACCGCCAGCAGCGCCGCGTTCTTCGCTCCAGCCGTGCCGATGGCTAGCGTGGCGACAGGAACACCAGCGGGCATTTGCACGATGGAGAGCAGCGAATCAATGCCTTTCAAGGCGCGGCTTTCGATGGGAACGCCGAGGACCGGAAGAGTGGTAAGTGCAGCCGTCATGCCTGGAAGATGGGCAGCGCCACCGGCGCCCGCGATGATGATTTCAATGCCCCGCCCTTCAGCGCTTTGGGCGAACTCCACCATCAGTTCCGGGGTACGGTGCGCGGAGATGACACGGCATTCATGGGAGATACCGAACTCCGTTAGGATTTCATCGGCGGCGCGCATCGTCTCCCAGTCCGACTTGCTTCCCATGATGACGGAAACAACGGGCGGGATCATGGGAGCAATTTTTTTGGCCATTCAGCTTTTCAGTTTATCAATCAGTTTGATCAACTGAAGCAGCTGATTGACATTACTGATAGCGACCGATAGCCTCTAAGGCGCATGACTCAAACGTTTCTCAAGCGCACAGCGGCTCTATTTCTAATCGCCGGTTTCGCCTTTTCTCAGGCAACAGCACAGGCCCCAATGAAAGCTCAGTGGACGCTGCGGCATACACCCGATGGGCAGCCCGACCTGCAGGGCATTTGGGGAAACCCAACCATTACTCCTTTCGAACGCCCCGCGCGACTCGGAAACAAAGCCACACTAACCGAACAAGAAGCGGCCGACATGGAAAAAGAGGCGGCGAAGAATGCAGTGGACCGGGCACCCCAGCCCGGCGACGTGGGAGGCTACAACCAGGCTTGGTTTGATTCAGGCACCAAAGTTGTGGGTACACGGGCGACCTCACTGATTGTGGAACCGGCCGACGGGCGCGTGCCGCTCACTTCGCTGGCTCTCGAAAAGCATGACTACCAGTTGAGCCACCTTGCAGATACGTGGGAAAACATGAGCGTCTGGGACCGATGTATTACGCGCGGTGTGCCTGGCGGGATGTTCCCGGCGGGGTACAACAACGCCTATCAGATCGTTCAGACGCCCGGCTACGTAATGATTCTTTACGAGATGATTCACGAAGCCCACATTATTCCTCTATCGACTGCCGCCCACCCGCTGCGGCACTTGCAGGGAAACGTTAAGCAGTTGAGTGGCGACCCAATCGGGCACTGGGAAGGCAGCACTCTGGTGGTGGATATCACAGGCTTCAACGGTCATAGTCAGATTGCCACCAGCGCCGCCACCGGACGCATACGCGGAATGCCGGAGACGGAAAACCTGCACGTTGTGGAGCGGTTCACGCGGGTGAATGAGAACACGATTAACTATGAAGTTACGATCAACGACCCTCCGATGTATTCGAAGCCGTGGAAGGTACAGATTCCGCTGAGCCGCGAGCCGGACTACCAGATTTACGAGTATGCCTGCGCGGAAGGCAATCAGGCCGTGGGTCTGATTCTGAAGGGCGGACGGGCGCAGGACGCGACGGCGGCCAAAGCTGGAAAGTAAACCCCGGTGCGGCGACAACCTCTTGAGATAATGACAAATTGATCCAAAAAAGAGGAGCACCACAACAGAGATGAGCAAAATCAAGGTCATCACGCCCGTCGTTGAGATGGACGGGGATGAGATGACACGCATTATCTGGCAGCAGATCCGCGAGCGCCTGATTCTTCCCTGGCTGGATATCGATCTGAAATATTACGATCTGTCCGTCGAGAACCGCGACTTAACGAACGATCAGGTGACGATTGATTCGGCCAACGCGACGAAACAGTATGGCGTTGCCGTGAAATGCGCCACCATCACACCCGATGAAGCGCGCGTCAAAGAATTCGGCCTTAAGCAGATGTGGCGGAGCCCGAACGGCACCATCCGCAATATCCTGGACGGTACGATTTTTCGCGAACCCATCGTTTGTAAAAACGTCCCCCGCATCGTTTCCCACTGGGACAAACCGGTGGTTGTGGCCCGCCACGGTTTCGCCGATCAGTACCGCGCGACTGACTTTCAGTTCCCCTGTGCCGGCACTCTGTCGATGACCTTCACGCCTGCCGATGGCAGCGCGCCAATCGTCCGCGAAGTGATTAAGACCAACGGCCCGGGAATCGCGCTTGGCATGTTCAACCTGGATAGTTCGATCACGGGCTTCGCGCGCGCCTGCTTCAAGTACGCCCTCGACCGCAATTATCCGGTTTATCTCTCCACCAAGAACACGATTCTGAAGGTCTATGACGGACGCTTCAAGAACATTTTTCAGGAGATTTTCGATGCGGAATACAAGGGTCTGTTTGACGCAAAGGGTCTGACGTACGAGCACCGTCTGATTGACGACATGGTGGCGTCAAATCTGAAGTGGAACGGCGGCTATCTCTGGGCCTGCAAGAACTATGACGGCGATGTGCAGTCTGACACCGTCGCGCAGGGCTACGGTTCTCTGGGTCTGATGACGTCAGTCCTGATGTCACCCGATGGCAAGACGATTGAAGCGGAAGCGGCGCACGGCACCGTCACGCGGCATTACCGGATGCACCAGCAGGGCAAACCGACTTCGACCAATCCGATTGCTTCGATCTATGCGTGGACACGGGGCCTGCAGTATCGCGGCAAGATGGACGGCACTCCCGATGTGGTGAAGTTTGCTGAGACGCTGGAGAAAGCATGTACGGATGTGGTCGAATCCGGTCGCATGACCAAAGATCTGGCGATTCTGATTGCTGCTGATCATCCGTTTTTGACGACGGAAGCGTTTATGGACGCGGTTGAAGGCGAGTTGAAGAAGCAACTCCAGCAGGAACTATCCGATTAAGAAGGAAACGGGGAACTGACTTCTCTGCGAGCATGCAGAGGGGGAAGTTCCCCGTTTTATTGCCGCCACCACGTTACACTGGCTTTGTATGCGCAGAGAATGGGTTGAAAGACGTTTGTCCGATCCGATCCGGACCCAGATGCACTATGCCCGCAAGGGTCTGATCACAGAGGAAATGAATTTCGTAGCGGGACTCGAAAAAGTCGCGCCGGAGTTCATTCGCGACGAAATCGCGCGGGGTCGCATGATTATCCCTGCCAACATCAACCATTTGAATCTGGAGCCGATGTGTATCGGGGTGGGATCGCGGTGCAAGATCAACTCGAATATCGGGAACTCGGCGACGACATCCAACATTGAAGAAGAGCTGGAGAAACTGCGCTATTCGGTGAAGTACGGCGCAGATACCGTGATGGACCTGTCAACCGGCGGCGACATCCCGGAGATCCGCAAAGCCATCATTGCCAACTCGCCCATTCCCATTGGCACGGTGCCGATTTACGAAGCTCTGGCGCGCGTGCGGCGGGTGGAAGACCTCAATATCAATGTGCTGCTGGAAGTGATTGAAGAGCAGGCGGCGCAGGGTGTGGATTACATGACGATCCATGCAGGTGTGCTGGTGCAGTATGTGCCGATGGCGGCCAAACGCATCACTGGCATTGTGAGCCGCGGCGGGGCAATTCTGGCGGAGTGGATGGTGAAGAACCATCGGCAGAATCTGCTGTATGAGAATTTTGACGCGATTTGTAAAATTTTCCAGAAGTATGATGTCAGCTTTTCACTGGGTGACGGGCTGCGGCCTGGCTGTCTGGCGGATGCGAGCGATGCGGCGCAGTTTGCGGAGCTGAAGACGCTGGGCGAACTGACTAAGAAAGCTTGGGAATACGATTGCCAGGTGATGGTGGAAGGGCCGGGCCATATTCCGCTGGACGAGATTGAGATGCAGGTGATCAAGGAGAAAGAGCTTTGCCATGAGGCTCCTTTCTATACTTTGGGTCCGCTGGTTACAGATATTGCACCCGGGTATGACCATATTACGTCTGCGATTGGCGCAGCCATGATTGGCTGGCATGGCGCGGCGATGCTTTGCTACGTGACCCCGAAAGAGCATCTTGGGCTGCCGAACCGCGAGGATGTTAAGCAGGGGATTATCGCGTATAAGATTGCGGCCCATGCGGCGGACATTGCGCGGAAACGGCCAGGCGCGCGTGATCGTGATGATGAGCTTTCACGAGCGCGGTATAAGTTCGACTGGAACCGTCAGTTTGAACTGTCGCTGGATCCTGAGACGGCGCGGGCGATGCATGATGAGACGCTGCCGGAAGAAGGGTTTAAGGAAGCGGCGTTTTGTTCGATGTGCGGACCTAAGTTTTGTTCGATGAATCATTCGGCCAAGGTGGAAAGTTTCACTGCGGAACAGGCTGATGAAGTGTTGCACCAGATTGCTGTTGGTGATTAGCGAACCAAGTTAGCGCGGTCGGCGGCGGGCAACACGGTAAACTCTGAGCTTGCCCGCTCCGCCGATAGCCACGGCGTCACCGCCGGACGAAATTGCTGATTCAAAAAACTTTCGCTGACCCCTGGGGCTGGTCCGCACTTCCTCAACACGCCAGTGGGCGATTCGCTTGCCCGTCTGGAAATCCGTGAGATCCATGGAACGCCGACAGTAAATACAATCCCTGTCCATCTCGGCAGGAAGTCTAACCACTGTTTCGTCAGGCGCAAGAATCGTATCTGCCGTTGCGTAAATACGCCCGAATCCTGCGTGCGGGAATGCCCGTCTCAGAATCACGTTGCCTGTCGAGACGTCGTGACAAATGAGTCCCTGCCCCGAACTTGCTGGTGAAAGGTTGGCTTGCGTACAGAAAGCGGTCCCGGCGTTGGCAAACATCCCGAACCCGCTTGTTTCCGGCACAGACCACCGCCTGACCTCAACTTGATCCCGGCTGCTGACAAGCGTTACATCGTTCGATGCCTGGCCACAGATGTCGATTTATCAGGACCCTGAAACTGACTACCACGTCTTGCGAACCACCCTGCGTCTGGCAACCACCCACCGGTTGACAGTTTACGATGCAACCTACCTCGAACCGGCGATTCGCCGGAATCTGCCACTCGCAACTCTGGACCGCAAAATTGCGGGTTGCGGCTGTAGAGTGCAGAGTCGACTGCTGGGGTTGTGAACAGTGATATGCTGCGATGTTATGCGGCATTTTAGATACACTTCCCTGCTGATGCTTGGCGCAGCCTGTTTTTCGCAGCTTGCCGGGCAGATTCCCATGGTGCCAGAAGAATTGATTGCTCGCAATCTGGGGCCGCGGGATCAGGTGAACAAGCCGTTCCCGGCTCACAAGATCATTGGCAACATCTATTTCGTGGGCTCGCAGGCGCTGGGTTCTTTCCTGGTGGTCACGCCGGCGGGGCTGATCCTGATCAACAGCGATTACGAAGCGACCGTGCCAGTGATCAAAGACTCCGTCGAGAAACTGGGCTTCAAAGTTACGGATATCAAGATCCTGCTGGGCAGCCACGCTCATGGTGACCATATGGAAGGCGACGCGATGGTCAAGGAAATGAGCGGCAGTCAGGTTTATGCTATGGCAGAAGACGTTCCCGCGCTGCAGGCGATGAAACCGGGCGGCAAAGCGCACCCGATTGACCGCATCATTCATGACGGCGATCAGGTTACTTTGGGCGGAACCACACTTACTGCGCATCTTACTCCGGGACATACAAAAGGCTGCACTACATGGACGTTGAAAGCCGAGGAGGGCGGTAAGTCTTACGATGTCGTGATTGTTGGCAGCTCAGGCGTAAACCCCGGCGTGAAGCTGGTCAATAACGCAGAGTATCCGAATATCGCGGACGATTTTATTCATACGTTCCAGACTCTGCGTTCCCTGCATTGTGACGTACCGCTGGGGTCACATCCGGCTATGTATAACATGGCTGCGAAGTACGCGCTGGTGGGCAAGGGGACGAATCCGTATATCGATCCGGAAGGCTACAGGATTGAGATTGATATCAATGACGCTGTCTTCTACCGCACGCTGGCTGCGCAGAAGAAGGCGGCTGGAATACGTTAATGGCCTGGTAACACGGTTGCGGCGGCGATGCGCAGGCGTCCATCTGTTGTTCGATCAATAAAGTATCGGGTCAGTTGATCGCCATCAATTACGGCAAAGCCGAAATTGGTGGCGATTACCGTTTTGCCGCCAGCCTGAACAATGCCATGGGCGATGTCAGGCAGCGGGAAACGTCGGATCGTTTCCGTTTGGCGGTCATACCGGAGCACGCCGCCCGCCGAGCCGCCATACTCAGTGTTGTATACGAGCGCCATCCAAATGGCATCAGGCTGAACGTCGAGAGCTGAGACGGACCAGTCCACCAGCTCTGGCGGATTGAAGACGCGAATTTTGTGTTCTGCCGTATCGAAATAGCCGAACCCGCCGACGCCGGTGCTGCCTTCTCCGTCGTAGAAGTTCTTGCCGAACCAGATTCGTGAACCTTCGCGCTGCCACGGGCCAATTGTGTCCTTCAGGTCAATAACTTCGCGCTTAAAGCCCTCGCTCACCCGCTGTGGCCGTGCTGCTGCGAACTCTTCGTAAGTAGTGCGGGGCAGCGCCGGAACATCGGTGGGAAAAGGCTTTGTTTCTCGATTGGCGTCGAAGCGCTTTGCTTCGGCCTCGCCAAGGATTCGGAAGGCGGGGGATTTGTCCGCCTTATATTCCACGGCTATCTGGCGCTGGTTGTCACTCACTACAAAGACCGAGCGTCCGGCAGATGGGATGGTTCGAAGGGTGGCGTACGGCTGGTACGCGAACTGCGCCACCAGGCGTTTCGCGCGGACATCGTAAACCCATTTTTGATGAGGATAATTTGACGGTTTTTCACCCTTACAGGAAACAACGGTATCGGTGCCTGTGGCACGTTCGAGCCCCATTGCGCAATCGGCAAAACCGGCGCGGGAACCCAGCGCATACACGCGTGATGGTTGGGCCTTGTCCTGGAGGAACAAACCGATTTTTCGTACTTCCGTCCACCAGTTCACGGACACCTGACCGAACGGCTGGGAGTCGGGACTCCCCATGGCGATCACCAGATCAAGGGCTTCAGTTACGCCGCTGCGCTGCAGGGTGACGAATTGAGTGAGCTGCGGGTCGGCTCTTCTGAAAGCTACAAATACGGCAGAGTCGCTAAGGTCAACTTCGGCTGGCAGAAGCGCGGCACAAAAAACAATCGTGACTGCGGACCACATCATACTGCCGATGAGTCTACCGCGAATTACGACTGGCGGGTGGCGCGATTACGGCTGGAGCGCCAGGCGAACAGTACGATGCCGGTGGCGACGGATACATTGAGTGAGGCGATCTGGCCGACCATAGGAATGCGCACCAGTGCATCACAGTTTTTGCGGACCAGATCATGCAGGCCTTTGCCCTCACCACCCATGACTACCGCTGATTTTTCCGCCCATTCGATTTCGTCGTAGTTGACTGTGCCGCGCTCGTCGAGGCCGTAGATGAAATAGCCTTCGTCTTTGAGCGAACGCAGGGTCTGGTTGATGTTGACGGCCTGGACGACGGGCAGGTGTTCGAGTGCGCCGGCGGCTGATTTAGCAACGGTCTCGGTGAGTCCGGCGGCGCGGCGTTCGGGGATGATGACGGCTCCGGCGCCGGCGGCATGCGCGGTGCGGATGATCGCTCCGAGGTTGTGGGGGTCTTCCACGCCATCCAGGATTACGAGCAGGTTGGAATTGGCCTGGATGTCGTCAATATTGGCGTATTTCTTTTCCGCGCCGATCGCTACGATGCCCTGATGAGATTTAGCGGCGGCGGTACGGTCAAGCGTGCCACGGTCTTCGAAGCGGACGGGGGTGCCGGCGGCGCGAGCGAGGTCGATGACTTCCTGGATTCGCTGGCCACCGGCACCACGTGCGATGAGGATGCGTTCGAGGGGACGCTTGGCCTTGAGGGCTTCAACTACGGGATGTACACCAATGAGAATGGCCAAATAAGCATGATCCCACGGGAACAGCGAAGGGGGTTAGTGGGTTCGCGAGAGGGGCTGGGATATACTGGTTTCACGCGCCCGTAGCTCAGCTGGATAGAGCGTTTGGCTACGAACCAAAAGGTCGCACGTTCGAATCGTGCCGGGCGCACCATCTCTTCAATTTAAAATAATTAAGCCATCGGAAGCCACTGTTTCCTTGCACGCGGTTTTTTGGGCGTGGGCCTGACGATTGGCCCCGTCAATTGCGAGTACGGGGCGGAAGACCAACATCACCGTGGACCCTTCCGGCCCTGCGGATCACCAAGCGATAAGAGCCGACATTGATTCGTTTAGTAGCGTAACGTTTACTGAATTTGTCCCTTCAGCCCGAAGTGAGATGAAAGAAGTAATTCGCCCTTAAGTCCCACCACTTTGATATTTTGGATGCCAAAATGTCGATTGGCTCGTGCCCACACAAATCCGCCCAGGCCCCGGCAAATATCTTGGGGCAACCCGCTTGCATCAAGCGACCCGGGCGTAATCGTCGTCATGGCTGACACAGTATCGCGTTCAACCGTAAACCCCTTTACGAGGATGCGCAGGCGCTTCATTTCGGTGTAACGAACATCAGCAACAGTGTCCCTTCTTGATTGTCCCGAAACCGAGACTGTGGGGCTGGTCCAGTCTTTCCACCAAACATACAGCTATCAGGCAGTATGCGAAGCCGCGCACCTGTCTAATATCCGCCCCCGCAGTCAGGTTTCGACCCATGCTTGAACGGTCTGTGTCCATATTTGTACCCACCCCGCCCGACTGAAGTGCTGATGGAGGCTGAAGAGAGCGGACTCTCGCAAAGATCGGCGATTTTGTTGAACCAGATCAGGTCTGTTGACGCGAGACGACTGGTGAAAAAAATCGGCACGGCGAAGAGCGGCGTGATGGGGCGGACAGGCCAGGCGATCCAGATCAGCCTCGGGTTGACAATGGACCTATGACGAACCCGTTCGGCAGTTTTTTCAAAATTCCGTCGGTGATGCTGGAAGCGGGTCTCGGGCTGCTGGATTCGGGCGCGAAGAGTCTGTTTTCACCCGCTGAACCGGCGTCGAACGCTCCGCCTGTGCAAGGTCCGCAGGATCTGAATACTGCTCTGGCGGATTTTGCCAATCAGATGGTGCGGATCGGGTGGATCACTATGCCCGAAGGTCTTCCATTGCAGAAAATAGCCGGCGATGTGATGAACTCCGCGCGACGGGCTTTCGGGTACCTGGATATTTCGAGTCCCATGGCGCTGGCGAAACTGCCGCTCGAACTGCCTTTCTCCGCCACCGGCATTGCAGCCGACACCATGCTGCGGATGATGGCAATTTACTCCGTTGTAGGTCCGAAGCGGCTCGCGGTTTTCCTCAGCAATGCGGCTGAGGTCTATTGCGAGACAGCAGTCTTCATCGGCCTCGAATACAAAGAAGTGATCGAGCGCTATCAGGCGCGGCTGAAGACGCATCCCGATGATGCAGAGACGCATTTGGAACTGGGCCGCGTCTATATCAAATGCGGGCTGTATGACCAGGCGATTGCTGAACTCGACGTTGCCGCGCAGTATCCGGCGACGCGCGCTAAGGCGCGACATGAATCGGCTCTGTCGCACTTCCGGTCAGGACGGATGCGCGAGGCGATTGCCGATGGCGTAGAAGCCATGAAAGCCGACCCTGACAACGAGCGGGCGCGGGCCTCCATGTGGCTGGCCGCCAAAGCGATTGGCGGGTATCCGGACAGCGTGCCCGCGTCGAGCCGTATGGAATTGAAAGCCGGGTATGCGGAAACCAAAGTCCGGTTTGAAGATATCGCGGCGAAGATCGGGATGGATAAGATCTGCGCCGGTCGCGGAACCGCAGTCTTCGATTTCAATAACGACGGACTGCTGGACATTGTGATCACAGCTGGCCATGCGGGCTGCACGCTTTACCGCAACAACGGCGACGGAACGTTTACGGATGTCTCAGTAGGCTCTGGCCTTGACGGCTGCATCAACGCCTTCGTGGTGATTGCAGGCGATTACGATAACGACGGGTTTGTGGATCTGTTCGTGACGCGGCAGGGCTTCTACTATGGCAACTGCGCGCTCTATCACAACAATGGCGATGGCACGTTTACCGATGTGACGGTGCAAGCGGGCGTGCAGACATGGGGTCCGGCATATACAGCGTCCTTCGTGGATTATGACTGCGACGGGCATCTGGATTTGTTTATCGCGTTCAATCTGGGCGGGATGTTTGACCGGCGTCTGAAGAACCGGTTGTTCCATAACAATGGCGATGGCACGTTTACGGATGTGACAGAACATGCGGGTCTCGACAGCGTGTTTACAACCATCGGATCATGCTGGGGCGATTACAACAATGACGGGTATCCCGATCTGTTTGTATCGAGCGGGCTGGGGCGTCCGCAGCTGTTCCGCAACAATGGCAACGGCACGTTTACCGATGTGAGCGCGGAGGCAGGCTTAACGGAATTTGTGGTGGGCACCACCTGTTTCTTCGCCGATTACAACAACGACGGCTGGCTCGACATTGTGCAGTATTCGTGGTCTGACCATGAAGACGTGATTTACACGATGCGCAACGGGACCGGGCCGGCGGATGGCGCGCCGCTGGTGGTTTATCACAACAACGGCGACGGCACGTTTACGGCGAAGACGCGCGAAGTGGGGCTGGACGGCTGCTGGGGCACGATGGCAGGCAATTATGGCGACGTGAATAACGATGGCTATATTGATTTGCTGCTGGGAAACGGGAGTCCGCGAATGGAGCGTCTGGAACCGTTTGTGCTGCTGGAGAATGACCACGGGCATTTCCGCAATACAACGTTTGCAGCGGGTCTGCCGTTCTGGGGCAAGAGCCACGGAACGAATTGCGCGGATCTGTTTGGGGATGGCCGGATGTCGATCATCATTGCCTGCGGTGGCGGCTATCCGGGCGATCTGCTGATGACGGCGGTGCATTGTCCCGTCACGCTGCCGGGGAATTATTTAAATGTGCGGCTGGCAGGCACGAAGAGCAACCGGGATGGCAACGGGGCTCGGATCACGGTGGTCAGCGGAGCCATGCACCAGATGCGGGAAGTCTCGCACGGGAGCAGTTTCGGATGCTTGCCGCTGGAGCAGCATTTCGGGCTGGGCGATGCTGTGGCGATTGATTCGGTGGAGATTCGGTGGCCGGGCGGATCGCGCCAGGTGGTGCCGCGGCCCCCTGTGAATGCGACGATCCGTGTGACGGAGGGGGTAGCGGACTGGGAGTTCGTTTATGCCCGCGATTTGGCCAGCCACTCTGCGAAGACTTTGGCTGAGCCTTCCATCAAAGCCTGATGCACGCGGCCATGCTGGGTGGCCATGTTGAGGTCCATGAAGTTGTGGAAGGGCTGCGATTTCTTCAGGCCGAAGGTTAGTTTTTCGAGCGCGTCTGAAGTGCCGTACAGCGGGCACGGGATACCTTTGCCGAAGTCGAAAACCTTTTTGGGGCGTGCGCCGGCGACGAAATCCATATCGCAGCGGATTTCGTTGTTATCGCGCAGCAGGAAGGAGAAAGTCTTGATGGCCCAGTTGAATTTGCCGGGTCCGAAACCGAAGTTGTTGGGGATGGGCGCGAAGTCGATGAAGGGGTAGCCGAAGGCGACTTCATATTTGTAACCCGGTTTGGGGTTGGTGCCGATGTGGATGAAGTCGGGGTGCTGGACCAGGGTCGCGGCTTCCTTAAGGTGTTGCGTGATGGGGCCGAGTTTGAGCACGAAGTCGTGCAGGAAGACGGTGAAGAGCGACCACTGGTATTTGGTGCCGATCTCCGGCCAGTCGCGGATTACAGGCTTTTCTGCGGGGCTGTAGCGGCCAATGGTGCCATCGGCGGCGCGGTAGAGGAGTTGCTCGAAGGTGAAGCCGCCGGGATGGCCGTCTGGGTAGGTCCAGTGGGCGCTGTTGAGGAAATGGTTGAGGACGAAGTCTTGCAGCAGTTCTTCCGGGTTGGGCGCGTCGATTTTTCCGAATTCAACTTCCTGAAGGCAGCCGAGGGCGGTGAGTTCCTGGTTGTTGATGGTGACGTCGGCGAAGTAGCCCCAGGCTTTGTTTTGTAATTTGTAAGGGCGGTTGAGATTGACTTCGTGGAGGTCGATTTTACGGTTGGGGTCGCGTCTCCAGTGTTCGAGCTGGAGGCCGTCTTTGATGGCGATTTCGGTTTTTTCGAGGAGGAATCGTTCGTGCGGGGTGAGGTCGGACATGGGCGCGGTGGAGATCACTTTAGCATGGATTGTATTGTAGGGGCTTTGCCGGCGAACAGGACGATCCACAGGATTGTACGTTTGACGTCACTCATCTATACTGGTGAAACTGGATGATCAGGAGTTATCGCGACAGAGATACGGAGCGACTGGCTGCTGGCGAAAAGGTCCGCCAGTGGGGGCCGTTCTGGCAGCAGGCGGAGAAGCGTTTACGGATTCTCGACGCAGCCACGCGTTTGGGGGATCTCACCGCGCTGAACTCCAACCGGCTGGAATGCCTGAAGGGAAACCGCAAGGGTCAGTATTCCATTCGCATCAATGACCAGTGGCGGGTTTGTTTCGAGTGGCCCAAGGATGAGCCAGGTCCGTCGAACGTTGAAATTATTGATTATCATTAGGCAGGAAAGGAGCACCAATGGCACGCACACCCATTCACCCCGGAGAGATCCTTGGCGACGAGTTGGAGGAAACCGGCCTGACGGCGAAGAAGCTGGCAGATGTTCTCGAAGTGCCGCCCAACCGCCTCTATCAGCTTCTGGCGGGAAAACGGAACGTAACCGCTGACACCGCGCTGCGGCTTGGTCAGTATTTCGGAATGTCGGCGGATTTCTGGATGAACCTGCAAAGCGCCTATGAACTGGACCTTGCGCGCCAGCAGGTCGGCAAGGTAATCCAGCGGATTCCGAAACGCAGTGAGACTCTGGCGCAGACGCGTCCTGCGGCCTAAAATACAACCTGAAATACGGGGCTTGACATTGATCTCAAACAGGCGTATTTTTCAAGACAGCACTGAAGTATTCAGTTCAACTTTACTGAAGAGGGAGGTGGTCCAAAATAATGAAATCATCGAGTAGACCGCGCGAGGTGACCAGCTCTTAGAGCTTGGTCGTAATCGACCTGCTGATTGGTCACTTCGGCGCGGCCGCAAGTGCTGTCTCAGGTATTCAACGGACAGACACCCCCGGGGAGGCACTCCTTCAGGCCCCCGGGGGTTCCTATTCTCAGAGCTTGTGGTAACATGGAGTTTCCCTGAAAGGTAACGATATGAAAGCTGGAATTCATCCCGCCTATAACGAAGTAAATGTGGTCTGCGCGTGTCAGCACACTTTTAAGACACGCTCAACGCACAAAGGCGACATCCGTGTTGAAATTTGTTCGCACTGCCATCCGTTTTTCACCGGCAAACAGAAGTTGATCGATACGGCTGGACGGGTTGACAAGTTTGAGAAAAAATACGCCAAGCTTCGCGCCGAGAAGTCGGCCCGGCTGGCAACTCAGTAATTTTCGTTTCAAAAGTTGTTTTGAAGTAAAAACGGCGCGGACTTCACAGTCCGCGCCGTTTTGTTTGTCGAGAGTGAACGCTATTAATTCTGGGGCTTCTGCGCGGCCTGCAAGCGGGCGCGTTCCCGTTCCGCACGCCATTGATCGTAAGCCGCTTTCTGCTGGTCGGTGAGGCCAGAGCGGATGTCCTCGATCAAATCCAGCTGCATCTTGTCATGGATCGGCTTTTCCTGCGCACGAAGGTCGTCCATCTTGTGTTTGGCATCCGCGATCAGTTTATCCACCACTGCGATCTGCGCGTCGCTCACAGCAACCTTTTCTTTCATCGTCTTGAGGTAGCGTTTGCGCCATTCTTCGGACGTTTCCGTCCTGGTAGCAGCGCTGGCGGTACTGGTCACGTAGAGGCGGTGTGAGACTGCGCCTACCAGAATACCGCTCGCAAAGACGAGGAACAGGTAGAAGGTCAGGCTGGAACGGTTGCGTGGCATGAACGGTTACTGCCGGTCCATTTCAATTGCCGAAATACGATCCAGATGAAAGGGTTCCAGCATGGAGGCGTTTTCCATGGCAACAGCTTCAACCAGCGAACCGTTCAGAAAGAAAGCACCGGGCTGGTTTGAAGCAGAAATCAGCAGAGCCAGAACGGCGGAAGCGGCCAGGGCAGCCGTCACCAGGGTCTTGGCGAGCTTGCCAAACCAGTTGCTGGAATTCTCGCGCGCTTCAATTTTGGCCCACATCTGCGGCATGAAATTCACTCCAGCCTCCGGATCGGGCATCGCCTCGCGATAGGCGAGGAAAAGTTCGTTGAGGTTCGCCTCTGGGTCTTGGGGCTGCATCGTCCTATTTGACATCATAATACTCTGTCATTCCGCCTTATTTGATTTGGCGCTGCCGGATGAAGGTCCGGTTACACCTTTCATGTTTTTTAATACTCGCTGTCTGGCTCGGAAGAGCCTGACCTTAAGTGCGTTTTCGTTCACATCGTAGATCTTCTCCAGCTCTTTCAGGGACAACCCCTCCACTTCCTTGAGGGTCAGAAGGATGCGATCTTCTTCCGAAACTGATGATAAAAGGCCAGTTACCGTATCCTTCACCCGGCGTTTTTCAGTTTCTTCGCCCTGAAAACGGGTGCCTGCCGCTGCATCGGCCATCATCACCTGCTGCTCAGAAAGGTCAGACATGCGAAATTCCATGCGACGGCGGCTCTTGCGCAAGTAATCGTAAGCCGCGTTTACCGTCAAACGGTAGAGCCACGGCTCGAAAACTTCAGGGGTGCGCAACTGTTCCAGTGAAAAGTAGAGCCGAATGAAAACTTCCTGGGCAACATCTTCCACATCTTCCGGCCTGCCGATCAGACGGGAGATAGTGCCGAGGATCCGGCGGCGGTAGGCAGTAACAACCTGATTGAACGCGGCGGAATCGCCACGCTGAGCTTTCTGAATCAGCTCAAATTCAACCAGCATGTCAGGCGCGAGACCCGGGTATTGCTCGAGACATCAATTCACCAGATTACAGGGCTGTTGAACGCGATGCGAGGCCGCCAGGTCGTTTTAGAGCGTTTGGGCATACCAGGCGATCAGCGGGCTGCCTGCCACGGCTACGATGAATGCCGCCAGGGCGAGGAATGTCGCGAAGGGGAGCTGGTAAGTTGCGGGGTCTTTGCCTGCCACGCGGATATAGACGATCCCGGCCACGGAACCGAGCAGGGAGCCCAGAACGATAGTGAGCAGGGTGCGTTCAAAGCCGAGGAAAGCGCCCGTCATGGCAAGCATCTTTACATCGCCAAAACCCAGGCCATCTTTGTGACGCAGTTTTTCAAAGAGCCAGCCTGCCAACCAGAGCGTTCCGGAACAGGCGAGGGTGCCGAAGACCGCTTCTCCGAGCGAGGCCAGGACCGGGCTGGGCCGCCAGCCGGCGACGGAAGCCAGCAGCTGAAATGTAGCGTCCTGAACCGGTGTTGCAAGCGCGAACAGCAGGCCGATCAGGGTACCGCCGAGGGTGAGTTCATCGGGCAGGAGCCGGGTTTCGAGATCGGTGAAGGCCAAGGCGATCAGGATTGCGGCGAAGACGCAGAATTTGGCAGCCGTGAATGTCAGGCCGTGGTGGTCTGCAAAATATGCAAAGCTGACGGCGGTCAGGAGTTCGACCAAAGGGTAGCGCCACGGGATAGGGGCGCGGCAGCCGGAGCAGCGTCCGCTGAGCATAGCGAAGCTTAGGAGAGGGATGTTTTCATGCCATGCGATTTGCTTTTCGCAGGCGGGGCAGAATGACCGGGAGGGACGTATGACGGAGAGGTCACGCGGCCAGCGGTAGATGCAGACGTTGAGGAAACTGCCGATCAGCAGGCCGAAGATCCCGGCAAAGAGCCACAGCAAGGTAAGGTTAGACATTTCTGAACAGGCCTTCGTATGCGGCCAGCGTCGCATCCACCATGTGTTTTTCGGTGAAACGGGCGAGGATGGTGGCCCGGGCGGCATTGCCCAGATCTGCGGCGTTTCCAAGGGCGGCCGCAATGGCAGCGGCTTCGTTAGGGACCAGATAGCCGTTTTCACCGTCGCGGATCATTTCCGGGATGCCGCCCACGTTACTGGCGATCACGGTTACGCCGTGGGCCATGGCGAGCAGAATACCGGACCCCAAACCCTCGGAATGGGTTATGTAGAGCAGAAGGCGGGCGTGCGGCAGGTCGGTTTCGAGAGAAGCGGATTTCTGGACCAGAATGCCTGCGAGTCCGGCGGCTTCCTGCGCGAGAGCCATCCCCTTGGCAGGGTCAGCCGTCTCGGGAATGAGCACCGCGCTGCCGCTGGCGGGTGTGGGTGGAACGGGCACACCATCATAGACGACGGCGATACGGCTTTTGTCGATATTGGCTTTACGAAGCTGTCTGGCAACGTGGTGCGAGACGGCCAGAAAAAGCCGGGGCTGGCGGTATTTCCAGCGCGAAATAGCCGAGTCGCGCACAGGAAACGCGACGCGGCGGGAAACCACCAGTGGCACGCGTGCGAGCAGCGCTGCCAGCGTGTGGCTGCGGGCATCGTGGGCGTGCACCAGATCGTAGCCTTCAGATAGAGTACGCAGGCTTCCAGTGCGCAGTGCGGCGCAAGGCAGGCCTTCCTGCCGCGCCAGCCAGAGCAGCGCCGAATCCGGTCGTGCCAGCAGGAAAGACTCATTGCCGGCAGCGATCAGGCCGCGATGCAGGCGCAGCGCCTGCCACTGCCCGCCCCGCATTTCCTTGCCTGTGTCCAGGTGGAGGGTCTTCATCGGCGTCTGGCCTTCGCGTATTTTTGGTACGTGTAGAGCGCAGCCATGCGGGCAATCGTGAACCCCTGCGGGCCGTCGAGAAAGCCTCGTTGCAGCAGGTAGGAACGGATAAACGTCCAGGGCGGATCGAACACCAGCCTCGAGAGCGGTATCGATTTGCCTCGCGCCAGCAGTTCTTCGGCGGCGAGATCGGTGTAGCGGTTCAGGGTCATGCGGTGCTGCGCGAGGGAATCGCAGGTGTAATGCAACAGGTCCCCGGTGAGCACAGCAGTTGTTCCGCTCACTTGAACGCTTTCATGGACATAGTCGCCTGTCCATAGTGCGTGGTGGCGGTGGTAGAGACGGACCTTGCGGTCGGGATACCAGCCGGAGTGGCGAATCCAGCGGCCCAGGTAGTGAGCGAGGCGCGGAAACGCGTAGGCGTCAGCTTTGGTCTGACTGGCTTCGATCTTGGCGATCTGTTCCGCCAGTTCCGGCGTAAGTGCTTCGTCGGCGTCGAGCGAAAGAATCCAGTCATGCGTGGCCTGTCCGGCGGCGAAGTTTTTCTGGGCAGCGTAACCACGCCATGGCTCGGTGATGACCTTTGCGCCCAGGCTCTGAGCAATTTCGCGGGTCTGATCAGTCGAGCCGCTGTCGACTACCAGAATTTCATCCGCGCAAGTCAGGCTGCGGATGGCGCGGGCGATGTTCCGTTCCTCATTGAGCGTGACAATGGTGGCGCTGATGAGCATTGACGGGGCTTATTCAATAATCGGCGCGTAGGAGAAACAAAGAATGAACACGACCAGCGCCAGAATGCCGAGCTTGATGCGGGGCATGCCGACTTCGGTTTGATCGTAAACAGGCGGGTGTTTGCGCGCCACGAAAAACAGGACGACCGCCCAGAACCACCAGCCGTTCCAGAGTTTGCCCATAGGCAGCAGCGCGATGAGAAAAATGTTGGTAATCCACTTCTGCGCGCGGCCGAGCAGCGCGTAAACGATATGCCCGCCATCCAGCTGTCCCACCGGCAGCAGGTTCAGTGCGGTGGCAAACATTCCCACCCACGCGGCGCGGGCGATGGGGTGCAGGTAAATGTCGGAGACGGGTACTCCCGGGAAGATCCAGCGTTCGAGCAGCCATTGGAGTGCGGGGACTCCGAACTGGAGCGAACCCTGATGATTGATGCCGGGGATTATTTTCGAAAAGGCGATGCCAATCGCCAGAGCGGGAACCATGAAGACAAAACCGGCGAGGGGCCCGGCTATGCCAATGTCGAAGAGGATGCGTTTGTTGTAGATCGCCGAGCGAATGCGAATGAAGGCACCTAATGTACCCGTTACCGGGGTGGGTGCAGGCAGGAAAAAGGGCATGCTGGCGTCCACACCGTAGTAAAGACAGGCGAAGTAGTGGCCCAGCTCATGTGCCATCAGGATGGTCAGCAGAGTGAGCGAAAAGGGCAACCCCGAGCGGAATAATTCCAGACTGCGGAGGCCGATGGTGAAGATGTTGAGGTCGCTTTCGAGGTCAAAAAAAGGCAGATTACGGTCGAAATTCCATGCCATGTGAGCGCCCACTAGCGTGGTCGTGAATAGTGTCAGGCCCAGCAGCAGAAGATGCAGCCAGAGCCTGCGAAAGGGCGAGGGCGGCGGTTCAAATTCAGGGATTTCAAACCGCCCCGGAGCAGATATAACCGCTGTTATAACCGTTGTCTCGGCAGTTGCGCTGGCGCTATCGATCAGGTCTTCAGGAAACACGTGTGGCCGGGGGCCTTACTGGAGCGTCTGCAGTTCTTTGCCGGGCTTGAAACGGACGGCTTTGCCAGGAGGGATCGATACTTCCGCACCCGTGCGCGGATTGCGTCCGATACCGGTCTTGCGGGGCTTAACCGTAAAAACGCCGAAGCCTCTCAGTTCGATGCGGTCACCCTGTTCGAGCGCCTGTTTCATTTTGCCAAAGACGGTTTCAACGGCCATTTCGGCCTTGGTCTTCGTAATGCCCGTCTTGTTTACGACTTCGTTGATGATGTCGAGCTTAATCACGTGACCTCCGCCTCAGTTTCGGCTTTAAGCTAATGATAGAATTAGGGTTATCTCGATGTCAAGCAACGCGGTCCGGGTTCCGCTCATCACCGCTGACTCGCTGCTTTACCGGCGGACCTGCGCCCGGTTTGCCACTGGAATCACCGTTGTAACGGTGGTGGATGCGGAGGGTTCACCGCATGGCATGACCGTTAATTCTTTCTCTTCCGTTTCGCTCGAGCCGCCGCTGGTCCTGGTCAGCATCGATTTGCGCAACGCCATCCTCGGTCACTTCCTCGCCAGTTCGTTTTTTGCCATCAATATCCTGGCGGAGCACCAGGAAGACCTGTCCCAGCGGTTTTCGAGTGCGATTACGAAACGGTTTGAGGGGTTGGACTGGGTGGCGTCTGAATCCGGCTCACCGCTGCTGGAAGGTGTCCTGGCGCAACTGGAATGTTCTGTGGTTCGGACTTTTGAGGCTGGCGACCACACCATTCTGGTGGGAGAAGTCCTGCGGGCAGGTTATCGCGAAGGAAGACCGCTGGTTTATTTCGACAGCGGGTATAGGGGTTTGGATGACCGGGACCAGACTTGAAGGCCTGATCCCGGCTTTCCGTTTTTAAAAGCTGTAGAGTACAGTTCCGGGGACGGTTTCGAGTTCGCCCTGCGGTTCCACTTCGACAGCGAGTTCGCCCGCAATCTCCGGCACAACGGGAGCATTGATCTGCCGATAACAGATTCCGATCTCGCCGAGGTAGATTTCCAGTTCGCCGGGGCGGGGCAGAATACCCTGAATCAGTGCTTCTGACAGCGGATCTTCGATGTATTTCTGGAGCGCCCGGCGCAGGGGCCGCGCACCGTAGTTGCGATCCGCACAAGTCTTTTCCAGAATGTACTTCGCCGCGTCGTCATTGAGGCGGATGGTGAGCTGCTTGACTTCGAGGTTCTTATTGATCCCCGCGACCAGCAGATGCATGATCTTGATAAGATCCTCGTCCGACAGCGAGTGGAAGAGAATGATCTCATCCAGGCGGTTCAGGAATTCGGGATTGAACGCGCGCTTCACTTCACCGCGCACCTGATCTTCCACCTTCGACGCCTGACCTTCCAGTTGCGGAGCTTGGAAGCCGAGGTTGCCCTTCTTTTCGAGGAAGCGCGCCCCCAGGTTCGAGGTCATGATGATGATGGTGTTCTTAAAGTCGATCTGGTTACCCAGCCCGTCTGTCAGATGACCTTCTTCAAAAACCTGCAGCAGGATGTTGAAAATATCCGGATGCGCCTTCTCGATTTCGTCGAGCAGGATGATGGAATACGGGTTGCGCTTGACGCGCTCAGTCAGCTGACCGCCTTCCTCATAACCTACATAGCCGGGAGGCGAACCAATCAGTTTCGAGACGGAATGTTTCTCCATGAACTCCGACATATCGAAGCGGATCAGGCTCTTTTCGCTGGCAAACAGGAACTGAGCAAGCGCCCTTGCGACTTCGGTTTTGCCGACACCGGTCGGCCCGAGGAACAGGAACGAACCGGCCGGTCGCCCTGAGGCTTTGAGCCCTGCGCGAGAACGGCGGATGGCGCGTGCCAGCGCCGAAATTGCCTTCTCCTGGCTGATGATGCGCAGGTGCAATTCCTCTTCAATGCGGAGGAGCTTCGCAATCTCTTCTTCCTTGATTGCCGTCATGGGCACGCCCGTCCAGCGTGCAACCACTTCTTCGATGTCGTCCTTGGTCACTACGCCGGTTGACGTGTCATCAAGATTGTATTTTTCGCGGAGCTGGCGCAGGTTCTCGCGCTCTTTGCGCTCTTCGTCGGAATAGAAACGCGCCTTTTCAAATTCATGGTTCGCGATGGCATTTTCCATACGATGAACAATGAATTTGATGCGCTTCTGTATGTCGGCCAGATCGCTCGGAAGCGTGGTTTGGCGCAACTTGACGCGTGCACCGGCTTCATCAATCAGATCGATAGCCTTATCCGGCAGAAAACGGTCCGGAATGTAACGGCTGGAAGCATAAACCGACGATTCAATTGCTTCGTCCGTATAACTGACCGCGTGGAATTTCTCGTAGCGATCTTTAATGCCGTACATGATTTTGACAGCATCAGCTTCGCTGGGCGGCGGAACTTTTACCGCCTGAAAACGCCGTTCCAGCGACCGGTCTTTTTCGATGGATTTGCGAAACTCAGCCGGGGTGGTGGCGCCGATACACTGAATCTCACCGCGGGAAAGTGCGGGTTTCAGGATGTTCGCCGCGTCCAGCGAACCTTCCGCCGAACCGGCTCCGACCAGCGTATGCAGCTCATCAATGAAAATGATCGCGTTCTGGTTTTCCATCAGTTCTTTCATGATGGTTTTCAGCCGCTCTTCAAACTGACC
Organism: Terriglobia bacterium; assembly: GCA_025363475.1. GTDB lineage: Bacteria > Acidobacteriota > Terriglobia > Bryobacterales > Bryobacteraceae > BOG-234. The sequence goes on from JANYDS010000095.1 coordinate 45,086, forward strand.
GCGATACTTGGTGCCCGCAACAATCAGCGACAGGTCAAGAGCAAGAATCCGCTTGTCAGCAAGAAAAGAAGGGACATCCCCTTCCGCGATTTTCTGGGCCAGACCTTCAACAATTGCCGTTTTGCCCACGCCCGGCTCACCGATCAACACCGGATTGTTCTTGGTGCGGCGACAGAGGATCTGAATGACGCGTTCCAGTTCGAAATCGCGGCCGACCAGCGGATCGAGCGAATTATCCATGGCGGCCTGAGTGAGGTCGCGGGAGAATTCGGCCAGCAGAGAACTCTCTTTGGGACGGCTGGACGAAACCTTTTCGGATTGCGTACGCTGCAATTCTTCACGAATCGTAGAGAGGCGCAAGCCGCGTTCATGCAGAATTTCAGCCGCAAAACACTTCTCTTCGCGCAGCAAACCCAGCAGCAGATGTTCCGTGCCGATGTGCTTATGGCTCAGGCGCTCGGCTTCTTCCGCACCATAGGCGAGCACGCGCTTGCACTCGTGGCTCAGAGGGAGGTCAACTGATGTCGAAACTTTCTCGCGAACCGTAGTGTGGCCTTCAATCTGTTTGCGGATGGAATCTACCGCAGAGTGAGACCGAAGGAACCGGTTGGCCAGCTGTTTATCTTCGCGCAGCAAGCCGAGCAGCAGATGCTCGGTCTCAATATAAGGGCTGCCGAACTGACTCGCTTCGTACCGGGCGAAAAAAATCACGCGCCGGGCTTTTTCGGTGTATCGTTCAAACATTTTTTACAGGCACCCCTGGTAAGGCTCTACCGCTTGGCTCGACCGCGAAACCGGCCCTACATACAAGATACTCTCCGGAGTGTTTCGGTTGCAAAAGCGCAATCAAGCAGCATGCAATGACCCGTCTTCCAGTCTGAGGACGCGGTCGCAGCGACGCGCGAATTGCATGTTGTGTGTCACCAGAATGGAAGTGAGACCCCGCCGCCGCCGCAACCCGTCGAGAAGATCGAAAATCAACTGCCCGGTGCGTTCATCAAGATTGCCTGTCGGTTCATCCGCCAGCAGCAGGGAGGGTTCGGCGGCAAGCGCACGGGCGATGGCAATGCGTTGCTGTTCACCGCCCGAAAGTTCGCCGACTCGGTGGTCAGCACGTGCCCCCAGCCCCACTTCTTCGAGACATACCTTGGCCGTTTCGCGTGCCTGGCCACGGGCTTCGCCCCGGATCAACAGGGGCATACTGACGTTTTCTTCCGCCGTGAATTCCGGCAACAAATGATGTTGCTGCCAGACATAACCGATCTCCCGATTGCGAAACAAAGCCAAATCCCGCTCCGGCAGCCCGGTAATATCCTGCTCTCTGTAATAGATGGAACCGCCGCTGGGTTTGTCCAGACCGCTGATGAGGTGAAGTAAAGTGCTCTTCCCGGCGCCGCTCTCGCCTATGACTGCTACCTGTTCACCCGGGATCACATCAAGCATCAGATCGCGGAAAATCACCAGTTCAGTCTCACCGGAACGGTAGACCTTGGCCAGTTTTTCGAGACGAACGAGCGGCGCGATCCTCAAGCGACAGTTTAGCGTCATCACAATCCTTATCGGCAGGGAGGGGTTGATTCGTGAGCGGAACTTGCAATTTTGGGGAGAATGTTACGGTTGAGGGAATGCGGAAGAGCGCGTCTCAGGGCACAACCCCGGGTGCACACCAATGAATCTCGCGGAGGTCCTCGGTTTCATCACGGGAGCACTGTGTGTTTGGCTGCTGGCCCGGCAAAACATCTGGAACTGGCCCCTGGGCATAGCCAACAATCTGCTGTACCTCGCCGTTTTTCTGCGCAGCGGGCTCTATGCGGATTCTGGCCTGCAGGTAGTCTATGTGGGCCTCAGTGCCTATGGCTGGTTCATCTGGAACCGGCGCGACCCCGCCGCCAGTGCTTTGAAAGTAACCCACACGCGAGCCACCACCTGGGCGTGGCTGGTGCCCGCGATGGCGGTCAGCGCCCTGCTGCTGCGCTTTCTGCTTTCACGGTTCACGGATTCGATTGTCCCCGGGTGGGACGGGGTTACGACCGCGATTTCGCTTGGCGCTACCTATGGGCAGTGCAAAAAGTTACTGGAATCCTGGTGGCTTTGGATTCTTGCGGATGTGATTTATATTCCGCTTTACGCATACAAAGGCCTGCGGTTGACAGCGGTACTCTATCTGGTATTTCTGGTACTTTCCATCATCGGATTGCGGGGCTGGTGGCGCGCACTGGCCATGAAGGATGACGAGGAAGTCGCCCCTGCCTAATAATTCACGAGCCTGGTAAAACTTTCCGGTTCAAGGCTTGCCCCGCCCACCAGTCCGCCATCAATTTCTGCTTCAGCCATCAGCGTACTTGCGTTAGCGGGATTCACGCTTCCACCATAAAGAATACGAGTGGCGGCTGCCTGCGCTGCACCGAACTTTGCCGCAATTTTGCCTCGGATAAAACGATGGGTTTCGTTCGCCATGTCCGGCGTTGCACTCCGGCCTGTACCAATCGCCCAGACGGGTTCATAGGCAATCACGACTTCCGCGAACTGCTCCGGAGTCAGGGCAGCTAATCCACCCTCAAACTGATCACTCAACACCGCTTCCGTGCGCCCTGATTCACGTTCATCCAGATGCTCCCCCAGACATACAATCGGCGTCAACCCGTACTCAAGCGCAGCCAGCGTCCGCTTAAGAACAGTCGCATCGGTTTCGCCGAAAAACTGCCGCCGTTCACTATGTCCCACCACCACATAGCGACATCCCACAGCCTGCAGCATGTACCCGGAAACTTCCCCTGTACGTGCGCCTTCCCTGCCCCAATAAAGATTCTGCGCGCCGATGGCAACGTTGCTGCCATCTGCCGCTCGCACTGCCGCATCGAGGTTCGTGAAGGGAGTGCAAATCACGATTTCGCAGTGCGTCACTTCCGCCACCATGGGACGGAACGCCTCGAAAAATGCCGCTGTTTCAGCAGGCGTTTTGTACATCTTCCAGTTGCCCGCGATGATTGGTTTCTTCAATTCCTGATGTCCCCCAGGAAGCTGGTGCCGACAGAAATCGAAGTGCCGTAATTCGCCGCCACCGTTTGCCCGATGTCACTCAGCGTAGGGCGCAACCCCAGATCGACGCCCGCCCGGACCTGCTGCCCGAAGACAATCAGCGGAGTGTATTCGCGGCTGTGGTCGGTGGAAGGAGTCGTCGGGTCGCAGCCATGGTCTGCCGTGAGAATCGCGAGGTCATCAGGTTTCATTGCCGCTCGAAACGCAGGCAGCCAGCGGTCAAATTCTTCCAGCGCCGCGCCGTAGCCTTCTATGTCATTGCGGTGTCCGAACAGCTGATCAAAATCCACCAGATTGACAAAGATCAAACCGCGCTTTTCCGTTTCGAGCGCATTCAGCGTCTTTGCCATGCCATCGGCATTGCTCTTCGTTTTCACATGGTCGCCGATGCCACGCCCCAGGAAAACATCAAAGATTTTGCCCACGCTGTAGACCGGCACTTTCGCCGCTTCCAGCTGATCCAGCACCATGCCTTTGGGCGGAGGCACCGCGTAATCGTGGCGGTTCGAAGTGCGGCGGAAATCCCCCGGCAGACCTTCGAAAGGCCGGGCAATCACACGCCCCACTTCGAACTCCCCGCGTAGAATATCGCGAGCGATTTCGCACATCCGGTAGAGTTCCCAAACAGGCACCACGTCTTCATGCGCGGCGATTTGAAACACGCTGTCAGCGGATGTATAGACAATCACCTTGCCGGTGCGCATGTGTTCTTCGCCCAGTTCGGTGAGAATTTCCGTTCCTGACGCAGCCTTGTTGCCCAGCCAGCCGCGGCCGGTGCGTCGTTCAAATTCATCCATCACGGCGGGCGGGAAACCGTGGGGAAAAAGAGGGAACGGTTCAGTGAGGTGAATTCCGGCCATTTCCCAGTGTCCGGTGGTAGTATCTTTGCCAGGCGAGGCCAGCGTACAGCGCCCGTATGAGCCTTCCGCGTTTTCGGCGCGGGGCAATTGCGGCAACGGTTTCAGGTTGCCGAGACCCAGTCGGCAGAGGTTCGGAACGTTCAGGCCACGCAGGCGGGCGATGTTGCCCAGCGTGTCGCTGCCTGCGTCACCATAGGCGGCGGCATCGGGCATTTCACCCACGCCGACGCTGTCCAGCACGATCCAGATAATTCGATTGAACACGCCCTCATGGTACCAGGTGCGGGGGCTACGGCTGGTCTGGAGCCTTCGCTCCGCTCTTGCCCTCAACATACTTGTCGAACCAGTATGTTTGCCACAGCAAACTATCCACCAGATGACGGGGTTCGCCGGACCGGGTCAGGTTATGATTCTCGCGCGGGAAAAAAACAATTTCCGCCGTCTTCCCGTAATACTTCAAAGCCCGAAACCACTGTTCGCCCTGCTCGATCGGCACCCGGAAATCGTTGTCTGAATGCAGAATTAAGATCGGTGTCTTCACATCCTTCACGTACTTCAGCGGCGAGGCTGCCCAATACTGGTCGTAAGCGTCAAACACCATCCCTTTGAAATCCCCCTCGTGGCCGTAAGCGCCGTCGCGGGTGCCATCGTCGCTCACGAAATTGGAAATACTGCGCAGCGTTACCGCAGCTTTGAACCGGTCATTATGGCTCACGATCCAGTTGGTGAGATACCCGCCGTAACTGCCTCCGGTTACGCCCATGCGGCCGGTATCAATCCAGGGATTTTTCGCAATCACCGCGTCCACTCCGGCCATCACATCCTGATAGTCCATACCGCCCCAGTTGTCCTTGATGCCTCGCTCAAACTTCTGCCCATAGCCCGTGGAACCCCGCGGATTGCAGAAGAACACCGCCCAGCCCTTGGACGCATAGACCTGAAACTCGTGATACCAGTCGGGGCCATACTGCCCGGAAGGGCCGCCATGAATACTGAGGATTAGCGGATACTTCTTAGCCGGGTTAAATCCCAGCGGCTTCACAAGGAAACCATCCACGTCCCAACCGTCGGTACTTTTGTAAGGCACTCGTTCGACATGTGCCAGGTCGAGTTCTTCTGATAGTGGCTCGTTGACATGGGTCAGTTGCCGTTCGCCGCTACCGTCGAGCGCTGAAATCCGCACATCATCCATGTGTTCGAAATCATTCGACAGATAGGCCATCACGCCAGCCTGGGCATTCAAATCAAACCCATGAACCGCGCGGTCACCTGTCGTTATCTGAGTAATCGTTGTCTGGGTAATCTTGCCGGTGCCGGAATCCACTTTAAATAAATGGTTCTGGCCCTTGTAGCCGGTCTCGAAGAGGATATCATTCATGGCCAGCCACTTGAGCCCGCCGGGAATCAGATCAAGGTCCGGGGCAATCAGCCTCGAAGGTTTGCCCCCCGCCGCATCGGCAACGTATAGCTTCGGGAAAAGGTCTCGATCCACCCGACCAGCGAAGACAATCTGCCGGCCATCAGGAGACCAGCGCGGTTGCTCGTCCTCAAATTCATGATCAGAAATCCTGACCGGTTCTCCGCCGCTGGCTGCGACGGTAAAAACGTCTTTGTTGTGGCCGCCGTCGTATTCCTTGCCGGTGCGGTCAGAAACGAACGCGATGCGGGAACTGTCGGGTGACCACTGCGGATCGGTATCGTTCCAGTCGTCACCGGCGGTAATCTGCTGATCCTTGCCGGTTGCCGCGTCAACTACCCATAGGTGGGAGCGCCTGTCGTCATACCATCCGGTGTCGTTGAATTTGTAGGAAATGTGGCTGTAATGACGGACGTCGGTTTTCTTAAAATCAGCGGGAAATCCGTCACCGGGACCGGTTCGGCTGACGACAACGAACCGCTTCCCGTCGGGCGACCACTGGAAGGAATTTACGCCATTCTTCAGGTGCGTGACGACGTGCGCCTCGCCGCCATTCATCGGCAACTGCCAAAGCTGGGCCCCGGTATCGCTATTGCGGGTGGACGAAAACGCGATCAAAGCGCCATCCGGGCTCCAGCGGGGAGAGTTTGAATTCATGCCGTCAGCCGTGAGCCGGCGGGAAGGCGTGCGTCCGTCGGTCGCAACCAGCCAGAGGGCACTTTCGCGGCGGTTGCGTTGTTCGCTCACGGTCGTGAGGACGTAAGCGACCTGTTTGCCGTCAGGAGACAGTCGGACGTCGCCGGCAAAATGAAAGCGAAAATAATCCTCGGGGGTAACCGGCCGTTTGGCCAGGAGAGGGAGACAGATCAGCGCGAGGAACGCAGCGAAACGGAAAAATCGCATTTGAGGCGAAGGATAGCAGAATCCTTACTGAAACTCCGCCCCACGAAACCCGGCAGCCTTACTTCGCTTTAGCCCGCGCCGCTTCCAGCTTCTTATTTACCTTGCCCAGTTCAGCAGCATCCTGATCTCCCGGTGCCGCCACTTTCCACTCGGCAACCGAAAGCTCCCACTGCTGAATCGCTTCCTTATACTTGCCCTGCTTCAGGTAAATATCGCCCAGGTGATCATGCATCGTGGGGTCGTCTGAAATTTTATCCATCGCCTTCGTCAGTTCACCCACAGCCTGGTCCAACTGATCCTGACGATAATGCACCCACGCCAAACTGTCCAGATACGCGGGGTTGTCCGGATCCAGATCGAGCGCCTTCGAAATAAGCTGTTTCGCCTCATCCAGACGCACTCCGCGATCCGCGAACATATACCCCAGGTAATTCATCGCCCCGGCATTATTCGCATCGCCTTCCAGCACCGCCCGGAAAGATTTTTCCGCCCCATCAAAATTCTTCTGCCGCTCATACATCGCGCCGCGCATGAACTCGATCGCCTGCTTCTCCTGGGCATTCTTTGAAAGACTCTCCGCTAATTCGAGTGTCTTCTTTTCTTCGTCAAACCGCTTGGCCTTGTCCTGAATCGGCGCAATCACCAGCAGGACATCGCGATCCTTTGCAGCACCCGGCAACGCCTGTAATTCCTTTACCGCCGCATCCGGCTGACCCAGATCCGACAGCAACAAAGCATGCACAAAAATCACAGGCCGCTCATTCGGATATTTTTTCAGCGCCGCATCCGCTTCCTGCCGCGCCAGTTTATATTCCTTCGCGCCCTTCAGAGCCTCAACCGACTGCACCGCAACACGCGATCCCAGCGCCGCATCCATATCCGCAATCTGGTGATAAGAAGCCACCGCATCCGAACCCTTGCCAGCCTTCAACTGATAGTTTGCCAGCCGGTCGAACATCTCAATCCGGTTGCCTTTTTCCTCGTCGGTGAACTTGTCTTTTTTTGTATCGTTGAGCAACGACTGCATCGCCGCAATCGCTTCCGCAGATTTCCCCTGCGTATTCAGCAGTTCCGCTTCGGCAAAACGCACGGTGGGGCCGTTGCTGATGCCCTTGGCTTTCGCCAGTGCTGCCGCCGCGCCATCGTAATCATGACGATTGCGCAACAGTTCCGCGATCTGCATCTGCAGTTTTTCATCTTTCGGATCACCAATTGCCAGTTCCTGCAAAGCCTTCAGCGCATCGTCAAACCGACCCGCCGCGTAGCAATCCGCCGCATAGGCCCGCAACACTTTCGCATTGCCGTTGGTCAGCTTGACGGCCTTCTGCCAGGTGTCGGCACCATTCGCGTAATCTTTCGCCTGATCGTAGAACTGCGCCAGCATCACGACATTTCGCGGTTCCGGGTTCTTCTCAACAGCCTTCTTGAGCATGTCGCTGGCAGCCGTCATATCGCCGCGATCCGCAAACACCATCGCCAGGCCGTTCAGCGCATCTTCATCATCCGGATCCTGCTCCAAAACATGCTTGTAAGCTTTTTCCGCCGTCGCATCATCATGGTTCACGCGCGAAAGCCGGGCCAGCATCGAGAAGCTTTCCTGATCCTTCGCATTCAACTCTGTGACCTTGCGGTATTGCTCAATCGCGTTCTTGAGCATGGTCTGATCAACCTTGCCCTGATCTGGATCGCCAATCTGGCGGCTGTAAATCCGAGCGAGGATCTTATGCGCCGTCGCACTATTGGGATTCACTTTCAGCAGCGCTTCGGCTTCCTGCAAAGCCTTTTCCAGCTGACCGGTCTGCACGTAAAAATCGGTCAGTTCTTCCTGAATAATGGAGGATGTGGGATCGATTTTGATGGCCTGCCGGTAGAATTCGATAGCCTTGTTTACGTACTCGCCACGGTTGCCGTAGGAACCGGCCATCTCACCGTAAAGGTGCGCCATGGCAAAGTTGTAGTAAGCGGAAGCGTGGTCAGTCGAATCAGTGGCTTGGGCAAAAGCGGGCGAAATCGCGCTGAAACAAACCAACCCTGCGGACAAAAGCGCGGCTCTCGAATAACCGGTCATGTATAACGCTCCCTCAGCCCCGCGCGCGCAAACCCGCTTCGGGGTAACCTGCTCGTCATCATTGTATAACGCGGCGCGGAGGCAGACCGTTGCCCATGCCTGATAATCCCCTGGCACGTCTGGTCGTGATCGCCGGCCCCACAGGTTCAGGAAAATCTGAACTGGCCCTGCGTGTTGCCGAGCGCTTTGCCGGTGAAGTGGTCAATTGCGACTCCATCCAGATCTACCGCCATTTCGACATAGGAGCCGCCAAATTGCCGCTGTCTGAGCGACGCGGCATCCCCCACCACCTGATAGATACGGCTGATCCGCCTGACACTTTCACAGCTGGGGATTACGCAACCGCCGCGCGCCCTATCCTGCGGGAAATCGCGGCCCGCGGTCATCTGCCCCTCGTCACAGGGGGTACGGGCTTCTACCTCCGCGCACTCGTTGACGGCCTTGCGCCCGGCCCCTCCCGCAACGAAGACTTGCGTGTTCGTCTGCACGCCAAAGAAACCCGCCGGCCCGGGACCATCCACCGCCTGCTCTCCCGTTTCGATGCCACTACAGCCGCGCGCATCCACGCAAACGACATTCCGAAATCGATGAGGGCGCTGGAAATCTGTCTCTCCGCACGGCAGCCCGCCACCCAGGTCTTTGCCGCCGGGCGCGACTCACTCACCGGCTTCCGGGTCCTCAAGATCGGCCTCTTTCCTAACCGCGAGGCTCTCTATAAACGTCTCGAAACGCGCATGGAAGCGATGTTTGCACACGGTTTGCTCGAAGAAACCGCATCAATCTTGGCCCGAGGCTACGCGGAAACCTGCAAGCCATTTGAAGCCATCGGCTATAAACAGGCGCTACAGTGCCTGCGCCAGGAACTTTCGCCCCGCGATGCCCTGTTCTATGCACGGCGCGACACCCGCCACTACGCCAAACGTCAGATGACCTGGTTCCGCCAGGAACCCAATCTCGAGATCTTTTCCGGCTTTGGCGACGATCCCGACGTGATCAGCCGCGTCGAAACCAGAATCGCAGCCTTTCTCCAGACTGATACCCTGAAGTCTTGAAGTTCTTCATCAGCCTCGCCTTCACCGCGTTCCTCTGCCAGGGGGCGGAAACTGTCGCAGTGGTGCCGCTTTTCAACCTCGACCAGAGCAAAACGCCCAGCCTGGACTGGATTGGCGAGAGCGTCGCCGAGACCATCCACGAATCGCTTAGTTCCAGCGGCCTGCTGGCACTGGCCCGCGAAGACCGCGAAGAGGTCTATAAGCGCCTTTCCCTGCGCACCGGTGTAGTGCTCACCAAAGCTTCAGTCATCAAGATTGGCGAATCGCTGGATGCCGGGCAGGTCGTGTACGGCGAGTTTCGCGTGGACCCGCCCGGTACCCCGAAATCGGCCCTGCACCTTTCCCTGCGCATGATTGATTTGAAGAAATTCCGCGAAGGCCCGGAGTTTACGCAAACCGGTCCGCTGGAAAGTCTCAGCCAGATGGAAACCAAACTGGCGTGGATGCTAATTCGTCAGCTTTCCCCCGGCAACGCGCCCAGCGAAGAACAGTTTTTTCGCCTGCGTCCGCCAGTTAGAGTGGATGCGATGGAGAGCTACATCCGCGGCCTGATGGCGGTGAATGACGACCAGAAACTGACCCTGTTCGGCCAGGCAATTCGCGTTGACGACCATTTCTCGCAACCGGCTTTTCAACTGGGACGCATGATGTTCATGAAGAAGGAATACCGCACGGCGGCTCAGTGGCTCGCCCGCGTCAATGCCGGTGATTCCCACTTCCTTGAAGCCACGTTTCTGCGCGGCATCTGCCGCTATCATGATGGCGATTTTGAGAGTGCGGCCACCCAGTTCCGCGCGGTAGCTGCCGAGATTCCGCTCAACGAGGTTTACAACAATCTGGGGGCAGCCCTTTCGCGGCGAAACGATCCCGCAGCCCTCGAAAACTTTTCCAAAGCACTCGAAGGTGATGAAGGCGACCCGGATTACTGGTTCAATACCGGTTACTCGTTGTGGAAACAGGGCAAGTTCGAACAGGCTACCGATAAATTCCGCGCTGTTCTTGACCGCACTCCCGCCGATCAGGAAGCTACCACGTTTTTGGGCCGCTGTATTAAACGCGAAGGCCCCCGCGCCGGCGACTCGCGTTCCGAGGGTCGCGAACGCATCAAGACAGCTTTCGAAGATTCCGCCTGGCGCCAGCTTCAGGCCGAACTGCATTCAAAATAGTGCGATCATCAGAAGAAATATGTCCCAGCCTTATCTCAGCGTCATAGCGGAAATTATTGCCAAACCCGGCCACGAAGACGAAGTACGAAAACATCTGATCGCAGCCGTTGAACCCACGCGAAAAGAAGCCGGCTGTATTCAATACGATCTGCATGTGAGCACCGCTGAACCGGGGCATTTTTTCTTTTATGAAAACTGGACGAACCTTGAAGCGCTCAAAGCCCATTCGGGTTCCGCCCATCTGAAAGCGCTTGGGGCTGCAGTCGGACCTCTGGTGACCGGCCCCACCCGCGTCGTCACCTGCACGCGCATCGCATAAAGCAGTAACGATGACCGGGCATACGGCGTATCGCGCCGAAGTTGATGGCTTGCGCGCCGTTGCCGTTCTGCTGGTCATTTTGTTCCATGCCTGTGTACCTGCCCTACAGGGCGGCTTTGTGGGGGTGGATGTTTTTTTCGTCATCTCCGGCTACCTGATCACCCAAATTCTGAAAGCGGAAATTGACCGCACGGGTGCGCTTGATTTGCTGAATTTCTATGCCCGCCGGGCGCGCCGCCTTCTGCCAGCCGCCGCTCTTGTTACGCTGGCTACGCTGGTGATTTCGAGCCAGGTGCTCTCTCCCCTTGAAACGCTGCGGCTGATCAAACCCGCTGCCGCTACCGCTGTTTATGCCAGTAACATCTGGTTCATTCTGCAGGGTGGCGATTACTTCGGCGGTGACCTCAACAACAATCCGTTTCTGCACACCTGGTCGCTCTCGGTTGAGGAACAGTTTTACCTGGTCTGGCCGATTATCGTGCTCGTCGGAATTCGCTATTCACGCAAGCGAGGCCCCGCATACCTGTTCGCAGTGCTCTCCGTTTTATCGCTGGCGCTGTGTGTTTGGATGACTACCGCGCGCCCGCTCTGGGCCTTCTATGGCACACCGTTCAGAATTTGGGAATTTGGCGCGGGAGCGCTCACTTGTCTCATTCCGCCCCGTGAAAGCAGGCACCGCACGGCGGTCGGGTGGCTTGGCCTTGCCACCATTCTGGTCTCCGCTGTTACATTCACGCCGCAGATCAGTTTCCCGGGCCTCACCGCGCTTGTGCCGGTGGCCGGAACCGTCGCCGTACTGTACGCGGGGTCCGGTATTGCGCCGCTTGGGTGGCCGGTTTGCACAGGCCTTGGCAAGATCTCTTATTCCCTCTACCTGTGGCACTGGCCGCTACTCACTACCGCCGCAGTGCTCTGGCCCAATATTGGAACAGGAGGACGCCTCTGCGCGGTTCTGGTGGCAATTCCTCTGGCGGCAGGCACCCGTTGGCTGGTCGAAATGCCTGTACGCTACAGCCCGTACCTCAGCAAGCGCAAGATGCTTTCCCTGGCGCTGGCGGCAACTACTATTTTAGCCGTCCTCAGTGCGGTTGCCCTCGCGCGTTTACAGAGCAACACCGCCGCCGACTCGCCGGAGCAGAAAGCCTTCATCGCCGCAGGTAAAGACCGCACACAACTGGTGCACGGGTGTTTGGCGACGAGCGGCAGCAGCAACGTTGTGGAATGCACTTTCGGCCTCGCCAACGCCACAGAATCGATAATTCTCTTTGGCGATTCTCACGCCGAGCAACTCTTCCCCGCCCTTGAACCTGTCGCCGCGCAGCGACACGCGAAACTCGTCACTATGGTGCGGACCTCATGCCCTACCCCCGAAATCGACATCTTCAATTCGCACCTCAAGCGAATCGACGACGAATGCTCGCGCTGGCGCGAAAAGGCGTTACAGCGCATCGCCGCGCTCCAGCCCTTTCTGGTTGTGATTGCTAACGATTCCGGCTATACCAAACCTCCTGGATGGGAACGGGGGACGCGCGCGACGCTGGGTCGTCTGAACCAGGCGGCATCCCGCACGCTGCTGATCCGTGATACCCCCCACCCCGATCTCGACGTGCCTGTCTGCCTCTCCCGCGCTGCCCTGCACGGCGGTGGGCCTCCCGAAACGCAGTGTCTGGTACAACGGTCAGCCGCACTCAACGAAGCGATCTGGAACGCTGAACAAACGGCAGCCGGGAATACTCCCTCCGTAACGCTGCTGGATCTGACGGATTCGTTCTGTAACCCGACCACCTGCCCCACCATCCTCGGCGGAATTCCCGTCTATCGTGATACCAACCACATATCGACACGGTTCGCCGCCCAACTAACAGATGTTTTGGCCGGTCAGATAGCCATGGTCACTGCACCTCAACACCAGGAGGTTCACGAATACCTCAAATAGTCTTCCGGTCTACGAGTTTTGGGTATAAAACGTCCCTCCGTCCGGATCTGCCACCTCTGCCGCCGCCTTTTCCGGCATATGCTCCGCAGCCTCGGGTGGAATCTCTGCCGCTGGTTCGACGATTGCAGCAGGAGTGCCGGCAACAAGACGCCGGAGATCAATCAAAGAACGCAAAGCTGCCCCGCGGACTACCGGCTCTTCATCCCGCACAAGTTCCGTCAGACGCGGTAAAAACTCACCGTCCCGAATTTTTCCCATCATCCACGCCGCCGTCGAACGAAAGCATGCCTTGGGTTCACGCGACATTCGCCTCACTTCGTCAGCGATTCCGGCGGCACCTGCGATGTGGAGCCCGATCAGCGCATTCCCTGCCACACGATTGGCCTTGTCGCCCGCGCAATTCGTCAGCAATTCCCTCGCAGGCGCAGTATCCAGCCCCCACAGCGACTCAACCGCATTGGCGCGGACTCTCTCGTCAGTGCGCTTCAATTGTTTCTCTGCCCAGGCCGGGCTCTGCACGCGACGCCCGATAAACAGCGTCGCTTTCTCGCGTGTTCTCGGCTCGATGCTCTCCACGAGATGCCCCAGAATGGGAATCAGCCGACGCCCGCGTGACGTCTCGTCCAGCACCTCAATCGCCCGGGCCGCCCGCTGCCCGGAGATCGCGAAGTGATGATTGGTTCCCACACGGTCCGGCAGCTTGCGCGCCAGTTTCACGTCAAACCCGGGGTCAATGACGGCCACGCGCTGGAAAAGATGAACCGCTTTCTGACGGGATTCGAGCGGACTTGTGAGGTAATCCAGGAGCTCCTGCTGGTGGCGGAGAATCAGAACACTAAGAAACCGGTGTGCGTTGGATTGCCGTGTGGTTGTCAGGTGCCGTATGGCCGCCGCAGCAAACAGATCCGGCATCTGATTGACAAACCGGCGGATCAATTGCGTCGCCAGCGGATTGACGTCAAATTCTTCGACGGCCCGGTCCATATACGAATTGACTAAATTCTGATCCGTCGTCATTCATTTGCAGCCCCCTCAGGGCAGCAGGAGACTATCGGCCAATTTCCGCCAGGAGTTTAGCGCAACCGGATCAGAAACTCGAAATCGCCGAACGCTCGTTGTCGTGAACTTCCAGGATTCGCCCCAGTCCGGTAATATCCAGAATGTTCGCCAACCGCCGGCTCAAACCGGCCAGCTTCAGCGAAGCCTGACTGCCCACCGCCATCGTGTAGCCGGAGACCAGTTCGGCAATGCCGGAACTATCCATATGTGTGACCAGAGTCATGTTGATCAGCACATTCTTTGCACCATCCGCGAGCGCCTGCCGCACTGCATCACGCAGAGCACCGGAACTGCGGTTCATGCCCAGTCTGCCGACCACGTCCAGTACAGTCACTTCGCCCACCGTCCGGTTTGTGATCTGAACATCCATGCAGGTACAGTATAGAATTCTCTTGATGCGCTTTCTCAAAATACTCAGCATGTCGCTGGCCATTGCCATTGTCTGCACAGCCCAAACACCCTCACCAGCTCTGCCCGTAAGCCAGGTTCCCGAAGCGGCCGGCCTTTATGCCATCTTCGACACATCCCTCGGCCAGATCGTCACTGAGCTTTTTGAAGCCAAAGCGGCGCTAACCGTCAATAACTTTGTCGCGCTTGCAACCGGCACCAAAGCGGCAAACAATGCCGCGGGAGTCCCTGTCCGCCGACACTACTATGACGGTCTGACGTTTCACCGTGTCATCAAGGGCTTCATGATCCAGACGGGTGATGTTCGCGCCACCGGCAGCAGCGTCTGCGGCGTAGCCCGCCTGAAAGACGAAATCGACCCTGCCCTCAAATTCGATACCGTGGGTCGCCTGGCCATGGCCAATACCGGAACGCCCAACTCAGCCGCCTGTCAGATTTTCATCACTGTGGGCAAACCCGCCTACTTGAATGGAAGCTACACGATCTTCGGTCAAGTGGTTGCCGGTCAGGACATCGCCACCAAAATTTCTGAAGTTGCGGTTTCAAGCGAGAAACCCGTCACGCCCGTGATCGTGAAAAAAATCACCATCGAGCGCAAGAAGTAAAACCGAAACGGGTGAAATACTAAACTGCATTCATGCGGTTTCTCATCACCCTCTTCTCCGCAGCGGCCCTGCTCTGCGCCGCGCCGGACCCGGCCCTTACACGGCTCGAACAACAGTTGGACCGTGTCGCGCGCACGACCGACGCCATTGTCGGCATCAGCGCCACACACATTGAATCGGGCCGAGCAGTCTCCCTGCGCGGCGGCGAGTCGTTCCCCATGGCCAGTGCCTTCAAACTGCCCGTAGCCGTTCAGATCATGACAATGATCGATGAGGGCAAACTGACTGCGGAGAAGATGGTGCCTCTCGGCCCGGTGGATCTGCATCCCGGCAGCGGCAAACTCACTGAATTGTTCTTCCACCCTGGCGTCTCCCTCTCTGTTTCCAATCTGATGGAACTGATGCTGGTGATCAGCGACAACACCGCCGCCGATGTGATGCTGCGCGAAGCCGGTGGCCCCGCCGCAGTCACGGCGCGTATGAAGGCACTGGGCCTGAATGGAATCCGCGTAGACCGCTCCACTGCGCTTCTCATCTCCGCTTTTCAGGGAGCGAAAAGCATCCCACCGGAATCAGAATGGAACCGCGAGCTTTGGGACAGACTTTACGATGCCGTTCCCGAGCGCGACCACATGGCCGCACGCCGCGCTGAAACCCGCGATCCCCGCGACACAGCTACGCCGGACGATATGACGAAATTGCTGGTCCGTCTCTGGAAGCGGGACGCGCTGACCGCGCAAAGTTCCACGACGCTGCTCGAAGTGATGGACCGTTGCCAGACCGGCAAGAGCCGCATCAAAGGCATGTTGCCGCTGGTCACGCCGGTTGCCCATAAAACCGGGTCACTGGGCGGGATCGCCAACGACGTCGGCATCATCACCCTGCCTGGCGACGCAGGTCACGTCGCCATTTCGGTCTTCACCAAAGGCTCAGGCAGGCCCGAAGAAGTGTCTGAGAAGGCCATCGCCGAAGTCGCCCGCACCGTTTACGACTTCTTTGTGATGGTGCGATAAATGGCGGACAAATAAATGGCCGACAACTGGGATAGCAGCCTCTACGATGACCGCCATGCCTTTGTATGGAAAACCAGCGCAGACCTCATCGACCTGCTTGCGCCGCAACCGGGCGAACGCATCCTCGACCTCGGTTGCGGCACAGGCCATCTCACGGCACAACTGGCAGCGCGCGGGGTTGAAGTCACAGGGCTCGATTCTTCGCTTTCGATGATTGCCCAGGCCCGGCAGAATTATCCAAAGGTCAAATTCACCGTCGCCGATGCACGTGATTTTCGCTTTCCTGAACCCTTCGACGCAGTAATGTCAAACGCCGCGCTGCACTGGATTGCAGAGGCCGGGCTGGTGGCTACAAGTATCGCTGCGGCGCTCAAGCCCGGCGGACGACTGGTGCTCGAAATGGGCGTGCTGGGCAACATCGCCATCATCCTGGAAGCACTCGAGGGCGTCCTGAGCCAAGCAGGCCACAAACTCACAAACCCCTGGTATTTCCCCAGTGCCGCCGAATACGCAACGGTCCTCGAGCAGGCAGGTTTTGAAATCCGCAGCGTTGCGACTTTTGAGCGCTGGCACCGCCTGGAACACCCGGAACGAGGCATGCGCGAATGGCTGGAAATGTTCGCCGGAACGTGGTTTGCTGAAGTGCCGCTTGAAGAACGCGAAAGTCTGGTGCGCGAAATCGAAATCCGCTTGCGTCCGAAACTCTACTGCGACCGAGCCTGGTGGGCAGATTACAAAAGGCTGCGTGTAATCGCGTCTGCCGCACGCTTGCCGCTGCGCACACAATCTGGTATTCCCACGCCGTGATAGGCGTTCCCTGCCAGATACAGGCCGGGAATTTCCGCACTCCGCGCTTCCAGTTCCGCTATGCGCGGAGTGTGCCCAACAGTATATTGCGGCATGGCTTCCGGCCACTGATTCAGCTGGGCAAATACCGGTTCCGCGGTAATCCCAAGCAGACGGCGCAAATCGTCCCGGACGGCATCCTGTGTGGTGTTTAGGTCGGAAGAGAAACAGCGCAGAACGGCAATGTTGTCAGGAACCCGCCCGGGCCATTTAGTCGCCACCCAGGTGCAGGCCATAATGGCCTGACGTTCCGGTTTTGGAATCAAAAATCCAAACGCATCCAGCGGATGTGCCACATCTTCCCGCCGGTAACCCAAAGTCCAGATGGAACTGCTGTTGTGGGGGATTGACGCCAGCAAATCACCGGCATCCGGCTCAACAGGCTTGAGCAGGTCTGCCGCGCGGTTGGCCCCGCAGGCTAAAACCACGCTGTCGAACACATGCGTTTCGCCCCCGGCTGAGAGTTCCCACACACCGTTGTAGTCAATGGCATTCACGCGATACGGTAACGTTTCCGCCGCTTCAGCCAGCCTGCCGACAAATGTCCCCATACCGCGCCGCATGGTATAAAACACCGGCTTCCCGGTGGCGGCTTTCTTCTCGCGCAACGCCCCCACCACCACGCTTCCGTAGCGCTGTTCATGTTCCACAAATTTCGGCAGCACGCTCGGCGCACTCAGGAAGTCAGGAGACCCGCCATAAACACCCGCCAGCAGGGGTTCAGCGAGATAGTCCACTGCCTCCCGCCCGAAGTGATCCGTAATGAACTCTGATACGCTGCGGTCCGGCAGAGCCTTCGGGCTGCGAAATACCTCCGCACCCATGCGAAACTTCATCCCCCAGGAAAACAGCCTGGTTTTGAGAACCGGAATCAGTTTGGTGGGAACTACGAGTTGCAGCCCCTCGGGGAGAGTCTCAAAATTGCCGTGCCGCAGCACGTAGGTTTTGCGCAGGCTGTCGTTGGAGCCGATGATTTCATCGCCCAGCCCAATCTCGCGAATCAGCGTCTCAGCCCAGGGTTTTGAAGCCAGCCAGCTTTCCGGCCCGGTTTCGAGCAGACAACCATGTACTTCCGTAGTCCCGATCAAACCGCCGGGTGAAGGGTCAAACACGATGGCCTGATGGCCAGCCTTCCGCAGATAGTGAGCGCAGGCGAGGCCCGAAATACCCCCGCCCGCAATCCCGACTTTCACGTTCTCGCCGGCACGCCTACGGCCGGAACTCCCGAACCATCTGGACGACAGCCTTCACGTTTTCAACGGGGGTTTCGGGCAGAATGCCATGGCCCAGATTGAAGATATGGCCGGGCCTTGTACCGGTGCGCCGAAGCAGGTCATGGACCTTGTTACGCAGTTCCGGAAGCGGTGCAAACAAAGCAACCGGATCAAGATTTCCCTGAATCGCAGATCTGTAGGAGATATCCTGCCACGCCTGGTCGATGTTGATGCGCCAGTCGCAGCCCATCACGTCTCCGCCCGCCGCATGAAGTTCGCGGAAGTAACCGGAAGCGCCCGTGCCGAAATGAATGACAGGCACACCGCTCGACTTGATCCGTTCAATCAAAGCGCGGGAATAAGGCTGGGCAAAGCGAACGTAATCGTCGCCTGCCAAAGCACCAACCCAGCTGTCAAAAACCTGAATGGCACGCGCCCCGGAAGCCACCTGCATAATGGCAAATGGTGCCAGCACGTCCACAATCTTGCCCATCAAACGACGCCACAGGGTTTCGTCGCTGTACATCATCCGCTTGGTGCGAAGGAAATTCCGTGATGCCCCGCCCTCAATCATGTAGCTGGCAAGGGTAAACGGCGCCGCGCAGAAGCCGATCACAGGCACGCGGCCGGCCAGAGCACGAACCGTGGCCTGAATCGCCTCGCCCACGTAACCGAGGTCATCGGTATTCGAAGTCGAAAGCGCATCCACGTCTTCCGTCGTCAGGATGGGGTTTTCAATCGTCGGCCCTTCCTTTTTCGGATAGCTCAGCTTCAGCCCCATGGGTTCCACGGGCAATAGCAGATCGGCGAAAATGATGGCGGCATCCACATCCAGCGCCTCAACCGGCTGTAGCGTAATTGCTGCGGCCAAATCGGGACGTTTGCAGATTTCGAGCATCGTATGCTGGGCGCGGATATCCCGGTAAGATTTCATATACCGGCCCGCCTGGCGCATGAACCAGACCGGGCGCACATCGGTAGGTCTGCGCCGGCACGCATCAAGAAAACGACTGGTCATGGGAGCTACACGCATAGAAGGTCAGCCACTAAAGGCAACAAAAACAAAACTAACACAAACTGTTTAATTTAGGGGGATTTTTTCACCGGGAAGCTTCCCCGGGCAGTACTGTTCGGGCTACTTCGGCGGCTGATCCCGAGACTGGCTTCGTTTCGCACGACGGATCAAAAAGTCAATCCGGCTCTCAGCATCAGGGTGCGTATCAGCGGAAAAATGAAGGTCTGGCACCCGTCGCAGATTGAGCCGCGAAGCCAGTTCATGTTTCAGATAGCTTTTGGCATGATCAAGAGCGGCAAGTGCTTTCTTTTCATCGCCATCACCCAGGGTTACTTTGATGTGGGCATGGCGCAGATCGGGCGAAACATCCGCTGACGTTATGTTAATGGAATCAAGGCGCGGATCGTCCATTTCAAACCCGATCAGTTCCGCCAGTTCTTCTTTAACCGCCTCCGAAACGCGCAGGGAACGGTGTTCATCCATACTTTTACCTTAACAAAATCCAGCTTATAGCCAGTCGGTTTGCACACGAATCAGCATCGGCCCCAGCAGGCTCTCTGCCTCAGCCTCGACTGCTCCCAGCACCTTGGCCGCAAACGCCCGGCTGGGCGACACTGTGGCCGCCGCAATCACCGCGCTGTTATGCAGATCCTGGTCATCAATCTCTGAGACCGAGACATTGAATTTGTGGCGCAGTCTTTCCTTCAGACTCTTCACCACATGCCGCTTTTCTTTCAGGGAATGCGCGTGTTCCAGCCGCAGTTCGAGAGTGAGAACCCCGATTGCCGCCATTACATACTTATTCTAAGCCGCTTCTAAATTAAGCGGCTTCGACTGCCACCCGCTGCATGATGAAGGCTTCAATTACGTCGCCCTGTTTCACATCGCCAAAGTTGTCGATCGTAATCCCGCACTCCATACCCGCGCGGACCTCACTCACGTCGTCTTTAAATCGGCGCAACGAGCCTATTTTGCCGCTATGGATTACCACGTTATCCCGGGTAATCCGCATCTGCGAATCGCGCGTGATATTGCCATCCATAATCAGGCAACCCGCAACCACGCCGACCTTGGAAACCTTGAAGACTTCCCGGACTTCGGCCTTGCCGCGATAGATTTCCTTGAAGACCGGCGCCAGCATACCCTGCATCGCCTTCTTCATCTCGTCCACCATTTCGTAAATGATGGTATGGAGCCGGATATCTACCTTTTCCTGCTCCGCAGCCGCAGCCGCGTTGCGTTCCGGACGTACACTGAAGCCAATGACGATGGCGTTTGAAGCCGCCGCCAGCTGGACATCCGATTCGTTGATCGCGCCCACACCGGAGCGAATCACGCGAACATTGATCTTGTCCGTCGACATCCGTTCGAGCGTATCGCGCAGAACTTCTGCCGACCCGCTCACGTCTGCCTTCAGAATAACCGCGAGTTCCTTCACTTCACCCGCCGCCATCTGTTTATGGAACTGTTCAAGCGTTATGCGGCCCGTTTTAGCCAGATTGGCCGCGCGCTCTTTCTCTGCGCGGTAAAGAACAATCTGCTTGGCTTTGGTGTTATCGGTGACCACCTGGAAACTGTCCCCCGCTTCGGGCAACTGCTCCAGACCCAGCACCTCTACCGGCATTGACGGCCCCACTTCCTTCACCTGCTTGCCCATATCGTCAAGCATCGCGCGAACGCGGCCAAAGACCGTTCCGCAGATGAAGTAATCGCCGACCCGCAGCGTACCGTTGCGCACCAGCACCGTTGCCACCGGACCACGACCGCGGTCCAGCTTGGCTTCGAGTACAGAGGCCATGGCGGGCCGTGCCGGATTGGCACGCAAATCCTGAATTTCCGCAAC
The DNA here is from genome assembly GCA_025363475.1 of Terriglobia bacterium. Classification (GTDB taxonomy): domain Bacteria; phylum Acidobacteriota; class Terriglobia; order Bryobacterales; family Bryobacteraceae; genus BOG-234. Next base: position 65,849 of record JANYDS010000095.1, read on the forward strand.
GAGCAGAATCATTTCCAGCAGCAGGTCCAGGTTTTCTTTCGTTCGAGCCGAAACGGGAACCATGACGGTATCGCCGCCCCAGTCTTCCGCCAGCAGGCCACGATCAGAAAGCTGCTGTTTAATACGATCTACCTGAGCATCCGCCCTGTCGATCTTGTTGATGGCAACAATGATCGGCACTTTGGCCGCTTTGGCATGGTCGATGGCTTCGAGCGTCTGCGGCATCACGCCATCATCCGCCGCCACCACCAGAACTACGATGTCAGTAACCTTGGCACCGCGGGCACGCATCCGCGTGAAGGCTTCATGACCCGGCGTGTCGATAAACACGACGGTGTGGCCATTCTTCTCCACGTGATAGGCACCAATGTGCTGGGTAATACCACCGGCTTCCCGGTCGGCAACGTGCGCGACCCGGATGGAATCGAGCAGTGAGGTTTTGCCATGATCGACGTGACCCATGATCGTGACCACCGGAGGCCGGCGGAACAGATCTTTGGCTTCCTCAGCGACTTCGATGTCCTGCATCGCTTCTTCTTCGTAGGTGACCTGTGAAGTGGAAGCGCCAAATTCGCGCGAAATTTCCGTAGCCAGTTTCGCATCGAGAGTCTGGTTGATGGTGGCGAAAATGCCCCGGTCCACCAGCTTCTTGATGACGAAATTCGCCTTTACATCCAGCTTTTCCGAAAGCTCTTTAACGGTGATTCCTTCGGAAATTGTGATGTCACGGTTGATCGGCGGCGGCGCGGCAAATTCCCGCCGCGTTTGTGGCCGCAGGTTCTTTTCTTCCGGATCGCGCTGACGGTCACGACCGCCTCCGCGTCCCCGGTTCTGATTGTTGTACTGCGGACGGCGCGCAGCCTGATCTGACGGCGGCGGCGGCGTACCCGGCCCGATCAATCCACCACCCACACGTGACGTGGGGTGCATGGGGCGCGGACCACCGGGGCGCTGACCCGGCATGGGCGGACGGCCCAATCGCCCCGCCATCGGCGGAGCACCACCCGGACGCGAAGGCGCACCCTGATAAAGCGGCTGACCGGGGCGCGGCTGCGGACGCATCGGAACACCCGGACGCGGCGGCGGAGCCTGACCCGGCATGGGAGAGCGCGGCAGTTGCCCCAATTTCGCAACAATATCGGCGCGCGGCGGAACTACAGGCCGTGCGGCAGGCTGACCAGCAAACGGACGCTGACCCTGTTCCGGATGTCCGCCACCCTGAAAACCACCACCCTGAAAACCACCACCCTGGAAAACGCCAGGAGGACGTGGCCCTGACGGACCCATCGGTCGCGCCGGCGGACCACCCGCGGCAAGCGGAGATCGCGGAGGACGCGGCGGAGGTGCAATCGGCACACCCGGCCGAACACCCTGAGCGGGACGGGGCAAAGGCGCTCCCGGTCCGGCAGGTACAACCGGAGGAGCTGCGGGCATCGGCTGACGCGGACCTGACAAGACTTGGCCCGGACGCGGAGAAGCAGCCGGAATGGGCCGCGCAGGAGGCGGCACCGGACGACCCGGGGCGGCAGAAAGCGTTGCCGGTCTGGGCGCAGAAAGAGGCGCGGACGCAGGACGCGGAACCAGCGGCGCAGCTGGCTTTAAGCCCGCCGGACTCGGCACCCCACTCGGCACCCCACCAGCCGGTGCAGCCGGTTTGACTCCCAGCGGCGGATGAATCGGCATACCCCGCGAAAGGGGAGGACGCAGCGGAATCGCCCGTGGCTTGTGATCTTCAGCAACAGCGACTGCGGCTGGAGCGACTGACACAGCCGGAACCTCGACCGGCGGCGCTGCCTTCGTGACCGGCGCGGAAACCGCCGCAGACTCGACAGGAGCCTGGCGCACGCCCGGCGGTGGAGCTTTCGCTACCGGCGCTTCCGCGACGGGCGCTGCGACAACCGGGGCTTTGGCTGCTTTCTCCGGCGCGGGGGCCTTGTCTTCAGCTACATCATGACCGTCGCCTGCGGAACTCTCGCTGGCGCTGCTGCCGCCCGCCGGGAACCGCCGCGTGATCGTCTCGCCGCGATAGTGGCGGCGCAAATCTTCAGCTCTGTCGTCGTCAATCGAGCTGGAGTGGGTTACCTTTTCGGCAATCCCAAGTTCATGGAGCTTGTCGATGACCTCGCGCGATTTTACTTCCAGTTGACGCGCCAGCTCATTGATTCGAATCTTACTCATATTAAAGCGTTTCGTTTAACTGCCTGCGCCAAACTGACGGCTACTGCCTACTCGCCCGGTCCATCAATGGTACCAGAGGCCGAATTGACTGCTTCTTCCGCAGCTTCTTCCACAACCGTGGCTTTTTCTTCCGCCACTGCTTCTTCCGCTTCGGCTGTCGCCGCCTCAGAAACCGATTCTTCTGCCGCGACAGCTTCCACCACGGGCTCCGCTTCTGCTAACGGCTCTGCTTCGCCCGCATATTCCTCGCTGCCATATTCCTGCCCGTAGAAGCTGTTAATCGCCTGCTGAATCCGGTTGACGGCATCGTCATCAATCCCGTCAAGGGATTCCAGATCTTCCGGCGTCATACTGCCCAGGCGCTCAACCGTGCCAATATCACCCAGCACCAGAGCATCCACGATGGCTTCCGCCAGACCGTGCTCGATCAGGGCAGAGACCGGCGCGCCAGTGGAAAGCAGCTCGATCGCATTCTGCACTTCCTGACGCTTTTCTTCCTCGCTCTTGATGTCGATTTTCCAGCCCAGAAGCTTGGCCGCCAGACGCACATTCTGGCCTTTTTTGCCAATCGCCAGCGACAACTGCGAATCATCCACAATCACTTCCATGTGGTGATCCACCGGATCAAGCACCGTCACCCGGCTGATCTTTGCCGGACTCAGGGCATGAGTCGCAAAACTAACTGGATCGTCGGAAAATTCAATGATGTCGATCTTTTCGCCGCGCAACTCGCGAATGATGGATTGAACCCGCATGCCCTTCATCCCGACACAGGCCCCAACGCTGTCCACATCGCGGTCGCGACTGGAAACGGCAATTTTCGTGCGTTCGCCGGCTTCCCGCGCACAGCCGCGGATAGACACCGTACCATCGTAAATTTCCGGGACTTCCTGTTCGAACAAACGCTTCACCAGCTCAGCATCGCCGCGCGAAACCACAACCCCAGGACCCTTGGCCGATTTGTCGACGATCTTAATCACGCAGCGCACGCGGTCACCCACGCTATAGCTTTCCAGCCGCGACTGTTCGCGTTTCGGCAGGCGGGCTTCAGTCTTGCCCACGTCTACCACCAGGTCCAGACCTTCAATCCGCTTGATCGTGGTGTTCACCAGTTCGCCCACGCGGTCAGCATATTCGCGGTAAATCGTATCGCGCTCGGCTTCCCTCACCTTCTGGAAAATAACCTGTTTCGCTGTCTGTGCCGAAATCCGGCCCAGCGCATCCGTCGGCTTCTGCTGGCGAATTACCGTACCCACTTCTGCCAGCGGATCCAGCACCTTCGCTTCCGCCAGTGTCATTTCAAGAGCCGGATCCACCACCGCCTCTGCCACAGTCTTCACGGAATAGAGCTTCAGCCCGCCCTTGGGGTCGAAATCCGCTTCGTAGTTCTCGAGTGTGCGGAAGTGCTTGCGAGCCGCAATCAGCATCGCGTCCTTAACCGCATCCAGAACAATCTGGGCGTCGATCCCTTTTTCCTTGCTTAAAATTTCGATTGACTGATAAATGCTGTCCACAATTGGCCTCGTTATTAGGTAAGGGTCGTCTGTCGGATAAATTTTTCGGAAAAATGAGGGAGCCGGACGGCTACCACTCGAACTTGAGGTTCGCCTGCTCCACCTGTTCCAGGGAGAATTCGATCTGCGTGCTGTCTGCCAGTTCCACGGTGACCTGTTCCACGCCGTCGGATGAGGCTGTCTTCGCTATGATCCCCTCAAAGCGCTTTGGCTGCGCCGGGTCTTTCATCACCACAGTGACTTTCTTGCCCGTAAACCGCTCCCAATCTCTCCATTTGGAAAGTTTACGTTCAATGCCGGGGGAACTGACTTCCAGTTCATAAGTACCGGCGATGGGGTCTTCTTCATCAAGGATAGCGCTCATCTCACGGGAAACCGCCGCACAATCCTCATGGGTGACCCCGTTCGGCGTGTCAATGTACACCCGCAAGAGATGACTGCGTCCGGAACCTTTCAATTCGACTTCGACGATCTCGATATTTCTGGGCGCAGCCACTTGCCCGGCAATGGCCTCCAGCCTCGAAATGACGTCCAACCGGCTCATGTTTCCTCTGTTGCAACAAAATTGCGGTGTAATAATTCGGTACTACAATAAAAAAGTGGGCTTCCGCCCACTTGTGGTCTTCGACCGTTGAAGTCAGTATAACAGGAAAATCAGCATCGGGGAATGGGCGGATATTCCCCTCCGCACCCCGGACAAACCTAACCGTTTAGTGTTTGGCTGCAGGCGGCAAAGGTGACGCTTTAGCCGCCGCGACTTCGTGTTTTGCCTCAACTTCCTGATTCCCCCCGTCTTCGCTGCCTTCCACGCCGCCCTTCCGGCCCGGACCTTCCAGCCCAATGCCAGCATTCAGATCCGCCTGCGTCAAAGGTTCGTACTGAATAATTACCGTAACGCGGCGCTGTGACGGATCATCCGCCCCCACTCCCTCCCGCGGTGTCTGATCCGAATACCCGCGAACCTGCGTCACCTGATCGAGGCGCATGCCGTTCTGCTGCATCCACCGCCGCGCCGAATTCGCCCGGTCAGACGATAACTCCCAGTTGGAATACTCCCGTCCGCCATAAGGTTTGGAATCCGTATGACCCTCAATCATGACCGTATTGGGCAATTTGCCGATTTCCTGCGCCAGCGTGGCGATCACGTCACGGCCGAAAGCGGTCACCTGCGGGCTTCCAGATTCGAAAAAAGTAGATTTCTCCGCTTCCAGCATCTCGACGCGAATGCCTTCATTGGTAACAGTAAAAACCACCTGGTCGTGGATCTTCTGCAACGCGGCCGAATCCTTGACGGCCATCGCCAGCTTGTCCTTCAGCTTGCTCATCTCATTTTTGCGCACCGACAAGCTCTCACTGCCCGAACCGCGCAGCCCGTTGCCCACATCCCTGCCCTTGCCTTTGGGATCGGTAAAATAGCCGCCGACGGCTTTCTTTACCTGTTCGCTGCTGCTGAGCAGCCATAGTACGATGAACAACGCCATCATGGCGGTGACAAAATCAGCGTAAGCGACCTTCCAAGCCCCGCCGTGGTGTCCCGCGTGAGCCTTCGCTTTCCGCCTGATGATGATAATCGGCTGAACCTTGGCGCTCACCTAAGCCGCCTTCGCCTCAGCCGGACGACCCTTGCAGGCCGCCTCCATAGCCTTGAAGTTTGGCCGCAAATCCGGGGGAATTGCCCGGCGCGCAAACTCAACCGCGATTGTCGGAGCCATACCCTTTGCAAATGCCATCAAACCGGCACGTAACACTTGGTAATACTGCGATTCCGCCTCATAAATCTTGCCCAGATTCGCCGCAACAGGCGCGACCACACCATAAGACAGCAGAATTCCCAGAAATGTACCCACCAGTGCAGCCGCCACTTTATGCCCAATTTCTTCCGGCGGCCCGCCGAGGGCACCCATTGTAATCACGACGCCCAGCACCGCAGCCACAATTCCCAGTCCAGGCAAGGCATCGGCGACTGTCGCCAGCGCCGTGCCGGGCGCTGAGATTTCGTGGTGATGAATATCAATGTCGTTCTCGAGCAGCGCATCCAGATCGTGCGGCGCAACCACCCCGGATACAGCCGTTCGCAGCGTGTCGCAAATAAAGTGCAAAATATGGTGATCTTTTACGATCTTCGGGTATTTTTTGAATACCTCGCTCTTGTCGGGATTCTCCACATCTTCTTCCAGCTTCGCCGTCCCGCTCTTGCGCGCAAAAACAAAAATGTCATTCAGCAGCTTAAGTGTTTCGAGATAAAACTCCTTGGTAAACTTGCTGCCCGCGATCAAGCCGAGCACGCTGGTGAAGACCTTAATGGTGAGGGACAGCGGGTTTCCCACCAGAATCGTGCCGAACGCTGACCCGCCAATAATCACCAGTTCGGCGGGCTGCACCAGCACGGCAAGGTTTCCCTTTTCCATAAGGAAACCGCCGACAATCGATCCGAATACAACGACTATCCCAATGAGCGCAAACATGACCTGTTGATCTATCGACACCTCTGCCCCAAAACTTCAGTCCGCACCCGTCTTCCGTCCTGGCCCCGGATGCTATCATCCGGCCTGTGATTACTGAGTTCACAATTGGCCTCGATTTGGGTGGCACAAATCTGAGAGCGGCCGCGGTGGACAGGGCCGGCAAACTGCTCGACAGGATCTCCGGAAAAACAGCTTATTCGGAAGGCCGCGAGGCCATCGTCCACGATATGGTGGAAGCGATTTCCACCCTCCGCAACCGTTTCACCGGAAGCCTCGCAGGAATCGGTGTGGCCGTCCCGGGCTTTATCACCCTGGAAGACGGCATTATTCGAAACTCCAACAACCTGGCCTCGCTCGAAAATTTCGCTATCCGCGATGAACTCTCCCGGCGCCTGGGGACCCCCGTAATCCTCGAAAACGACGCCAACGCCGCGGCTCTGGGCGAACAATGGATCGGAGCCGGCCGTAACGTGAGTGACCTGGTCCTGATCTCCCTCGGCACAGGTATAGGCGGCGGCATCATCTCCGGCGGCAAGATCCTGCGCGGCAGCCACGGCATGGCGGGAGAGATTGGCCATATTACGGTGGTCCCCAACGGCAATCCATGTGGCTGCGGCAACCGCGGCTGTGTGGAAAAACACGCTTCGGCCATAGCGATTACTGCGATGGCCCGGATGCTCGGCCTCGGTGATGATCTGACGCCCAAAGAGGTTTACGAACTCGCCCTCGCGGGGACGGAGAAGAGCGAGAAGGCGCATATCATTTTTAGTTCCATGGGAGAGTCGCTCGGCATCCTGCTCGCCATGCTGGTGAACACCTTCAATTTCCCGCTCTACCTGGTGAGCGGAGGCCTTACCGGAGCCTGGGATCTCTTCGCCCCGGCGATGATCGCTGAAGCGTCGCGCCGTTCGTTCACCTTCCGGGCATCGTTCCCCCGCGTTGAAAAGGCACAGCTTGGCAATGAAGCGGGTTTATACGGTGCGGCTTATTTGCCCTGGCTGGGTTGATTCTGCCGTATTGAAATGCTGGTATACTGATACGGCATGCAGGAATTAAAAAAAGTCACACTGATGCTGCCCGCTGACCTGCTCGCCAGAGCGACTCTAGCGACAGGCAAAGGAATCACGCCCACTGTGCGTGAAGGTCTCGAAGCCATTGCTGCGGCTGGAGCCTGTGAAGGCTTGCGCCGACTTCGCGGCAAAGTGAAACTGACCATTAACGTAGACGAACTGCGCCGGGATTAAAGACGGAATGGTCTGTCCGGACACAAACTGCGTGATCGCCTACCTTGCCGGCGATCCGGGGGCAGACGTTGAATTCCTCGATAAGCTTCTGGAGCGCAAAATGGTAGCCCTGTCCCCTGTGGTCGTCGCCGAATTGCTTAGCGATCCCGCGCTTCCAACTGAAGCCGAAATGCTGATTCGTTCTCTCCCTGAACTACACGTCGCGCCCGGTTACTGGCAGCGCGCCGGGAAATTGCGGGCGCAATTGGCGCAAAAAGGCTACAAGGCGAGACTAGCGGACACGCTGATCGCACAGTCCTGCCTCGATCACCAGATCCCGCTGCTAACACGCGACTTGGGATTCCGCCGCTTCGCCAAAGTGGTTGGCCTCCAACTTCTGTAAAGCTACGGCCGGAATGTAATGGCACGGACAGTGCCCGATATTCCACCACTCGCAGCTTCACCCGGCTCATATTCAACTCTGACCCGCGCGGGGGCTTGTGGCCCGCAATTCAGATCAATCGTGGCACCCGTCGTGCCCGATATAACTACCTTTTCCGGCTCAGCCATCAACAGTGACACCGTGCCGTTTCTGGTTTTGACAACGAAGCGAGGAACCTTCTCGCCACAATTGAATTCCATAAACTCGCCTTCCACCGAAGGCAACTGAGAATACAGGCCCCCCGCAGGCCGCAGTGTCTCCGGAATTTCTCCTCTCGTCAGGCGCGGAGGCCCATCAGTTAAATCGTCCGATAGAAATACTGGCGCTGCGGGAACTGCTGTCCGAGCCTTGACTGCCACGTCAAGACTTCTAATGAAAGCCGCGGCCCTCTCGTGATCATCCGGAGCTTTTGCCGCTTCCAGCCACCGCAGGCCATTGGCCCGCGCATCCGCCGGTTCTCCAGTCTGGATTTTTCCGCAGGCGAGTAATTTATACAAACGGGGGGCGTCCTCAGACGTAATCACTTTCACAGGTGCCAGCGTTTCAAGCGCTTCCTTCACCTGCTGTCTGGCCATTTGAATTCGGGCCAGCACCAGCCGCACATCCACCCTGGCGGGATGGTCTGCCAGCAGCGCAGTCAGAGCCCGCGTTGCCCCAGACGGATCGGAGTTTCCGGCAAGCCGACCATAATCCCACAGCATCTGCGGATTCCGTCCCCCTAACTCGAACGCTGCGCCAAAAGCCTTCACCGCCTGCTCACGCTCCCCGGCACGCCAGACTAAATATCCCAGCGCCGACTGAGGTTCCGGACGTTCGGCGTAGTCCCGAGTCAGGTCCAGCCATTTCCGCCGGGTTTCATCTTCCTTCCCCGGGCGTTGACTGAGTTCCAGCAGCGCGAGTCTCACATCGAAATGCGCCGCAGGCCCGGCCGCCACCCTGCCCCCCCTTTTGCAATTTGGCCGTTACCAGACGACCCGAAAACGTATCCCTGCGAAGGTAACCCTGCGAAGGTAACCCTGCAACGCCATTTCTATCGCGCTCAGCGGTTTTCCGTAAGTGCTTTCGAGTGCAGCCTGGGATGGCGTACCTTTCACCAGAGAGTCGAAAAACATCGGGAATCGCGGACTGTACTCAGGGCCGAGTACCAGCATATGTGCCAGTGCCCAGCCTTCGTTGTACAGACTTCCTGCTTTGTTCTTTTCGTTGTAATAAGGCGAATTGCGATCCGCCGCGAGAATCGCCGCCAGTGGAACCCATTTCTGGGACATCTCAAAAACGCGTCCGGGGATCAGATTCCCGATCACAACTTTATCCCCGACCGGCTTGAGAGTCGAATATAACTCCGCGAGCCCCTCGTTCAGCCAAGGCGGCAGTTTAAGTCCCGCGTGTTCCACTACCAGGTGAACATATTCATGGATCGCTACCGGGAACACATCCTCAGCCACTCCTCCTATGACGATGTAATCCCGCCCGGCGATTTGAGTGTAGTAAGCGACCGCAAACTCGTTGGCTCGGTACGGCTCATACTCTTTCTTCGAACCAAAGACAATAACGCGAACCGGTTCGGCCTGTTGCTTCGTACCCTCGCCAAAGGTCTGCGCAAAGAAACTGCGGACGCGTTCAAAATGTTGCAGTACCTGCCGTGTGTCGCCTTCACCGGCACTGCTGAAGATTTCAAAATCGTCCGATGCGACATGAATCCATTTGGGTTCCGCTGCAAATGCGGAAGTAATCGCCAATAACGACAAGGCGGCACGCAGAAATGTGCTCACCGCAAATCATTATGTCAAATCTGCCGCGGGGAATTAACCACAATTTCCCGCGCCTCATCATCCAGCGTTCGCAACCGAATCTCTACCCGCTCCTTCGGCAACAGAGCTGGAAACCGTTCCGCCCATTCCATCAGCACCAGCGCTCCGCTCGAGAACAAATCATCCAGCCCAAGCGTCTCCACCTCGCGCTCTTCATCCAGACGATACAAATCAATGTGGAAAACTTCCCCATATTGATGAATCAGTGTAAATGTCGGGCTGGAAACCGCATCCGCCGCAGCCGCCTTGTGGCCTTCCACAATTCCTTTGGCCAGCGTGGTTTTCCCCGCCCCTAAATTCCCGATCAGCAGCACAACGCCGCCCGTCAGTTCTCTGCCCAGTTCCCTGCCCAGTTCAATCGTCTCGTCCTCAGACCGTGTGATAACCGTGCGTGATTCCACGAATCCCCTCAGGCAAATATTCCAGTAAATCCCCTGCAATCACACACTGCTCAGTTAAATCCCGTGCCGCCAGTTCCCCGGCCATGCCGTGCAGATAAACCGCACCCGCCACCGCCCGGTCCCAATCGTGCGCCGCCGCTGCCTGCGCCAGCAACCCACTCATCATGCCGGTCAGGATATCGCCGGTACCGCCGGTGGCCATCGCGGGCGAACCCGTCGGATTGATCCATACCCGCCCGTCTGGAAAACCGATCACCGTCCGCTCACCCTTCAACACCACGACAACCGCGCGCCCAACAGACAGACCGCGAACCGCCGCAATCCGGTCGGCCTGAATCTCTGCCACGCTCAGCCCGGTAAGACGGCTCATCTCGCCGGGATGTGGCGTCAAGACCCGCAGCGCCGCACCCCCGCACCAGTCCGTCCCGGCCAGGCAATTCAGCGCGTCTGCATCCACCACCAGGGGACGGTCGAGTTCTGCGAACAGACGCAGCACCACCTCGCGGGTCGCCAGTTCCGTACCGATTCCCGGACCGATTGCCACTACCGTGCATTTCCTGGCCAGTTCCACAATACGTTCGAAAGAACCGCTCTCGGGCAGCGCCTCGGTCATGATTTCAGGAGCGAAACCAGACACCGCATCCAGCACCGAGTTCGGACAAGCCACTGTCACCAGCCCCGCGCCTGCACGCAGCGCCGCCAGCCCTGCCATCGCCGCAGCCCCGCTCTTGCCCCGCGATCCGGCCACCATCAGCACGTGGCCGAATGTGCCCTTGTTCGCATCGCGCGTGCGCGGCGCAAATAATGGGGCAATCTGTTCTGCGGTGACCAGGGAAAGCAGCAGCCGCGCATCACCCTCCAGCAACGACGCGGGCGACCCGATCTGTGCTACACGCAGCTCACCCATCAGGTCACACGCCGGAGGCATCGCATGACAAATCTTCGGTGCAGTAAATGTGACGGTGGCCGAGGCCCGAACATACGCGCCAGCCACGGCACCACTATCGCCGGAAAGACCCGAAGGCAAATCCACCGCCACAACTTTCGCGAGTGGAAACCTGGCATTGATTTCGTAAACAGCATCCAGCGCAGGGCCGTGGGCCGCGCCTTTCAAACCAGCCCCCAGCACCGCATCCACAACCAGCGTGGCGGTATGCATCTCCGCGCTAAAGTCGCCAGCAACCGACAATCCGCAAGCCCGCAACATCGCCAGATTCGCCGCCGCATCACCCTGTAACTCATCCGCGGCGCAAGTCAGCACGACATGCAGAAATCGCGGAGTAAACCGAACATGCAGCTGACGCGCAATCGCCAGTCCATCCCCGCCGTTATTCCCTTTACCGCAAACCACCACAATGCGCTGTTCACGTACAGGCGCAAAGCGTTCGGCAACAAACTCCACTACCCGCGCTGCGGCGTTCTCCATCAGGATCAAGCCCGGAATCCCGGCCGCAATCGTCAGGCGGTCAACCGCACCCATTTCCGCCGATGTCAGAACTTTCAATCAAGCCCTCGCGCAATCACCAAAGTCATATCGTCAGGCAGCGCCGGAGACGCGCTCCACAGCCCTACGGCCTCCATGATCCTGCTCACAATTTCGCGCGGAGCGGAAGCCTGATGGCGCGATACAACTTCCGCCAGCCGGTCCGCACCAAACTCTTCGCCGTATTCGTTTTCGGGTTCCGTAATGCCGTCGGTGTAAGCAATCAGCACGTCGCCGCGCTCAATACGGATGCTCTGCTCTTCATAATCCGCAACCGGAAATGCACCCACCACCGTCCCGGTAACTTCCAGCAGAATCACCTCACCGTTCCGCATCAGCAGCGGCGGCAAATGCCCCGCATTTGTATAGGTCAGCGTTCGCGATTCTTCATCGTAAATACCGAAGAAGAATGTAGCGTATTTTTCGGGAGCAGTACTGGCATACAGTTGGCGGTTGAGTTGCGCCACCACAGCCGACGTAGAAGGATGCACAGGCCCGGCCAGCAATGTCCGCATAATTGACTGAATGGAGGCCATCAAGAGCGCGGCAGAGATTCCCTTCCCCGCCACATCCCCCAGCGCCACCGCCAGATTGCCATTCGGCAGCAGCAGGTAATCATAGTAATCGCCCGAAACCATACTGGCAGGTTCACAAACGCCAATCAATTCAAATGTCCGGAGCTTGGGAGCAGACCGCGGGAAAAGCTGATTCTGCACCTCGCTCGCAATCTCCAGTTCCGATTGCAGACGTTCCTTCTCCTTGGCCACCTGAACCAGACTTTCCAGTTGCGTGGTCATGTTGTTGAACGAATACCCCAGCTCCGCCAGCTGGTCAGTGCCCGTCACGGGAATGCGGTAGCCAAAGTCGCCTCTGGCGATTCGCAGCGTGCCTTCATAAAGCCCGTGGACAGCGCCCGTAATGGTTTTCGAGAGCGAAAACCCAATCACGAATGCCAGCACAATCACAATCAGCAGCAGACTCGCAATCAGGACAAATCCAACCAGCACGATCTGTGATTCTTCGAACCGGTTGCGGAACAGGGCGCCCAGCACGGCTGAAGGTCGCGTCTGTACGTAGAGCTGCGCCGTGGTGGTCTTGCCCGGCTGATCCCAGCGCTGGAAAGACAGCCCGCCCACCCACCAGGTTTCGAAATCAGCGAAGTTATTTTTCGGGGGAATTTCACCGCCCGGATTGAGATTCCGCGTAATCTGCGTCACATCCAGCAGACCAATCCCCGGCACCAATCGGCCGAGCAGATTCGGCGTAATCTCGGCCATCAGCAGCGCTGGCGTACCGCTTTCAATTCCACCCTCCCGGGCATAGGCCACACAGTAATAGTGGCCGTCCTTAATCACGAAGCCGGTGTAGTCTCTCCAGCCAGCGGGCGGAAATGCGAGGGTACTTTCAGGCGGATAGTGATAAGGCTTGTCGCCGCCTACCATAACCTGATATCCGGGCAAGCCCTCGGCAATCAGCGGACCCAGTTGTTGCACCAGCGCCGCGCGTTGTTCAGGCCGCGCCCGAGTCAAAAAGCGTGCCGGATTTTCAAGCCCGACGGCGCGCCGCTCCAGTTCCGAACTCACCAGATAAACCGCGATCTGCCCCGTGACAATCCACGCGCCCACCCCGGCCAGCGCCAGTATCAGCATCATAGGCACCACCGCAATAAAAACGTAGGCAACAATCAGACGGTTGCGCAAACGCCAGATGGTTTTACGGATGGACCAGCGCGCGTAACGGTACACCAGAATCCAGCCGAGTACGGCCAGTGTCAGCGATAAGATCAGCGCCAGACCGGGCGCATAGCCAGTCCATTCGAGCGCGACGACAACCGCCAGCAGCCCCAGGAACGCGCCGATCAGATTCAAGCCGGCTCTTACCATTCATCCGCCGGTTCGCAGGGTCCGGCCGTATGCGCGATGGCCGGAATTTCTCCGCCCACCGCCTGTACGTGACCTTTCAATTCTGCCTTGAGGATCGCGAAAGCTTCTTCGGGAGTATCCACGAAATGGAACAATTCCATGTCCCCGGCTTCAATTGTGCCGTACTTGACTAAGGCGTCGAAATTCACCACTTCTTTCCAGAACTGCGAACCGAAGAGAATCACCGGAATCTTTTTGCCGAGCTTCTTCGTTTGCGCCAGCGTGAGCATTTCAAACAGTTCGTCCAGCGTACCGAAACCGCCGGGAAACACAACCAGGGCCTTCGCCAGATAGGCGAACCAGAACTTGCGCATGAAGAAGTAATGGAACTCGAAGTTCAGTTCCGGAGTTATGTACGGATTGGGCAGTTGCTCAAACGGTAAGCCAATATTCAGGCCGATAGTCTGCCCTCCCGCTTCGGATGCGCCCCGGTTGGCCGCTTCCATGATGCCGGGTCCGCCGCCCGAACAAATCACGAACCGCGCACCGTCAGCAGGCAGCGACATCGCCCACTCGGTGACCATACCCGCAAGCTTGCGCGCATCTTCGTAATAATTGCCCAGCGGGCCATCCTGGCGAATACGGGCCGACCCGTAAAACACCACGGTGTCACGAATTCCCAGTCGCCGGAAATGGCCCAGCGGCTCCAGGTATTCCGATTCAATCCGCAGTGAACGTGCCAGCGGACTCTTCAGAAATTCTTCGTTCTTATAGGCCAGAGGCGCGCGCTTAATCATGAGAGTTTGTTCTTCAGTTCGCGCACTGTGCGCAGGATCTCCGGCAACTTCTGAAACGCCGTAATCGCCCGCAGCCAGTCACCTGCTTCAAATGCAGGCGATCCGGACACGCGACCGTTAGCTGCCACATCACCGCCGATGCCGCTCTGCGCATAAACCGTCGCGCCTTCGTGAATCGTCAAGTGTCCTGAGATGCCCACCTGGCCGGCCAGCAGGACGTTCTTTTCCAGAATCGAACTTCCCGCGAGGCCCGTCTGGGCACAGATGATGTTGTCCTCACCCACCACGCAGGCGTGGCCCACCTGCACCAGGCTGTCGATCTTAGCTCCGCGTTTGATACGCGTTTCGCCTACCGTCGCGCGGTCGATGGATGTCAGGCTCTGAATCTCAACATCGTCTTCAATCATGGTTACGCCGGACTGCACAATTTTGTGGTGCGTCCCGGCAGCCGTTTTGGCAAATCCGAAACCATCGCCACCAATCACGACACCGTTCTGAAGAATCACGCGATTGCCGACACGGCAGAACTCGCGAACCGCGCAATGCGAGTGGCCGATGAAATCATCGCCAATCGAAGCCCCGTCATAGACCACGACATGTGGATGCAACACCGCATTGCGTCCGATTACAACGTTCTCACCGATTGAGACGAAAGCGCCAATGGAAGCCCCTTCCCCAATTTGTGCAGTCGCGGCGATTGCGGCAGAGGGATGAATGCCCGGCTTCGGGCGAGGCGGCTGGTAGAACAATTCCAGAGCACGGGCGAAATCGAGATACGGGTTTTTCGAAACCAGAGTCGGGATTCCGCTTACAGCCTGGCTGGCAATCACAGCACTGGCGTGCGTTTCTTTCAGCTTCAGCGCATACTTCGGATTTGCCAGAAAGGTGATCTGCCCCGGAGCGGCATGTTCCATCCCGGAAACGCCCGAAATTTCAGTCGCACCATCTCCTTCAACCACGCACCCCAGAGCACTTGCCAGTTCGTTCAGCGTCATATCCAAACAACAAGGTTACCGAAGTGTCAGAATCCGGTGGGCTTCACTATCGGTCACGTAGAGAATTCCTTCCAGAAAGAAAACACCATGCGGGCGCTTGAGTTCGCCCAGCACGGGTGAAATTGTGTCGGTCTTGAGATCGATCCTGCGGATGGTCTGGCTCTCTGTATCGGCCACGTAGAGAATACCTGCAGGGTCATATGCCAACCCTTTGGGACCGGAGAGTTTGGCATCTTTCGCGATCCGGTGCAGGCTGTGGTTCCTGGTGTCAATCCGAACGATTGCATTGCCTTCGCGCAGCGCCAGAAACAGATCACCGTCCGGACCGGCAGACAGTGTTCGCGGGCCTTCCAATTCTCCGCCCGTGACTTCGTAGGTTTCAATAACTCCCGTAGCAAGGCGCAGGCGGCGGAGTCGCTGATTGCCCAGGTCGCAGATCAACAGCGAACCATCCTTGTCAAAGAAGATGCTGTGCGGCTGGCGTAACTGCGCCTTCACTGCTGGTCCGCCATCGCCGCCAAACCCTGGGGCTCCGGTACCCGCGACAGTCGAAATCAAGCCGGTTTTCATGTCCACTTTGCGGATCACATGGTTGTCGCGTTCCGCGATGTAGATGTCACCGCTGGCGTCGAAACGCAGTTCGTGCGGCATGTTCAAGGTGGCTTCGACAGCCGGGCCGCCATCGCCTGTGTAGCCCTTATGCCCGTTGCCCGCAATGGTTGTGACCTTCTTCGTCTTCAGATCAAACCGGCGAATGCGCTGATTGTCGACGTCGCAGAAATAGAGTCCGCCGTCCGGCCCGATTTCAAGACCATACGGATTGTTGACCTGAATATCTGAAAAACCAGCGACCCCGGAACCCAAAATCGTTGTGACTTGCAGCGGGGCGGCCAGGGCGAAGCCGGAAAAAAGCAGCAATATCGCGGAAAAGCGCATGTCCACTGATACACTAAAAGTTCACCCCCACACAACCCCTGCCGTGATCTCAGTCAGCAATGTAAGCATGCGCTACGGCGCTAAAATTCTGTTCGAAGATGTCTCTACCGTTTTTCTGTCCGGTCGCCGTTATGGTTTGACCGGTCCGAATGGAGCCGGCAAGTCAACCTTCATGAAAGTCCTTACGGGCGAACTTGATGCCCAGAAAGGTAATGTCCATCGCCCCCGGCGTGTGGGCGTTTTGAGTCAGGATCAGTTCGCGTTCGATGCTTTCCGCGTTGTTGATACCGTCATCATGGGTAACAAACCCCTGTGGGCGGCCTTCGCAGAACGTGAAGAGCTGTACCTCAAGACGGACATGACCGATGAAGACGGCATGCGCCTTGGCGAACTGGAAGGCGTAGTTGCAGAGAACGACGGCTACACGGCGGAGAGTGATGCCGCCATTCTGCTCGACGGTCTCGACATCCCCGAATCTCTGCACGAGTCGAAGATGAGCGAACTACAGGGCGGCCAGAAGGTCCGCGTACTGCTGGCGCAGGCGCTGTTCGGCGGCCCCGACGCGCTGCTGCTCGACGAACCGACGAACCATCTCGATCTGGAATCCATCCACTGGCTGCAGGATTTCATGACGCGGTACCAGGGGACACTGATCGTGATCTCGCATGACCGCCACTTCCTGAACAGCGTCTGCACACATACTGCCGATATCGATTACCAGACGATCATCACCTACACGGGTGGTTATGACGACATGGTGCTGGCGAAGACCCAGATCCGGTCGCGCATTGAATCGCAGAACGAACAGCGCGAGAAGAAGATTTCGCAGCTGAACGAATTCATTGCCCGCTTCTCGGCCGGTACTCGTTCGAGCCAGGTCACTTCCCGCAAGAAGGAAGTGGAACGACTGGCGTCGAGTGATCTGGCGCGCTCCAACATCGCCCGTCCGTTCATTCGTTTCGACATGAAACGACCTTCTGGACGTCATCCGCTCGAAATCAAGGGCCTCTGCAAATCGTACGGAGACAAGCAGGTTATCAGGGACTTCACGGCCAGCGTTTCACGCGGTGAGAAGATCGGCCTGATCGGGCGCAACGGTGTGGGTAAAACCACGATGCTGCGGTCAATTGCAGCCAATGGTCCGGGCGCTGACGACAAGCCTTTCGAACTCAACGCAGGCACTGTGGAATGGGGCCACGAAGTGGCCATCGGCTACTTCGCCGAGGACCACAAGGCGTCTATTCAGCAGGGTTTGCCGGTGCTGGACTGGCTGCAACAGTACGACACGCAGGCAGCCAACGAAGAACTGCGCGGTTTGCTCGGCCAGATGCTCTTCATCCGTGAAGAGGGCATGAAGATGACCGAAGTGCTTTCGGGCGGCGAATCGGCGCGTATTCTGTTCTGCAAACTCATGCTGCAGAAGCCCAACGTCCTGGTTCTGGATGAACCGACCAACCATCTGGATCTGGAATCAATCAACGCTCTGAACGTGGCGCTGCAGAAGTATGACGGCACGCTGTTCCTGGTCACGCACGATCACGATCTGCTGGAAGAAGTGGCTACACGTATCTGGCACTTCGACGGCAACGGGATTGAAGACTTTAAGGGCGGGTACGAAGAGTACCAGGCCGCGCAGCAAGCGAAGTAAGATCGAGCCGGCCTGTATAAATCGCCATTCCGACTGCGGAGTGGATCTTCAGGTCATCCAAAGCTTTGATGTCTTCGAGAGTGGTGATGCCACCCGCCGCTGTGATTTCAAGATCCGTAGCGGCGCGCAGACGGCCAAACCAGCCGAGGTCGGTGCCCTGCATCATGCCTTCTTTATCCACGTAGGTGCAGAGGAAACCGGAGCAGTAGGGCTCCAGCTGTTTGATGACTTCTTCAGCGGTGAAGGTCATGGATTCACGCCAGCCCCTGACCACGATATTGCCACCTTTGGAATCGAGCGCGAGGACGATGCGGTCGCGGCCGATGCCGTCAACAAGAGATTCCAGGAAGGCATGGTTCGGGCCGGAGGCTGTGAATGCTGACGTGCCGACAATTACTTTGAAGGCGCCCTGGTCAAGGAGTACCTGCGCACGTTCCACGGTACGGACACCGCCGCCCACGCGGATGACTGCTTTGCGGGCGAGCATTTCAACGAGCCCATCGTTGGTGCCGGTGCCGATGGCCGCATCAAGGTCAATGACCTGGATCTGCGGGAAGGCAGCAAATTTTTTGAGCATCTCTTCGGGGCTGTCGCCTTCGAGCGCCTTTTCGCGGCCCTGCACCAGCTGGACGACTTTACCGCCCATCAAATCAATACACGGGATGATCATTTTCTAACGGGAATTCCTAACCTGTCCAGATATTCTTTCAGATCACTGACGGTGTAGGTGCCGAAGTGGAAAATGGAAGCGGCCAGCGCGGCATCGGCTTCGCCGTCAGTGAGCACGCGGGCGAAGTGTTCGAGCGTCCCCGCACCGCCGGAAGCAATGATGGGGATGCGTGTGGCCCGAGACGCCGCACGGGTCAGGTCGCAGTCAAAGCCGGTCTGAACTCCATCAGCATCCATGGACGTCAGCAGGATTTCACCCGCACCCAGGGCTTCGCCGCGAGCTGCCCATTCGATTACATCCATACCTTCATCGTCACGGCCACCGCGTGTGTAAACGTGCCAGCCGCCGCAGGAGTGACGACGCGCGTCAATGGCCAGGATAACTGCCTGTGCGCCGAATTCGTTGCTGAGTTCGGTTATGAGTTCGGGGCGACGAACGGCAGCGGTGTTGATGGAGACTTTGTCGGCTCCGGACATGAGGATCTTGCGGGCATCGGCCACGCTGCGGATACCTCCGCCGACTGAGAGCGGGATGAAGACTTTGCGGGCGGTGCGGGCGACGACATCGGCCATGATGGCGCGGGCGTCGCTGGAGGCGGTGATATCGAGGAACACCAGTTCATCGGCCCCCTGCAAGTTGTAGCGGTCGGCGAGTTCGACAGGGTCACCGGCATCGCGCAGGTTGACGAAGTTGATGCCTTTGACCACGCGGCCATTGGTGACATCGAGACAGGGAATGATTCGTTTGGCCAGCATGTTTTACAAGCTCACGAAGTTGCGGACGATGGCGAGACCGAGGGGTCCGGATTTTTCGGGATGGCACTGCACACCGAATGTATTGCCCGATTCGAGGATGGCGGTGCAGGGCACTGAGTAAGTACAGATAGCGGCAGTCTGTTCGACTACCGGGACATAGTAACTGTGGGCGAAGTAGAGGAATGGACTCCCGGGAAGGCCGGCGAGAAGTTTCGATGTTTTGACAGGAGTAACGTTGTTCCAGCCCATATGGGGCACGCGGGCGGTGTCGTCAAAGCGCTGGACTTCACCGGGAAAAATGCCCAGGCCGCGCTGGCCGGGGGCTTCGGGACTGCTTTCGAACAGGCCCTGCAGACCGAGGCAGATACCGAGGAACGGGACGTCTTTACGTATCTGGCTGATGAGGGCATCGCGGACCTGCATTTCATCGAGCGAGCGCAGCATCTGGCCGAAATGGCCGACGCCGGGCAGGATGATTTTGGTGGCGCGTTCAAGGCCGGCGGCGTCGCGCACGAGTTCGTATTCAGCCCCGATTTCATCGAGCGTGTTCTGGACGGAACGGAGGTTGCCTGCACCGTAATCGAAGATTGTAATCAAAGCAGGCCTTTGGTTGAGGGCAACTGGTCTTTCAGGCGCACGTCAGTGGAGCAGGCGTAGCGCATGGCACGTGCCCAGCACTTGAAGATGCCTTCGATCTTGTGGTGATTGGAGCGGCCGTAGAGAATCCTGGCGTGCAGATTCGCACCGGCATGGTGGACGAAACCATCAAAGAAATCGGTCATCAGTTCGGATTGCAAATCACCGACGAGACGGACTTTCACGAGGTCTTTATAAACGAGCGCCGGGCGTCCGCCGAGATCGACCGCAACTACGGCCAAGGTCTCATCCATGGGCAGGACGAAATAGCCCGCGCGGTTGATTCCCTTGCGATCCCCGAGTGCTTTGGAGAAGAGCTGACCCATGACGATGCCGACGTCTTCGACGGTGTGGTGCTGGTCGACATCGAGATCACCTTTGGCGGTGAGCGTAAGGTCGAACCCGCCGTGTTTGGTGAAGAGTTCAAGCATGTGATCGAAGAAGCGGATGCCGGTGGAGATTTCGTAACGGCCTTTACCTTCGATGCGGAGCTCGCCGCCGATTTGGGTTTCTTTGGTGTCGCGCTGGATTTTAGCGGTTCTGGGCAATGACGGTCTCCAGGGAATTGATGTCGTCGAGAATGGCGGCTGCGCCTTCGCCGTGCAGGAGTGAGACGAGTTCGTCGTAGCGCGGATTGGCGCGGGCAGCGATGCCGATGAAGGGAACACCGGCCGCTTTGGAAGCGCGGGCATCATCGATGGTGTCGCCCGCGTACCAGCACTTTCCATGCGGGACGGTGGCGCAGATTTTGTTGAGGCCCTCGGGATTCGGCTTGAGGTGTTCAACGTCGTCAGAACCGACGATGGGCGAAAACAGGTCGCAGTTAAAACGGCTAAGGGTCAGTTTGGCTTCATCGCGCAGACGCCCGGTGAAGACCGCCAGTGTGTGGGTTTCGGACAGGCGTTCGAGGAGGCCCGGCTCGGCAAACCAGACTTCGCGTGAAATGAGGCCGTCGCCGAAATTGGGGCCGAGGAAGAGCGTCTGGAAGTATTCGACGACCTGGTTATAGGGGAGTTCGACGCCTTGTTTTTCGATCAGGGCGTGGGAGAGTTGCCAGTCGTCATTCCAGCCGCCGCGATTTTTCCAATCCTGAATTTCGGGACGAGTCGGCTCGTGGCCGGTGAAGTGTTTCACTGTCGCCTGGATGGTTGCGCGGTAGGATTCCGTGACTTCGACCAGAACGCCATCCATATCGAACACAATCAAATCCTTCACCATATGCGCTCCAGTTCGTCAATTACTTGTTGCGCCTGCGCGCGTGTGCCTGCTGTGATGCGGACGCCACCGGGGATTTCGTAGCTGCGGTCACGCACCAGAATGGCTTTGTCGCTCAGGGCATCGCGGATTTCAACGGCACGAGGGCCGAAGTAGCCGAGGATGAAATTGGCGGCGCTGGGGGCGTAGCTAATGTGCAATTTTTCGAGGCCGGCGCGGATCAGTTCGCGAGCCGCGAGGGCTTCAGAAACGTAATTGCGGGCGTAGTCCTGATCCTTTACGGCAGCTTCGGCAGCCAATGCTGCCAGAGTGTTGACGCTATACGGGGACTGGGCTTTATGCAGAAACGCGACATTCGCAGCCTGTGAGAAAAGACAGCCCATGCGCATGGCCGCCATGCCATACGTTTTGGAAAACGTGCGGCTTACAAAGAGGTTGGAATACTTCGTGATGAGCGGCAGCGCGGTGGTGCCGCAAAACTCGTAATAAGCTTCGTCGATCAGGATGGCGGCTTGTGGCGCGGCGTTCAGAATGGTTTCGATGGCTTCGAGCGAAACCGGAGTGCCCGTGGGATTGTTGGGATGGGAAATAAGAATCGCTTTGGTGGCCGGTTTGATGGCTGCCAGCAGAGCTTCGAGGGGAAATTCAACCTTAGGGGGAATGAAGGGAACTTCGGTGATTTTGGCCCCGGCTACTTCCGCGTAAAAACGATACATGGCGTAAGACGGAATGAGGACGATGACTTCGTCGTTGTCATCTATGTAGGTGTTGATGAGGACCTGAATGGCTTCGTCGGTGCCGTTGGTGAGCAGCATTTCGGCGGGCTCGACGTTGAAGAAACTGGAGAGCGTTCGCTTCACGCTCGTGTAGTCCGGGTAGACCGTGAGGCGTTCGGCGGTCAGATTTTCTTTCAGGAACTCGATGACTTTGGGGGAACAGCCGACGGTGTTCTCGTTAAAGTCGAGGCGCATTTTTTCGATGCGGTTGCCGGTGGGCGGCGAGTACGGGGCCATGTCTTGCACGGCTTGTCGCGGTTTAGGGGGCAAGGCGCACCTCTACACTGCGGGCGTGGGCTTCGAGGCCCTCGGCGCGGGCCAGGGTTGTGATGGCAGGGGCCAGTTTGGCTAACGATCTGGCATCCAGTTTCTGGACAGAAATTACTTTGACGTAGTCGGCCGCGGAGAGACCTCCGCGCAGACGGGCGGCTCCGTTGGTGGGGAGCACGTGATTGGGTCCGGCGGCGTAATCGCCCGCGGCTTCGGGGCTGAATGGCCCGATGAAAACGCTGCCTGCGTGGCGGATTTTGGGGAGCAGTCCCTCGTGATGAATGCTGAGGTGTTCGGGGGCGAACTGATTGGATAGTTCCACCGCTTCATCGAGGTCACGAACGACGATGATGGCGCTGTTGTTGTCTATAGCTTTGCGCGCAACGGGCGCGGTGGGCAGCGTGAGCAACTGGCGTTCGACTTCTTTCGCCACCTGAGCGGCGAGGCGTTTGGAAGTAGTGAGCAGGATGGCGCAGGCGTCGGTATCGTGTTCGGCCTGGGCGAGCATGTCCGCAGCGAGGAAGCGAGGGTCACCTTCGGAGGCGATGATGAGGATCTCAGTGGGGCCGGCGACGAAATCGATGCCAACATCGCCTGCCAGAAGTTTCTTGGCAGCGGCGACGTAGATGTTGCCGGGGCCGACGATGCGGTCTGCGCGGGGTACGGTTTTGGTGCCGAAGGCGAAGGCCGCAATGGCCTGTGCGCCACCCATCTGAAACACGTGTTCGAGGCCGAGCAGGTGCGCGGTGCCGAAGACTTCATCCACTGCTTTGGGGCAGGCAATGCAGATGTTGGGAACGCCGGCGACCTGGGCGGGAACTGCCGTCATGATGACCGTGGAAGGCAGAGGATAACGGCCTGCGGGGATGTACGCACCAACCGTATCCAGCGGTCGAACGAGTTGGCCGAGCTGGTTCGCGAAGTATTCTTTCGGAAGCTGTTTTTGGGCGAAGGCGCGGACACGATCGGACGCGATTTTGACAGCGGAACGAAATTCCGGGGTGAGGCGTTTAGCGGCTGCGGCGAGTTCGGCTACGGGTACGCGAACGGATTTGCGTTCGAGGTTATCGAACTTACGGGCGTATTCGAGCAGGCCTTTATCGCCGCGTTTGCGAACGGCTTCGAGGATGGGGCGGACCGTGGCTTCGGCTTCTTCGAAACGCGCGGCGCGGCGGGAAAGCACGCGGCCCATGTCTTTGGAGTGAAGGATTTTCAGCATCAGATTACATCACGATCTTGTTGAGCGGATATTCCACGATGCCTTCGGCCCCGGCCTGTTTGAGGCGCGGAATGATGGTGCGAACCGTGGATTCATCGAGGATGGTATTCACGGCGAGCCATTCCTGGTCGCTGAGTGAAGATATAGTGGGCCGCTTGAGAGCGGGCAACACCGCGAGGACTGCAGCAAGGTTGTCACGATGCACGTTGAGCATCAGGCCGACTTTGCCGAGGGCAGCGATGGCTCCATCGAGGAGCATCTTGAGGTCGGCGAGTTTGCTGCGTTTCCAGTCGTCCGCGCAGGCAGCTTTGTTGGCGATGAGCTGGGTGTTGGATTCCATCAGTGTTTCCACAATCCGGAGCTTGTTGGCGCGGAGGGAAGAACCGGTTTCGGTGACTTCGACAATGGCGTCTGCGAGGACCGGCGGCTTGACTTCAGTGGCACCCCAGCTGAATTCGACTTTGGCGGTGACGCCGTTGCGGGCGAGGTAGCGTTTGGTGGCACCAACCAATTCCGTAGCGATGACTTTGCCTTCGAGATCCTTGACGGACTGGATGTTGCTGGATTCAGGAACGGCGAGCACCCAGCGAACTTTGCCGAAACTGGCTTTGGAATAGACGAGGTCGGCTACGGGGACGATATCGGCTTCGACTTCTTCGACCCAGTCACGACCCGTGAGGCCGGCGTCGAGGACTCCATCCTGAACGTAGCGGGCCATTTCCTGAGCGCGGATTAGCATGCACTCGATTTCGGGGTCGTCAATGGTGGGGAAATAGGAACGGGAACTGGTGGAGATGTTGAAGCCCGCGCGACGGAAGATGTCGATAGTGGCGTTTTCGAGGCTGCCTTTGGGGATGCCTAGTTTCAGTTTGTTCATTTGGTTGTTCCGTATGTCGTGGAGGGATCGTAAGTCGGTTTTTCGGACTCGATCCATTGTCCGTTTTCGAGTTTGCGGTAGAAGCAGCTTTGGTAGCCTGCGTGACAGACACCGGGGCCGAGGGCATCGACCTGGATGAGGAGCGTATCGTCGTCGCAGTCAGTGGAGATTTCGCGGACTACGAGTTTGTGGCCGGAACTTTCACCTTTCATCCAGAGCTTGTTGCGGGTGCGGCTGAAGAAAGTGACGAAGCCGGTTTCGAGAGTTTTCTGCCAGGCGACCTCATTCATGAAGCCGACCATGAGGACGCGTTGAGAAGTTGCGTCCTGCACTACGGCGGGGATGAGACCGTCCAGTTTATTGAAGTCTAGGGGCATGATGTTCGTTTCGATATGGCCGCAGAGGGCTGGCGTCATGAAAAACGCCCGCCGATGATGCGGCGGGCGTCCTTTCGTTTGACCTGGAAAATCGTTTTATGCCAGGACGCGCCGCGCGTGGTTCACCGGATGATGGTGGTGATGCCGGGCGGCGGAGAACACTGACATGTCGTTTAGTGTAGCAAGGCCTGGTGTTTGGTGCCATTGAGGTTGGGTTACTGTCGGGTTTAGTCTGGTTTTGCGGCGTTTATGTCGGGTTTAGTGGCCCGTCAGCTCACCGGGCGGCTTTCAGCTGGGGCTCCGCCGTCCCTCGCGTTGAGATCACATTCCCATTCCAGTTTGTCGGGCAGTTTCTTTAACTCCGCCTGTTTATTTAGGCGCCCGAGAGTTTCGAGGCGCCGTTAACCGGAGCGCATCGCGCATTCGCTGGTCGTCAATCAGGGTATTGGTCCGCATGATGGGCTTCTTTTTGGTGCTCGGCGCAAATTGCACCGCTGGATACTGGCGGATGTGCTGCCGAGCTGGAGGCTGTTGCGGGGGTTTGGCGAAACGGAATCACTTTGGCGGTATCTGGTTTGTTTAGAATAGGTTGCCTGAGTTTTTCGATTTCTGCCTGGTGGATTTTGCGTTTGGTCTGGATACGGTCGAGCTCTTTGGAGTACTGGACGAGCTGGCGGGAGATGCGGGATTCGTAACGGCCCAGCTTTTCGAAGGAATCTTCGTCTTCGGTCCAGGCACGGGCTTGGGCCACCATGGCTTCGGTTTCTTCGTCGTTGGTGGACTCGGGACGGATGTTTTGGGAGACGCCGACGTTGAGGATGTTGTTTTCGATGGCGACGATGCGGTTGAGGCGGGTGTGGCAGTCGATGATTTTCTGGAGGAACTGGCGTTCGGATTCGTTGGCTGGTTTGTAGTCGCGGTAGAGTTCGGAGCTCAGGCGGCGGTAGCCTTCGAGTTCATGGGTCTGGAGGATCATGCGGTGGCCGGACAGACCGTGCTGGAAGGCGTTCATGGCGGCTCGGGCTTTGCCTTCTATGTTGGTTTGGGTGGCGGCGTCGGCGAGGTGCAGTTCCACGGGAGTGGCTTTGCCGGGGTTTGGGGCTGTGGCTTTATTGATGGCTGTGCGGATGGTTGCTTTCATTTTGTTGCCTTTCGGCTGAGATGCTAGCAGGCGTTTTGGGGGCTGCGTGGGTCGGCTGGAGTTATGTCATTGATATTAGTGGAGATTGAGTTTTGAGATTTGTGAACCGAGTAAGTGCGACGTCAACAGCGTCGCGGATTTCGCCATGGATGTTGAGGGATTTTTCTTCGAGGCAATTCGGCGGGTGGGTAGAAGGCAATAACATGACGCTGGCGGAAAGACGCGGATTCCGCGCGATGTTTCCTGGTTATTGTTAGGATTATGCCATGGTGCCCGCAGCGAAACCGACGGCTCAGTCCGGGTTGGAAAACGATGTGATTCGCCTGTGGGTTGACACTTGGCGGAACGCCGGTCGTGAGCTTGAGAAAATTCGGCGGATCAAATCCGGGGGTGGATCCTCTGCTGACGCGGTCGATTCGTTGTTTCGGGGAATGGAAAGTGTGCTGGCCACGCCCGCGCCCGCCAGATCCGGCCTTGTCGAGCAACAGAAGTGGTTCAGCAGGATTCGAACGGGCACAGCCGCATGAAGCCGTTGCTGGAGGCCGCTCTTGAAATCCAGCGCCTGTTCGACAGTTGGAGCTGGAAATTCTGCATTATGGACGATGGGGTTGCACGCAAGGACGAGCGCGGTCGGGTAAGATAGTCTTACATGCAGGCCCGCGTATCTACGAAGGGCCAGGTGGTTCTGCCCGGACCCATTCGCCGGCCAGCCTGGCCTTCAACCCGGCGATTCGCTTGATGCTGATATCCGGGATGGGCGGATTGTGCTCACACCACACAGAACAGCGACGACGGAACCCCGGATTATCAACGACCCGTTAACCGGACTGCCCGTCCTGACTGTGGGGGCGGGTGGAGCAATTCTGACAGGGGAACAGGTTCGGGAAATTTTGTCGAATTTTCCGTAGTCCGCAACGAGGATCCACAGTGAAATACCTTTTGGACGTCAACGCGCTAATTGCTCTGGGATTTCTGGAGCATGAGTTCCACGGGCGCCTTGGCTGCCTGGGTCGGTGCATTGCCGCGCCGGGCACAATTGATGACCTGCCCGATCACGGAACTGGGCTTCGTGCGGGTTCTCTCGCAGGTACCGCAGTTCGGACTGACTGTTGCGCAGGCGAGAGATGTGCTTGCGCGGATAAAAACATCCGAAATCATTCAATTCAGCTTTCTCGATGACTCCCGCGATGCGTCGAGACTACCCTCCTGGGTCAAGTCACCGAAACAAATTACCGACGGTCATCTGGTGGAACTCGCGACTTCAGCAGGCTTATTATTGGCGACGCTGGATCAGGGGATTCCAGACGCGTTTGTGATTCCGAAGGTTTAGCGGAATGTCGAGCTAACCGGCTGCTTCTGTGGACGGCCTTGACGAATCATGATTCATCATGAAACACTTGATCAGGAGCTCTCATATGGTCCAAGTCAAGGAAAAATTCGCGACGCAGGTAGATTCGCAGATCCTGTCCAGTATTCGTTCCCTGGCGCAGAGTGAGGGACGGCAAATTCAGACGCTTGTGGATGAAGCGTTGTCAGACCTCATTGAGAAACGGAAAAACAATCGGCCCCGCAGCCATGTAATGGCTGCCTACCTCTCCAGTCACGAAAAATACGGCGAGTTGTATCAAAAACTCGCCAAGTGAGAGATTACCTCACACTGCCCGAAGTCCTCGCGATTCATACCGATCAGGTTGAACGCTACGGCGGTTCGCAGGGAGTCCGCGACTATGGCCTGCTCGAGTCTGCGCTCTTCCGTCCCCAAACCGGTTATTACGCCGATCTCATGGAAGAGGCGGCAGCACTTTGGGAAAGTCTGGCACAGAACCATCCTTTCATTGATGGCAATAAGCGAACCGCTTTCGCGGCAACCTATACTTTTCTGGCAATTAACGGTTCACATATGACGGCAGATGCGGCAGAGGCTTATCTGTTTATCTCAGGGCTATACGAGGCAGGCTCGTTCAGCTTTGAAAACCTGGTTCCATGGTTACGCCGTCACACAAAAACGCACGCACCGCGGTAAAGCATGCTTAGATGCAATCCAGGCAGAGGATCAAGCTGCTGCTGTTTGTAATTTGGAACCACGGGGCGCCCTGATTGAAGCTGTTGTTGCCATGCCCAAATCATCATTCGTCGGGCGGGCGGACGCCTTCAACCGGGCTTGAGCCAATACCGCTTTCATGCTTTCGACGTATCTATTCACATCGTGTTATGGCCGTTGTCAAGCCGCCACTTCGCACAGGGCCAGTTGGAAGGCCACTTTTTGAAGAACGCCACATACAAAGAAGCAATAGCCGCTATGGTTGCAGCAATTACGGTAATCCACTTGATCCAATGTTCCCCACGTTCACGGCGTCTCTTGCTGCGTACATACTGCGCATCTTCAACTATTTGTTTCAACTTCGTTAAACCTGAATTCCGAAGTTGAAACATTAGGGGCCGTTTCCTGCGCCTGAGAGGGTTAGGCGGGGGCGGCGATCACCCCACCGCGTCAATCGCCTCTTCGAGCGCGGCTTTCAGCTGGGGCTCCGTCATTGTCGTGCTGATGAAGAGTTCCTGCCTGGCACCGTTCGATAACCCTATTGCCTTCCAGCCGTTTTGTACCGGAACCGTGATGCGGATCTTGACTATGCCTCTGGCATCCCGTACGGGCCGGATGACTCCGGGGATGATGGAGCGGATATCTTCGCGGAGCACCAGCTTGTCGAGCACGGGGCGCAAACTGTCGAGAATACTGTGTTCAATTTTCAGTTTTCCTTTGGCCGTCCGCAGCCTAAATGGCATGGCCCTATACTACGACTGAATGGCTCACCATATTACTCTTATCCCCGGCGACGGTATTGGCCCTGAGGTTGCGAACGCCACTGTGCGCGCCATTGAAGCGACCGGGGTGCCGTTCGTCTGGGACCGCGTGGATGCGGGCGTGGCGGCGCAACTGGCCACGGGGCAGTATCTGCCGGAGGCGGTTTTTGAATCCCTGGCGAAGACGCGGGTGGGGTTGAAAGGGCCGGTGGGGACGCCGATCGGGACGGGGCATTCCAGCGTCAACGTTGCCTTGCGCAAGCGGTTGAATTTGTTTGTTAATTTTCGCCCGGTGCGCATGCTGCCCGCGCTCAAGTCGCGCTTTGCTGACCTGCCGATTGATCTGGTGATTTTCCGTGAGAATACGGAGGATCTGTATTCGGGGATTGAGCATGAAGTGGTCACCGATGTGGTGGAGAGTCTCAAGATTATTACCCGCGTGGCTTCCGAGCGCATTGCGAAAGCGGCGTTTGAATATTCGGTTCGTGAGCATCGCAAAAAAGTAGTGGCGATTCACAAGGCCAACATCATGAAGATGAGTGATGGCCTGTTTCTGCGCTGCTGCCGTGAAATCGCGGCAGGCTTTCCGGAGATTGAATACAGTGAACTGATTGTGGATAACGCATGTATGCAGCTGGTGATGAGGCCGGAGACGTTTGACGTGCTGGTGCTGCCGAACCTTTACGGCGATATCGTTTCTGATTTGTGCGCTGGTCTGGTTGGCGGTTTGGGGATTGTTCCGGGTGCGAATCTGGGGGATACTTGCGCGGTGTTTGAGGCCGTGCATGGCTCGGCTCCGGATATTGCCGGCAAGGGGATTGCTAACCCCACGGCGTTAATGCAGAGTGCCCGGCTGATGCTGTCACATCTGGGTGAGCGCGATGCGGCTATGCGGCTGCAGCGGGCTATTGAACTGGTTTATAGCGAACGGAAACATCTTACTGGTGATGTTGGTGGAACGGCTAGTACGGATCAGTTCACACAGGCTGTGATTGACAGGTTGTAACTATTTGCCGCCGAGGATGCCGAGAATGGCGTAGTTGCCTTCGTGACACGCGTACTCATAGAGCGGGCCGGGCACGGAGTTGAAGGGCAATTCGAGGGACCACGGTTTTGCCCAGGTGGAGGGATCTTCCATGGTGGCCCGATATTCAATGGTTTTATCGCTTACCCGCGTGAAGCGCTCCGTTACTTTCAGATCTTTCGAGGACCCGCGGTAACGCGACTGGTCTGAGAAATTGGTGGTTTCGACAACGAGCGTGTCGTTATCCCAGTGTCCGATGGAATCCCCAAACCACTGGCGGACGGACGGGGGCTGGTGTTTGGCGTTCATGTGGACGATGCGACCGTCGTGAACCATTTCGAGCACGATGAGGATGGAGTCCGGGGACTGCACGATCTGGTAGTTGTCGTTATAAAGCGCGGGCGTCATGGGCACGGCGGAAGTGTTGCCTACAAGACAACGCGTGTCGTTGGAAAGGCTCTTGTAATCGCCGGCGACGGTGGCTCCGCGCCTGACTCTGTTGCGTGCCTCGGGGAGAACCGGGGGGATGTGGCCGTCCGGTGGATCGACAACCATCGAGGTCCGGTTCTGCCCGCCGTAACGCGCGAGGCCTGTGCCGTTGTCGTAGAAAAGAACATTGTAAGCACCGCCCTGGATGGTGACCGGGCGACCGCCGTCAATGGTTGCGCCTTCCTGCCAGCGCTGCGCTTCTCTGGCTTCCCATTCGCGGGTCTCAGCTTCGGAGAGAAACGCTTTGCCGCCAAAGGTGTCGGGACGCTCAAAGGGAGTGCGTGTGGCGTTATTCCAGACTCCGGTGAGATCGGGATGCCCGTCAGCGCCGCGGGGAATTTTTGCACCCGTTGATACAGCCTTGGTTTGGGCAGAGAGAACGGTAACGGTGAAGAGCGCCAGTGCGCCGGTTTTAATCCAGTTCGAGCAGGTCATCATTTCCCTCAGAACAGCATACATGTATCTAAACTTATTTAACCGGGCGGGTGGCGCGGCGGGTTGGAGAATTTCAGGGCACCGTCATCCAGTGAACTCCATTTTAGACTGAGTGTGTCCTGGAAATAATTCTGGTTGACGCGCCAGGGTGCGGTTGCACCCTGCTTTGGCCAACTGCCGAGCGCGCGTTCCATGCAGCCGGAGTTGAAGTTCTGGACGAAGGGTGCGACGGCGGATTCGTCGCCTTTTTGTGGCGTAACCTGGCGCACACCTTTGTGATCCATGGCGTTCAGCAGGCGGCACATCCAGGCGCAGATGAGGTCGGCTTTGAGAGTCCATGAGGCGTTGATGTAGCCGAAGACAGAGGCAAGGTTGGGGACACCGGAGACCATGACGCCTTTGTAGGAAAGAGTTTGCGAAAGGTCAATCTTTTTGCCGTCGACTTCGAGGTGGATACCTCCGAAGGCCTGCATGACGAGGCCTGTGGCGGTGACGATGATGTCGGCTTCGAGTTCCCTGCCCGACTTGAGACGGATGCCGGTTTCGGTGAAGGTTTCGATCTGGTCTGTGACTATGCTGGCACGGCCTGATTTTATGGCTTCAAACATGTCCGCGTTTGGCACCAGACAGAGCCGCTGTTCCCAGGGTTTGTAGCGCGGCGTGAAGTGAGTGGCGACGTCGAACTCCGGGCCCAGATGCTCCTGGACTTTCTTGACGATGCCGGCTTTGACGAAATCGGGGTAACGCTATGCCAGCTGATAGATGTAAGTGGCGAAGGCGATATTTTTCCAGGTTGTAAAGGTCGCGGTAGTACTGCACGTCGTCACGAACGCCATCGACGAAGAAGTCAGCAGAGGTGCTGTTGCCGCGAATGACGAGTTGATCACGGTTGTTTTCTCCCTGATGGGCGGAGATGCCGGGGACGTAGCGGACCACATCGCCGATGCTCATCATCATCTGGTCTTTGATCTGTTCGCCGGTCACGACTGTGATGGACTGCGGGACGTCAAGCAGCGGAGTCAGGGTTTTAGTGGCGGAGCGTGTTGCTGTGGTGAGGTAGTCAGCGTTTTCTATTACTGTGACAGTGGATTGCACGGGAGACACATCGAGCTGGAAGATGGCCGGAGCGGTGCTCTGCTGCGGCAAATCGAGGCTGCGGGAGAGAGATGTAAAACCATCTTTCGAGACTGTGACGGTGTAATTGCCTGGGGCTGTCTGGAGGGTGAACTCTCCTGACGGGGTGGTGGTTAGCCCGCTCTGCCGGCCTGGGGTGATGCTGATTTGTGCGCCCGATATGGGGCTGTGCGCGGGGTCGAGGACGATGCCCTTGAATTGCACTGGCGGAGTTTGTCCGGCGCATAGAACTGCGGTCAGAATGGTTGCGTAAAAGAACTTCATTTATTGCTCCCTTGAGTTGGCGCGGACGCAGATGCTGCAGCGTCCGCCTACTTCCATGCGAACTACGCCGATGCTGAAGCCCTGCTTTTGGGCGATTTCCTGCTTCAGCTGGTCGAAGACGGGGCTTTCATATTCTTCGATCCGGCCGCACTCGAAGCAGGCGAGGTGGATGTGGTCGCGGCCGGTACGGATCTCGTAGTAATGTTTCTCGCCGTTGAGGTGCATCAGATCCAGTTCGTCGATCAGACCGAGCTTTTTGAGGATTTCGAGCGTGCGGTAGACCGTGGCCCGGTTGATGCGGGCGTCGCGGTCGCGGGCGAGTTGGAGCAGGCCGGCGGCGTCGAGGTGGCTGGTGGCGGATTCGATGATTTCGAGCAGGACGCGGCGCTGGGCGGTGAGGCGGAGCCCTTTGGCGGTGAAGGCGTCTGCGAGGGATCGGGATGTCGGGGTGGCAGTGGACATTATTTAGTTGCGAATCGGTCGCATTAAATGGCGTGAGAAATACTTTGGGATGCCTTAGTTGCGACTAGTCGCAATAGAGGACCAAAAGAGTCCTATATCAAATTCAAGAGTAAACGGTGAGTGTTTGGCGTGTCAATGTATTTCATGGGTATAGTTTCTAGTTATGCCCTTTACACGCCCAGTAATGCGAGGCCGGACGTATGCGGTTTCTACGCGCAAGCCTCAGGCGACGCAGGCTGCTGAGCGCGTTCTGCGTGACGGCGGTAACGCGTTCGATGCCGCGGTTGCTGCGATGACGGTGCTGGCGGTGACTGACCCTGCGATGACCGGGATGGGCGGCGATGCCAACGTGCTGGTTTACAGTGCGCGGGAGAAGAAGGTCCACGCGATCAATGCGACGGGGACTACGCCGGGCCTGGCGACGATTGACTGGTACCGGGCGAACTGTGGCGGGGCGATTCCGGTGAGTGACGGGCTGCTTTGCGGGACGGTGCCTGGCGTTCCGGCAGCGTGCCATATTCTGCTTGACCGCTGGGGTACCCGCGGGTTTGCGGAGCTTTCGCGGGATGCGATTTATCTGGCGGAAGAGGGGTTTCCGGTCAGTGAATATTTGCTGGAATTTCTGGCCGTGCATGGTGACAAGCTGCGGAAGTATCCGACGTCGGCGCGGATCTATTTTCCGAACGGGCGGATGCTGCGGGCGGGAGAGATTTTGCGCAATCCGGATCTGGCGGAGACGCTGCGGGCGATGGCGAACCGGGATGAATTCTATCGGGGTGCGATGGCTCGGCGGGTAGCTTCGTTTTGCGAAAACAATGGCGGGTTGTTCCGCTGTGAGGATTTTGCGGCTTATGAAGCCAGGGTCGAGGAGCCGGTTTCCGTCAACTATCGGGGCTATCAGGTTTATAAGAATGCCTCGGCATGTCAGGGTCCGACGGAACTGGTGCTGCTCAACCAGCTGGAGCGGCATGACCTTGCGGCTTTGGGACATAATTCCGCCGCCTATATTGGCCTTTGCGCGGCGGCGGCGAAGCGGGCGTATGGAACCCGAGAAAAATATCTGGGTGACCGGGCGTTTATTGATATTCCGTTTGATTTGATTTTGGCGAAGGATTATCAGGGCGAGCCGATGGGTGAGGTTTTTGGCAAGGGCGCGGCCAATCATGCGGGTGATACCAGTTATCTGGCCATCATCGATAAAGACCGCAATGCGGTTTCGATGACTCCGAGCCTGCATTCAGCGTTTGGGACGGGCATCGTGATCGGGGACACGGGTTTGATTTTCAACTGCCGCGGGGATTGCTTTGTGATGAATGAGAAACATCCCAACGCCCTGATGCCGGGCAAGCGGCCACGGAGTACGCTGACACCGACGCTGATTTTGAAGGATGGCGAACCGTCGATGGTGCTGGGGAGTCCGGGTGGGGACGATCAGCCTTTGCGGATCGCACAGACGTTTCTCAATATGGTGGATTTCGGGATGAATATTCAGGATGCGATTGAAGCGCCGCGCTGGAGCACGACGAGCTTTCCGGCTACTGAATTTCCGCAGACGGCATATCCGGGGCATTTGTCGGTGGAAGACCGGATTCCGGCCGAAGTGCGCGCTGAACTGGGGGTGCCTGGCCACCAGGTTGAGACTGTTGGCCCGTGGACGATGGGCGCGAATTGCGGGGTTACGGTGGACCATGAATCCGGCGTGCTGAGTGCCGGTGCGGATCCGCGTGGCGATAGTTATGCGTTAGCCTGGTAACATTACGGTTTAACAAGATGAGCAAACCTTCAACACTTTGGGAACTGATTGAGCGCGCACCTGCGGACACGGTCGCGATAATCTCACCTGAGACCGGCGTTACCCTCACTTATGGCGACCTTCGCAAGCAGGTGCGCGCTGCCGCGGATGTATTCGCGTCGGCTGGCATTCGGCCGGGTGACCGTGTCGCTATCGCGCTGCCGAACGGGATTCCGGTGCTGGTTTGTTTTCTCGCGGCGTCCATTGCGGGAACGGCTGCGCCGCTGAATCTGGCGTACCGGCATGATGAGTTTGTCTTCTACCTGGATGACACGAAGGCGAAGCTGCTGGTGGTGCCTGAAGAAGGCGGCGATGTGGCGCGGGGGGCGGCGGGCAACTCGATTCCGGTTCTTGCAGTGGCCATGTCGGGTATGGATCTGGTCTTCGCCGGCGCGCCTGTGGCTTCGGCGACTGCGGCCGACCCGACGCCGGACCAGATTGCGTTGATTTTGCATACGAGTGGCAGCACGGGCCGCCCGAAGCGGGTACCGATTCCGCATTTCAAGCTGGCACGTTCAGCCGCCAATATCGCGGCGCACTATGAGCTGACTGAGCAGGATGTTTCGCTTTGCGTGATGCCGCTGTTCCACGTTCACGGCCTGGTGGCATCCGTGCTTTCCACGCTCTATTCAGGTGGCAGGATTATTGTTCCGGGCAAGTTCAATGCGCTTTCGTTCTGGCGCACGGTTCGCGATTTCGGCGTGAGCTGGTATTCGGCGGTGCCTACGATTCATCAGGTCTTGCTGGCGCGGGCGGGCGGGCAGCGTCCGGATGGCGCAGAGTCGTTGCGCTTTATTCGTTCGTGCAGTGCGCCGCTTTCAGCCGTCCACATGGGGCAGATGGAAGAGGTGTTTGGGGTGCCGGTGCTGGAGGCTTATGGAATGACGGAGGCGTCGCACCAGATGTCGTCGAACCCATTGCCGCCGGACCCGCGCAAGCCTGGGACGGTGGGTCGCGCGACCGGTATTGATGTCGGCATTATGGATGCGGAGGGTAACCTGCAGCCTACGGGAACGGCTGGTGAAGTGGTGATCCGGGGCGAGAGTGTTGTGACCGGGTATGAGAATAATCCGGAAGCCAATGCGACGTCGTTTGTGGACGGCTGGTTCCGCACGGGCGACCAGGGCGTGATTGATGAGGCAGGTTACCTGAAGCTGGTGGGCCGTTTGAAGGAGATGATCAATCGGGCTGGCGAGAAAATTTCGCCGCTTGAGATTGATGAATTGCTGGCGACACATCCGGCTGTTGCGGAAGCGGTCTGCTTTGGTTTTGCGCACCCCACGCTGGGTGAAGATGTGGCGGCGGTGGTGACTTTGAAACAGGATGTCAGCACGACGGAAGCCGAGTTGATCGCGTTCTGTAAAGAACGGCTGGCGGATTTCAAGCGCCCGCGCAAGATCCATATTGTGGAGACGATTCCACGCACGGCGACGGGTAAAATTCAGCGGCGCGTTGTGGCTGCGGCGTTCACCCCGACGGCATGAAGAGCGTAATTGTCGGCGCGGGGGCGATTGGGGCGTACGTGGGTGCCGCGATGGCGCGTGCCGGGCAGGATGTGACGTTGTTTGCGCGCGGTCCGCATTTGGCGGCTATGCAGCGGAATGGCGTGCGGATTGTTACCGGTCACGACGATTGGCAAGTGGCCGTCAAGACCACTGCGGACCTTGAAAGCGTGGGGCCGGTGGATTATGTTTTCCTGGCGGTGAAGGCGCACAGTCTGCCGGAAGTTGCTGCTCGCATCAAGCCTCTGCTGGGGCCGGAGACGGCGGTGGTGGGGATGCAGAATGGCGTGCCCTGGTGGTTCTTTAGCGTGCCGGGTGTGCCGCTTGAAGGCACGCAGCTTGAAAGCATTGATCCGGGCGGCGTGATTGGCGGGGCGATTGAACCCGGGCGGGTGATCGGGTCCATCGCTTATATTGCGGCGGAGATTGTGGAGCCGGGCCTGATCAGGCATATCGAGAGCAACCGGCTTTCTGTGGGCGAACCGGATGGGGCACGAAGTGACCGGGTACGGCGGTTAGCTGAGGCGCTGGTGGCGGCGGGAATTAAGGCTCCTGTTACTACGCGGCTGCGCAATGAGATTTGGGTTAAGCTGCTGGGCAATATGGCATTCAATCCGATCAGCGCGCTTACCGGAGGCACGCTGGCGGGTATTGCGGGCTTCCCGGATACGCGTGAACTGGTGCGGTGCATCATGCAGGAAGCCTGTGAGATTGCGGCGAAGCTGGGGCTGGATTTGCCCGTGACGATTGAACAGAGAATCGAGGGCGCGGCGAAGATTGGCGAGCATAAAACTTCGATGCTGCAGGATCTGGAAAAGGGGCGTCCGCTGGAGCTGGAACCGATTACAGGCGCGGCGCTTGAAATTGGAGATAGACTGGGTGTTCCCATGCCGTACACACGGGCCGTTTACGCCTGCACAAAACTTCTCGCCACACAGATCAACAAGGACAAACTATGAACCGATGGGGCCGTCTGGCCGCTGCTGTGATTGCGATGGCAATCATCAGCAACATGCAATACACATGGACGTTGTTCGTGAAGCCGATCTCGGCCGGAATGCACTGGAAGCAGTCTGATGTCCAGTATGTGTTTACGATTCTGATCGCGGTGATGACGTGGGCGATGCCGCTGTCGGGCTGGCTGATTGACCGGATCGGGCCGCGTATATTTACGTCGGCAGCGGGTGTGATTTGCGCTGTCGGGTGGAGCGGTTTGGGGCAGGCGCAGAGTCTTACGACTCTGTATGCACTGGCGGCGCTGGCGGGGCTGGGCGTTTCGTTTGTCTATTGCTCGTCGATTGCGGTGGCGCTGAAGTGGTTTCCGGATCGGCGGGGGCTGGCTTCCGGATTAATCGCCGGAGGATATGGCTCTGGTGCGGCTGCATCAGTGCTGCTGTTCAGGGGTCTCATCAAAGACAACGGCTACGCGTCCACGTTCATCGTGACCGGCATCAGTATGGGTGTGCTGATTATTCTGATCGGGCAGTTCCTGAAGTATCCGCCTGCGAACTACGTTGCGGCTGCACCTGCGCCGGTTAAAGCTGCCGTTCGGAAGCACAGCGGACATGACTTCAATTCGCTGGAAATGCTGCGCACGCCGCAGTTTTATTTCATGTACATCATCATGCTGGCGATTGGAATTGGCGGGCTGATGGCGAGTGCGCAGGTTGCGCCGATCGGTGACAACTTCAAGATCGGGACTTACGCGATGGGCTGGGCGCTGTTCCTGAATCCGATCGCGAATGGCGGCGGGCGGTTCGGCTGGGGCTGGGTTTCTGATCATATTGGCCGTGAGCGGACCATGTTTGTGGCGTTCCTGCTGCAGGCGATATTTTTGATGTGTGTGGTGACGCTGGGCCGGCAGTCAGAGGCCTGGTTTGTGTTCTCTATGGTGGCAGTGTTCCTGACCTGGGGCGAAGTTTATGCGCTGTTTCCTGCTCAGTTGGGAGATATGTTCGGGACGAAGCATGCGGCGTCGAATTACAGTTTTTTGTACAGCACCAAGGGGCTGGCGGCTTTGCTGGCCGGCGGCTGGGCTACGCTGCTGTTTGAGAAGACGGGTACGTGGGATAACGCTTTCTATCTGGCGGCGGGGTTATCTCTGTTTGCCGCGTTTGGGGCACTGGTGCTTTTGAAAATGCCTTCACCGCGCAAGCGGCATGTTGCGGATGCGGATTCGGTTGGGGTGTACGAAGCGGCGGCGGGAGATTAACGTGACGCGCGGGATTGCAGTTGGCGTTTTGTTGGCAGCCTGTGCCAGTGCGCAGCAACAGCCTGCACCATTTGTTACGAAGCAGCTTTCGAAAGGTGTTTACTGGACCAGCGGCGGAGGCGGTAACAGCGGCATTATCATCGGCAGGAAAGGCGTCACGATTATTGATGCCAAGACTACATTGGATAGCGGCAACCAGTTGCTGGCCGAGGTTGCAAAGCTGACGCCGAAGCCGGTGATGAATGTGATCCTGACACATAGTGATGGCGACCATGTGAACGGGCTGGCTGCGTTTCCAGGTGCTGTCACGGTGATTGCTCATGCGAACAACCGGAAGGAGCAGGAAGCGGCGATTCAGGGCGGTGGACGCGGTGCGCCTCCTGCCGATCATTTGCCGACGAAGCTCATCACGAAGGATAAAGAGACGCTGAGTCTTGATGGTGTGA
Source organism: Terriglobia bacterium (assembly GCA_025363475.1). Classification (GTDB taxonomy): domain Bacteria; phylum Acidobacteriota; class Terriglobia; order Bryobacterales; family Bryobacteraceae; genus BOG-234. The sequence continues at coordinate 104,102 of JANYDS010000095.1, forward strand.
AGTTCACGCTGCTGCACTGGGGCGTGGCGCATACCAGTGGCGATCTGATTATTTTGCTGCCTGCGCAAAGGATAGTTTTCACTGGCGATATTATCGCTACACAGCGCCAGGACCCGATTATTCATGCGGAAAAGGGCGGGACATCGGAAGGGTGGATCAAGGCCACTACCGGGCTTGTGGGGCTTGATGCGACGACGTTTATTCCGGGTCATGGCGAGCCGCAGACGAAGGTTGATATTCAGGCGCGGCTGAAGGCTACGGATGAGAAACGGACGAAGATTAAGGGTTTGATTGCGGAGGGCAAGACTCCGGATCAGATTCGGCTGGCGGTGGGAGATCCGGCTCCGGTGGCGGGTGGACGGGGGCCTGGTTTCGGCGGGCTGGTGGATATTGTGTATGCGGAGAGCTTGAAGAAGTAGTTCCGCGCACTACTGGCGTCCCAACGATTTTTATTGTTCGGAATGTTCCAGCACTTCGAGACGGCGTTCGTGGATTTCGGCAATGCGGGCCAGCGCTCTGATGTTCTCCGAATCGGTTTCGCGGTCTTTGCATTGCAGTTGGGCAGTCATAACCAGACCTTCGCCCCTCTCGGTTAGCCGTTCGATGCGTTCGTCGATAGTCATGAGTCTCAGAATAGCAAGCAATGTCCGGGCCCGATTTGTGCCCTGTCGACCGGATTTGCAGGATTCAAACACGTGGGTGCGCCAAGCGGTTAAACTGGTGCAGTGATGCTCAGGCAAATTGAAGCAATCTACGAAGGCGGCGTGTTACGGCCGCTGGAACCAGTTGAACTGCCGGAATCCGAGCAAGTAACTCTAACGATTTCAATTTCGGCAAGGGGCGGCAGTAAGCGGGACTGGGCTGTAGTTGAGATGGCGCGAACTGAGACAGCCAGGCTCGCACGGATACCGATAATTGAAGAGGTCAGGGCGGCGCTGGCAGTGATACCCGGTTCTCTCTCAGCTGACCTGATTGCTGATCGCCGCGATTACTGACCAGGGCACTACTTCTTCGATACCAGCGCGGTTCTGAAGTACTATCACGCCGAAGCTGGTTCGCCCCGTGTTCGCTTAGCGAAACTCCTGATTCTCTTCAGGAAACGCCGGTCCAAATTACGCATCGACATCGATGTTTAGTTGAACCGAAAGAGGAGGGCAGATAAGCGGTCTGTCCTCTTTCTCAGTGCTGATGTTAGCAATTTTTCGGTAGAGGGTGCCAGTGTCTGGTCGAAAGCCTAACGCTTCTGTTCGGGCTTTTCTTTTTCTTCCGGATCGCCTGGCATACGGTTGCCGTCGCGCGCATATTTCTGTTCCGTGGAACTTCCCAGCGCGGGAGAATTGGCATCCTTCGGCTCACCTTTCGGGTAGCCCGACGACGACACACCGGTCATGGTCTGCTGCTTGCTCCCGCCATCGGGTCCTGTAGTACTTGTTCCGCATCCCGCAAGAACACCCGCCGCGATGAGAGCGGCTGCAACTGTGAGTTTCCGAAGCATGTTTGTTATCATCACTGAACACAAATGTAGTTGGCAATGGCTGGAACAAACATACAACATATGGAAAAAAAAGCTTGACTGCCACTACCAGTAGGGTTCAATATTGCAGGTGCGACGCCAATCGACTGTTCGCAAAGAGTACCCAGGAGTTTCCCGCCCATGTCAAAATCAGCTATTGCAAATGCGACAATAAATGAGTTGCAACCACAAACCTTAACCCAAGGCACCGGTGCAGGTGTCAGTTTTGAACGCTATTTTACGGCCCGTCTCGAAGCGGGCAAGACGCCTTATGACGAAGTCCAGTGGGAGACGCGTAACGCGACCATTGGCAACGATAAAGGTGCTGTGATTTTTGAACAGCGCGATATTGAGGTACCGGCAGACTGGTCACAGACCGCCACCAATATCGTCGCCAGCAAGTATTTTCATGGCAAACCTGGCTCGCCCGAGCGCGAACGCAGCGTGGGCGAACTGGTGCATCGCGTTGTCGACACCATTGCCAACTGGGGTTTGAAAGACGGTTACTTCGCGACGAAGGTGGATGGCGAAAACTTCCGCGATGAACTGGCACACATGATGCTGCATCAGAAAGCAGCGTTCAATTCGCCGGTCTGGTTCAACGTCGGGGTGAAGGAATCGCGCGGCTATGGTTGGTTCTATGATGCCCAGACGGACGCGTCCAAAAAACTGACGAACGAAGCCAAGCCGCAGTGTTCGGCCTGCTTTATCGTGTCAGTAAAAGATTCGCTGGAATCCATTCTGGATCTGGCGAAGACAGAAGGCATGCTGTTCAAGTGGGGTTCAGGCACAGGCTCCAACCTTTCTCCGCTGCGGGAAGAAGACGCGATTCTTTCAGGTGGCGGCCGTGCGAGTGGTCCGCTCTCTTTCATGAAGGGTTTTGATGCGTTCGCGGGTGTGATCAAGTCAGGCGGCAAGACGCGACGCGCCGCGAAGATGGTGATTTTGAACGTTGACCATCCGGACGTTGAGCGCTTTATCTGGTGCAAGGCGAAAGAAGAAAAGAAAGCCCACACGCTGATTGAAGCGGGCTATGATTCTTCGCTTGACGGCGATGCTTACAGCTCCATCTTCTTCCAGAACGCGAACAATTCCGTTCGCGCCACGGATGAGTTCATGCAGGCTGTTGTAGAAGACCGGGACTTCTGGACGAAGGCAGTGGGGTCCGGCGAGAAGAAAGACCGGGTGCGGGCACGCGACCTGATGAAGCAGATTGCCGATGCCACGTGGCAGTGCGGTGACCCGGGGATGCAGTTTGATACCACGATCAACCGGTGGCATCCGTGCCCGAATACGTCGCGGATCAATGCGTCGAACCCATGTTCGGAGTACATGTTCCTTGATGATTCGGCCTGCAATCTTTCCTCGCTGAACCTGATGAAGTTTGTGGGGCCAGACGGGCAGTTTGATGTGGAAGCGTTCCGCCATGGCGTGGACACGCTGATTATGGCGCAGGAAATACTGGTGGATAACGCGGCTTACCCGACGGAAAAGATTGCGGGCAACTCGCATGACTACCGCCCGCTGGGGCTTGGCTTCGCTAATCTGGGTGCGCTGCTGATGTCATTCGGGATTCCTTATGACAGCGACCGCGGTCGCGATTACGCTGGTGCTATTTCGGCTGTGATGTGTGGTCAGGCGTATCTCACCAGTGCGCGCATTGCGGAATCCACCGGGCCGTTCCCTGGTTTCGCGAAGAATGCGGAACCGTTTCTGGATGTGATTAAGATGCACCGCGACGCGGTCAACCACATCAACCATCGCAATATTCCGGCAGGCATGTTCAGCGCAGCGAAGAAAGCGTGGGAAGACGCCTTCAATCTGGGTGCTGTGGCAGGTTACCGCAACGGCCAGATGACCGTGATTGCGCCCACAGGCACCATCGGCTTCATGATGGATTGCGATACCACCGGGATTGAGCCGGATCTGGCGCTGGTGAAGTACAAGAAGCTGGTGGGTGGCGGTGTCATTAAGATTGTCAACAACACCGTGCCTGCCGCGCTGATCAAGCTGGGCTATTCACCGGAGCAGGTGGAGGCCACTGTCAGCCACATTGATTCCACAGGCACCATTGAAGGCGCGCCGCATCTGAAGAATGAACATCTGCCGGTGTTTGACTGCAGTTTCCGGCCGCAGAATGGCACGCGCAGCATTCACTATATGGGTCACCTGAAGATGATGGGCGCGGTTCAGCCCTACGTTTCGGGCGCGATCTCGAAAACGATCAACATGCCGGAAGAGTGCACGGTTGAGGATGTGATGGATGCCTATATCGAAAGCTGGCGTCTGGGTCTGAAATCGGTTGCGATTTACCGCAATAACTCCAAGAAGGTGCAGCCGATGAGCACCGGGGCGGGCAAGACTGCCGAGAAGAAGGCGTTGTCCGCAGCGAGTGCGAAAGAAATTGCGGCGGTTGTGACGGAGAAGGTGGTTTACCGGCCGGTGCGGCGGAAGCTGCCGGATGAACGGCAATCGATCACCCATAAGTTCACGATTGGCGGGCATGAGGGTTACATCACGGTCGGGATGTTTGAAGACGGGACGCCGGGTGAGATTTTCATTACGATGGCGAAGGAAGGGTCCACTATTTCAGGTTTGATGGACAGCTTTTCGACGTCGATCAGCTATTGCCTGCAGTATGGCGTGCCGCTTAAGTTCCTTGTGGATAAGTTTGGGCATGTGCGGTTTGAGCCGAGTGGCTGGACGGGCAACCAGAATATTCCGTATGCGAAGTCGATTCCGGATTATATTTTTCGGTGGCTGGCGACGAAGTTCCTGGGGGCTGAATACGCCAGCAATGAGGCGGGGAATCCGATGGTGCTGCGGCCTACGGAGACGAATCCGCAGGAATCGCTGCCGTTCCTGGCCTCGGTGGCGAGTGATGCGCCGATGTGTGCGGAATGTGGCGGGATGATGACGCGCAATGGCAGTTGTTACAAATGCGAGAACTGCGGCGGGACGAGCGGCTGTAGTTAAACGCGGGCAGCCAAGGTACCGAATTGCGCGGTTTTGGCGGCTAGTTCCACTTTAGCCGCCACATATTCAGAGGTCAGGCGGGCAATTAGAGTTGCTGCCGGGGGTACGTCGTGCACTGCCCCGATGCCCTGGCCGCAGCCCCAGATGTCGCGCCAGGCTTTGAATTCGGAACTGCCGCCGGAACCGAAATTCATCTTCGAGGGTTCGCTTGGCGGCAGGTTTTCCAGATCGAGCCCGGCCTTGACCAGCGAAGGCTTGAGGTAATTTCCGGGTACTCCGGTGAAGAGATTCGTGTAGACGATATCTTCGCCGGTTGAATCGACAATCATTTGTTTGTAGGCTTCCGCCGCATTGGCCTCGTGAGTGGCGATAAAGGCTGAGCCGATGTAGGCCAGATCGGCACCCATGGCGAGGGCGGCAAGGATTGCGCGGCCTGTGGCGATTGAACCGGAGAGTGCTACTGGTCCGTTAAACCATTCACGGATCTCCTGAATCAGCGCAAATGGAGACAGCGTACCCGCGTGACCGCCAGCTCCTGCCGCCACCAGGATCAGGCCATCGGCGCCCTTTTCAATTGCTTTGTGGGCATAGCGGTTGGTAATCACGTCATGCAGCGTAATGCCCCCGTAGCTGTGGATTCCAAGATTCACGTCTTCGCGTGCGCCTAGCGACGTGATGATGATGGGAGCTTTCCATTTGATGCAAAGCGCGAGATCCTCTTCGAGTCGTACGTTGCTCTTGTGGACAATCAGGTTCACCGCATAGGGTGCGGAAGGCTGGTCCGGATTCGCCTGATCCCAGGCGGCCAGTTCTTCCGTGATGCGGTGCAGCCATTCGTCCAGAACTGACACCGGCCTCGCGTTCAGAGACGGAAACGCCCCTGTGACACCAGCCTTACACTGCGCGATCACCAGATCAGGATTGGAAATGACAAACAGGGGCGAGCCGATTACGGGTATACGCAAACGTCCGGCGAAAACAGAAGGCAAGCTCATCTGTTGCATTCTATCCGGCGAGCTTGCGCCCGGAGCTTCGCGGGCCGGCTAACGGGCTTCGCGCCGATATAGCCACCAGTCTGAAAGGCCGAGAACCAGAAGATAGCCGCCGTATAAGCCGCCCGCGACGAACAGAAGAGTCATGCTGGCTTATCGGCACAAACCGCATTTTTATTTAGCCTTCGCGCACGAACATCAGACCAAGGGCCCCGAGCAGGGGTCCGGCTGCGAGTGTAAGGAAGGCCGCATGGAACGAGTGTGTCTGTTGGTAAACCGCGCCCACCGCTACGGGGACAATAACGCTGCCCAGTTGCCAGAATGCATTGGTGACGCCCGCGGAGCTGCCTGCTCGACTTACACCAGCCGTTTCGGTCACCATGGCTCCCAGCAGCGGGCTGTAGGCGAACGCTGTCACACCCAGTACGGGGGCGAGAATGCGGAACTGCAGTGTCGTTTCGAGGGTGCCAAAAATCAGCAGCGCAACAACGAAAGACAGCAGGCAGACAATCACAGGGATTTTGCGGATGCCTCCGAGACGGTCTGACAGCAGCCCGATGAGCGGTTTGGAAATAATGGCACCGGTGCCGAACATGGCCACGATCATGCCTGCTTCGATGGAGGAAAAGTGCCGTCCGCGAACCATCAGCGTGCTGGCCCAGAAGGCAAAACCCCAGGTTCCCCACATGGCGCCGAAGCCAGAAATAGCTTCCAGTACCAGGTTGCGGTCATGGAAAAGATCCATCACATCGGCGAGTTGAAAACCGGATTCGGCGCGGCCCCCCGGATTATCGCGGACTGCGATAAAACAAAGCACCGCACCGACCAGGGTGACACCGCCGAGCACGTGATAGACCCCGCTCCAGTGAAGGCTGGCCAGCAGCCGGGGGATGAAGAGGTTGGTGACCACGACGCCGAGCGAGGTGGCCGTCATGAAGATTCCCATGGCGGTGCCACGGTCTTTGCGTTCAAACCAGACGGCGATCAGCTTGACGCCGGTGGCGTAGTCCGTGCCCGCAAACAGACCCATAAGGGCCTGGATGACCAGGCCGCCTGTGACGGACGAAACGAAGCCAAAGAGAAATGTAGAGACACCCAGACCGCTCAGCGCCAGGGTCAGCATGAGGCGGGGACCTATGCTGTCGCTGGCGATTCCGCCGAACAGGTTTGAGAGTACGTACCCTGAATAAAACGCCGTGACGAAGACACCGAGGGCAACCAGTGGAAGTCCCAGATCGCGACCTGCGGAGCTGGCTACGCTGGACCAGGCGAGGCGATCGACGAAGCTCAGCACCAGGGCGAGCCAGGCGAGGGCGAGTATGAGCCAGCGCTGAGGAAACAAACGTTAACCGAGCGCCGCGCGGTAGAGCGCGACGAGTTTGTTGTAGGAATGTTGGGCGTCCGGTGCGCTGAAGATGGGGGCGCCGTTTTGCAGCGGCATGTCGCGCATACACCAGCCGTGGAGAGCGGGAATCAGTTCCACTTCCGCGGCTACACTGGCCGCCGCAAATGCTTCCCTGAGAGTACCTTTGGCTTCGGGCTGTTTTTCGTCATCGTTGGCTGCGATACCGACGTAAACGTGAGCTTGTAGCGTGGGGATGAGCAGATGAGGACTGGCTGGTTTATCCGTTACGAGGCCGCCTCCATGGAAAGATGCGACTGCGGCGAAGCGGTCGGGCAACGAGGCACCGGTCCGGAAGGCGAGCGCGCCGCCCATGCAGTAGCCGTGAGTGCCGAGTTTCCTGGCGTGATCGACCTCTGGCCGGGCGTCGAGAAACGCCACGTATGCGGAGGTATCGCTTTCGGCTGCACCCTCGGCGCTCACTGTTCCAATCAGGGCATAGAGGCGGGTGACCATGTCTTTATTTGTGAAATCGATGGGTGCATCCATTACCGGCGCTTTCGCTGCGCGGTAGAACGGATTGGGTACGAGGACGGAGTAACCTTCAGCCGCCAGACTGCTTGCGATTTCGCGGATTACGGGCCGGAGTCCGAAGCCATCTGGCCAGAACAGAATTCCTGGGTGCTTGCCTGTTTTCGGGTGGAAGTATGCGGCATCGCAGTTGCCTTCCGGTGTTGTGATTGCGACTTCTGATTCGATGATCAACTCTAGAGTTTATCTCCCTGGTTAGCCTCGGAACCGGACGGGGGCGTCTGGCGCGGGCCGGGGTGCCACGCCCTCCATTAGGTGCGGGGGAGTTTGAAGGCTAGTAATTCTTCGGAATAGACTCCGCCGCCAATTGCCACCACCAGGTACTGCTCTCCGTTCAGCATGTACGTCATGGGCGAACCGGTCTGCGGTGCGGGCATAAAGACCGCGCCCACTTCCCTGCCTGTGCCTTTGTCATAGGCCCGCAGCATGGCACCACGACCTCCGGGGGTGGGTCCAAAGCCTGCTTCGCCGCAGATCACCAGGGTCTTCGTCGTGAGCGGACCCAGCAGGCCGGGGCGACCGGTACGCGGAATATCTATTCCCTTGAGCGCTGGATTATTTTTGATGTTATCCGGCGTTTCGCCATGAGCGATCTGCCAGGCAATGTCGCCTTTCGTCAGATCAATAGCTGTGATGCGGCCATAGGGCGGCTTGAGCAGGGGCAGGCCATGGACGTTGATGCCACCACCACCGCCTTCACCGCCGCCTGCGGGCGCAGCGGTTGGAGCGGCTGGAGGGGCACCCATTGCACCACCTCTGCGCGGAGCCACCCCGGCTGTACCCTGGACATAGTTGAAATCGGAGAGGGTCTTGTTGGGGTTTTCGATGATGCCGAGCAGCGCAATTGCACTCTGCGAAAACACGTAGAGGATATGGGTCTCGGGGTCATAGGAACCACCGGGCCAGTTGGTTCCGCCCTGTGAACCGGGGGAAATAATGGTGGCGAGGGGTCCGCCCACTTTGCTCAACACGGGGGGAGTAAAGATAGGGCCGATCTTGTACTTCGAGATGGCTTTTATGGCTTCTTCGCGAAGTTCCGGCGTGAAGTTAATCAGGCTGTCAATGGAGATTCCCTGGTTATCGTAGGGCGGCGGTTTGGTGGGGAACGGCTGGGTGGGTGAATACCATTCCGTGGGAACGTCGCCCTTCTCCACCGGTCTTTCTTCGATAGGCCAGATGGGCTGACCGGTTTCCCGATTGAAAACGTAAAGAAAAGCCTGTTTGGTTGGCTGCGCTACGGCTTTCACGATTTTGCCGTTAACAGGAATATCAACCAGCATGGGCGCACAGGGGATGTCCATATCCCACAGGCCGTGGTGAACCAGCTGGTAATGCCATTTGCGTTTGCCTGTTTGCAGATCAACGGCGACGATACTTTCGCCGTACAGAGCATTTCCCGCCCGGTAGCCGCCGAAGTAATCGCCGGTGGGCAGTTCCACCGGGATGTAGGCGAGGCCCAACTCTTCATCCACGGAGATCTGGCCCCAGACGCCGGTGTTGCCGCTCTTTGATGCCGAATCGTTTTCCCAGGTGTTGTAGCCGTATTCGCTGGGCTGGGGAATGGTGTGGAAGATCCAGAGTCGTTTGCCGGTTTTGACGTCGAAACCGCGAACATAACCTTTCACATTGTTGTGATTTTTGGGAACGTTGCCGGCCAGGTGCGCAGCACCGACGATCACAACATTCTTCGCAACGATGGGTGTGGCGTGGAGTCCGACATCGCCGTTGACCAGATCGATTTCCTGGTCATCATCCAGCTTGAGATCAACCACGCCGGCTTTGCCAAACCCGGGTACGGGGATGCCGGTGTGGGCGTCGAGCGCAACCATGCGGTAACCGGCGGTGACGTAGAGGATGCGTTCCTCTTTGCCATCGGTCCAGTAAGCGACGCCGTGGCCGGACAGCTGGCGGGGGCCGTTTGCTCCGCGGGCGCCTTCGTTTTCACTGTGCATCCAGAGCATTTCACCGGTGGCGGCGTCGAGCGATACGACGGCTCGGCGGGTGCCGGCGGTTGTATAAATTTTGCCTTTCACCATGAGCGGAGTGCTTTCGAACTGGTACTCCGGGCGCGGTCCGAGCGAATCCGCTTTGAAGCGCCAAGCCACTTCGAGGTTGTTGAAATTGGCTGCGTTGATGCGGTCTAGCGGGGCGTAGCGGGTGCTGCCGAGATCTCCTCCATAGGTGCGCCATTCGCCGTCTTTGGTCCCGTTTTGGGCAAGGGCGGGCAGGGTTGTCAGGAACAGGCAGAGGGCGGAGGTCAGAAGGGAGAAGGGGCGCATAAAGCCCTCGTAGTTTACTCCTTTGCGGTGTCGGAAGGAATCGCATTTTCGAGTTTGGTCCCCGCCTTGCCGAGAGAAAACGGAAGGAAGAGACTTAATGCTAAAGAATTTGACAGACCTGAACGGTTTTGCGATCCATGCGACCGACGGCGACCTTGGTACCGTGGACGAGTTCTTTTTTGATGAAGCAGACTGGAGCCGAAGATATCTCCTCCTCCGGCGAAACGGCTGTGAGTTCGCAGGAAGAGCGTACTGAAGCCGCGGCGGGCAGGTACTAATTACCCGGAGCGGGACAAAGGCCGCCACCACGGCAAGTCGGTGGCTGGCGGCCCGCCGTCCATTTATTTCGGGTCGTCTGGGGCGCCGGTACCGGAAGATCCGAGGAACAGTTTCTTGCCGTCAACCAGGGTTACATTGCGACCGTTGGCGCGCAGCAGGGAATGGTCCCGCGACTGATAACCGTCGACGACAATTTCTGTGCCGACTTTCAGGCTGTCCCGTGTCACTCCGCGGCGGAGCAGCGAATTGGGGCTGCCGCCTTCCACCATCCAGACTTCCTTCGCCCCGTCAGGTTTAGTAATTTCGACATGTATCCAGGAATGAGGGTTTACCCATTCCACCTTGACCAGCTTGCCTTTCAGCAGGATAGGCCGGTTGGCGTCGAATTCACCTCCAAAAGCGTGATGGGCAATTGCCGGCGCGGCTACGACCAGAACGCCCGCGATGGCGAGGGTGGCGGTCACAATCGATGTGCGGAGTTTCATTGACATAATCCTCATTTTTTACTGGCTTTCGCCTAATTTTTACCGGCTTTCGCCTCTGCTTCTTCTTTTTCCCGCAACCGCGCGCCGCTTAAAATACCGCCCATGGCGTAATTCGCTTCGTGGCAGGCGTATTCATAGATATGAGCATCCGTGGCAGGCCAGGTATACTCTCCCGACCACGGTTTTGCCCATGTGGCGGGGTCTTCAATGGTGAATCGATAGAGCAGTTCTTTCGGCCCCGAGCGCGTGAACCGCTCGGTGACTTTCATGTTCTCAGTGGCTCCGCGAAACCGTGTTTTGTCATTGAAATTGGTGGTTTCAACAACCAGCGAGTCGCCTTCCCAATGGCCGATGGAATCACCGAGCCACTTACGGATCGTGGAAGGGATGTGGGTTGAATTCATCCGCACGATGCGGACGTCGTGGACCATTTCAGTCAGGATCATGATGGAATCGCGCGTTTGCACAATCTGGTGCAGGTTGTTATAGAAGTAATCCGGCAGCGCGGGCGGGCCGGCGGTGGACCCGAAGCCCAGCAGGCAGCGCTCACCGAGCGGTCTGCGTTCCGGGTCATCATAAGAACCGGGCATTCTTTCGAGGCCGGGATCATTGCTCTCTGTGGCGTCAGAAGTAGGGCGCGCACGCAGACCGCTCATGCGCTTTTGAGCGTCTGCTGTATAAGCGGGGACGCGTCCGTCGGGCGGATCGATAACGAGGGAGGTTCTGATCTGGCCGTCAACTACGTTATAGGAAGAGCCAGGGTCAAGCCAGCCGCCGTTATAACCGCCGACGTTGCCGGCAGCACCACCGGAGCCGTCGCCACCTTTGGGCGGGGCAGTGCGGTCACCGGCTATGGCCTGATCCTGCTGGGCGGTGCGTGCGGCAGCCGCTGTTTCGAGCTTCTTCGCCTGCTCTTTCGTCATGGTGGCGCTGGTGCCACGGGTTCGTTCCACCGGTGTCATGGTGGCCAGATCGAAGGTACCCTGAAGGTTCGGATGACCATCGGCCATTCGCGGAACTGCATAGGGTTTTGCGGTCTGACCAGACAGACCTGCCGCGAGCCCGAGCGCCGCTGCTAGAACGAATAGGTGATTCCGCATTTTGGTGTCTCCGCTTATGTTGCTGCGCCTACTTGTCGAGCGGCTTTTTGCGCCACTGGCCATAAACTAATTCTTCCACAAATTCGGCGCACTTGAAATCCATGATCTGGACGTTCTTTTCCTGGCGACGGTAGAGGGGCATGCTAATTTTCCAGGGGCGTGAGAAAATTTCCTTATCTTCGATGGTGGCTTCGTAGGAAATAACGTCAGGGCTGGTTCGGGTATAGCGCTCCACGACATGTAACTGGTCGCTGTGATAGTTGCCGGAGCGGTCGAACCAGGACTGGTCGTTGATGCCAGTAACGTCCACTACCAGGGTTTCGCCTTCCCAGCGGCCGACTGACTGCCCCATCCAGGAGTCAACAGGGGCCGGGCCGGGGTTTTTCATAAAGATGTTCCGCACCGCGCCCGCATATTCGTAGGCGATGAATACGGTGTCCGCATTCTGAAAAATCTGGAACGGGTAAGGCATGTAGGTGGCCCGGGGAACTCCAGGCAGGTAGCACTTTATTTCAGGGTCAGCCTTCAGCCAGTTGTCTTGATTCTCTTTCTTTTTTGCGAGGGCGGCGGGCAGATAGGGGATAGCCCCGCCTTCCACGACACCCATGCCCGGAGGCACGGCACCCACTGCTCCGAGAGCTAAAACTGCCGCTGCTGGAACCGGACCGTAAGGACCAGGCCGGACCGCCATGGCCGGGCGCGCAACATGGGCTTCGACATCGTAGTTGGCTTCATTGAGGACTTGCCAGATGCCGTTCAGATCAGGCTTGCCGCCGTCAGTTCGCGGTGCGCGGTATGCGGCCGGAGCCTGTGCCATGGCGGTGGCACCTGCCAGGACCAGAATTACCGCAGCGGCATTCGTTGCTTTCAATCTCAACATTCCAGACACATTCTCCCATGAACGACACCGCAGGCCAGGCGCGTCGCCTTTGCGATTCGTTGGCCATTATATAAGAGATTTTTAATTTTGCAATGGTTCTGGTGGCGAGACAGGAAGGGGAGGGTTCGGAGGCAGATGTCATATCTACGCATCATGATATATTTATATGTATCTAAATGTCTTCCAGTTTTCAGGAACGTCAAGCCTCCTTATTTGACGCTTTAGCGACGCGCATTCTCGTGCTCGACGGGGCTATGGGAACCATGCTTCAGGCACGTGACCTGACGGCTGCTGACTTTGGCGGGGCGGCGCTCGAAGGCTGCAACGAGTATCTGGTTAAAACGCGGCCGGACGTGATTGACGATGTCCACCGCGCGTATCTCACGGCTGGTTCGGACATTATCGAAACCAATACGTTTGGCAGCACCGCGATTGTGTTGGCCGAATATGAAGTGGAGAATGAGGCGTGGGACCTGACTTTCAGGGCCTGCCAGCTCGCGCGGAAAGCGGCGGACGCGTTTTCCACGCCGGGGAAACCCCGGTTCGTGGCTGGTTCCATCGGCCCCACTACAAAAGCGATCAGCGTCACGGGCGGCGTGACTTTCCCGCAACTGGTGGAGAATTTCCATGACCAGGCGAAAGCGATGCTGGAGGGCGGCTGCGACATCCTGCTGGTGGAAACAGCGCAGGATACCCGGAATATTAAAGCGGCGCTGCTGGGAATCAAGAAGCTGATTGGGTCGCTTGGAATCCGGATTCCAATCATGGTTTCGGGCACCATTGAACCTATGGGCACCATGCTCGCGGGGCAGAATGCGGAGGCTCTGCTGGCCTCTGTTGCGCATGCTGATTTGCTCTCGATTGGGCTCAATTGCGCTACGGGTCCGGAGTTTATGACGGATCATATCCGCAGTCTGGCGGACATGGCTTCGACGCGAATTTCCTGCTATCCCAATGCCGGCCTTCCCAATGAAGACGGGTTGTATCTGGAGACCCCGTTTTCGCTGGCCGAACAGCTGGAACGCTTTGCCAAACACGGCTGGCTCAACATTGTGGGCGGCTGCTGCGGGACCACCGATAAACATATTGCGGCTATTGCGCAGATGATTGAAGGGAAGAAGCCGCGGGCGGTGAAGGCACCGTCCCACCGGGCTTACTACTCCGGCATCGAGTTAGTGGAAGCGGAAGACAGTAACCGACCATTGATTGTTGGTGAGCGGACTAATGTAATTGGTTCGCGGCTGTTCAAGAATCTAATCGCCGATGAGAAGTGGGAAGAGGCGGTTGAGATTGCGCGACGGCAGGTTAAGAATGGCGCGCATGTGATTGATGTCTGTCTGCAAAGTACTGACCGCGACGAACTGGTGGACATCCCGCTCTTTTATGAGAAACTGATCCGCATCATTCAGGCGCCGGTGATGATTGATACCACCGACGCGAAAGCGATTGAACTGGCGCTGACTTACTGCCAGGGCAAGAGCATCATCAACTCCATCAACCTTGAAGATGGTGAAGAGAAATTTGAACGCGTTGTGCCGCTGGCGAAGGAGTATGGCGCGGCGCTGGTTGTCGGAACGATTGATGAGGACAAACTGCAGGCGCAGGCCTTCACGCGGGAACGCAAGCTGGCGGTGGCGCAGCGGTCAGTTGATTTGCTGGTCAATAAATACGGCGTGCCGCCGGAAGATATCATCATCGATCCGCTGGTTTTCCCCTGTGCTACCGGCGATCAAAACTATATCGGCGGTGCGGTCGAAACCATTGAAGGTTTGCGGCTGATCAAGCAGACTATCCCTTTCGTGAAGACAACGCTGGGGGTGTCAAATATCTCATTCGGTCTGCCCGCAGCGGCTCGCGAAGTGGTCAATTCGGTGTTTCTGTATCACTGCACGAAGGCGGGTCTTGATCTGGCGATTGTGAATGCGGAGAAGCTGGAACGCTTCGCTTCCCTGCCCGATGATGAACGCCGGCTGGCGGAAGATCTGCTGTTCAATACGCCTCCTGCGGGAGTGGATGCTCCGCAGGACTGGCGCGAACAAACCGCCGAGCAGAAAGCATCTATCAACCAGCACCATATCGCCGCAATAGCGGAGTTTTTCCGCAGTCGGGTCCGCGTTGCCAAGGTAAAAGCGACTGACCTGCCGCTGGATGAACGGCTGGCGAATTACATCATTGAAGGAACGAAGGAAGGGCTGGTTCCGGACCTTGCCGTGAAGCTGGCGGAAGGTACGTCGCCGCTCGATATCATCAACGGTCCGCTGATGGCGGGAATGTCTGAAGTAGGCCGGCTTTTCAATGCCAATGAACTGATTGTGGCGGAGGTGCTTCAGTCTGCGGAGGCTATGAAGGCGGCGGTGACTTATCTGGAAGGCTTCATGGAAAAAGCTGACATGGCTTCGCGCGGCAAGATACTGCTGGCGACTGTGAAAGGCGATGTGCATGATATCGGCAAGAATCTGGTTGAAATCATCCTTGGTAACAACGGCTATACGGTAGTCAATCTGGGAATCAAGGTTCCCTCGGAGCAGTTGATTCAGGGTTACCGCGAACACAAGCCTGACGCGGTGGGCCTGTCTGGCCTGCTGGTCAAGAGTGCGCAGCAGATGGTGCTGACTGCGGGCGATTTCAAGGAAGCCGGGATTAGTGTGCCGATTCTGGTGGGTGGTGCCGCACTTTCTGAACGGTTCACTCGTAATAAGATTGCGCCTGCGTATGGCGAGGCTGTTTGTTACGCCAAAGACGCTATGACCGGGTTGCGGCTGATGAATCAGTTGATGGATCCGGTTGGGCGCGCTGCTGTTATTGCGGCGAATACTAATCTGACGCCGGGAGCGTTTGCCGAAACTGTTGTTGAAGAGAATCCGGCGGCGAAATCGGAAGTAAGAAGCAGTAAAGTACGTGTGGATTTGCCGCTGCTCGCCGCGCCTTATCTGGACCGCAAGGTTCGCGATGTGCCGCAACTTACTGAACTGTGGAGTTACGTTAATCCGTTCATGTTATTCGGGCGGCATCTGGGTTACAAGGGCAATTTCGAAAGAGACTTGGCCAAGGGTGATGCGAAGGCACTGGAACTGAATCAGCTGGTGAATGAGTTAAAGATTGAGGCTGCTGCCTATTTGAAAGCCAAGGCGGTCTGGCAGTTTTTTGAAGCAGAGCGGGCTGGGAATGCAATTCAGTTATTTGCACCCGGTGGCGCGGAACCGATTCATACTTTTCAATTTGGTCGCCAGCCTCGTGAAAACGGACTCTGTTTGAGTGATTACCTTCTGCCTGCGAAAGATGGCAAGCGGGATCACATGGCGATATTTGTGGTGACTGCGGGCGCTGGAATCCGGGAGATTGCGGAAGCCAAGAAAGCGCGTGGCGAATATTTTCAGACTCATGCGTTGCAGGCGCTGGCAATTGAAACAGCTGAGGGTTGCGCCGAGTGGTTGCACCGCCGCATTCGTGAGGATTGGGGTATTCCGGACCCTGCCACTATGACGATGCAGGAGCGATTTACGTCGCGGTATACAGGGAAGCGTTACAGTTTTGGTTATCCGGCTTGTCCTAATCTGGACGACCAGGTGGGGATTTGGAAACTGCTGAAGCCTGAGGAAATCGGCGTGGAATTGACCGAGGGGATGATGATGGAACCGGAGGCTAGTGTGAGCGCTATTGTGTTTAGCCATCCGGATGCGGCTTATTTTACGGCTTCGGATGAGGTGGAACAATCTGTCGGCGCTTGACGGATAGTATTGCTAATATATTGCTGTGGGCAATATTGAATTTGCCTGGGATCGGCATAAAGCTCGCGCCAACCTGGTCAAACACGGCGTTTCGTTTGAAGAAACCCGGACTGTGTTTCTCGATGAGAGCGCCCGGTTAATCGACGACCCTGACCACTCAGAAGATGAAGAGCGATTTGTGCTGCTGGGTTACAGTTTCGAAGCCCGGTGCCTGATGGTCAGCCACTGCTACAGAGAATCACCTTCCGTGATTCGTCTGATTTCAGCCCGCCGAGCTACACCTTCAGAGGAAAACGAATACTGGAGATACCGATGAGAAGCGAATACGATTTTTCCCAGTCCCGAAAGAACCCCTACGCCGCCAAACTGAAGCGCGCCGTCACGATTCGCCTGGATACCGCGTCTGTGGATTATTTCAAGTCTCTCGCTGCTGAACTTGGTATGCCCTATCAGAACCTGATCAATCTGTTCCTGAGAGACTGCGCGGCGCAGAAACGTCAGCCGGTTATGCAATGGCCGACGGGGGCGTCGGCTGGGGGTCAGGGGACCCGCCCTCCGTTGTCAACGGATGTGGATGGGATAAAGGATGCTTAGCGGCGAAAAGGCAGTGATCTTCCACTTGCCTTTGATTTGCCTCATCTCAAGCTGAACCCGTTCGCGGCGTCGTTCGACACGCGCCGGATCGGCTTTCGATTTCAACTGCACAAGAAAATCCACGTCGAGTTTGTGGACACCGTTTACTTCTGCGTCATCCAGAATATCGAGCGCTACTGAGGGGTCAGTCTGTGCCGTGATGGCGTCGACGTTCTGAACGATTTCGCCATAGCCCGTCATGGATGAATCGAACAAAGCAATGATACCGGCGGGATCGTTTTCGCTGAAGTAAGTAGCGAGACTGGAAAGCGTGGAGAAAGGCGTTTGCTCCGCGGCTGGCACGCCAGCCGCGGAGAAGAGCAACAGAATACCGAGACTAAGTCCGGTAATTCGCATTAATGTGGACGTAGTCTTCCGTCAAATCACAAGTCCAGAAAGTGGCGTTGCCCTTTCCCTTCCCTGCGATGCGGAAAACAATGGAAACATCCGTGTCATCGAGGCGCAACTTCATATCGCCTTCATCAAACGGAGCCGCCAGACCACCCTTGCAAACCTTGACGTCCTGTAGCGTGATATCCACAGAAGACGGATCAAAGTTCACACCGGAGTTACCGGCCGCCGAAAGAATCCGGCCCCAGTTCGGATCAGACCCGGCAATGGCTGTCTTGACCAGCGGTGAATTGGAAATGGACCGCGCGATGGCAGCTCCGGCAGCATCACTCAGCGCACCGTGAACTTCCACTGCTACCAGTTTCCGAGCGCCTTCACCATCCCGCACGATCTGACGGGCCAGCGACTGCAACGTCTCGGTCAGAGCCTCTTCAAACAGGCTCATTTCCTTGGGATCGGGCCGAACCCCGGAAGCGCCGTTGGCGAGCACCACCAGAGTGTCGTTCGTCGAAGTGTCACCATCAACCGAAATGCGGTTGTAGCTTAACTCCGTCGCCCGGACCAGCATGCGGCGCAGCAAGGTCTGTGGAATGACAGCATCCGTCATCACAAAGCCGAGGGTGGTGGCCATGCGCGGATGAATCATGCCGGAGCCTTTAGTTACACCGGCAATGCGGACCGCACCACGGCGCAGCGTCACTTCACGGGATGCGCCTTTGGCCTGCAAATCCGTGGTCAGGATGGCACGGGCAACGTCCGGCAAGCCGGTGTCATTGAGCGTCTCAACCAATTCCGGCAGCTTGGAAAGAATCAGATTCTCGTCAAGCTCGACACCGATAACTCCAGTGGATGCCGGGATGATCTGGTTCGGATTCAGCTTGAGGAGCTTTGCCAGTGCCTTCGTTGTATTCGAAGCGACTTTGTCTCCTGACTTCGTCGCGCAGTTGGCATTACCGGCGTTGACGAGGATAGCGCCGCAAAGTCCTTTTGAGGCGCGCATATTGGACCGCGCCAGTTTTACGGGCGCGGCTTGAACTCTGTTGGTCGTAAACACTGCCGCGGCCGCGGCAGGCACTCCCGAAACAATCAGGGCGAGGTCATCCTTTTCCTGTTTGCGTATGCCACCGTATGCGGTGGCGTACTTAAATCCCAGCGGTAAGTCGAAAGGTCTCATGCTCCAAGTCGATCTGCGTTTGTGAGGCGATGGCCGTTGGCAAAAATTTCTCCCGCCATTTTTTTACGGCCCTCGAGTTGTACTTCCAGTAATTCAAGAGCAGCACCGTCTCCGCCAGTGGCAAAGACGCCGCGCTCAAAAACCAGCGTTCCCGGCGCAAGGTCCAAATGCTGAGGGACCAGCCGTGAACGCCAGATATGCAGCTGCTGACCACGAAACGTTGTTAGCGCTCCGGGCCAGGGCTGAAAACCGCGAACTAAATCGTGAATTTTCTGAGCCGAATCCTGCCAGTTGATCCGACCGTCTTCTTTTTTCAAAATCGGCGCGTAAGTGGCTAGGGTATTATCTTGCGGCTCCGGTTGCAAGTGGCCCGCAGTAAGCTGCGCCAAAGTCTTGACGAGAAGCGCTGCCCCGGCCCCGGCCAGGCGCACCGAAAGTTCGGGGCCTGTTTCATCCGGCCCGATGGGCGTTTCCCAGCGCAGGAGCGTGTCGCCGGTATCAAGACCGGCATCGATCCGCATCGTGGTGACGCCGGTTCGCTTCAGACCGCGGGCGATGGACCATTGAATGGGGCCCGCTCCGCGCAACTCCGGCAGCAGGGACGCATGAACATTGATAATGCCCAGCGGGGCGATATCGATAATCGCCTGCGGAATGATCTGGCCGTAACCCACTACGACCATGCCGTCCGGTGCCAGTTCGCGCAATCGTTCCACTGATTCGGGGCGACGGATTCGTTCCGGCTGATACACCGGAATACGGTGCCGCAGCGCACAGGCTTTCACCGGAGAGTGCCGCAGTTCCTGCTTGCGCCCCTGTGGACGGTCGGGCTGCGTCACTACCAGCGGCACATCATAGCCGGCCGCAATGATGGCTTCGAGCGTGGGAACGGCGAATTCGGGAGTACCCAGAAATACGATTCGCTGGCCGCGCTGGCCACCAGATGAGGATGTTATTCCCACTCACCCGCCTTGATCAATTTGCGGATTTTGCGCTTGATCAGATCCCGCTTGAGCCCGCTCAGATGGCTGATAAACAGGATGCCATTCAGGTGATCGATTTCATGCTGGAAAGCACGTGCCAGCAAGCCTTCGCCGTCAATTTCAAACCATTCGCCCTTGACGTTCTGCGCGCGTACGGTGACGTTTCGGGCGCGCGAAACCGGCTCGCGGAAACCTGGAATACTCAGGCAGCCTTCTTCGCCGGTCTGTTTACCTTCTTTTTTGATGATTTCCGGATTGATCAGGATAATAGGTTCGGGCGCGGCGTCTTCATCGTCATCAGCCTTCGCAATATCAATGACGGTAATGCGCTGCCCGAGGTCAACCTGCGGAGCCGCAATGCCGATGCCGTGCGAGGCGTACATGGTTTCAAACAGGTCTGCCACCAGGGCATGCAGGTCAGCCGTGTCGAACGCCGTCACCAGACTGGCGGGCTTTTCGAGGGCCGGGGCATTCATGTAACGCACAACTTTGTAAATCATCTAGTAGTTCCGTACCTGTTCGAGGTAGCCGTCGAAATTGCGTTTGGTTTCGCCGAGTGAATCGCCGCCGAATTTTTCCAGCATTGCTGCGGCCAGGACGATGGCGACCATCGCCTCACCGATCACACCGGCGGCCGGGACCACGCAAATATCGGAGCGTTCATACGCTGCTTTGGCAGGCTCGCGTGTTTCCAGATCCACCGATTCCAGCGGCCTGCGCAGCGTGGAAATAGGCTTCAGAAAACCGCGCACGCGAAGCTCCTGGCCGTTCGTCATACCGCCTTCTATGCCACCGGCGCGGTTGCCGCCCCGGAAGAAACTGCGGTCATCGCGATTGTAATGGATCGTATCCTGCACTTTGGACCCGAAACTCATCGCGCCCTCTTCGGCGAACCCTACTTCCACACCCTTAACGGCCTGCATGGAAACGATGGCCTGCGCGAGCTTGCCGTCGAGACGGGAATCCCACGTAATGTGTGAACCAAGCCCGGGGGGCAAACCTTGGGCCACTACTTCAAAGATGCCGCCCACGGTGTCGCCGGTGCGGTAAGCTTCGTCCACAATCGCCTTCATTTCGACTTCAGCTTCAGCATCGGCGCAACCGAGTATGACTTCAGTCCGGCGGCTGAGTTCCACGATTTCATCCCAGGCGACTATTCGTTCCAGACGGCGGGAACCGACGCCAATTACGTGGCTCAAAACTTCAATGCCAAACTGAGCCAGAAATTGCTTTGCGATGGCCCCAACCGCCACGCGGGCTGTGGTTTCGCGGGCACTGGAACGTTCGAGGATATAGCGCGCGTCCGGGAAATTGTACTTGAGCGAACCAGCGAGATCGGCATGACCGGGGCGGGGTCTCGATACTGCTTTATGCTTCTCGGGATCGCCCGCTTCGACGGGCATGGATTCGGTCCAGTTTTTCCAGTCGCTGTTCTGAATGATGATGGCGATGGGGGAACCGATGGTGATGCCCTGGCGCACGCCCGTAACCACCGACGCGGTGTCGGTTTCAATTTTCATGCGTCCGCCACGGCCAAAGCCCTGCTGGCGGCGCCACAGTTGATGGTTGATCGCGTCAAGCGCGATAGGGATTCCGGCCGGAAGCCCGGTAAGGGTCGCCACGAGGCACTCTCCGTGAGACTCCCCGGCCGTTTCAAATCGAAACATGTAGGTTGAACTTCTATGTTGACAGAAAAGCAGGGGGTTGCGCTACAAGGCAGAGGGAAAAGACGGTGGTGCTGGCTGCAAGTTGTTGATTCTGCGTCAGGCCTTTGATTCCGCTTCTTTGCTGAGGAGGTGGGCGAGGGCTGTGCCGGCTGCGGTTTTGAGAGCTGGAATATCGTGCTCTATCATGAACCAAATACGTTCCGGTTCGATTCCATCATATTCGTGACGCAGAAAGTTTCCGAGGCAGCGCAACTTAGGCCACTCGATTTCCGGGCAAAGCTCCGTAGCGGTTGCACCCAGTTTTGCAGAGGCTTCACAGATGCACTCAAGACAACGTTCGATTGCGTCTCGCTCAACGCCGCCTTCGAGAAACGCCTCATATCAATGGCAGCGGCGTATTGATTGATGCGCTCAATGTTTTCAACAATGTCCAGAAACCTCTGAATTGGATCGCTAGAAGGCACGCAAAACCTCTGGTGCCACACTTCGCTGCACTCTCGGCTTGAGTGTTCCCTCTTCGATGAGATCAACCTTCACGCCCAGGAGCTCTGCCAGTCGGATCTCGATCCCTATGAGATCGAGCAATGAGAGGCGGCGGCTCTTGTGGTAAGCGGCAAGCAAATCGACATCCGATTCCGGACCCGCTTCGCCCCGCGCGGTGGAGCCGAACTGGGACAATCGCACGACACCAGCCTCTTTAAGTTCCGGCTCGTGTTCGCGCAACATCGACAAAACGTGTTCGCGGTCCATGATTTAGTCTTACCCTGATGTTGTGCCAGGTCAAGCGGAACGCATAAGCCGAAAAGCCAGCAGGAACCAGGCAGCTAGAAATGCCAGCCCGCCCAGCGGAGTCACGGCACCCAGAGCCCTGATTCCACTGAGTGCCAGCACATAGAGACTGCCCGAAAACAACAGTATCCCCGCCAGCAGCAAGCTGCAAATCCAGGTTCCTGCCGATTGTGAAATAGCCCCAAGCCGGGGCAAAATCGAAACGATCAGCAGCCCCAGCGCGTGAAAGAAGTGATAGAGAACGGCCTTCTCATAAACGCCCATGGAATAGTCATCCAGGCGTCCCTTGAGGCCATGCGCGCCAAACGCTCCCAGACCTACCGCAACACCCAATAAGACCGCCGCAGCAGCACTCCAGTTCATGCTGCCAATTCTACTCCGCCGCTGATCCCCTGAACCGGCTGACGTGCTGCGGAATTTCAATTCCCGCCGCAAGACGCTCATCCGGCACCGGCGTTCCTGGCACGATACTCAAAGGCAGCACACCTGCCCAGGCCGGCAGAGAATAATCTTCCTCATCGTCAACAGGACCGCCGGTGCGAACTTTGGCGGAGGCTTCTTCAATCGTGAATTCCAGCACCGTGGTCGCCTTCAACTCTTGTACGTTTGGCTTCCGAACGTCCGCCCACCTGCCCCTGATCAGGTGCTCCACGACCACAGAAAGGGCATGGCTTTTCCTGTCCGGATCCTCAATCTTTCGCGCCGTGCCGAACACCACTGCGGACCGGTAATTCATTGAATGACGGAAGGCAGACCGTGCGAGCACCAGACCATCCACCAGGGTCACGGTGACGCAGGCCGCAACACCTGTCTCCAGCAAACGCAGCATGCGACTGGCTGCGGAACCGTGCAGGTAAAGAGTATTGCCTTCGCGCCCAAACAGCGTTGGAATCACAAACGGCTGGCCGTCCATATTAAAGCCGACGTGAGCCAGAAAAGCAGCATCAAGGACGGCATGAACGTCAGCCTCTTCACGGGAGCCCCGTTGCGGCCGGCGGTGAAGCTGCGTTCGATCAGTCAAGGTCATGGTGTCAATATCCTAACCCGATTTCACCCTGTGCCAGGTTTTAATGGTTATAGCCTACTGGAGAACTCCCCCATTGAAACGTGCTCTATTCTTTTCGCTTTGTACGATCCTGCTGCCACTGCAAGCCCCGGCACAAAACCGGCAAAAACAGGCGGAAGTAAAGATCCAGAGAACATCGCTGACTAAAGACCAGGAGATTGAACTGGGCAGACAGGCTGCCGCTGGCGTAGAAAAGCAAATGGAAGTTTTGAAAAATCAGGAATTAGAGGCCTGGCTCAACAGAGTCGGCCAGCAACTGGCGCGAACTCCGCAGGCTAACGCCTACCCCTACTATTTCCGCCTGGTCAATGAGGATTCCATCAACGCCTTCGCGTTGCCGGGCGGCCCGATGTTCGTCCACACGGGCCTGATCAAAGCTGCCGATAACGAAGCTGAAGTGGTGGGCGTGCTGGCGCATGAAATGTCCCATGTTGCACTTCGGCACAGCGCTGCGCAAATCGGCAAGCAGCAAACCTGGGGGACGCTGTTCGGCGTTTTGGGAGCGGCAGCGGGAGCACTGACGGGCGGTACGAACGGCTGCGGCGCGTTGTGCCAGGTGGCAGAGACGGGAATCGGCCTGGGCGGGACCACAGTGCTGATGAAGTTCTCGCGCGGCTTCGAGCGTGATGCCGATCTGAATGGCGCACGCATGATGGCGGCGGCCGGTTACGACCCCATTCAGCTGGCTAAGTTTTTCGAAAAACTGGAAGCCCAGGCGGGTGCGGCAAATGAACCGAAGGGCTTGCAAATGTGGCTGTCATCGCACCCGACATCCGGAAGCCGTGTCCAGTACGTTTCTGAAGATATCCGGTACTATGCGAAGTCTTCTTACAACAGTTCCACCGGAAATTTCGCCCGGGTCAAACAACTTGTCGCCAGAATTCCACCACCTAAACCAAAACCTGCGGCGCTGCTGCAGGCGAAGCAAGGCAATCCGCGCGGGGGGTTGCCCCAGGATTTCGCTGATTATCAGGCCGCCGGGTTTTCCATCGGCTACCCTTCCGGCTGGCAGGCGGGGCAGGCACAGGCAGGGGGCAGTGTGTACCTGACGCCGCAGGGCGGTGTCACCAAATCTGCCAGCGGAGTGGAACTGATCCTGGGCGCGATGGTTGACTACTATCAACCCGCGAACGGTGGGGTCGCGCTGGATGCCACTACCAGTGAACTGCTGCAGTCCCTGGAGAAGGGCGATGCAAACCTGCGGGCGGAACGTTCCAGCCGGACGGAGGTTGGCCGCAAACCTGCGCTGCTAACCCGTGTATCCACCAGAACGTCTCTGCAAAACGAACCCAATCAGACCATTTTTCTTTATACCGTGGCACGCGAAGCCGGACTTTGGTACGTCGTTTTCGCTGCCCCGGCCTCGCGCGTTAATGAATACGAACCTCTGTTCCGCACGATGGCACAGACGATTCAGTTTCCCGATTGAGGTTTCCTGTTAGATGCCCTTTGAGACACTCTCACGACTGGTGCCGGTAACGCCAGGGGGAACTCCCGGCGATTCTACGACCGCACCGGATTTCGTGGCTGCCGCGCGATCGGTGATCAGCTTCCTGCACGAGAAAATGGGCTTCGATTTGTGGATGGTCACACGGACTGAGGGCAATGACTGGATCGTCCTCCAAAGTGAAGACCACGGCTATGATGTGGAACCGAACACGGTCTTCAAGTGGACGGATACCTTCTGCGCCCACATGGTGGCAGGCAACGGGCCGCGCGTTGCCCCCCGTTCGGATGACGTACCTGCTTACGCGGCAGCGCCCATTGGCCGGCAGGTCAAGATCGGGGCCTATATCGGTGTTCCGCTGACCTACACCGACGGTTCACTGTTTGGGACACTGTGCGCGATTCATCCCACGCCCCGGGATGAAACAACGAAAGCTGACCTGCCTTTGATTGAATTGTTCGCAGCCATGCTCAGCAGCGTGCTCAATTCAGAAATCAGAGCCAGCGAGGGAGCAAGACAGGCGGAACGGTCGCGGGAAGACGCCGAAATCGATGCCCTTACGGATCTCTACAACCGCCGTGGCTGGAACCGCCTGATGGAAGCCGAGGAGGAGCGTTGCAAGCGCTACGGACATCCGGCCTGCGTGGTGGCAATTGATCTGGACGGGCTGAAGGCAATCAACGATGTTGAGGGTCACGCGGCTGGCGACGAACTGATTCGCAAAGCGGGCCATGCCATCCGCGAAGCAGTGCGGGATGTGGATGTAGTGGCGCGAACGGGTGGGGATGAATTCCTGGTTCTTGGCACTGAATGCCACCCGGAGAACGCCACTGTGCTGGTGCAACGGATTGAGGAACAACTGACATTAGCGGGCGTCTCTGCGTCTCTGGGTTACGCGATGAGGACTCCGGGGCAAGGCCTCAGCGCTGCGGCGCAACAGGCTGACCACGCCATGTACGCGCGAAAAGCGACACGACATGCTGCGACTGCCAGCCTGATTTCCTGATAGAATCGCCCTGACCGCAGGGAGGTTGCAATGACTTTTCGTTTTTCCGTACTGGCACTGACCGCCGCACTTGGAGTTCTGCCGGCGCAGGCGCCCAGTGCCGATCCATACGCCAATAATCCAGACGCGGGCAAGCTGCAGTTTCCGCTCGCCGCGCCCGCAGGTAAAGACACCGGAGCCATCACCACCGCCCTGCCCGGCGGGGTGAATCAGGGGAGGGTTGACCCGGCCACGTGGAAATACGGACCGGCTTTTAACCCGCCACCCAACGCCAAAATCTGGAATCCCGTCAAGCTGAAAATGATGCGAGGCGAAAAGATTACCGGCGGCACTGTGTTCAGTTCCACAGACCCCGCCACTTATTGCGCCATGGCCAACGCCGGGTACGATTTCATCTGGACCGAAATGCAGCACGATTCGCGGGACTGGGAAGCGGTGGGCCGTATGTGGCGGACCTGTCCGCATGCTAAGGCCGTGCCCGGCGTGCGCGTTGCCTATGCTGACGAACGCGAAATCCAGCACGCGCTCGATCTGGGTGCTTTGGTTATTGTGGTACCCACTGTCGATACGGTGGAAGAAGGAAAAGCAGGGCGCGACTGGACCTACTTCCCTCCCCTCGGCAAGCGGAGCAATGGCGGCGGGCAGGCTTTTGACCCCGAAGTGTGGGGCAGCGTTCCGGGCGGCTATCGGAATACCATCAATGACAACGTGGTGCTGATTGAAATGATTGAAACCATTGATGGCGTGAAGAACGCCCGCGAAATCGCGGCGATTCCCGGCGTCACGGCCATCTTTGCGGCCAGCGGCGATCTGGGTAATTTCTCCGGCTACAGCCAGGGTTCACCCGATTACGAACGCCTGATCAACGCGGTGCACGACGCCGCCCTCGCTGCGGGTAAACGGCTGTGCGGCCCCTTCGCGTGGCGCGACCGGCCCGATTTCACCTGCTTCCAGAACGCCAGCGAAACGGCTGCGATTGCGCGCGGAGTCGCGGCAGAACTGGGTACACTAAAAGACACGCAGCCGAAGCCTGAAGTGGGGCCATACGCACCGAAGAAATAGAACATGAAAAATATCCTCGCGTGGCTGTTACCCACTCCGGCAGGCAACAACCTCGCGGGGTCTAAACTGCCTATCTATGTGTTCGCGGTCATCGCCGTCATCAGCACAGTGCGAAGCTTCATCCATCTGCTTTCAGCCGATGGCGGGGCGGGCAGCATCGCCGGTATGGACCTTTCGGCAGGCGGTGCCGGTATCATCTTTTCATTCGCGCTGTGGGGCAGTTCGCAACTTGTGCTTGCCCTGCTGCAGATTGTCGTCCTCTTTCGCTACCGGTCGCTTGTTCCGCTGATGTATGTGCTGCTGATTGCAGAGAGCCTGCTGCGTGTTCTGGTGGGGCACATCAAGCCAGTCACGTTTTCCCATACGCCGCCGGGCGCTTATCAAAATTACCTTTATCCGCTGCTGGCCCTGGTCATGCTGGTAATGTCATGCAACGGGTATCGTGACGATGCCCGAAATAACCGTGCCCGAAAAAACTGACGCGGGACTGAATACCGAGCGCATTGCCAGAGGCAGAAGCCGTAGAGAAGTAACCAGCCGGCAAGCTTTGGCGACGCTTCAGCCTGACAGGCGGACGTTTGACCCCGTCGCCATTCTGCTGGCATCGGCCATAGACCGCGTGCGCCAGTTGCTGCCACTCAAGTACGCGCGCATGAAGGCATCGCCGTTCGCTTTCTTCCGCGGCGCTGTCTCCATCATGGCTGCGGACCTTGCGAATCTGCCCAATTCCGGACTCCAAGCGCAGCTGTGTGGCGATGCACATGTGCAGAATCTGGGCTCATTCGCCGCCCCTGACGGCAAACTTATTTTCGATTTCACGGATTTTGATGAAACCATCCGGGGGCCTTGGGAATGGGACGTCAAACGCATGGCTGCGAGCATGATTCTCGCGGGCCGGGAATCCGGTCACAACCGCGCCACTTGTAAGTCCGCAGCCCAGGCTTTCGTCGCCAGCTACTGCAAGGCAATGGATGGTTTTTCACGCCAGCCGGTACTTGAAGTCGCACGGCATCAGGTGCGCCGCGAGCACCGTATTGAACCCATTCACGCCGCTTTGCTGCAATCTGAACGTGCCCGCCCGCTGGACCTGCTGAACAAGCTCACAGAGCGGAATCGCAACGGCATTTCCCGCTTTCGCAACCAGCGGCCCAATGTCTGGCGAGTGAGCGGCGAAGCGCGTCAGGGTGTGCTGCATTCACTGGCCGTGTACCGGGACAATCTGGCTCCGGAGCGTCGTCATTTTTTTGATTTGTTTCAGCCCGTTGATGTTGGCTTCAAGGTGGTCGGCATCGGGAGCGTGGGCCTGCGGGACTATGTTGTACTGTGCGAAGGGAACGGCACCTCAGACCCGCTATTCCTTCAGATCAAACAGGAGACAGCGTCCGCATATGCGCCATACCTGCCCGGAGCGCATACGCGGCGGCATGAGGGCCAGCGCGTAGCGGAAGGGCAGCGGGCGATTCAGCCTCTTTCAGATCTGCTGCTGGGCTGGACCACTATCGGTGAACACACTTTTCTGGTGCGCCAGCTTAATGACCACAAAGGTTCCATTGACCTGCAGCGCCTGCGGGGCAGCGGCCTGAAGAGTCTGGGTCTGGTGGCAGGTGAGTTACTCGCGCGGGGCCACGCACGCTCCGGGGACGCGTGTCAGATCCGCGGGTATTGCGGGTCAGGGGATAAGATCACGCGGGCCATCGGTGCATTCGCGGAAGCTTATGCCGACCAGAGCGAGGCGGACTACACTGCGTTTCTTGGGGCCATCAGAAGCGGGAAGATCAAGGCCGCTTAAGCGCCAGCGATCTTTTCAGCCGCTGCCAGACCAGAGAGGAAAGCACCTTCGACGCGCGGTGCGCCAAAAGCATCGCCGGCAATCGCGAGCAGGCCAGGCATTCGCGAAAACAGGCACGGCTGCTCATCCACAGCAAGCGGTTTGCTGAACATCCAGCGGTGTAACTGGGCGGCAAGGACCGGACCTTCCCAGTAAGTCGACGCCGCGCCAGTGAGTAACCTGGTTACTTCGGCTGGCGAAGCTTCCAGATACTTGCTTGTAAAGTCCGCGCGTGCATGGATTGTGAGGGCGGCTGTCCCGGAGGAAATCCCCTTCTGTGTGTTGTCGGCAAGCCACTCAACCGGCCCTGCGTCAGGCCGGACATAGCCTGGAGCAGGAACCTGGCTTCGACCGTTGAGAAGCACCATCAGCGCGAAGCATGGCTCGAACGCAATACGTTTCAAAGCCGCGAGAATTTCGGGAGGCAATTGATCCACACACGGACTGAGCAAGGCCAGGGTTTGCTGCGCGGGCGCAGTTAACAGAATCGCGTCGGTACGAAATATCCCGCCGAAATCTGTAGACACAAGCCACTGCGCCCCATCACGTTCAATTCCGGATACACGCGTCAGCGTCCGCACATCACAAACCCGCGCAAGGTGTTTGGCGAGGGAATTCATCCCGCCCGCCGCGCAGTATCTGGTATGGCCGCTCTCAACAAACCACGGTCGCACCACCTGCGCCTCTTCCCACTCAGAGACTGCCTGACGAAACCGTTCACTGCGAACAGTAAAGAACTGCGCGCCATGGTCAAAAATGCTTTCACTGATACGGCGTGTAGCCAGACGCCCGCCAGCACTCCGTCCTTTGTCCAGCAGGACAACCGACCAGCCGCGGGCCTGCAAAACGCCGGCAGCAGTCAGGCCCGCCATACCGGCTCCGACGATCACGCAGTTCCGATTTGTGTTACTCAACGGTTTGAATTACTCAACGGCTTCGGTTAATCAACGACGATGCGCGCACCCTTGCGCGGCTCATGCGACATCTTTTCGATCCGCTCATCCAGCATGGTCCGCACGCCCTTGAGAAACTCCAGCCGGGAGGCCCGAAAGTGCTCCGATACTTTTTCTGACCCGCCCAGAGATTGCAACAGCGGACCCACTACCTGACTGACCTCACAGAGCACGCAGCGCTCGGTTCCGTTTTGCGGCTTTTCATCGCCCATCACGAAGTCCTCATTTCCACGATCAGCATATTTCCCTCCATATGCGCCCCGGCCGGCTCCATCGCACTCATCGACGTGGGCAGACCGATGTGCCTGCGGATAGCTCCCAATTCCACGACCAGTTCATCGTCTTTCTTGAACAGGCCGATCTCGCCTTTTTCCGTAAATGGCAGCTTCAGGCGCACTTGATATACACCATCTTCGCGGACAAACTGATAGGGACGTTCGGTCCTGGTGACGGTCGACGGATCGACGCCTTCGCCATAGAGTGTGCGGGCAAACTCGCCCAGACGCTCAAGCCCCAGCACTTCGCGCGGGAACAGCGGCACGCGTGAAATCGGAATCGGCGAAAAATAGCTTTCGATTTCGGCCAGAACTTTGGTTTGCATCTCGCGCCAGCCGGCGAAGAACTCGCCGTGGATTTCCCCGGGAAACAGCCGGTTCACAATCACCTGATCCACCGTGAGCCCGTGCAGGGAGAAATAGACAAAAGCCCTCTGCGTTTCGCGCAACACCATTTTCTCCGCATTGGTCACGAGCCGGACGCTGGTGACTTCCGCGTCTTCGAGAACCTGATCAATGCCTTCAATTTTCCCAAACAAATCCTGAATATTCTGGAAGTATGCTTCGGGCGGCAGATCTACCGGGCTCACGCGGTTCGCAATCGGCCGGATGGCTTTAAAGAGCTTACGTTCGAAGGAAAATACATGCTTCATGTACCAGTCGAGCGTGGTCGGCAGGCTGACAAAACGCAGGCTCTCAGCCGTGGGCGCGCAGTCGAGTACTACTACGTCGAACTGGCCGCTCTTGCGGTATTGATTGACGTACATCAGGGCGCTCAGCTCTTCCATGCCTGGGAAAAGGGCCATCTCTTCGGCTTCCACATCACCCAGTCCGCTGGTGCGCAGGAGGGCGGTTATGTAGCCGGAAATCGCGTTCCAGTGGCGCTTGATTTCACGCTGGATATTGACTTCCTGAATCCAGAGGCGGGGGGCGACTTCAAGCGGTTCACCGGTCGCCCCGTGGAAGAGTTTCCCGCCGAGGTCAAAGGAATCCGCCAGGCTGTGCGCGGGGTCAACGCTCATTACGAGGGTACGGTGTCCGAGGCTAGCCAGTTGAACACCTGTGGCGGCGGCAACGCTGGTTTTACCTACGCCCCCTTTGCCGCTGTATAAGAGAATTCTCATTGCAGATGAGAGATGACGCGCGTGGGCAGGGCGATGGAGTATTTACTGGCGCGGAAGGCGGACTGACACTGTGAGATCGCGCAGCACCAACGTTCGTGGTTCGCTGAGGCACTGCAAAACGCGGTCCAGTTCATCGATATTCGCCACACCCAGTGCCAGCTGGTGTTCTTCCGGCTGATACCTGGTGCCGGTTGGATAGTCGGTGAACGGGGTTTGCTTCTGCTCGATGTGGTTGCCGAGGACGTACGCGACGGGCTTGCCGTCGGCAAACGCAGCCAGCTGGTGGAGGCTTTGTTTGAAGGCCGAAAAATCGGCCAGATTGACGTAAAGGCGGCCGGGGTAGACGGTGTCGCCGGTTAGCAGGATACCGGTGGCATGGTCGTAAAAGGCCAGTGAGTCATCGGTGTGGCCGGGGATGGGGATGATGTCGAGGACCCGTTTGCCCAAGTCTAAGCTTCGCGTTTCATCGGGCCAGTTTTTGAATCCGAAGAAGACTTTCACGCTTGCGAGGTCAGGTTTCACGAGCGTGGTGTCGGGCCGGCCGGCGAACTGAGCATCCCCGGCGATATGGTCTTCGTGTTTGTGCGAATGAACGATGAGCAGCGGAATGGCGGGGCGCGAGTTTGTGACGAGCCAGCGGTCAATGAGGCGGTCTGCGGCTTCGCGTACTCGAGCATTAGGCGACCCCGTATCCCACAGCAGCGCCTGGTCTGAGCCAAAGATCAGGTAGAGGAAAGGCTTCTCGTAGTCGGAACAGCCGGACTGGCGCAGAATGAAGAAATTTGGGTTGTATTGGTGGACGTAGAACTCCTGCATTTCGGAGCATTGCGGTCCTCCGGTGGGCCAGTGTTCGGGCAGTGTACCGGTCTCAGGCACTTGCCCCGTGAGGCAGGCGGCGGAGAGCAGACTAAAGACAATAGCGACGCGAAGGAAAACCATATGGATGATTGTGGCTCACGCGTTTTGCTTGCAGCTTAAAGTAACGAAGCGTCAAATGCACGGGG
>JANYDS010000018.1 GCA_025363475.1 Terriglobia bacterium
GTCGAACGCGGGGAGTTTACGGAGTACGACGCCAGCAACATCCAGGAACTTGCGGACCGCATCAAAGCACGGGGTCGCAAGCGCCTCGTGGCAGAGGAACTGAAGACCGGCACCAGATGAAGCGCATTCGCGTTTCGGCTCTGGCGGAACGGGATCTTGATGAGATCTGGCATGAGATCGCCAGAAGATCGGGGAGCATTGAGATTGCGTCCGGCGTAATCTATTCCATCACGGAGGTGTTTTCCCTCTTTGCGAAACACCCTGAAGCGGGCAGGCGTCGCGATGAAATTGAATCGGGAACCCGAAGTTTTCCGGTGGACTGACCTGCTCCCGAAATCGCGCAGCTCATCGGTGCCTGTTAAAAGTCCCAAGAGCGTACATCAAACTGGTCTTGTCGGGACTGGCCTCGCTGGCCGTCATGGTTTCGAGTTCGAATACCTTGTCTGCCTTATCTGTGTTGGGGTCAAATCCCTGATGTACAAGTAATACGGTAAACGCAAAGCAGCCCCGCACACTCTTCCCGTCTTCCATTTCGATAGTTGCGCCCGATACTTCGCGGCTCACGCTGCTCGGCAGATGGGCGCAGATCGCCGGATATTTGTCAGGGATGAGCCGTTCCAGGGCAATCACCTTAATCTTACGGACCGGGATTGTCGAGGGCTCTCCGTCGCCGACTGCGAAGGTTACTGCAGCCTCTCCGGGTCCCGTGAAGATCTCTCCGGTCTTGATTTCGCTGCCGTGGGAGGCGCGGTAATCAAACAGGACTGGAACCGTCGTCGAAACGTCTTGAGCCGGAGTTTCTTTGCGGGGCGGATTCTCGTTTGGAGCCGACGCGCATCCGTTCAGACATAGTAATGACGTGACAGGCAGTAGCATCCGAATCCATAGCAACGAGCGGGAATGTGTCATGGAGTATGAATATACCAAGTCAAGCAAAGATAGGAAACGTCTAACGGAATGCTTTTTCTTGAGAGCCGCAGCAGCGTCGGCATGGCGTAAAGAGTAGGATTGTTCGCGCAATATTCTCGTATTTCCCGTCAATCTGTATCGGCGAAATACGCAACCACTTCGGCGAAAACAAATTTGTCAATTCTTGACAGGGCCGCTGAAGCGGGCACCGATTTTTGCGCGCCACCCAAACTACCAGGCCCCCGGAATCCGCTCCCCAAAGCCTTCCTCACTGCGAACTTCCCGACCCTTCCGCACAACCCGAAAAAAACCATCCTCAGACCGCCCGGCAAACTGATCCACTTCCTGCGAAGTCATCTCAACCCCATGCCACTTACCCCGCAGCACCGTCTGATACGCCACAAAATACCTCGCCGCCGCAGCCTCATCCGCCCACTCGGACGCATAAACCAGCGTCATCCGGTGTTCTCTACTGTGCTCCTTCCGACTCTCATCCAGCCGAAACTGCGAACCCCGCAACATCGGTGCCAGACTCTCCGCAGTCGCAGCATTTACATACTGTTCCAGCAAAATCCGCGTCTCCAGCTCACCCAGCGAACCCTTGACGAAAGCCTTCATTCCCGCCCCCGGCTTAGGCAACGCAGGATTCACCGGCGCATCACCAGCGAAATATCTTTCCGGATGCTCAATCTGCGAAGTGGAAACCGGAGCATGCGCAAACACCGCCGCGAATGACGCCTTGCCGTCCCGTTCAAATACCGCCTGCTGAA
The DNA here is from genome assembly GCA_025363475.1 of Terriglobia bacterium. GTDB lineage: Bacteria > Acidobacteriota > Terriglobia > Bryobacterales > Bryobacteraceae > BOG-234. The sequence continues at coordinate 1,680 of JANYDS010000018.1, forward strand.
ACCTTCCACCAGCTTCATAAGGGAACAGCAGCGTCTTCCGCAAATATAAAGGAGCCTTGCTATAAACCGGATACTGCGCATCGCGCGACTCCGGCGAATCCGCCAATAACTGATGCGCCAGATCCCGGTCCGCCAGGGACTTTCCATTCCTGCGCGCCTCCACCTCCAGCATCAGCCACGACGCTTGCCCCTCCACCACAGACTCTCGCGCCATCGCCATTTCCCCATCTGCCGCAGCCTTGTGCGAAAACTTGCGAATGGAAAAATTCTGATCCGCCAGCGCGTGTGCCAGTTCATGCACAATCGCCGTATCGCGCATATTCACGGCCGCCCATTCTGAGATGAAAAGCTTCCGGCGCCTAAAATCGTAAAAAGCTGCGGCTTGTTCCGTCAGCAGATCGATCGTAGTCTGCTTGAGGTCAAAACCCGCTGGCGCAAAGCCGAATTTCTTCATCATCGCTTCCTGCGCGCGAATGTCTTCGGGCTTCACCGATACCCGGATTTCATCCCTCAAGTAGCGGTTGACCTGATCACGCGTGATCAATGAAAACGGCAACTGCCGGCGCACCGGAAACCCTGTAATTTCTGACAATTCCTTCAGAATGCCATTGATTTCAGACGCCGTCGGCGCAGCTTGCCAGCCGCCCGTTAGCAAAACGATGGCCGCCAGCCCGCCCACTTTCCACGCTCTGCCGCAGACCCGTGACATCTGATGATGATGTTCCCATGCCCCTCGCGCTACAATGGTTTTTCACCGAAAAATCGAACGGAGCACAATCCTTGTCAGCACAAACAGCACCAAACGAAAAGCTTTATAAAGCAGAGTACGTGGGCAGCGGCACTTTCATCATTACCAAGCCCAAGCGCAAGAAGACCAAACAGCGCCAGTCCAACCTCAAGAACGTCAAGCGCGGCTCCCGCAAGTAAGCCCGGCGTTTACATTAATTTTCAGCTTTCGGATGAAACTGGCCGCCACGCGCGTTCTACCATAAGTAAGGACCGCCCAAAGGCGGCCATCCGTTTCTTTGAAGGAGAACGAAAAGCATGAAGATTTCCCGCATTCTAACTGGCATCCTGCCAGCCCTCGCCCTGTTCCTCGCCATTTCCAGCCCTGTTGTCAAAGCTGACGATCCGGCGATGCCGGCTGTCGGCAGCATGGCTCCCGATTTCACCCTGAGCTCGCAGGAAGGCAAGTCCGTAAGCCTGCATGACTATAAAGGTCAGTGGGTCGTGCTCTATTTCTACCCGAAAGATTTTACCTCCGGCTGCACCATCGAAGCCCATAACTTCGAACGCGACCAGGCTCAGTACACTGCCAAGAAAGCCGCCATCCTCGGCGTCAGTGTCGATACGGTTGATTCCCATCAGCAGTTCTGCACCAAGGAAAGCCTGACGTTCAAACTTCTGGCCGATCCCGACAAGGCTGTAGTTACCAAATACGCCTCTACCATGACGTTCGGCAAGAACGTTGTTGCTGCCCGTAACACCTTTCTGATCGATCCCACAGGCAAGATCCGCAAAGTGTTCGTGAAGGTTGACCCCAATCCGCACAGCACCGAACTGCTCGCGGCGATCGACGAACTGAAAAAGTCGGGCATGTAATTTCGAATGAGCGCAGGGCGGGGCGTCGAAGCACAAAATGAATTCGAACGCGTCGCCCTGCCTCACTCGCAGAGCCTGCTGCGGGTTGCCCGACGTTTAACCTCCTGCTCATCCTCCGCCGATGATCTCGTTCAGGAAACGCTGTTCTCAGCCTGGCGCGGCTTTCACCAGTTCCAGCCCGGCACCAATATCAGGGCTTGGCTTTTCCGCATTCTCTTCAACCAGTTTTATGAGCAGGGCCGGAAGTCCCGCAATACACCCGTCATGGTGCAACTTACAGCGGCTAGCCACGTCACCCGGCCCGCCCCTGACCGGAAAATAGAAATGACCCGTGCGCTCGACAGCCTTCCGCTCGATCACCGCACCGTTTTGCTGCTGACTATTGTGGAAGGTTTCACCGCCCGCGAAGCTGCTGAAATACTGGGCGTACCTGCCGGCACCGTAATGTCCCGTCTGAGCCGTGCCCGTGAAGCCATGCGCGCCCTTCTGCCTGAAAGGAATACCGAATATGCTCGACGACGAACTGAAAACCGCGATCCTGTCCGAGCGTGCTGATACCGCTGCCCTGAACCGGCGCGTGATGCAGCAGATTCGTGGCGATGCCGTCCGCTGGCCTGACCGCTGGCTTTTTGCCGCCGCCGGTATAGCTGCGATATTCATTGCAGGAGTGCCCGCCTGGTTTGCACTGTTCCCCGTTCGCGTGGATGGCACCTTCGCAGCGGCCGCGAACGATCATCACATTGAATTGGTTGACCTGCAACCCCGCAAATGGCGCACCGGCCTTACTGAAATCGCTGACCTCGCCGCCCAGGAGGGCCTCTCTGAAACCCAACTCACGGCGCTGACCCCGGCAGGCTATCACCTCGAACAGGGCAAGCGCTGCCGCCTGGGAGGCCGCATCTACCTGCATCTGGTTTATTCGAGTGGCCCTGCCCGCCTCTCCATGTTCATCGGACTCCGACCGCAACCCGCTACAGACCGCCGTATACAGACGGCCGATTCAGGCAAAGAGCATATAGCCGGCTTCGCAGCTGAATCCTTCGATTTGCTCGTAGTCACCCGCCAGCCCGGCGGCGAAGCAGGCAAAGTAGCCCGCCACGCCGCGACGTTGCTCTGATTAACTCTTCTTCGTACCCACAAACTTCATCGTGCCCTGCCCGCCCAGATCGATCGAGCCTTCCATCTTCCCTTCAACAACCTTTGCCGTGTAAGCCAGATTTCCAACTCCATCCATCGTCATCGACAGAGCCAGGTCGTTGTCTTTCACGGTCCCTGCGATCGGCGCTTCGCCCATCATGCTGTTCACCGTCCCGGTCACCTTATCGCCATCCTGTTTGATGGTCAGCGTGACTTCCATCGGGCCATTCGGCGTGTCAACAACCAGAGCCCAGGTTCCGGCCACATCAGCCGCAAAAGCGGAAACAGCAGAAAGCATCAGTGCAAAAGCGAAAGTAAGTAAGCGCATTTCCGTATTCTAACGCACACTTTTAACAACCTCAGCAGCCATCGCCTTTTCGAGGGGAGTGCCAGTGCGAATCAACTCCTCCAGAAACTCCGAAGCCGCTTCGCTTCGTGACGTCGCCAGGGCCAGCAGAATACACTTGCGACGGTCCCCATCCACCGTGCGCCCGAACATCTCCGTGAGCGCCGCCACCGCATCCGCGCGCCTGCTTTCCCCCAACGCCAGCACCGCCGTATCGCGAATTTCTTCCGGCTGCCGATTCCCGGTAAACGAAAGCACCAGAGGCAAAGCTGACGCGCCTTCCAATTGCAACAGCCCGCTCAAACAATCGGAAAACACTTCCAGCTCCGGGTCTCCCGTCAGCGTCTTGAAACGCAACAGCAGCGTTGCTAAATCGCCCCCCAGCGCCGCCAGAGCTCGTACCGCCCCGGCCCGGGCCGGCCATTCCGTATCCGCCAGCAGATCAACCAGTGCCCGCAGCTTGTATGGATAAACCGAACCCGCCAGACACGCCGCACATACCGCCCGCAGTTCCGCCGCCACATCTTCCGACCCGCCCCAAACCGGCTCCTGCTGAACACACTTCATGCCCGCCAGAAACAGCTCCGCACCATCGTATTCCAGCTGATTCAAAGCCCGTGCCAGAGCCAGTTTCGCGCTACAGCCCTTATCGGCAGCGCCTTCCAGAAACCGTTCCAGAGCCGACGCCACTTCAACGGCCATTTCCAGCCAGAGCGCATTTCCAATTAACTTTGCAGCTTTCGCCACCACCAGATTTGATTTGGCATTCAACGCCCGCACAAACTGAACCCGCCCCTCCGCCGTGCGCAGAGGGATGTCGTCAAGCTTCTCCAGCGCAGCCAGAACCGGATCGTTCTTCACCAGGCTTCGCCGAGTACGCGGGCATGCAGCCCCTGCTCCGTAACGCCGGTGGCGAGTAGCCGCACCATTCGGTTCGGAGTCCATGGAAAATCGAGTGTCGTTTTGATGAAGTTCCCGGTCAGGGCAACACCCGGCGGGTCCAGCGTCACAGCCGAAAGTTCCCGTCCCACAAGCCCATGCCGGAACGCCAGATTCTTTTCCGCCGCCAACTCGCGCAACACCCTGTTTCGATCCTTGCGCACCACCATCGGTACGACACCAGGCATCAGAGCCGCAGGCGTCCCCGGTCGCTCCGAATACGTGAACACATGCAAATAAGTAAACGGCATGGCCGCAATAAACTGCCGCGATTCCTCAAACAACTCTTCCGTCTCACCCGGAAAACCCACCATCACATCCGCGCCGATCGCCGCATCCGGCATCAACCCCCGCGCCTTCTCCACCCGATCCGCATAATGCCGCGGCCGGTACTTCCGGTGCATCTTCCGCAGAATCGCATCGGACCCCGACTGCAACGGCGCGTGAACATGCTTTGCCACCCGTTCCGATCCAGCCATCAGACCCAGCAGATCATCCGAGAAATCCATCGGCTCCACCGAACTCAGCCGAATCCGTTCAATCCCCGTCTCAGCCAGAATCAACCGCAGCAAATCCGGCAGCCGCATCTCACTGCCCGCCTCCCTGCCCCAGCGCCCCAGATTGATTCCGGACAGCACTACCTCGCTATACTTCGCGCTCAGCGCCCGAACCTGCTCCACAACTTCATCCGCACCCACATAGCGGCTCTTCCCGCGCACAAACGGAATGATGCAGAAGGAACAACGGTTATGACACCCGTCCTGAATCTTCAAAGTGGGCCGCGTCCGGTCGCCCACCGCATCCAGAATCGGAGCCGTCAAAATATCCCGAGTCGCAAAGATATCCCCAGTCAATATTTGACCGTGATAGTGCGGAAGTTCTTCCCCGCCCGCCACCAGATCCGCAATCCCGGTCTTATGCGAATTACCCACCACCCATTCAACGCCAGGCATGGCCGCAAGCGCCTCCGGATCGCGCTGCGCATAGCACCCGGTCACCAGAATTCGGGCCAGCGGATTTTCCCGATGCACCCGCCGGATCGCCGCTCGCGCGTCACTATCCGCTTCCGCCGTAACCGTGCAGGTGTTGAGGATAACCAGGTCCGCATCAGCCCGGGCCGCTGCTCCGGCAAGCCCGCGTTCGGCTAGTTGGGCTTCAAGCGCCGCCCCGTCCGCCTGCGTCGCCCGACAGCCAAAATTCTGCACGAAGAATCGCGTCATCAGCCCTCTTATTCTGACAGAGCCTTATACTGGAGAACGAACCACCACCAAATCTATGGGAGAATCCAGTCTTCTCTGGCTCCGTGTCGCCGCTGGACTCTACTCTCTCGGCCTCCTCGACGCCATCATTACCGTTCTGCGCCGTCGCGAAAGCCTCTTTCGCCCGGCCCTCACCGCCTTTGGCCTCGGTGCGCTCTTCCATCTGGTCTCCATCGTCGAACAGGGACTCACCCAGCACCACTTCCCCGCCAACGATATTTTTGAAACCCTCTCCCTCTGTGCCTTCGCCGTTACCCTGACTTTCCTCGGCATCTACTGGCGTTATAAAGCCGAAAGCCTGAGCGTCTTCGTCTTCCCGCTGGTCTTCGTGATGACCCTGGTAGCCGCGCTGCGCAACCCGGTTTCCCACTGGCAGAGCGAAAGTGTGCGTAATACCTGGCTCATCATTCACATCGTGCTGGCCGTGGCCGCTTATGCTGCGTTGTTCTTCACCGCCGTAGCCGCAGTGGTTTACCTGTTGCAGGAGCGCCAGCTCAAACGCAAACAATCGCTGGCGATCTACCGTATTTTTCCGCCGCTTGGAACTTTAGATGAACTCATCTCCCGCACCCTCGGCGCAGGCTTCGCCTTCATCACCATCAGCATCATCATCGGGGTCGTTTGGGCGCACATTGAATACGGCACCAGCTGGATCGATAACGGCGTCATCAGCACCGCCTTCGCCACCTGGGGTATCTACCTCGCGCTGATTTTTTTCCGCGTCAGTGCAGGCTGGCGAGGACGCAAAGCCGCCATCCTGGCCATCGTCGCACTCTGCTGTTCCGCCGCGACATGGATCGCTCACGCCCAGTTGGAGAAGCGGCTGCAATGAAGCTGTTGATCACAGGGCTCAGTCACAAGACTGCGCCAGTGCATCTGCGGGAGAAGCTCGCCGTCGCGGAAAGCGCGTTGCCGGATGCTCTGCACCAGTTGCAGAATCTGGGTGCCTCCGAAGCCGTCATACTCTCCACTTGTAACCGCGTGGAAATCGCCCTTACCGCGCCGGACCACATGACTCCCGGCCTGATTATGGACCGTTTTCTGGCGGACTGGCAGGGTTCCGCCACGGCCTTCGAAGGTCACATTTATCGCCTCGAATCGCGCGAAGCCATTCAGCACCTTTTCCGGGTCGCTTCCAGTCTCGATTCCATGGTGGTCGGCGAACCGCAGATCCTCGGGCAACTCAAAGGCGCTTACGCCATTGCGAAGACCGAAGGCGCTGTCGGCGGTCTGCTGGAAACGGTGATGACGCGTGCCTTCAGCGTTGCCAAACGTGTCCGTACCGAAACCGGCATTGGTCAGATGGCTGTATCCGTCAGCTATGCGGCGGTGGAACTGGCGCGCAAGATTTTCGGTTCGCTGCAAGGGCATTCGGTGATGATCATCGGGTCCGGCAAGATGGGTGAACTGGCTGCGAAGCACCTGCACCGTTCCGGCGCTCGCAAGATTTTCGTAACGAACCGGACCGCCGAACGCGCCGAACAAATGGCCGCGCTTTTCAATGGTCAGGCGGTGGATTACACGCGATTCCTGGCCATGCTGCCGGAGATCGATATCGTGATTGCTTCGAGTGGCGCACCGCATTACATCCTCCACCGGGAAGACATGCAGCGCGTAATCGCCGCAAGGAAAAACAAGCCGATGTTCCTGATCGACATCGCCGTCCCTCGCAATATTGACCCGGCCGTGAATGATGTGGAAGGCGTCTTTCTCTATGATGTGGACGACCTTGAAGGGGTTGTCAACGCCAATATCAAGGAGCGTTCCAAACAGGCTGAACAGGCCGAAGCGATAGTGACGGAAGAGGTGGAGCGAGTTCTTTCGCGCCTTAAGATTGAGGCGGTCACGCCGACCATCATCAGCCTGCAGGAGCAATTGGAACAGATCCGTTCAGCCGAGGTGACACGCGCTCTGCGCCGGATGCCCAACCTGACATTAGATCAACAGCAGCAGATCGAAGCGCTAACGAAATCGATAGTAAACAAAATCGCCCACGGCCCAATATCAGAACTGCGCCGTAACGCCGGCCAGCCCGAAGGCGAACACGTAATAGAAGCCATCCGCAAAGTCTTCCACCTCTAACCCATTTGGACGGCGGACGCCCCGTCCGGTCCATCGACCGACACCCGTCTCAAAGAAAGGGGATAGCAATCTCGACATACTCCCCCGGTTGTATTGAAGACACAGCGCCCACAACTAACTCTTTCGACCTGCGGATTCGCGGCCAGTCGTTCGTGTCGAGTACCAAAAGTGCGAGTTTGCGACCCGACAAATTCTGCTGATACCGAATTCACTGATCCGTAGTGATCATCAGTTCGAAGCCTGCACGTTCGGATGCTGCCAGCAAGTCGCCATTTGTCAGTTCCGCCCACCCGCGCTCATAGGCTGTCTCCACCTGATGGCCTCGTAACGAATAACGCAGGGGAGCGGGGGTATTGTGATCGAGAATAATTCTCATCCGCGATCAAACGCCAGCAGGTTCAGCCAGACTCTGTGTCGCGTACTCAAGGACAAGATTTACCTGCTCGCGGGATACTCCCGGAAACCACTCGATGAACTCGTCCACCGTCGCGCCACTCTCAAGATTTGTGAACAAAGCGGAAACAGGAACGCGCGTTCCGCGGAACAGCCATGCCCCGCTTACGCGCTCTGGGTGCCTGTCTACGGCTGTGCAGTTGGTCCAGTTCAGCATATGTATTGGTTCCAAGTCCATTATGGCGCGCACTATGAGCAAAATCTTCCACGGTCATCCGTACAGGAAGATCGTAGAATCATTAAAGGGGCTCGCCATGTCTGTTGACACCACCTACACCAACCTTCGTCAGAATCTTTCTTCGATCCTCGATCAGGTCACTGACGACCAGGAAGTTGTGATCATCCGGCGGCGCAATCAACGCGACGTGGCCATGATTCCTGCGGATGAGTTATCGAGTCTGCTCGAAACAGCCCACCTGCTTCGCTCACCAGCCAGCGCGCATCGCTTGCAGAGCGCACTTCAGGAATCAAACTGCGGCAAAATAAAGCCTTCATCCATCGAAGCACTTCGCAAGGAATTCAGCCTTTAAAAACCAACCCGGAACGCAGGGCGGTGCCTGACGGTTTATTTCTGGTGAGCAGTATCGTCGCACGAGGGTGCAGAAAAACGGACCATAGAATCGCCACGGGTTCCGGTAGCGCTGACATCCGGTTTAACCAACCGCATCGCGTCACCTGTCGCAAGTCTTGTAACGGGAGTCAACGGAACCGCGCACACTGTTGGGACAGCCGCCTCAACATGAACGGCCGGTCTAGATCCAGACAAATCAGACAGCTTCAGGAGATTCGAACTCAGCAGTCGCTTCCGCAAGGAATCACTTGCCGCATTATCGTTCCCCGTCTGGCCAAACGCCGGAAGGCATAGAAGAACAAAACAACAGACAAGAGTCCTCATATCGTAGAGTGTACTGCTTTTTCCTCGTCCACAAGACCTATTCAGCCGCAGGAGGAGCAAACCGCGCCCAGTCCCGAACGGTACCTGGCCGACGATCCTGATTTTGCATCGCCAGCATCCAGCCCGGATACTCCGGAGTCAATTTGCTCACGTCATCAATCTGCTTCAAATCCTCGGCATCCAGCTGTAAATCCACAGCGCCCAGATTATCCCGCAGCTGACTTTCCTTCTTCGCGCCGATGATTACACTGGTAACCGCAGGCTGATGCAACAGCCACGCCAGCGCCACTTTCGCGACAGTGGCTTCCTTCCGCACAGCCACAGCCTGCAGCACTTCGATCATGTCGTAAGCCTTCGGCAGCGCAACCTGCGGAAATGAGAACTTGCTCCGCCGCGCTTCCTTATCCACTTCACCATCACGCGTGAACTTACCCGAAAGGAACCCGCCAGCCAGAGGACTCCACACCAGCAGGCCCATATTCTGGTCGAGCAGCATCGGCACAATCTCGCGCTCCAGCTCCCTGCCCGCCAGCGAATAGTACGCCTGCAGCGTAACGAACTTTTCGAGGTGACCCTGCGCCGAAACCCCCAGCGACTTCATGACCTGCCACGCCGCCAGATTCGAACATCCGATATACCGGACTTTCCCGTGCCGCACCAGATCCGTCAGCGCGCCCAGCGTCTCTTCAAACGGTGAAAGTGAATCGAACCCGTGGATCTGATAAAGGTCAATGTAATCCGTCCCGAGGCGTTTCAGACTATCTTCCACCGACTGCATGATATGTAGTCGTGACAGGCCGATTTCATTCGCACCCGCGCCCATCCTGCCCCGGACTTTGGTGGCGATCACCACATCTTTGCGACGCGTCCCCAGCGCCTTGCCGGTCATCACTTCCGATTCGCCGCTCGCGTAAACATTGGCGGTATCGATGAAGTTAATGCCCGCATCGAGCGACGTATTCACCAGCAGATCAACTTCCGGCTGCGGCAAACCGCCAATCACCTGAAACAGGCCTTCAGAACCGCCGAAGGTCATGGCACCCAGACAAAGGCGCGAAACAAAGACTCCTGTATTTCCCAGCTGTTGATATTGCATCAGAAACCATCTTAGCGGGATCCGGGGCGCTTTGAACCGGCAATGATCGTATCCGCCAACTGGCGCGGGTTATCGAGATTCAGAACCGCCATCCCGCCGCTCTCGCCCGCACTCTCCAGCATCAAGTCGCCCACGCCCAAAATGCGCTGCCCTAATGTTTGCCGGACCGTCACGTCCTGAATCTTGGCCAGACCAACCGTGCGGCGGGTACGGGAAAAGAAGCCCGATTCGACCGTCAGATGATCGTCATGCAGACGTAGCGTGACCAGCCTGCGGGTCACATGCATCTTCAGAGGAAACAGCAGCGCGACGAAAAGAATAACGACCGGCCAGCGTGGTTTATCTGCGGCGTAGGTCAAGTACAGCCACACGCCGTCAATAATGAGAAACATCGCGAGGGCATAGGCTGCCCACACGGTCTTCAGGCTCGGATGTATGACCTGGTCGTCCAAGTACTTCTATTTTTTACCACTCTCAGGCTGTTCGCCGTGAGCCAGGTTTGCGGTGTTGGTAGCGCTGCCGTCCCCGGTCGCGGCAAGAGGAACGCTCGAAGGCTGCGGGACCGGCGTTAGATCGCCCTTACTTTCCGGCACCGGGGTGGCCGTATCTTTCGTGCTGTTACAACCCGACAGCGCCAAACTCGCCACAAACACGGTGACTGCAAAATATCTGAACATGGGAAACCTCTATCGGTTCCCTATGCAGGTGTGATGCCATTTCACAAGCTTCGATCCGTTTGGAGAACCGTAGCCAGGCGCTCGGCTATCAGTTTCTCACTCCAGCTTTCGCCGTCACTAAACTGGTCGAAATATTTCTGGACGTCGCGCACGGCGGCTTCGCTTGCGGCGAGCACAAACTTTGGCCATGAGGCTCGATGAGTGACCAGATTTGCTCTATGCCGTGATTATGGCACCAATCGGGCCGAGGGCGGTGCCCCCCCGGCCTTCGGTGGCTAGAACGTCAACTTGACTTCATCCCAAACCCAATCCAGCCACGGCAGCAGCGCGCTAAGATCAGACGTTTCGACCGTCGCGCCGCCCCAGATCCGGAGTCCAACAGGCGCATCGCGATAGGCACCAATATCGAACGCAACACCCTCTTTATCCAGCATCGCCACCAAAGCCTTGGCATGCTTTTCCTGACTCTCAACGGGCAAAGCAGTATACGCCGGATCCACGATCTTTAGACAAATGGACGTGCTCGACCGTGAAGCCTTGTCACCGGCCAAAAACCCAGCCCAGGAAGACGCCGCAACCCACTCTTCCACCACCTTCAAATTCGCCTGCGTACGTGCCATCAAACCCGGCAGACCGCCAATTGACTCCGCCCACTTTAACCCATCCAGCGCATCTTCCACACACAACATAGAAGGCGTATTAATGGTCTCCCCAACGAAAATACCTTCGATCAGTTTGCCGCCCTTCGCCATTTGGAAAATCTTAGGCAGCGGACGATCCGGCGTATAGGTTTCAAGCCTCTTCACCGCACGCGGGCTGAGCGCAATCATGCCGTGCGCACCCTCTCCGCCCAGCGCTTTCTGCCAGGACCAGGTCACCACATCCAGCTTTTCCCACGTAAGATCCATGGCGAACGCAGCAGATGTCGCGTCGCAGATCGTCAGACCTTCCCGGTCGGCTGGAATCCAGTCACCATTCGGGACGCAAACGCCCGAAGTAGTTCCATTCCACGTGAAAATGACATCGCGTGAAAAATCAGCCTGCGTCAGGTCCGGCAGTTCGCCGTAACCGGCTTTCAAAATCCGCAGATCTTTCAGCTTGAGCTGGCTTTTACAATCAGCACCCCAGCCGCTGCCAAAGCTTTCCCAGGCCAGCACATCCACACCGCGCTCGCCCAGCAGCGACCACATGGCCATCTCGATTGCACCGGTGTCAGAGGCAGGAACAATCCCGAGCACATAGCCATCAGGCATGCCAAGAACTTTCCGGCTGAGCGAAATCACTTCCGCCAGCTTTTTCTTCGGACCTTTCGCGCGGTGCGAACGGCCGAGGGCTGCGTCTTTCAGAGCGTCAAGGCTCCAACCCGGGCGCTTGGAACACGGGCCGGAAGAAAAATTCGGATTCTGGGTAGTTTGTGTGGGCTTCATTTATTCGGGAGCTAACTCTTTAGCTTAACCGTTGCCCACCTGCCGACTACCCGAACGCCGCCGGGGGAGCGGGATCTTCCGGCCGTCCCGCGTTCTTGAGCGGAATCTGCACCAGCACGTAGCCCAGCGCCAGCATCACCACCAGCCCTACAATATACGACGGTTGCGCAAACAGCAGCGGCACCTTGATCTTGAGGAAGCTGAAAGTGGCTGTCACCAGCCCCGTTAACGCCTCGCCTGCAATCATGCCGGAAGCTGCCAGCACACCTACACTTTCCACCCGGATCTTCTGCGCATCATTCAGCTTGCGCCGTTCGCCGATCGTGTCGGTAACCCAGCGAACCATGCCGCCGATAAAGATCGCGAACGTCGTGCCTACCGGCAGGTACATCCCAATCGCCACCAGCATCGGACTCTTGACCCCGATCATGACCAGCGCCAAACCCATCAGCATTCCCGCAGCGATTAAAGGCCAAGCCATATCACCGCCCACAATCCCCTGCGCCAGTGACGCCATCAGACCCGCCTGAGGAGCAGGCAGCGCCTTATCGCCGAAGCCAATCCCGCCCGCGTTGATGTTCCCCTGGTGCAGCACCATCAGCGGGAAATACATCACCAGACTCGCCAGCACAACTGCGATCAACTCGACGATTTGAATGGTACGCGGAGTGCCGCCCAGGATATAACCCACTTTGAAATCCTGCAGCAACTCGCCCGACACCGCGCTTGAAACGCAGACCACCGCCGCCACGCCCAGCACCGCAATTACGCCGCCCGTACCCTGCACACCCAGCGCCACCATTAACAGCGCCGCGATGATTACAGTCGAAAGCGTCAACCCCGAAATCGGATTGTTGGATGACCCGATCACACCCACCAGATACCCGGAAACGGTAGCGAAACAGAAGCCCACAATCAACATGACCACCGCAGCCACAATCGCCGGCAGCAGGCCACCCGAGAGGTACCGGTAGAGCACGATCATCACTGCGAACACGCCGACGATACCGAGCAGCACGACACGCGAACTCATATAGCGTTCAGTACGGTCAGTAATTTCCGCCGGTGCCGCGCCCGTCTTTAACTCCGCGAACGCACGCATCAAACCCACACCCAGCGATTTCCGCATCCGGAACAACGTGTAACCCGCACCAAACAACATGCCGCCCACCGCAATGGGACGCACGATATAGCGCCATACGGCGTTGGCCATCGTAATCCATGATTCATCGGTGGCACCTGCCGGCAGGAAAGCCTGCAACTGCGGTCCCAGGAAATACATGAAGAGCGGAATCAGCAGACCCCATGCAATCACGGTTCCGGCGAAGTTGAGCGCCGCCAGTTTCGGCCCGATCACATAGCCGACACCTATATAGGCCGGGCTGACAGTGGGTCCGGAGAACACCGTGACACCACCCGTCGCAATCGCGTTCGTGGACCCCAGCGGCCCCAGACGCAGTGAGGTTTTCCCCAGCGAACCCACCGGGAACAACCAGTCTTTATCCACGGCGTAGAAGTTGAACGTGCCTGCGAGAAATACCGCAGCACCGAATGCCATGTTGTAGAACAGATACTTCGCAGCCTGCGCGCCCATCTGGCCGGCTTTGTGGATCTGCGAAGCCGCCACCGATTCGGGGAACGGCAACTCCGGATCTTCCACCATCACCCGCCGTACCAGCGACACAAACAGCACACCCAAAATGCTGCCCACCATCATCAGCGACGTCGATTTCCAGTACGCTGTGCCGGGCGAGAAGTCGAGCCACGAGTGTGAGATCACAAACGCGGGGATCGTGAAGATCGCACCCGCCGCTACTGATTCACCAATGGAACCGGCCGTGCGCGCGATGTTCTCTTCAAGGATGGAACCCTTGAACACCCGCAGCACCGCCATGCCGATCACGGCCGCCGGATAAGTAGCGGCGATGGTCTGGCCGGCACGCAAGCCCAGGTACGCATTGGCTGCGCCCAGCACCACGCACATGATCAGGCCGAGCAGCACGGCCCGGAGCGTAAACTCCGACATCTGTACATTGGGCGGAACGAACGGCTGATGTTTCGGTTTTCCGGGAGGCGTCATGCGAGTTTGGCCTTCACTTTCTCACTGATGAATTTTCCGTCAACGGTCTTGCCTGCCAGCTTGCTCTGAACTGCTTTCATTACCAAACCCATTTGCTTGCTGGTAGTGGCGCCGGTCTCGGCAACGGCGGCGTCAATCGCCGCCAGAACCTCTTCTTCACTCGCTGATGCTGGCAAATAGCTCTCGATGATGGCCTTTTCCACTTCTTCTTTTACAGCCGAGTCTTCACGACCGCCTTTGCGGAACATGTCGGCGGCATCCACACGCTGTTTTACGAGGCTTTTCAAGAGCAGTTGTTCCGCTGCGTCGCTAATCGGGCCGGAACCATCGACGTTTGCCTTCATGATGGCGGCCTTCACCATACGGATTGTACTCAGCCGGGCCTCGGCTCCTGCCTCACCGCGGGCCTTCATGGCGGCTACCAGGTCTTTTTGGAGTTGGTCAAGAAGCGGCATGGGTTTGATATTCTAATAACTCTACCCCAGTCCCTCAAGGGACATCGCCCTTTCGAAATTGCCAAGGAGCAAAAGTTAAAGAATGAACGTTCTCATCGCTGAGCCGATGTCTCAGGCTGGAATTGAATTATTCCAGGCCCAGCAGGGTTGGAACATTATTGTTTCCAATCCGAAAGAGTATGCGCAGCACCTTGCGACCGCGGATGCACTCCTGGTTCGCAGCGTGGTGCAAGTAACCCCCGAAGTCCTCGCAGCAGCACCGAAGCTGCGGGTGATTGGCCGCGCCGGTGTCGGCGTGGACAACGTGAACCTTCCTGCCTCAACGGCAGCGGGCGTTCTCGTTATGAACACCCCTGGCGGCAATGCCGTTTCGGTGGCGGAACATACCATTGCGCTGATGCTTTCCATGGCGCGTTCCATTCCGCAGGCCAGCGCCTCCACCAAGGCCGGCAAGTGGGAAAAGAAGAAGTTCCTCGGCAGCGAACTGCGTGGCAAGACGGTGGGCGTGATTGGCCTCGGCAGCATTGGCCGTGAAGTGGTGCGGCGTGCGCGGGCGTTCGAGATGAAGGTGATTGCGCATGACCCGTATGTGACTCCGCAGATTGCGAAAGATCTGGGGCTTGACCTGGTCACACTGAACGAACTCTACGCCAAAAGCGACTACATCACAGTTCACGTTTCGCTTACACCGGAAACAGATAAGCTGTTGAATAAAGAAGCTTTCGCCATGATGAAAAAGGGCGTCCGCATCGTCAACTGCGCCCGCGGCGAACTGCTGGATGAACTGGCACTCAAAGAAGCGATTGAATCGGGTAAAGTGGCCGGGGCTTCGCTGGATGTGTTCACCAAGGAACCGACTGACGCTTCCTTTCCGCTTTTTGGGATGGAACAGGTTCTGGCTACGCCGCACATCGGCGGCTCGACGGAAGAAGCCCAGGAAATCGTGGGTGTTCGCATTGCTGAACAGGTGGTGGAATACCTGTTGAATGGCGTTGCCATCAACGCGGTCAACATGCCGGCTCTTTCGCCCGAGCAGTATAAGAGCGCGGGTCCGTATATTGATCTGGCTGAGCGGCTGGGCAACTTCGCCGCGCACCTGGTCACGGGTAACCCGACGACCGTTCGCCTCACCTATTTCGGCCACATTGCCGACATGAACACCAGCCTGCTGCGCAACTCTGGTCTGGCCGGCGTTCTGAACCGGTCCACCGCGATCAGCCGCGCCAACGTGGTCAACGCCATGCAACTTGCAGCTGACCGCGGCTGGAATGTGGCGGAAGTGCATGACAAGCGTTCGGCTCACTCCGATACCATTCGGCTTGAAGTGGAGACCGATTCCGGGATCACCACGGTTGAGGGCGGAGTGGTGCTGGGCAAGCCGCGTCTGATGCATGTGGATGGCATATATTGCGAAGCGCCGCTGCTGGGATCGATTGTGCTGCTGAAGAATCTGGACGTTCCGGGCGTGATTGGTCACGTCGGCAACGTGCTCGGTTCCAACCGCATCAACATCGCCAACTTCTCACTGGGCCGCCGGGACTCCGGCGAACCGCTGGAAGCGATTGCCGTAGTCTCGACGGATACGTTAGTCCCGCAGGAAGTGCTCGATCAGCTGATGAGCAACCCGGCGGTTAAGCTGGCGCGCTCTGTTCTGATCGGTTAGTTTTTACAGCGTAATCTTCGTTCCCAGAACGACCAGGAATTGCGCCAGCCAAGCCGGATGTGCGGGCCAGGCTGGCGCGGTTACCAGCTTGCCGTCGGTGTGGGCCTGGTCCATTTTCAAGTCTTTGAACGCTCCTCCCGCTGCTGTCACTTCCGGGGCACAGGCCGGATAACAACTGCACGTTTTCCCTTTTAATACTCCCGCTGCTGCGAGTAGCTGCGCTCCGTGGCAAATCGCAGCTATCGGTTTGTCGGCTGCTGCGAAGGCCTGGACGAGTGCGATCACTTTCGGATTGAGGCGCAAGTATTCGGGGGCCCGGCCTCCGGGGATTACGAGTGCGTCGTAGTTCTTTTCCTTCACCTTATCGAAAGCGTAGTTCAGGGCGAAGTTGTGTCCCGGCTTTTCTGAGTAGGTCTGGTCGCCTTCGAAATCGTGGATGGCAGTGCGGACAGTTTGTCCGGCTTTCTTATCGGGGCAAACGGTGTGGACCGCGTGGCCCGTCATCGTCAGGGCCTGGAAAGGCACCATGACTTCGTAATCTTCGACGTAATCGCCGACAAGCATCAGTATTTTTTTGGCTGCCATAATATGTCCATCTTATCTGAAGAAGAGCCAGCAGATGAGCGCTCCAACAACAGACATGGAAATGCCCCAGGCCAGCATCTGGTTGAAGAGCTTTCTTGAATCTTGCGCGACTACGGCTGAGGCGATGCAGAGGGCTCCAATCGTCGAGAGCGGTGAGACATCGACGAGATGCCCTCCAACATTGATTGAAGACGCGAGGGCGAAGGCGCTGACGCCCCCTCCGATGCTGTGGACCAGACTCGGGACCATGGGCAGGAAAGTCGGCAGGATGACGCCGGACGTACTGGCGTAGACCGAGATCAGTCCTACGACCAGTGCGACCACAGCCGTTGCGGACTGCGGGGTGGAGAGCTTCGCGAGCAGGTCTGAGAAGAGCTGAATGCCCTGAGTCTTGTCGAGGATCGCGACGAGCACCGTGACGCCGGTCACCATGGTGATGACGTTCCACGGCATCCGTTTCACGGCCTCCGTATGATTACCGAGGATCATGGCACCGGCGAAGGCCCCCATGCCTACATTGATTTTGAAGATCAGCACGCTGGCAATGAGCGCGGCGATGACGGCGAGCGTGAGCGCATGGCTGCGGTTGAGCGGTTCCTGATGTTCTGCAGGACCTTCGTAGCGGAGACGGAACAGCTTCCCTCCCCCGAAGATGAAGTAGCCTGCGAAGGCGACCAGGGTATGGGCCCCGACGTTGTAGAGATACGTTTGCCAATCGTGACCGGCGAGGCCGATTTTCGACATGAGCCCGGCGGCGATGACGCCGGTGGGGGCGAAGGGTGAAAGCGCCCCGGCGTTGGCTCCGTTACTCGCCATGATGGCCATGAGGAAGGGCGGGACTTTGGCGCGGTGGGCGGTGGTCATGGCCAGCGGGGCGATGAGGGCGATGCAGGCGATGTTGCCGGGCCCGATCGACGCGAGGCCGAGACCGACGAGGAAGAACATGACCGGGATCATGCCGACGTTGCCGCGGCAAACTTGTACGGCGTGATGCGCAACCCAATCCAGCGTGCCATTGAGCTGGGCTTGGGTGAAGAGCAGCGTAACTCCGGCGAGGGTGAGGAAGAGTGAGGCCGGGAAACCGGCGATCACGGTATCGAGTTTCAGGCCGCCGAAGTAGACACCGATGATCCAGGCGAGGACTATCGACAGGATGCCGATGTTGAGGCGGGTAAAACAACTGAGAATGATGGCGAGGAACAGGCCGGCGAGGGAGAGTTCGGCGACGGTCATCGGAGCAAGGACCGCAACAGTACGGCCGGGTGGATGGCGTGTTCGCCGGTGAAGTCGTCGATCTGGTGGCGGCAGGAAGTTCCTGCGGCTACGACGACGGTTGAAGGATCTTTGGCGCGGACCAGAGGCAAGAGGCGGCGTTCCCCGATCTGGCGTGAGACGTCGAAGTGCTCTTTGGAGTAGCCGAAGGAGCCCGCCATGCCGCAACAGCCTGCTTCGCTGTCTATGACGGTTGTTCCCGGGATGCGTGCCAGCAGGGCTTTGGCTGCGGGCAGCAGGCCCATGGATTTCTGGTGGCAGTGTCCGTGGAGCAGGATTTTAGGCGGGCCGGGTTTGAGGTTGAGGTTAAGCGTGGCGGCGTAATCTTCAAAGAGAATGGCGGCATCGGCCACGGTTTGGGCGCGCTGTTGTTCTTCGCCGCGCAGGAGTGAGGGTGCGTCTTCTTTGATGGCAGAGAGGCAGCTGGGTTCGCAGAAGACTAGTTTCTGGCCGCTGCGGGCGGCTTCGTAAAGGGCTTCGGTATTGAGGCTGGCATGTTTGCGCGCGTCTTTGAGGAGGCCTTTGGAGATGAGCGGGCGACCGCAGCAATGGTTGGGGGCGAGGGCGACTTTTTGACCGGCTGCTTCGATGACATCCCATGCGGCGAGGCCGATTTCGGGGTCGTAATAGTTGGTGAAGGTGTCGTTGAAGATGAGGACGTCGGGGTTGGCTGCGCCCGGTTTACATTGCTTTGTGAAAGTCTTGCCCGCGAGTGCGGGGAGGGTGCGGCGCTGGTCGAGGCCGAAGACGGCTTCGTTGAAGACGCGAACCGTTTTGGTGGCTGAGGCCCAGTTCATCAGGCCTGCGATGTGGCTGCTTAGCTTTGCGATGGTGCGGACGTTGCCCAGCACTTTGGCGTGGAGCGGTGTTCCGTATGTCTGCCAGTAGCGGGCGAGGAACTCACTTTTGAAGCGGGCCATATCCACGCCGACCGGGCATTCAGATTTGCAGGCGCGGCATTCGAGGCAGAGGTCGAGGGTTTTATAGAGTCCCGCGTCGTCGATGTCCGGCTGGCGGAGGGCGTTGGCGCGGCCGCGGGTGACGTCGAGTTCATCGCGCGTGACCATGTAGGACGGGCACATGGTGCCTTCGAGGGTCTTGCGGCAGGCTCCGAGGCCGCTGCACATTTCGACGGCGCCGCCGAAGCCGCCATGTTCGGAGTAGTCGAAAAACGTCCGGGGGGTGGGGGATTTGTAGCCTGCTCCGAAGCGCA
Source organism: Terriglobia bacterium (assembly GCA_025363475.1). Taxonomy (GTDB): domain Bacteria; phylum Acidobacteriota; class Terriglobia; order Bryobacterales; family Bryobacteraceae; genus BOG-234. The sequence goes on from JANYDS010000018.1 coordinate 20,861, forward strand.
GGTTGCTGAGCAGCGGCGGGCTGTCGGTGATCTTGCGAGGGTTGAAGACTCCGTCGGGATCGAAGGTGCGTTTGATGGTGCGGAAGGCTTGGTAGAGCACCGGTCCGAACATCTTTTCCATGAAGGGACTGCGGACCATGCCATCGCCATGTTCGCCGGAAAGCGCGCCGCCGAATTCGAGGACCAGGTCTGCGACTTCGTTGGCGATGGCCTCGAATTTGAGCAGGCCTTCGGCCGTCTTCATGTTGATGACGGGGCGTACGTGGAGGCAGCCTACAGAGGCGTGGGCATAGATGCCGGCGGAGGTTTCGTGCCTCCGGATGATGGCGAGGAAGCGTTCGATGTAGTCGCGGAGTTTCTCCGGCGCGACGGCGGTGTCTTCGACGAAGGAGAGCGATTTGGCATCTTCCTTCATAGTCATGGATAAGCCGAGGGCGGCTTCGCGGAGGGTCCAGACGCGGGCCTGATCGGCGGGTTCGAGGGCTTTGTAGTAACGGTAGCCTGCGCCGCTTTGGATGAGATCCTGTTCGAGTGCGGCAAGGGTTTGGGGCAGGTTTTCTTTGGTGTCGTCGTAGAACTCGATGCAGAGGATGGCACCGGGATTGCCTTCGACGAAGACTTCGCGGAGGCGCTGCAGGGTGGGGCTGAGGTGGGTGTGGTCGAGGATGAAGGAATCCATCACTTCGATGGCGGAGGGCCCGTGTTTAAGGATGGCGGGGGTGGCACCGAGGGCGTCGAGCACGTGGTGGAACTGGACGACCATGACGGCTTTGTGGCGGGGGAGGGGGACGAGGTTGAGTTTGGCTTCGAGGACTATGCCGAGGGTGCCTTCGGACCCTACCATCAGTTTGGCGAGGTTGAAGGGTTTGTCGGGTGAGGTGAATTCGTCGAGGTTGTAGCCTCCAACGCGGCGCAGGACTTTGGGGAAGCGGCGGTCTACTTCTTCGGCGAGGTCAGTGCCTAGTTGCCGGAGGGTGCGGTAGCAGGCGGCTTCGAGGGTGTTCTGTTGGGTGATGGCTTCTACTTCGGCTTTTGTTTTTGGGCTGAAGTTTACTATTTCTCCATTGGAGAGAATGACCTGTTGTTCGAGGACGTGGTCTATGGTTTTGCCGTAGTAGACGGAGCGTGCGCCGCTGGAATTGTTGGCCATCATGCCGCCTATGGTGGCTCGGCTGGCGGTTGAGACGTCCGGGGCGAAGCGTAAGTTGTGGGGTTTGAGGTGGGCGTTGAGTTCGTCGAGAACTATGCCTGATTCCACGCGCACCCAGCGCTCTTCCACGTTGAGTTCGAGGATTTGGTTGAAGTATTTGGAGGTGTCGGCGATGATGCCGGGGCCGATGGACTGGCCGGCCTGGGCGGTACCGCCTCCTCGCATGGTTAGGGATGTGTGGTGCTTGCGGCAGAGTTTTACGGTTCGGATGATGTCTTGTTTGGATTTGGGGATGACTACGGCTTGCGGCTTGATTTGGTAGATGCTGGCGTCGGTTGAGTAGATGGCGCGGGTGACGTCGTCGAAGCGAACTTCACCTTCGAGTTGTTCCCTGAGTTCGCGTTCGAGGCCTGTATCAACCTGGATCAGCGTCATAACGCGGCGAGGCCTTTTTGCAGGAGGTTGAGACCTGTGTGCAGCGTTTCGCCTCCTGATGCGAAGGATACTCTGAGGGTTCCTTCGCCTCCTTCTCCGTAGGCTTGACCGTGGATAACTACTACTCCGGATTCGTACAAAAGTTTCTTGCGGATTTCGTTGGATTGTCCCAGGTTGCGGACGTCCAGCATGGCGAAGAAGCCTCCTTCTGGCGGGAGGACTATTTTGGGGAAGTGTTCGATTACCTGGGCTCGGCGGCTGGTGTATTCGGTTCGCATTTCATCCACGCAAGTCTGGGGGCCGGTGAGGGCGGCGGTGCCTGCATCCTGGATGAATGTTGCAGGGCCGCGGCTGGACTGGGCGAGCACCATGAACATGTTCTGGATGATATCTTTGGGGCCCGCGCAGTAGCCGAGCCGCCAGCCGGTCATGGCATAGGTTTTGGAGAAACTGTTGACGAGGATGGTGCGGGCTTTGAGCTGCGGCGAAATGTGCTGGTGGCCTTCGTAGGTGATGCGTTCGTAGATTTCGTCGCTGATGAGGATGAGGTTGCGGCGGTCGACGAAGTCTTCAATGGCCTTAAGTTCGGCGGCGGTGAAGACGGTGCCGACGGGGTTCCAGGGAGTGTTGAGGATGAGGACTTTGGCTTGCGGGGTCCACGCGGCTTCGAGGGCGGCGGGGTCGAGGTGGAAACGACCGTTTTCAAGGCGGCTGCAGACGGTGGATATGGTGCCTCCGGCCATGCGGATGGGGGACTGGTAGGCGTCGTAGACAGGGTCTGGCAGCAGGACGGCATTGCCTTCATTGATGAGGGCGTTGAGGGCGGCGTGGATGCCGAGAGTGGCACCGTCGGTGATGAGGATTTCGGTGGCTGGGTCGTAAGTGAGGTTGTTTTCGCGGTGGAGTTTTGAGGCAACGGCTTCGCGGAGAGTGATTTCGCCGCGATTATCGGGATATCGCGTTCGTCCTTGATGGAGGGCGCGGACGGCGGCTTCGACGATGTGCGGTGGCGTCGAAAAATCGGGTTCGCCTCGCATAAGGGAGACGAGAGTGCGGCCCTGAGCCTGAAGTTCACGGACTTCGGCGAGGATCGCGTTCACGGCAGTCGGTTTCAGACACGAGATTCGGTGGGCGCCGGTGGACATTGGTGAAGATTTAGTTTATCCGGCGCGGAATTTGTTTGCGGGACGGGTTGGTGAAGAGAGCCCAAAGCATTTTGGCCAAACGAATTCGGTTTTCGGTTAACTGTTGTGGTTTGAATGGGTTGCCTTAGTTTTTGGAGTTCGGCTTCGTGGGCTTTGCGTTTAGCCTGGAGGCGGTCGAGTTCCTTTGAGTACTGGACGAGCTGCCGGGAGATGCGGGATTCGTAGCGTCCCAGCTTTTCGAAGGAGTTTTCATATTCGGTCCAGGCGCGGGCCTGGGCGACCATGGCTTCGATTTCGGCATCGTTGGTTGAATCAGGGCGGGTGTGTTGGTTGACGCCTGCGTTGAGGATATTGTTTTCGATGGCGACGATGCGGTTGAGGCGGGTGTGGCAGTCGATGATTTTCTGGACGAACTGGCGTTCGGATTCGTTGGCTGGCTTGTAGTCGCGGTAGAGTTCGGCGCTGAGGCGGCGGTAACCTTCGCGTTCGTGGGTCTGGAGAATCATGCGGTGACCGGAGAGACCGTGCTGGAAAGCGTTCATGGAGGCCCGGGCCTTGCCTTCTATGTTGGTTTGGGTGGCGGCGTCGGCCAGGTGGAGTTCTATGGGTTTGGGTGTTGTGGGAGTGGCAGTCATTCTGGTTGTGTCCTTCGGACAGGAGGCCAGTGACGGAGGCAACTCCAGCTGCTCTGCAATCTCTTCCATCGTGAATCCCTGATTTGCCAGCCGCAGCGTCTGATCATGGATATACTTCACCGTGTCCCGATACTTACTTGTGTGTTCCACCACCCGCGCTTCGCCCCATACAGGCCAGTGATGAGGGGCAAACAACACCTCAGCCTTGCCGCCCCACCGGTCCAGAGTCTCATTCAGATACCCCACCCACTTCATGGCGTCGCGCGTCCTGGCACCGCGCGGAGTGTAGAAGTTATGCCGCGTATGAGTCGCATTCTCAGCCGTACACAAGGCCTTGAGCTCCGGAATATAGAAATGCATCTCCGCCGGTGCTTCGGTTCCCGGAGTATTCAGAAACTCGAATCTTCCGCGTCTCCGCGCGCCCTGTAATCACATCGGTGGGCAGAATGAAGCTACTGGTCCCCGCCGACATTGCCAGATCCAGCCCGAACCCCACCATCCCCAGCGGCCCGCGCGGCAAGAGTGACCCGTACATGTAAGTTGCCCGCCGGCTCATCGCATTCCCTGCCAGCAGGCTCTCACTCAACGCCTCCGCTGCAAAACCTTCCGGAGCGTAGATCCGAACCTTACCCGCCAGCACGTCCGCTTCATCCACCACACCCTTCACCCCGCCCCAGTGATCGGAATGACTATGTGTGTAGATCACAGCCACTACAGGCTTCTTCGGGCGACGCGCGAAATAGAGTGCCAGGGCTGCACGGGCTGGTTCCACCGTCAGCAGCGGATCCATCACAATCACTCTGGTTCCGGTCATACCGGGCAGTATTAGACTGAAGAGTTACGGAGAACAGATCTTGAGACTAACGACGCCATTATTCCTTGGGGCCTGCCTCGCGCTTACCTCCGGCCTTGCCAGGGCAGCGGTCAGTTACACCTGCGACGCCTCCATCGACGTCCGTGTACCGGGACTTTGCAACACCCTCAACACCACCATTGCGGACCTCTACAGCAAGACTTTTACCAACGCCAGCGCCCAGATTTTTATTACTTTCGGCGCCACCGGCCTGGGCTCCAGCGCCCAATACCTCAACTACGTCACCTGGGCGCAATACCTGACAGCACTCAACGGGCGCGCAACAGCCAGCGGCAATGCTGTTCAAAAGGCGGCCTTAACTGCGCTGGCCACATATGCAGCCCCGCTTTACAGCAATGGCAATGTGGAAATCACAGCCGCGCTCGGCCGCAGCCTCGGGTTCGCCGGGATGACCGGTTCCACCAAAACAGGTGACGCCTGCAACGCCGGCACAAGCGGATGCTACGACGCGGTTGTCACCATCACCAAAGACCCGAACACGCCGCTCTACTTCCGCACCGGGACCGAAGCGCCCGATGCCTACGACTTCTTCGGTACCGTCGAACATGAGACCAATGAAGTCCTCGGCATCAGCTCCTGCATAGACACCACCGGCACGGTCCTCACAAATTCCTGCAACCGCAGTGCGCCGGCGGCAATCGATCTTTTCCGTTATTCCGCAGTTGGCAAAATAGTCGCAATCAGCAGCCTCAGCACCGTACCGGGCACATACTTTTCCTATGATGGCGGCATCACCAATGGTGCAAATGGCATCGCTTACAACACGCTTTCCAATGGTTCCGATTACCACGATTTCGCGGGCGTATGCCCCGGCAAACAGCACATTCAGGATGCCGAAGGCTGCCCCGGCAAAGACGCCAACATGGATATCACCAATGATGGCGGTGCGGAAATCAACACCCTGAACGCTCTGGGCTATACGCTGGTTCCCGCAGTCATCTCGAACGTTCCCGCCGTTTCAACAGGCGGCGTGGTTGCCCACGGCACCGGCTCCACCACCATTCAGTCGGGCAGCTGGGTGGATATCTACGGCACCAACCTCTCTGCCACTTCACGATTCTGGAATGCAGATACCGAAATCATTAACGGCAACCTGCCCACCAGCCTGGACGGCGTTACTGTCAAAATCAACAACAAGCTCGCGTATGTTTACTACATCAGCCCGGGCCAGATTAACGTACAGGCACCCGATGATTCCGCAACCGGGACGGTCAACGTAACTGTCACCAACGCGAACGGCACCAGTACCAGCACTACCGCCACTCTGCAGTCAGTTGGCCCTGCGCTCTTCACGCTGGATGGCAAATACCCGGCAGGCGTAATCCCTGTGTCAACAGGCTTTTATTTCGCTGGCACCCCGTTCGCCTACGATCTGCTGGGGCCAAACGGGTTTTTCCCATTTAACACTCAGGCTGCAAAAAAAGGAGATATCGTGGAACTCTTCGCCACCGGCTTCGGCTCTGCCAGCCCCGCCGTCCCGGCAGGCAAAGTGGTCACCGTGCCTTCCAAAACCACCAGCCCCGTCACAGTCCTGATCGGCGGTGTTTCGCAAACAGTGGATGCCTATATCGTCGGTGCCGGAGTCTTTCAGTTCAACGTCACCATCCCGCAAAATGTCGCCTCGGGAGACAACACCCTGCGGGCAATTGTGAACGGGGTCCAGACGGTCGCCGGAACAGTCATCACGGTCAAGTAAAACGGCTGCCGGGCGGGTTACTTTTAAAGGCACCGGAACCAGATACCGAAACCCGCCCGGTATCCTGAAAGCAGATGATCCGTGACGACGACGCACTCGAATACCATTCTTCCTACCCGCCAGGCAAAATCTCCATCAGTCCCACCAAACCGTGCCTCACTCAGCGCGACCTCAGCCTGGCTTACTCCCCCGGCGTAGCCGCTCCCTGTCTCGAAATCCACCGTGACCCGGAACTCGTTTACAAATACACGGCCAAAGCCAACCTGGTAGCTGTCATCTCCAACGGTTCCGCCGTGCTTGGCCTCGGGAACCTGGGCGCGGCTGCCAGTAAACCTGTTATGGAAGGCAAAGGCGTTCTGTTTAAACGCTTCGCCGACATCGACGTTTTCGACATTGAACTCGGCACGGCCGACCCCAAAGAAATCATCCGCGCCTGCCAGCTTCTGGAACCCACCTTCGGCGGCATCAACCTTGAAGATATCAAAGCCCCCGAGTGCTTTGAAATTGAAGACGAATTGCGCCGCACCATGGGGATCCCCGTTTTCCACGACGATCAGCATGGCACCGCCATCATCTCTGGCGCGGCCCTGCTTAATGCCGTAGAAATCGCGGGCAAGAAAATGGACGAAATCAAGGTCGTCTGCAACGGTGCCGGAGCCAGCGCCATCGCCTGCGCCAAACACTACATCCGCCTGGGCGTGCGCCGCGAAAATATCATCATGTGCGATACCGGCGGCACCATCTACAAGGGCCGCACCAAGGGCATGAATCCTTACAAGGAGCAGTTCGCCGTCGAGACCGACGCGCGCACTCTCGAAGAAGCGATGCAAGGGGCCGACGTCTTTTTCGGCCTCTCCGCAGCCGATTGCGTCACACCATCAATGCTGATGGGCATGAACCCGACGCCCATCGTGTTCGCCCTCGCCAACCCTGATCCGGAAATCGGCTGGGACCTCGCCCACGCCACGCGCCCTGACATCATCATGGGAACAGGCCGTTCCGACTTCCCCAATCAGGTCAACAACGTCCTTGGTTTCCCCTCCATCTTCCGCGGAGCGCTCGACGTTCGCGCCCGCACCATCAATGACGAAATGATGCTGGCTGCCACACGCGCGCTGGCCGATCTCGCCAAAGAAGACGTACCCGAATCCGTCTGCCGCATCTACGGCGTGGATCGTCTGGAATTCGGCCCTCATTACATCATTCCCAAGCCGTTCGATTCGCGTGTTGTGATTCGAGAATCAGCCGCTGTCGCCGCAGCCGCGATGGCATCCGGTGTGGCGCGCCTCACCATTGATCTGGAACAGTATCAGGAGAGTCTGGAGCGGCGGCTGGGCGGGTCAGACAGCGTCATGCGCGCCGTCATCAGTAAAGCGCGCAATGTGCCGCAGAAGATCGTGTTCCCGGAAGGCGAGGAAGACAAGATCCTGCGAGCCGCTCAGATTCTGATTGACGAGAACATGGCCAGTCCTATTCTGCTCGGGCGTGAAGACATCATCCGCGATCGCGCCGAACAACTGGGTCTCAAGCTCGAAGGCAGCCAGATTATCGATCCGAAACTCTCGCCGCACACGCCGAAATATATTGATGCTCTTTATGCGCGTCGCCAGCGGAAAGGCGTAACCCGGAGTGAGGCCGGCAAACTCATTCAGAATGCCGATATGTTCGGCGCAGTCATGGTCCACACGGGCGACGCGGCTGCGATGGTTTCAGGCCTTACACGCCACTACGCTGAAACCATACGGCCAGCTTTGCAGGTGATTCCGATGCAAACCGGCATCGGCAAGGTCTCCGGACTGTATATCGTAGTCACGTCCAACGGCCGGCTCTTCTTCTTTGCCGATTGCACGGTTAATATAGACCCCAGCCCGGAAACTCTGGCTGAGATCGCAGCCTGCGCGGCAAGCGTCGCCCGTAAGTTCGATGTCGAACCGAAGGTTGCGTTTCTCTCATTCTCCAACTTCGGCAGCACCGAGCACCCGGCGGCAGAGAAGGTCAAACAGGCTGTAAAAATTGCCCGCGAACGCTTTCCCGATATCCCTATGGATGGCGAAATGCAGGCCGATACCGCAGTGGTTCGCGAGATCATGGAAGAGACCTATGCCTTCAGTCGCGTGAAGGGGCCAAACATCCTGATCTTCCCGAATCTGGATTCCGGTAACATCGCTTACAAACTGCTTTCTCGTTTAGGAGGGGCACAGGTAATTGGTCCCATCCTGATGGGCCTTTCGAAACCGGTCCATGTATTACAGCGTGGCGCGGATGTGAACGACATCGTGAACGTAGCAGCCATAGCCGCGGTGGAAGCACAGCAACAAACCCGGTAGGACGGTTGCCTATTTGGTCTGCGGAGTCTCGGCATCCGTCTTGCGTGCACCCGCCAGGATATCCACCATGGCGTAATTCCCCTCGTGGCAGGCATATTCATAGAGTGGATTGGGCGTGGAGACAAACGGATATTCAATCGTCCACGGGCTGGTATAAGAGGTGGAATCTTCGATCACTGCCTTATAGAGGATAGTTCCGTTGTCGGTACGTGTAAAGCGTTCGGTAACATGCAAATTTTCCGACGAACCGCGGAACCGGGTCTTATCGGTAAAATTGGTGGTATCGACAACCAGCGTCTCGCCTTCCCAGCGGCCAATGGAATCGCCCAGCCACAGGCGAACACTCGCCGCCGCGTGCGTGCCATCCATGCGGATGACTCTCACGTCATGCACCATCTCGACCAGGATCATTACATACCCTGGCGACTGCACAATCTGATAGTTGCTGTTATAGCCCACCGGCAACATCGGCGGACCGCCTGCGGAACCGAAGCCAACAATGCAACGCTCGCCAATGGGCCGGTCCTGAACGCTATCGAAACGGGCAGTGAGCCGCGCGGCCGCCGCCTTGCGCCGGGCTTCCGGCGTCAGCTGCGGAATTTTGCCATCCGCCGGATTGATGATCAGCGAAGAACGCTTCGAGCCATCAACACGAGCGAGTTCGGTACCGCGATCCACAAACAAATTGTTATAGGCGCGACTGACGTCGGCATCGGCCGGGCCATCCCTGCGGTCGAAACTGCCACCGTCTTGTATGCGCTTTTCGATTTCGCGGGCCTCGGCATCGGAAACGGTCAATGACGATACTGGCGGGATAACGATCCGTTCGCCGGTAATGGCAGCCAGTACGCCTCGTTCAAGCGGCGTGAGCGTCGCATTGGTCCAGAAACCCTGCAGGTCAGGATGACCGTCGGGAGTGTGCGGCAGCGTCCACTTCTTTGGCACCAATTTTACGGAGGGGGATTGGCCGGGCACCGGGGCCGCATATAGCGTTGCGAGAATAGCCAAAAGGATCAGGAACCGGCGAGTCATAGTTTCACCTTCCGTGCGAACTGGTTGCGGACGCCTTGAATTGTAGTACGTTTCGCCAGTGCGGTGTCGCGGCGTGGTTCTAATATAATGGGGCGTCGCATGGCGAAACTCAAAGCAAGAAGTTTTACCAAAGAAGACATCGCTCTCAGTGCTTTGCTCTTCGCCTCAACGCTCATCACGTGGTTCCCCGCCCTCAATGGCACCTTGCTCTGGGATGACGATGGCCATGTCACCAAACCAGCGCTCCGCTCACTGGAAGGTCTCTGGCACATCTGGTTCACATTGGGCGCGACTCAGCAATACTATCCGCTGCTTCACAGCGCTTTCTGGCTCGAACACAGCCTCTGGGGCGATGCCGTTTTCGGGTATCACCTCACGAATGTCGTGCTCCACAGCATCGCCGCGCTTATGCTTGTCGGCATCGTCAAACGCCTGAAGATACCCGGTGCATGGCTCGCCGGATTCCTCTTCGCCCTGCATCCTGTGACCGTCGAAGCCGTAGCCTGGATCTCTGAACAAAAGAGCACTCTCTCTGCCGTTTTCTACCTCAGCGCCGCGCTTGTTTACCTGCATTTCGATCAAACGCGCAAACGAAGCCAATATTTCGCGGCCCTTGTCCTGTTTATTCTTGCGTTGCTGAGCAAGAGCGTCACGGCAACACTCCCGGCGGCCTTGCTGGTCATTTTCTGGTGGCAGCGTGGAAAGCTTGATAATAAGCGGGACGTGATTCCGCTGCTCCCCTGGCTCATTGCCGGTGCTTCATCCGGCATCTTGACCGCATGGGTGGAACACAGCTATTTGGGTGCCCAGGGTGCGGCCTACAGCCTCTCGCTCGCACAGCACTTTTTACTGGCAGGCCGGGCCCTCTGGTTCTATCCCGTTCAGCTGCTCACACCGGTGAACTTGATGTTTTTCTACCCGCGCTGGAACCTTGACCCGGCAGCCGCGTGGCAATATCTGTTCCCTCTCGGCTTTATCGCCATAACCGGCCTTTTCATCTGGCTCGCGCGCCGCAACCGAGCTCCCCTCGCTGCCCTGATCTTCTTCTCTGGCACCTTGTTCCCCGTGCTGGGCTTCCTGAATGTTTACCCTTTCGTCTATACCTTCGTCGCCGACCATTTCCAGTACCTCGCCTGCCTCGGAATCCTGGTCCCGCTGGCAGCCGTGCTGACGCGGATCACCCCGGACAGGCGGATTCTGGCAATCCTGCCTGCCATTCTGGCGGTGCTAACCTTCCGCGAAGCCAGAATATTCGAAGGCCAGGAAACGCTTTATACGGAAACGCTCAATCGCAATCCCGGCTCCTGGATCTCCCACAACAACCTGGGCAACTGGTTGCTTGATCAAAAACGATTCCCGGAAGCCATCAGTCACTTTCAAGCCACACTTAAACTCAAGCCGGATTCCGCCGAGGCTTATAACAATCTGGGTAGTGCCTATGCACGCATGCCCGGCCGCCTCGCCGAATCGATCGCTGAATACGAAGCAGCCATCAAAATCAAACCCGTCTTCGCGCAGGCACATAACAACCTGGGTAGTGCGCTCATCCACGTACCGGGCCGCCGTGATGACGCTATTGTTCACCTGCGCCGCGCCGTGGAACTGGACCCCACATCGGCCGATGCGCAGAACAACCTCGGTTCGGCGCTCTCTGAAACCAACGAGGCAACCGTTCATTACGAAGCCGCCCTGGCGCTCAATCCTAATTCCGCGATGGCACGGACGAACCTGGTCGTCGCTCACACCAAACAGGGGGCAAAGTTAATGGAAACCGGCCATCTTCAGGAAGCCATTGCGGAATACGAAACTGCCCTGCGAATTGACCCCGAATATGTGGACGCGCATAACAACCTGGGCACAGCCTTCGCCCAGTCTGGCCGCATCTCAGAAGCGCTGCCGCATTTTGAAGCCGCAGTCCGCCTGCAGCCTGATTCTCCCGAGGCACAAATGAACCTTGCTGGGGCCCTGGATGAGATTCCGGCGCGTGCAGCGGGAGCGATCCCCCATTACGAAGCTGCGATCAGGCTCAGGCCCAACCTGGCTGAAGCGCACTATTTTCTCGGTGTAGCTCTGGCGAAACTTCCCGGCCGCACCCTCGAAGCTCTTGCGCATTTTGAAGCGGCACTGCGTCTCAAGCCAGACGCCGAAACCCGCGAGCTTGTAAATCGCCTGAAGGCCTCTGCGCGCTAGCGCGGCCCTCGCTAAGCGATAATTCGGTATATGCGTAGTCTGGCGTGGCTCGTCCTCGCTTTCGCCCCTTTATCTGTGTTCGCGCAGAAGCTTCCCTTCGACACGTCGGCGCTCCTGAAGATCCAGCGACTCGGCGATCCGCAGCTGTCACCGGATGGCAAAACGGTCGCATTCTCCGTCGCCCAGCCGGACGTGGGTGAAAACAAGAGCATCCACAGCGTTTGGAGTGTGCCCCTCGAAGGCGGCAATCCGCGCAAGCTGGCTGAACCGGCCGAACGCCCCCGCTGGTCACCTGACGGCAAGCAACTTTATTACGTCTCCGCGTCCGGCGGAACTTCGCAAATCTGGAAAATGAATCCGGATGGCTCGCAAGCGAAACAGGTTACCAAACTCGCTTCTGAAGCCGATGGTGAGGTAGTCTCTGCCGATGGCAAATACCTGGTCATCACCAGCAATGTCTACCCGGAATGCGCTGCAGACGATGCCTGCAACACCCGGCTACTTGAAGCCCAAAAGTTGAACAAGGTCAAGGCGCATATCATCACCAGCCTGCTCTTCCGGCACTGGACGCAGTGGCAGGGCAAGACCCGCACCCACGTGCTTTCCTACAACCTCGAAAACGGAAAGACTGTCGATCTCACGCCCGGCACACGCGACGTCCCGCCCTTCTCCCTCGGCGGTCCCGATGACTATGCCATCTCCCCCGACGGCAAAGAAGTCTGCTTCTCAATGAATACTGATGACGTTCCTGCCAATGGCACCAATGCCGATCTGTTTGTCGTCAGTATCGATGGCGGTGAGGCGAAGAAAATCACTACGGGAGCCGGTGCTGACAGTTCTCCGCAATACTCACCCGATGGCAAATTCCTCGCCTTCCGTTCACAAGCGCGCGGCGGTTACGAGAGCGACAAGTGGCGTCTGGCGCTGCTGGAACGCGCAACCGGCAAACTTACCCTGCCCACTGACGCCATCGACCGCGCCATCAACAGCTTTACCTTTGCCCCCGATTCCAAACGGATCTTTTTCACAGCCACTGATCGAGGCCACCAGGCCATCCAGTACATAGGTGTGGAAGGTGGCGGCGCGCGCGTCGCGGTCAGCGGCGACAACACATTTGACGACATGCAGTTCACGCCGGACAGCCGAACGATTGTCTTCACGCGGCAAAGCGGTTCCAATCCGGTGGAGATCTGCAAAGCCTCCGCTGGCGGCGGCTCAGCCACTCCGCTCACCCGTCTCAATGACGCGTTGCTGAATCAATACCAGCTCACTCCACTGGAAGATTTCTTTGTGCCAGCGCCCGATGGCGCTCAGATTCAAAGCTTCGTGGTTAAGCCGCCAAACTTCGACGCGAAGAAGAAATACCCGGCGCTTATGCTGATCCACGGTGGCCCGGAAGGCGAATGGGGTGAAAGCTGGACTTATCGCTGGAATGCCCAGATCTTCGCCGCTGCCGGCTATGTAGTCGTGATGCCAAACCCACGAGGATCAATCGGTTACGGTCAGAAGTTCACTGAAGACATCAAGCTCGACTGGGGCGGCAAACCCTATGACGACCTGATGGCCACCGCCGATTACGTTGCCAAACTTTCCTATGTAGACCCCGATCACATGGCCGCCGCCGGCGCGTCTTACGGCGGGTACATGATCAACTGGATCCTGGGCCACACGAATCGTTTCAAGGCGCTGGTATCTCACGATGGCGTGTTTGATCTGCGCGAAGAAGCTGAGAGCACCGAAGAAATCTGGTTTCCCACCTGGGAATTCGGCGGCATGCCCTGGGAAAATCCGGAAGTCTATGACCGCTGGTCCCCCAGTAAATTCGTTCGTGAATTTCAGACCCCCACGCTGGTCATCCACGGCGAACTCGATTACCGGATTCCCATCTCGCAGGGCCTCGAACTCTTCACCTCTTTGCAAATGAAAAAAGTACCTTCACAGCTTTTAGTATTTCCAGATGAAGGCCACTGGGTGCTCAAGCCCCAGAACAGCGCCCTCTGGTACAAAACAACCATCGACTGGCTCGATACCTGGACAAAACAGAAGTGAAAATCATTATCCTCGCCTTTCTCCTGATGATCGGAATCGGTACGCCGTTTGCGCTCTATTCGGCTGGTACACGTACCGTTATCACGCTTGATCCGGAAGTCAAAATCATCGGTTTCTCAACGCCGGTTCACATTCATATGGAGAACCAGCACACCCTGCGCTCAATCATCGTGGCGCTGGAGCAGGATGGCAAGAGTTCGACACTGCATACCGCCAGCGAACCTTCTCATTACTTCATTTTTCGCAACGGCCAAACTCATCCGAGCGATCTGAACCTGAAACTCGGCAAGGAAAAAACTCCTGCGTTGCATGACGGCAAGGCCCGCCTGATCGTCACTGCGGTTTCCAATGATTTTCGAGGGGAGAGCGTCACCAAATCTTTTGATTTCGACGTTATGACCACGCCGCCGCGTGTCGAAGCGGATGGCGAGCAGCACTACATCAACCAGGGCGGCTCGGAGATGGCCACCTTCACTCCGGGTGGCGCGTTTACCGAAGCTGGCGTGCGCGTGGGTGACCGGACATTTCGCAGCTATCCCCTGCCCGACCATCCCGGCCAGTACTTCAGCCTCTTTGCGTTCTCCTGGAATTTGCCGGTGGATACACCGGTCTCTGTCTACGCCAGCAACCCTTCGGGCGCGATTGCGAAGACCAGCTTCTGGTACAAGATCTTCCCGAAGAAATTCCGCACCAGCACAATTCCGCTGGAGTCGATGAACATTGAACGCATCGTGGGTCAGATTGATACGCAGAACAAGCTCCAGGGCACCACGGTCGAGCGCTTCGTAAAAATCAATAACGAGATGCGCAAAACCAATAACCAGACCCTGGCCGACCTGCGGCTGAAGAGCGAACCGAAATTCCTCTGGACCGGAGCCTTCCTGCCGATGGTGGATTCCACGGTGGAATCGCGCTTTGCCGATGACCGGATCTATACCTGGGAAGGCAAGAAAGTGGATGAACAAACCCACCTCGGCTTTGACCTGGCCAAGCTCGCGCATTCTCCCATACCGGCTTCAAATGATGGCAAGGTTCTCTGGGCCGAAGACCTGGGCATTTATGGCAATTGCATTGTGATTGATCATGGCTACGGGCTGCTGAGCGTGTATGGGCACCTGAGCGAGTTCCTTGTGAAGAAGGGCGATGAAGTAAAGAAGGCGCAGGTTATTGGCAAGACCGGTTCCACGGGCCTGGCAGGCGGCGACCACCTGCACTTCACAATGATGCTGGATGGAGTTCAGATCAATCCGGTGGAATGGTGGGACCCGCACTGGGTTAAAGACCGCATCCTGAGTAAGCTCGGCAAAGATATGGCGGTTACAGACGACACCCCCGCGCCGGTTCGCAAATCAAAAAAACGGAAGCGTTAGATGGGGCAGGTGAGGGATGCCGAGTGCGAAAAGATCGATCACGAACTGAGGGCTATGTTTCCCGGCTGCGAAACGGATTGCAGGCTCGATACTTATACGCTTGACTATATTATCTGGCTGGAATCAAACGGTGAAACCTACCCGATCCGGATCACGCGTGATGAGTATTTGCACGATGACTGGAAGGGTAATATCAAAATATTGTTGAGGCAGGAGTAGTCTCGCGATGTCACAGAGAAGCACCCTTCGCGACCTGACCGCGGAGTAAAAACGTTTTGGGAAACTGCCCCTGGCAGCAAACCTTAAACGACCCGAAGTCTTTAACCCAATCGCCGAGTGGCACCTCGGGCGTTGAATCGATCCATAGGCGAAGCGCATTGAGATCACCAATGCCAATCGCGCGGTCACGCATGCGGTCAATCAAATGCTGGCGTATGCCCGGCGGGAACTCAGACCAGGTCGCGATCTTCGGCATCAGTCGCCAAAGACCATCCGACCCATCTGATCGCCCAGTTGCTTGATCTCTTCCGTATCGGTAGCGTTGCGAAATCGTTCCGCTATGTCGAAAAACAGTTGTTGCTTGTGTTTTTGCGCTTCTATCCCGTTCTCGATCAGTTCCACTAGCATCCTGTTGGCGCTAAGGCGCCGTGTCTTCGCGAGAGTACGAACCTTGGCGGCGAGGTTTGCAGACATACTCACGCTTTGTCTAACAGACTTGTTGGGAACCGGCATAACACCATTATGAACCAAAATGGTGGCAGGCAATCTTCGCGCGTCTAAACTAGAATAGATACATGGCCAGACGCACCATCCTCATATTCCTCATCCTCACCCTCGCATCATTCGCGATCGCCTACGGCCAGAAAAAATCCAAAGTCCCCGCCGAACGTTCTGTAAGCGGCGCAGTCCTGAACAACGACAGCTCACCCGTCCCAGGCGCCATCGTTCAATTGAAAAACACCAAGTCGCTCGAAGTGCGTTCCTTCATCGCCAAAGAGCAGGGCGAATACTACTTCCACAGCCTCTCGACTGAGGTTGATTACGAACTCAAGGCTGAGTGGAACGGCAAGGTCAGCAATACGCGCACCCTCAGCGCCTTCGATTCCCACAAAGAAATCGTCGCCAATTTGCAGCTCAAATAAACGACATTCCGGCGAAGCTCACTACGCTCTTGTCGTCGATATTCCACTGTTCATAACGCCGCACACGCCCACGCACCCCCGGCAGCACCTTTAGAAACGTATACAGGGGCGACGACCCGCACCACTTCAAATCGTCCTGCCTTTCCTGCACCAGATCCCAGAAACCCGTCGCATCCCCCGCCGCCACACGCTCCATCCGCTGCCTGTCACGACCACCCACGGCCAGCATCTCGCCATCATTTGCCACCGCCGCAAACGCATCTCCATAGCGCTCGCCCATATGCGCCATGTCGATGCCCAACACCCAGAACAACCGGGCTGCTTCGCGAGTGGCAATCTCGCCCAGCGTACCCAGAAACCGCTTCACATCTTCGTTGTCTTCCGGTTTGCCCCCGCGATAAATACTATTCGCATAAGACCCGCATAGAATCGGCAGCACCTTCACATCCGGGCCGCAGATCGATTGCAGATACACAATCTGAAATTCAATCGAATGCTCCACGGCATGGCAGTAGTCTTCCGTTCCGATAGAACCCGGTGCCAGTCGCGTCAGCTCATCCACCAGCGCAGTATCGGTGCGTGCATCGCCCCACGGCGTCCGGTACGCCTTGCGCGTCAGTCCAAAACGGTCCGGCGCTCCATAGTGCGAGGTTCCCAGAATCACAAAGGTACGGTCCCGATACTCCGGTCCCAGCAGCCCATAAGCCGAGCGATACGAATCATACCCCCCGCCCGGACTCACATGCGGAGCAGCAATCCCGGTCAGCGCCAATTCAGGCTTTTCATCTCCCGCCATCCATTCATCCATCACACTGCGTAATTCCACAGTGTCGTCGGGATACGCCGAACCCGCATGCGACGGCTCCCGGAAATCCGCTTGCGCAAACTCACGCTCTTTTGCCGCTTTCATACCGGCAAAAGTCTCATCCTGTAAAAATCCGCTCAGCCGCAGCGCCTCCACCATCTGCGTCACCAGTGAACCGGACCGCAGATCGCCGGTGACCTCCAGTAGTTTCGCGCGCAAATCCAGTTCGGTCTGCACGCCATCAAAGCAAGCCAGACAAGGCACAATCGGCGGAGGGAAAATCAGGATTTTGTCCGAATAACGGAATGAATCCCGCAGTAGTAACCCGGGCTGTTCCTCCACGGGCGAGGGCATGAAGTCCAGGTCGGTACGAAGACGGGGTAAGGTTGCGGACACCGCCCCATTTTATTACTTCAGTTGGTACACTCCGGTTTTACTACATGAAAACCGCATTCCTCTTCCCTGGTCAGGGTTCACAATTCGCAGGCATGGGAAAATCCCTTGCAGAAAACTTTCCCGTGGCTCGCGAGCGCTTTGAACAAGCTGATGACGCACTGGGTTTCTCCCTCTCGAAGCTCTGTTTTGAAGGCCCTGACGAAGACCTTCGTCGAACGGAAAATACACAGCCCGCGCTGGTTGCCGTCTCCATCGCGGCCTGGAGTGTCCTGGTTAAAGAGGTGGGTGAACCCCACTACGTTGCCGGACACAGTCTGGGTGAATATTCCGCGCTCGTCGCCGCCGGTTCGCTCGATTTCGCCGATGCCCTGCGCCTGGTTCGCAAGCGCGGTCGCTTCATGCAGGAAGCCGTGCCTGAAGGCGTCGGGGCTATGGCGGCAATTTTGAAGCTGCCCGAAGGGAAACTTGACGAAATTCTGGCCGCCGCCTCCAATGACGAAGTGGTCACCGCAGCCAATATTAATTCTGCGGACCAGATCGTCATCGCCGGCAACAAGGGCGCTGTTGAAAGGGCGATGGAGCTAGCTAAAGTCGCCGGGGCCAAACGCGTGGTTCCCCTCACCGTGAGTGCACCCTTTCACTGCCCTCTCATGACACCCGCGCAACAGCGGCTCAAGCCCGAGCTGGACGCCACGGACTTTGATGATTTCCACTCCCCCCTGATCAACAACTGGCAGGCGCGCGAAATCCTGACCGGCACTGCCGCGCGCGACGGTCTGTACCATCAGGTGCCCAACCCCGTACTCTGGCTCGATTCGATGCGTCACCTGGAAGCCCGCGGCGTAACCCGCTGGTTCGAAGTGGGCGCAGGTGCGGTGCTCTCCGGCCTCTTGCGCACAATCATCACCGGCGCTAAATGTACTTCATTCGGAGAGGCCAAAGACCTGGACAAACTGCACGCGCCGCCCGTCTGACGGATAAGGGGCAGACAGTGTAAAGTATTGACCATGCTCCGTCTACGTATCGCCGCACTTCTGACGCTATCCGCACTCGCCTGCGTCGCTCAGAATTCTCCGCCCAAACCATTTGAATTGAAAGGCGATCGTTTCAAACCGCTCAAGTGGGAGCAGATGGACCCGGCGCAGAAGAAGATGATTTCAAACTTGCTCTCTGGCGAGCGGGGCGGTACCGGCGGACCCTTCAACGTCACGCTGCGCGACCCCGAAATGGGAGACCTCGCACAGAACCTGGGTGCCTACCTGCGCTATCACTCTTCGCTGCCACCCAAGCTGAACGAATTCGCCATCCTGATCACCGGTCGTTACTGGACGTCGCAATACGAGTTCTTCGCCCACCGTCCGCTCGCCATCAAAGCAGGCTTGAGTGAAGCAGTAGTCAACCAGCTGGCGGAGGGCAAACGCCCTGCAGGCATGCAACCGGACGAAGCAATCGTCTATGATTTTTGCAATGAAATGCTCACCACCAAACACGTGAGCGACGCGAAATTCAAGGCTGTAGTGGATAAATTCGGCGAACGCGGAGCCGTGGACCTCACCGCCGTCATGGGTTACTACCATTTCGTTTCAATGATGCTGAACCTTGATCGCTACCCGCTGCCGGAAGGCGCCAAACCGCTCTTGAAATAGTTAACGCTTTTCAGTGCGTCATCGAATACACGATATAGTTCACGCCCAACCGAATGGCCAGAGAAGACGCCTTCTCCGGATAGTAAGGAACATCAGCCCATTCCCACGCATCGCCGACATCCGAATTCTGCGAAATCGCAATCATCACCCGACCCTTATCGTCATAAATCCCCCGCCACCGGGCACCCCGCCCCCCGTCCTCGCAGTTCTTGCAGCCCTGCCGCAGGTGCGCCTCGCCTGGAATCTGGAACCGGTCATTCAAATCGTAGACCGTATGGAAAATCGCGTCATCCGTCGGAATCTCCACGATAGGCCGGTCCGGAAAGACCAGCTTCATGGAGTCTTCAAATACCTTCCATTCCACCCTGCCGTGAAGATCGTCAGCCATGAAAAAGCCGCCCCGCAACAAGTATTCACGCATTTCTTTCCCCTGTTGCGGCGTCAGACCCCACTCACCCACCTGCACCGCATAGACCCAGGGAAACTCAAACTCTTCATCCTGATCCAGATTGACGGGCTGCTCCACAGAACGTGTATGAACCCGCGTCAACCGGCGCATGGAAAGAGAAAAATGCCGATCAGCGCGCGGATAATCCTGGGTCCACAGCGTGCTGCCCTGACGCCAGTCGCCATCGAAGCGTCCCCGATAGCCGTCATTCCAGCCGCCCGGAAACATCAGCCGCGCGAACGCAAATTCCGTTTTCTCCTCGGACCCTGGCGGAATCTCAAAGCGGAAATATTCAACGCCCGGATATTGACGGAACGGCTGCTGCACCGCAAATGCCGTGGCCACAAGAATGAGGGCCACAACCGCGAGCCCGCGCGCCTTTACGCCGGTCACCCTTGCAACGTCCCGCACAATGCCCCGAGCATATCAGGGTCAGTGCCCAATTTGGCAGAATAAGGCGTGCCTGTGCTTCCATATCCGATTCTGACTGCGGCGCTGGGTGCATTCCTTTTCACCGGTTACCTGATCAGCAGCCGGGTTGAACACCTCGCGAAAAAACTGGCCAGTCGAACTGTGCTTTGCATGGCAACCCTGGCATTACTGCCGATCCTGCTGCGCCTGGCGCTAATGCGCCAACACCCCGTCCCGTACCCCCGAGTTTCAGACGACTTCAGCTATCTGCTCCTCGGCGACACACTGGCCCACTTCCGCCTCGCCAACCCGATGCACCCTATGCATCGCTTTTTTGAAGGAGTCTTTACGCTACAAGACCCCACGTGGAGCTCAACCTACCCTCTGGGCCAGGGCTTTGCGCTTGCCGCCGGGCAATTGTTTTTCTTCCAGCCGTGGGCCGGAGTCCTGCTCTCCGTCGGCATCATGTGTGCCCTCTGCTATTGGATGCTGCGGGCGTGGGTTACACCCGAATGGGCACTCGCGGGGGGAGTTCTCGCTGCGCTCCAGTTCGGGCCACTTAGCAGTTGGATGAACACCTACTGGGGTGGCGCAGTCTCTGCCATCGCGGGTTGCCTGATATTCGGTGCCCTGCCCCGAATCGCGAGGCACAACCGAATCCGCGACGCCATTATTCTGGGAACCGGCCTCAGCATTCAGATGCTCAGCCGCCCGTATGAATTCGTCCTGCTGTTAGTCGGCGTACGGCTATTCTTCAAGCCCCGCCGAAGCTGGCTAATTGCCGCCCTTATGCTGCTTCCCGCCGCCAGCCTGACGCTGCTGCAAAACAAACAAGTCACGGGCCACTGGACCACCCTGCCCTACATACAAAGCCAGTACCAATACGGCATCCCCTCGTCATTCACCTGGCAACCCATGCCGGTGCCACACAACAAACTGACGCAGGAGCAACAGCTGGATTACGACGCCCAAAGCGAAAGTCACGACCGCGGGACATACCTCTCACGCCTCATTGAACGCGCCCGTTTCTACCGCTTCTTTTTCATCGCTCCGCTGTATCTCGCTCTGCCTTTCTTCCTGTTCGCGCTGCGCGATGGCCACCTGGTTCGCGTTCTCCTGGTCCTGACCGTGCTCGCACTGGGAACCAACTTCTACCCCTATTTCTACCCGCACTACATCGCCGCCGCCACTTGCCTCTTCGTCCTGATCGCAGTCAAGGGTCTGGAACGAATGCCTGCCGAAGGTGCCCGCATTACGTTTCTGCTCTGCCTGACCCACTTCGTGTTCTGGTATGGCGTGTACCTTTCCGGCAACACGACCCTGCTGCGTTATGACAGTTGGAATGTCATCAATCAGGGCGATCCGCAGGGTCGGCTCGCCATCAACCGACAACTCGCCGCCGAACCAGGGCAACAAATCGTTTTCGTCCACTACCGGCCTCAGCACGGACCCTGGGAATGGATTCACAACGTCGCCGACATCGACGCTTCCCGCGTAATATGGGCGCTTGATCTTGGGCCGGACGAAGATGAAACCCTGCGCCGCTATTACCCGCAACGCACCGCCTGGCTGCTTGAACCCGACGCCAAACCACCACGACTGCAGCGATTCATTCCGCGCTAACACCCTCATGCCACAATCGCAGCAGATGAACACATTGACTGCGGACGAACTGGAAAAACTGGACGGTTACTGGCGCGCTGCCAACTACCTTTCCGCAGGTCAGATCTATCTGATGGCGAATCCTCTGCTGCGCGAACCGCTGCACAAAGACCAGATCAAGCCCCGTCTGCTGGGCCACTGGGGTACCACGCCCGGCCTGAATTTCATCTACGCGCACATGAATCGCGTAATTCGCAATCAGGACCTCAACGCCATTTATGTCTGCGGCCCCGGCCACGGAGGCCCCGGTATGGTGGCCAACACATACCTCGAAGGCACTTACTCGGAAGTCTATTCCGGCATTCCGCAGGACACGGAAGGCATGAGAAAACTCTTCCTGCAGTTTTCCTTCCCCGGCGGAATTCCCAGCCACGCGGCACCCGAAACTCCCGGCTCGATTCATGAAGGCGGCGAACTTGGCTACGCTCTTGTACACGCCTATGGCGCTGTATACGATAACCCTGACCTGCTCGCCTGCTGCGTCGTCGGTGATGGCGAAGCCGAAACCGGCCCGTGTGCGACAAGCTGGCACTCCAACAAATTCCTCAACCCCGCACGTGATGGCGCTGTCCTCCCCATCCTCCACCTGAACGGCTATAAGATCGCCGGCCCCACTATCCTCGCCCGCATCCCGCACGCTGAGCTCGAAGCCCTTTTCCATGGCTACGGTTACAAATGCTGGTTCGTTGAAGGCGATGACCCCGCCGAAATGCACCAGAAAATGGCCGCTGCCATGGACCAGATTACCGCTGAAATCCGTGCCATCCAGACTGCGGCCCGCGCACCAGGTGCGATCCCGGCAAGGCCGCAATGGCCCATGATCATCCTGCGTTCTCCCAAGGGCTGGACTGGCCCCAAAATGCTGGATGGCAAGCAAATCGAAGGAACCTTCCGGGCCCATCAGGTGCCGCTGGGGCAGGTTCGCGAACGCCCCGAAGAACTCAAAATGCTGGAAGACTGGATGCGCAGCTACCGGCCGGAAGATCTTTTCGATGAAGCTGGCCGCCTGCACGCTAAATACGCCGAGCTCGCTCCCATTGGCCAGCGCCGCATGGGGGCGAATCCTCACGCCAACGGTGGCCTGCTGCTCAAGGAACTCAATCTGCCCGATTTCCGCGCCTATGCAGTGGATGTCCCCGCCCCTGGAGTCACCACAGCCGAAGCCACCCGTGTAATGGGCACCTTCCTCCGCGATGTTTTGAAACTGAACGCAGCAGAACGCAACTTCCGCTTGTTCTCACCGGACGAAACCAACTCCAACCGCTGGAACAGCGTCTTCGACGTGACCAACCGCGAGTCCATGGCCGAAATCATTCCGGCGGACGACCATATCTCAACCGATGGCCGTGTCATGGAAATCCTCAGCGAACACATGTGCCAGGGCTGGCTCGAAGGCTATCTGCTCACTGGCCGCCACGGCTTCTTTTCCTGCTACGAAGCCTTCATCCACGTCATCGATTCCATGTTCAACCAGCATGCCAAGTGGCTCAAGGTCACGCGGGGGATTCCGTGGCGGCAATCGGTTGCCTCGCTCAATTACGTCCTCACATCTCACGTCTGGCGTCAGGACCATAACGGCTTCAGTCACCAGGACCCCGGCTTTATCGATCACGTCGTCAATAAGAAAGCGGACGTGGTGCGCGTCTACCTTCCCCCGGATGCCAATACACTGCTTTCTGTCACCGACCACTGCCTGCGCAGCCGTGACTATGTCAATGTCATCGTGGCGGGCAAGCAGCCGGACTGGCAGTGGCTCAACATGGAAGAAGCCGTTCGGCACTGCACTGCGGGCGCGGGGATTTGGGAATTCGCCAGCAATGACCGTGGCCAGGAACCAGACGTCGTCATGGCCTGCGCGGGCGACATCCCCACCCTTGAAACCCTGGCCGCAGTGGACTGGCTGCGGCGCAACATCCCCGATCTTAAAATTCGCGTTGTGAATGTCGTGGATCTGATGGCATTGCAGCCGCCCTCCGAACATCCCCATGGCCTTCCCGACCGCGAGTATGACTCGCTCTTCACCACCAATCAGCCGCTGATTTTCAATTACCACGGCTATCCCTGGCTCATCCATCGCCTGACTTATCGCCGGACCAACCAGCAAATGCATGTCCGCGGCTACAAAGAGGAAGGCAGCACCACCACTCCCTTCGACATGTGCGTCCGCAATCAAATCGACCGCTTTCACCTCTGCATCGATGTCATTGACCGCGTGCCCCGGCTGGGCGTGGTCTGTGCCCATCTGCGGCAGGAACTCCAGAGCAAGCTGACGGACCACTGGAATTACGTCTGCATACATGGCGAAGACATGCCCGAAATACGCGACTGGCGCTGGGCCGCCGCGTGAAGATTCTGGTTCTCAATGCCGGCAGTTCATCCCTTAAATTCGACGTGTTTGAATCCGACCCGGAACACAGACTAACCGGCGGAACCATTGAACGCGTTACTGACATGACGGGCGCCGTCGCCTCAGTTTTCGATCAGCTTGACCCGACCGGAATCGCAGCGGTCGGTCATCGTGTGGTTCATGGCGGCGACCAGTTCACTGAGTCGGTGATCATCGATCCGGCGGTCGAAAACGCAATCGATGTTCTGAGCGCCCTAGCGCCGCTGCATAACCCCAACAACCTCGAAGCCTGCCGGGCCGCCCGCACTCACTTGCCCCTTGTCCCCCACGTTGCCGTTTTCGATACAGCGTTTCACCACACCATACCGCCACATGCCTATACTTATGGCCTGCCGTGGGAGTATCTGACAAAAAAGAAAATCCGCCGTTACGGTTTCCACGGAATCTCACACCGTTCGGTCTCTCTCCAGTTCGCTGAACTCACCGGCAACCGCCCGGAAGACGTGCGCCTGATTACCTGTCACCTCGGCAACGGCTGTTCGGTCTGCGCGATTGACAAGGGAAAGTCGATTGACACCTCCATGGGCTTTACACCTCTGGAAGGCTTAATGATGGGCACACGCAGCGGTGACGTAGACCCGGGAGCCATTCTTCATCTGATCACTCACGAACGCATCAAACCCGATAATTTGCTTCGCATCCTGAATAACAAAAGTGGCTTGAAAGGGCTCTCCGGTGTCTCGAACGACATGCGGGATATCCTCGCCGCAGCTGGTTCAGGCAATGAACGCGCCACGCTGGCGATAGACGCCTTTGCTTATCGTGTACGCAAATACATTGGTGCCTACCTCGCAGCAATGAACGGTGCAGACGCCCTGCTTTTCACCGGAGGCATCGGTGAAAACTCACCTTTCATCCGGCAGAAAATCTGTCAGAACCTTCACCATCTGGGCATCGAACTTGATTCAATCGCAAACTTAGCCGAAGGGCAAGAAGCCCGCTGGATCGGTAACGCTGGTCTGGCCGTCTGGGTAATCCCAGCCAAGGAAGAACGCCTCATCGCCCGCGATACGTTGCACTGCATCCTGTCTGATCAAACCTTTCGCAGCCAGATGTAGCAATGGTTTCCCAGTCGATTCGCCGCAGGCGATTTCAGCAGCAGCACGTCAAGGTAACGAAGCGGGAATAGCAACCACCCCAGCACGCCGTGAGCAATAAACCTCCAGGCTTTATAAGGCAGCAGCAGTTTTACATACTCAATCACAAAGAGCAGCAACGTAGCAGTTGGGCCGGTATGCCACCCTTCTGCCACAACTTCCATGGGACCGGCCAGTTGTTTCAGCCCATCCAGAGTGAACCGCCGATAATCTTTTGGATACTCATGGAACGGATGGCAAAACGGCGTGACCAGGTGCGCATAACCGCCAGGCATCAAGCACCCGGCGAATCTCATCCATCACGTTCTGCGGATTCACCACGTGCTCAAGCACCGCGTCACATTCCACTCGCTGGAAAACGCAGGAAGGAAATGGAAATCGCTCAGCGTCGCCCACCACGTCTACTCCCGGAACAGCCACCAGATCGAAGTTGACATATCCGGAAACGACACGCCCTGCCCCGCCAATATAGAGATTCCAGCGCCCCAACGGGAAATCCATCGGTTCGTCCGGGTTCATGATGAACGGCTCCGGAGGGCGCAGTGCGCGCATCAGCCGGTCACGCCAGGATCCGGAAGACCTTTTCAGGTAGAGGGTACGGAGTACTGTTCTAGCTTTTGCGTCATCCGCCTGATGCGCCTGATTCGCCTCTGGAGATTCCATTCCCGACGGGTGCGACCCCTAGTTTTTCTCCCACTGGTCAGAAAGTAGACGGGAATATTCCTCCGAAGCGTAAATCTCAAACTGAAAGCGCGCGGCGTCCAGCGGCAAAAACGACGTCAGGTGCTGGTAACAAATATATGCGTGGTCAGCGAAACGATGATAATTCCTTAAGAAAACCGGCGACAGTGCTTCGAGGGTCGGAGGTTCCTGGAACAAGCTGTGGATCCCGATCGCACGTGAAAATACTGCCCGCCGATCCGTCACACCCCAGCCCTCAAGCTTTCGTTTCACCGAATCCGGCGGATCTTCCACCACCAGCGCCGCGAAACTCTGCTCAGTCACGCGGTGATCGCCCGCAGCGCCACCCTGAATAAACTCAACGCACTGCTCCAGCCACCGCCGCAGGTCTTTCCCCAGGAAGAGCAGCATTTTTACTTCCTGATAACGACCCGTCAACATTCGCAACTGCAATACCGATTCTTCCTCGCCCAAATCGATCAAACCCTGCAGCGCCAGAGACGCTCGGGAGCCTTGAAGAAGATCGTCGACTCCATGCCCCCCGCTGAACGGGTGCAGAATGAGCGGCGGCAGATGCGATTTCTCAACCATCAAACTGGAAGTGGCGTAGGCACAAGCTTATACCTGTTCTATCGGCTTCAACCGTTCAAACCATTAGTGACGTTCGGCCAGTTTCACTTTAACCGTAAGGGATTGCCCGCTGCGCAACACCTCAACTTCCACCTCATCGCCCACCTTCGCCGCCCGCAACGCGTAGGTAAAGTCGTACAGATTCTGAATGGCTTCCTTGCCAAACCGCACCATAATATCGTTGGCCTTCAGTCCTGCCACTGCCGCCGGCGAACCGGGCGTTACATCAGCAAACTTCACGCCCCGCGGCACTTCGCCAAAATCCGGAATGCTGCCAAACCACGGCCCATAACCGCCGCCTGCCGAGTCTACAGACGACGTCCCGCCATGGGGGTTCTCCTGTTTTTCCACCACACGGACAAATGCGGGCCTGCCCGGCGCAGCCTCCAGATCATCCATCACCTTCGCTACCATCCGCAGCACTTCCACACCACCCGCGGCATTGATCTTGTCCCAGGTGTCGCCCGGCTTATGGTAGTCGCTGTGTAAACCGGAGAAGAAAAACAGCACCGGAATTTGCTTCGTCGTAAACGACGTATGATCACTCGACCCATACCCGCCGTTATCGGAGTAATCCACTTTCAGTTCCGGAAACTGCGGAATGATCGTGTCTAATTCCTTGCGCAAACTATCCCCGGTCCCAGCGCCGCCGACGAATAACTTGCCATTCTGCACCCGGCCAATCATGTCCATATTGATCATGGTCACGGCTTTTTCGACCGGCAGTTCGGGATGGTTCGCATAGTAACCCGACCCCAGCAGACCCAGTTCCTCACCTGCAAAAGTCATGAACAGAATACCGCGCTTCTGCTTCGGCATCGCCGAAAAACGCCGCGCCAGTTCCAGCACTCCGGCCGTTCCGGAAGCGTTGTCATCGGCACCTGGATGAACCGTTCCGGCCAGCTTCGGTGCCAGTGAGAACTGATAACCCAGCCCCAGATGATCGTAATGAGCGCCGATGACCAGGTATTCGTCCGTTTCCCCCGGTAAATAGCCAAGGACGTTGTGAACGGTTTTGACTGCGCGCTCCACGTCCACGTTTTCGCGAATTTCCACGCCCGCAAGCGCAAAAGACCGGGGCTTCAGATCCGCATCAATCCCTTTTTCAAGCTCCGCCAGATCCCTGCCGGCAGCTTTGACCCAGCCCGCCGCCAAGTCGTGTTTCACCTGCACAAATAGAATTCCCGCGTCGGCCGGCCCGGTTGCGCGGCCAAAGATCTCAAGCTCGTCTTTCGATCCCTTGTGATTCACTTGATCGGCAATCACAATCACTCCAACCGCGCCATGTTTGCGAGCGTTCGCGGCCTTGCTGTAAAACTGTGCGTGGTCGGTATAAATCTTGCCTTCGAATACGCTCTTTTCGTCGAATTCCTGCGGTTCATGTGCCAGCACCAGCACCAGCTTGCCTTTGACGTCCATGCCAGCGTAGTCGTCGTAGTTGTATTCCGGTGCGGTGATCCCGTAGCCCGCGAAAATCAGGCCAGCGGCGATTTTGCCTTTTGATGAAAAATTGAACGGAATGAATTCTTTATTCGGAACCAGTGTGGTGGACCCGGAAGCGGAAGTTACCTCGAACTTGTTGGTGCCGCCCAGTTTGGCGGTTGTCGTCACCTCAAATGCCTGCAGGTAACTCTTGCCCACAACGGGCTTCAAGCCATCAGCCTGAAACTGACCTGCAATATACTTCGCAGCCTTTTCCAGTTCCGGCGACCCGGTTTCCCTGCCCCGCAGGTCTGGAGAGGCGAGGAACTTGATGTGGTTCAAATAGCGGGTGGCGTCGAGCGTGGCATCGCCCGCCTTCGCTGCGAAAAGCGCACCGGTTGCCAGTACAGACAGTAAAACGAATTGGCGCATTATTTCTTCAATCCGCCCAGCCCGGTCGCGGGCGCGGTGCCGCCCACTGATGGCAGTTTCACGTCGCAGCCACAATCCTCGCCAGCATTTTTCGCCGTCTTCTGGTATTCAATTTCGTAGTCAATCACCCGTTTCATATCGGGCCAGCTCACTGCGCCCACCATCCGGCGACCGTTGATGAAGATCGTCGGAGTCTGATCCACGCCCAGATCCTTGCCGATCTGTTTCGCCTTGTTGACTTCCTCTTCGGTCGCACGGGAATCAATACAACTCGAAAGCTGCTCGGCCGCCAGACCTTTGCCTGCTGCAAAGGTCAGCACCTGCGCCTTCAAAGTCTCAGGCGTAATCTTTTCCTGATTCTCAAAAATCCAGTCGTGATAATCCCAAAACGTCGAGGCGTTCTGATGAAACACACAGCGGCCCGCCATTGATGCAGCCTTAGCCCACGGGTGCAGCGATTCCAGCGGATAGTCGATATAGAACATGTGTACTTCCTTCGGATAGGCGGCGAGCAGTTCTTTCCGCAGTGTTTGCGCTTCCTGGCGGCAGAACGGGCATTCGAAATCGCTGAACTCAACCACTACTACGGGCGCACCGGCGGTCCCGGTGGCAGGCTGATAAGCGGTTTTGATCTTGTCCAGATCTTCTTTGAAGGGATTAGCACTCAGATCGAAGACGGTACCCCGGACCATCTTTTTCCCATCTGCCGAGACATAAAAAGTCTCTTCCTGACTCGCTTCGCCCTGCGATCCGCGTATCTTGACTTCGGAAAAACCAGCCATTGGCGCAGGAATCGGATCACTGATGGTGATGGTGATCGCCGCAGGCCAGACAAACAGGTGCCGGACGTAGGACTCCAGTTTGGCCTTGTCGACCGTAATCTTTTTTGCAGGTGTCTGGGCCAGCAACGCGGACGCGGTGGCCAAAATGATGATAAATTTTCGAAGCATATAATGTCAGGCGTTACGAAGGAGATCTGCGCGCTTGTGACGTCCATTATACCGGCGGAACTGCCCTCTTTGTCACATCCCGTTTTCCGGAACCAGATCCCTGTCACGAAACGCCAAACCAGCACGGAAATGTTCCGGCGCGGCTTGCCAAGTGTCATAAGTATGTGCACTTAACGGTATGTTAAACTCCGGTCAGGTATGCGTGGAATGGCCTCTGATTCCAAATTCGGAAACGGAACCTTCCGTACGGTCGTCAGTCTCGTTAACAGTATTCGCGGCAAACCCGCGCAGGATCGATCACACGAGATGCCTGAAGTTTTGAACCACGAGCCCGCAGGGACCGCCGCGCATGACGCTACCGGTGCGGTAAAAATGCAGACGGACGCCAACGATCATCTGGATCGCCTGTTTGCTGCGGACAAAGCCGAAATTCCGTGGTTCGTTTCGCTTTACCAAAGCCTGCACGAACTGGTAAAGCCCGAAATTCTGCCGCCGCTGATGATTACTTCTCAGCCCGTGGCCGTAAAAGACATCTGGGGACTCTACCGGGGCGATCCAAAATCCCGCTTCATCTCGGTTGGCATTCACGTGGCGGTGGTGGCGCTACTCATGTTTGGTGCGACGAATAAGACCGTGCAAAAAGCGATCACTGAGCACATGACGATCCTTGATCCCAACCTCACGCCGTACAAACCGGCACCGAAACCGGCCGGTGGCGGGGGTGGTGGCGGGGCGAGAGCGCTCACACCGATTACTAAGGGTCAGGCACCAAAACCGGCCCTCAAGCAGTTTGTAGCTCCGATGATCGTAGACCACAAGCCACTGCTTGCGATGGACCCCACCATCATCGCGCCTCCGGACACTCCTATTCCCCAGAACAATCTGCCGCAATGGGGTGATCCGCTGGCTAAACTCGGCCTGCCTTCGAACGGCACCGGTTTCGGCGGAGGCATGGGCAGCGGCAGCGGCGGAGGCCTTGGTTCCGGCAAAGGTGGAGGCATGGGCCCAGGAGAAGGCGGCGGTATCGGCGGCGGTGCCTACCGCGTGGGCGGCGGCGTCAGCGCGCCGGCCATCCTTTTTAAGGTGGATCCGGAATATTCAGAAGAAGCCCGCAAGGCAAAATACAGCGGCACGGTAACGCTGGCAGTCGTAGTAGATGCCGATGGCCACGCCCGCGACATTCATGTGGTGAAAAGTCTCGGTATGGGCCTCGATGAAAAAGCTGTAGAAGCTGTTCAGAAATGGAAGTTCAAACCGGGACTCAAGGGCGGCGTCGCCGTCAGTGTCCGCGCCACGATTGAAGTCAACTTCCGGCTGCTGTAATGTGGTTTCGGCAGTGACACTGGCTTGCTCACCACCTCCACCGGCTGGCGGCCTTAGCCGTGCTGCCCATGAGGGTCGAACCCGAATCCTCAATTGGCTGACGGTTTTTCTAATTTATCGACCACGACGACATCGTGATTGATGTTCTGAGGATTCAATTTCAACCCGAGTTGAGATTGGAGAGCGTCGGCGAGCGATGGACCTTCAGGTTCAGGGGTACTTTCTTGACTCGAAAGTGACGGCGGCGCCTCCGGGCGGGGCGTCCATTCCAAGAGGAAATCATAGCGACCTGAAAGGCCGGTCCCATCAGTCACCGGCATTCTGATCATATTAGTCGGCCTGAATACTAAATCACTGACAGCCACATCGCGCCCCGACAATTGCTCCCCCGTTTTAGTAACGCCCGGCGAAATTCCCCGACGTTCATCTTCGAGCCGGGGCATCGCTATCTTCAGTTTTGAATCCGGACCGGCCAGCTTCAGCGCATAGCCTCTCTCGACTCGCGAGGAGACATGAATGACCAGTCCCCATCTGTCGTGGAGTAAATCCCGAACTGCCAGGCGGGCCTGGTCAAGAGAAAGCGCCCGGTCCCGAGACCGCTTCAATATCGAAGTGGCAGCCGAACTCCAGCGGGGCAACCCCACTACATCTGCCTCGTGCGTCTGATACGCCATCGTTACCAGATAGGCCGTCGATATCCCTCGCGCCGCAAATCGACCTCCGGGTAGAACATTCCAATACAGCAAAGTGCCGGGTGCGGAAGGCTTGACCGAGGCGACATCGAACCTGGGTACCTGGGCCTGGCTTATCCCCCACTCAACGCTACGAGGCAAATAAGTTGGAATGCTGTTCGGTCGGAAGACATCACGACAAAATTTTCAAACCTTAAGCAGAGCCTGAACATACTCAGGCCTCAATGGCAGCCGACGGGCGATCTTGCCCGTGGCATCGTGCAGCGCCGCAGCAATCGCGGGCGCGGCAAGCGCATTCGCTGCCTCCGAACCCCCGCCGTAACGTCCCACCTCCGGCCTGTTCAACAGCACAACCTTGATCGCCGGCACGTCGCCCATCTTCAGAATCGGATACGAACGCCAGTCGCTGCTGGTAATCCCGCTCTCGTCAAACTTCGCCTCTTCCAGCAGCGCATGGCTGATGCCCATCACGGCCCCGCCTTCCACCTGCCGCTTCAATTGCAGCGGGTTGACCACAATGCCCGGATCCACTGCAATCGTGTACTTCTCTACCGTAATCGCACCAGTCTCCGGAACCACCGAAATTTCGCAAACACAAGCCCAGTAGGTTCCCGACCGGAACATCGCCGAAACACCCCTCCCGCGCACCGGCACCGAACCCGTTGAAACCCGTTTCGCGTGAGGAGAAACCCGCGTTTCCCAGCCCGATTCATCCCGCACCGCCTTCAGCACGCCAATCACGCGATCTTCCTTCGCATGATCAATGCGGAACTGAATGGCATCCGCCCCGGCCAGCGCCGCCGCTTCACTAATAGCCAGTTCGCGCGGAAAATTCTGCTGGTACTGCCCCGGCGTCCGCATACTGTGGTCTCTCATGCCAATCGCCAGAGGAGAAGCTTTCTGCCCGACTTGAAACGTCCCGTGGCCGCGTTCCATCAGAACCGGCACGCCGTCATAAACCCAGGGGTCCTGAATTCCATTAGCTGTCGTGCCAATCGAATCAGGCGGAGCGTTCACGTCCGGAGCAGGCATCGTTGGCAGCCCGGCCAGCACCGCGCCCACAGGCCGGTCATCCTGCATCGCAGGCATGTAATGATCCACTTGGTACGCCATCATTTTTCCACTCGCATCCAGCGCAATCTCAACATCGGAAAACGCTGCGGGCGATTGCGTGGACCACTGAAAATCTTCCGGTCGCATCCACTGCACACGCACGGGCTTGCCCACCGCCTGTGACAGCAGCACTGCTTCGTCCTCAGCCCCGGCATTCCCGCCGTTCGACCTCCCGTAGTGGCCGGATCCAGGATACGTGCGCACCACCACCTTCTCGATCCCCACCCCCAGCATCAGCGCCAGTTCACCGCGCAGCGCCTGTGGATTCTGATTGTGCGTGTGGATATAAACGGTTCCGTCCGGACGAGCATCAGCAACCGCCATGGTCGGCCCGATGGGTGCGTGCTTCATGAACGGCATCTCATAGGTAGCCGTAAGCTTCTTCACCCCTGCCGCCAGCGCGGGTGCCATTTCGCCTTTACTCTTGTCACTTTTCGCAACCGGAGCAGATTTCCAGTCTGCTTCCTTTCGCAGATAACTGAACAGATTCGCATTGCCGGGCAGGCCCTTCCAGTCCGTCCACTTCGTAGCCGTTGCCACCTGCTGCACAGCCTGAATAGCTTCCCATTCCGTGGCGGCAACAACTCCCACCAGATTGCCCTTTACCACAACCTGCGCATTCGGAAAACGGGTCTTGTCAATTTGCCCGACCGACACCAGCTTGGAACCCAGCGTTTTCGGATGCACCATGCGACCGTGCAGCATGCCCGGCAGCCGCACGTCCGTAATCCACTGTTCTTTCGCCGTAACTTTGGAAATGATGACGCTGTTCTTAAAGGACTTCCCGATGATCGTGTACTGGCTGACTGGCTTCATCGGCGGGTTGCCTGTGACGGTGAGTCCCATCAGGCTCGTAAGATTGCCGGTCACCGGAATCGTGAGCTTGAGGTGCTGCCCCTTAACGAGTTCTCCGTACGACATGCTCTTGCCGCCGCCCGAAACAATGCCGTCTTTCACGGAAATCTGGCTCTTCGGAACGCCCAGTCGTTCCGCCGCAAGGTCGAGCAAAGCCTGATACGTATAGGCAGCCGCCTTGCGAATATTCGGTGTTCCGCCACCCAGTAAGTCAAAGACCCCGCCGCCATCCGGCGTTCGATCCGTATCGCCCACGACCACCGTGGTGATCGCCTCAAACGTCGTGTTCAGTTCCTCCGCCACAATCTGGCGGTATGCGGTGAATGTGGTGCTCTGCCCGAAATCATTCTTGCCGGTGCGGATGAGGATCGTGCTGTCGGGATGTATTTCAATCCAGGAACCGGGCAGCTTCGCGTCGAGGGAATTATTGGAACTTGCCGCAGTTACCTGGGTCTTCCAGACGGCGCCGGCGACGCCGAAACCGACAAACAACGCACCGCCCGCTTTCACCAGGTCGCGGCGAGTTAGTTTCGCGCCGAAAATGTTGACAGGTTTTTCATTTGGGGTTGCCATCGCTTACCTTCCCTTCGCCATGGCACCGGCGGCGCGATGAACAGCTTCCATAATGGCCGTGTAACTTCCGCAGCGGCAGAGGTGTGCCGAGGGGCCTGACGTGGTGAACGCCTCTTTGATTTCAGCAGTGGTCGGCGACGCAACGCGTTCCAATAGCTCAGTCGCTTTGATCATCATGCCGCTCTGACAGATGCCACATAAGGGCGTCTGTTCCTCAATCCACGCATCCTGAATCGGATGCAGCGTCGTTGCTGCATCTGCGACTGACAAGCCCTTCTGCTTCGCCCATCGCGCCGGCAAACCTTCAAGGGTAGTTATTTCCTTATTGGCCGCGGCTGACAGCGGTGTTATGCAGGAACGGATTTCCTTGCCGTCGAGCAGGACTGAACATGAACCGCACTGTGCCATCCCACAACCAAACTGGGGCGACGAGAGCTCCAGATCATTTCGCAGGACATAAAGCAAAGGGGTATCCGGAGGCGACTGCACTTCACGCCGGACGCCATTGACCATGATCGTTGACATACTGGAACTCCTTCGGAGGCTCGCTACTCAAGTTAAAAACCAGACTATCAGGGTTTTGGCTGCCGCTGCCGGGCAGCAGCGGCAATCGAAACGATACAATCTGACGGCCGCTCCGTTGAACGGTACCCGATCAGGGCTGCATTTTCCGGGTCGAACTTATCGATAAAACCCGCAAGCTGTTCCTCTGCGTTCGTTGTCATTTAGCCACGGCTACAGCCTCTACGGCAAGACTCGCATCCATCGCAGCCAGGCCTTCAAACGGAATCAGGTTCATAGTGCCCGGAATATCCAGCAGCGCTTTCACCACAATTCCCACAGCTGGAGAGATGGGGTAAATATGGGTGGAAATAATGCCTTCCGGCGCAACGCCTGCCGTCCTCAGGTCTCTATACATCCCGGTGAAAGCCCGCTTGATATCGTCCTCTTCGCCTCCGATAGCCACCTCTGTACCGGTGAAAGCCAGGCGTCCGGAGTCTCCGCCGCGCACAATCCCTTCGCACTTCGTCATGTCGCCTGAAGCATCGCGTTGCATTTGCACCAGATTCAGCGCCGCGCCTGGAAATTTGGCCGCCATCGCAGCCAGAGTGGTTTCGGGTTTCCCCAGTTCACTCACAAAACAGCTGGCCTGCAACACTTTCGCGCCGCCTGCTTTCGCCGCTAACTGATCCAGAGAGTCCTGCACGGGCAGGAAACTGATGCCCGCACCCGTGGCCTTCGTCTTCGATTCCGAGATCGCTTCAATCACCACTTGAGCGTTGGCAAGCGGTAATGCGCCCGCCTGAATCACACTCACTGAAGGCAAGGGCATCCGTTTCCCCAGCACTTCGCTCACGATCTGCGGCACGCGACGAACATCACCACTGCCGGCAACGAAAGCGCGCAGGTGAATAATGTTGGCACCGCCGTTCAACCGCAAAATGGCCTTGAGTGCGTCCCGCGTCTGCTGAGACAGCAAACCCGCCGCCGAGAGGGGCGAAACGTTGAAGATCAGCCGCGAAGATTCTCCGATCGCAACACTCGGCGGATCCTTAGGCAGGGCCAGGGTTTGAGTGGTCTCAGGTTTCTTCTTTTTCGCCGCTGAAGCCGTCGCGACAAGACATAGAATGAGGGCAAGTTTCCGGAAACGCATGGGCAAACGCCATTCTATCCAAAACGATGATTGGACTGGCAAAAGACCATCCACAGCAGTCCAATATGTCCATGCTATAGTTCTAATTTATGCTGGACATCAGGCCCTATCTCGACAGCGAGTCCGATGTTTCTCTCTACCGTCAGCTCGGGTTGTACTTGCAAAACCTGATTGAAGACGGCCAGCTTCTGCCCGGCTTTCGGCTCCCCCCAACGCGTGAACTGGCGGCCAAAACAGGCGTCAACCGGACGACCGTTTCAGCGGCCTACGAAATGCTGGAATCGGCGGGCTTGATTCGCGGCGAAGTCGGGCGCGGAAGTTATGTTTGCGGCACCGGGGAGCGGGCCGAAACCGTGAATTGGGGTCGCGCGCTCACCGCCTCGGTCTCCACTCGTGCTGGAAGTCCGGCAGCGGGCGTCATCAACTTCACCAGCGCCAGTCCGTCAGACAGGCTTTTCCCGGTGGAAGAGTTTCGCGAATCGTGCCGGGAGGTTCTTGAAAGCCGCAACCTCAAAACGCTGATGCAACTGGGTTCTCCTGGCGGCTATGAACCCCTGCGTCGTTTTTTGTTCGACCGCGCAGTTGAGCAAGGCGTCGCCCGCCCGACAGACGATATTCTGATCACCAATGGTTGTCAGCAGGCACTCGATCTTCTGCGCCGCGCCCTGGTCCGGGCAGGCGACAAAGTGGCGATTGAAGAGCCCGTTTATCCTGGCCTGAAGAACCTGTTTCTGGAAGCAGGCGCTGAACTAATCGGCGTTGCCGTGGGCGCTGAGGGCATGGAACTGCCCTCGCTGCAGCGGGCCCTCGACGCCGGCGCGAAGGTGGTCATCGTAACGCCTTCATTCCAGAACCCAACTGGCACCACCATTCCCGAAGCAACCCGTACGAACCTCTGCGCCATGGTGAGACACGCCGGGGCAGTGCTGATTGAGAACGACATCTACAGCGAGCTTGCCTATTCCGGCACAGCCAATACGCGCCTCAAACACACCGACCAGAACGTGATTCTGCTCGGGAGTTTCTCAAAGATCGCCTTCCCTGGTATCCGTGTCGGCTGGATCATCGCTCCACGCCCGGTGATTGCCCGAGCCACAGAACTAAAACAACTCGCCGACCTGCATACGGACCATTTATCGCAGGCATTTCTGCTGAACTTCGCGGAATCGGGCAAGCTCGGAAGGCATCGCGAAGTGGTGATTGCTGCGGCGAAAGACAAACTGCGCGCTCTCGAACAATCCTGCCGACGTCACCTTGCAGACTGCGTGTGGACCCTGCCTGCAGGCGGCATGAATATCTGGGTTACTCTGCCGGCAGGCATTGATTCCATGGCGTTGCGCGGCCTTGCCCAACAGGCCGGAATCGACTACCTTCCCGGCCGTTATTTTTCCATTTCGCGCCCGCTCGACTCTGGTCTGCGCCTGAGTTTCGCCGGGCTGGAACCCAATGAAATCCGCCGGGGCATTGAAATCCTCGGCAGTTTAGTCCGCAGCGCAACCGGCGCGCGGGATGAGCGGGATTCACGTCCCGTACTGGCTTTAGTTTAATTTTTGGAGAGAACAGATGATTCTGAACAGTGAACAATATCGTGTAAACGTCGCATTTGCCGAGATGATGAAAGGTGGCGTGATTATGGACGTGATCAACGCCGAACAGGCCATAATCGCGGAACGCGCCGGGGCCTGCGCCGTGATGGCACTCGAACGCGTGCCGTCTGATATCCGCAAAGAGGGTGGAGTGGCGCGCATGACGCCGGTCAACATCATCCGCGAGATCAAAGCTGCCGTTTCCATCCCCGTGATGGCGAAAGTCCGCATCGGCCACTTTGCCGAAGCGCAGATTCTTGAAGCGCTCGCCGTTGATTTTATCGACGAGAGCGAAGTCCTGACGCCCGCCGATGAAGAACACCACATCAACAAGCACGCCTTTAAAGTGCCGTTTGTCTGCGGCGCACGCAATCTGGGCGAGGCTCTCCGGCGCATTGCCGAAGGCGCGTCCATGATCCGCACCAAGGGTGAAGCGGGTTCGGGCAACATTGTGGAAGCCGTCCGCCACATCCGCACCATTATCAAGGAAATGCGCCATCTGACGATTCTGGGCAAGGAAGAACTGGTTCACGAAGCGAAGAATCTGGGCGCTCCGCTTGATCTGGTGGAATGGGTTGCGGCACACGGCAAACTGCCCGTGCCGAACTTCTCCGCTGGTGGAATTGCCACTCCTGCTGACGCCGCTCTCGTGCTCCAACTGGGTGCGGAAGCCGTCTTCGTCGGGTCTGGCATCTTCAAAAGTTCTGATCCGGAAATGCGTGCGCGTGCCATCGTGAAAGCCACCACCTATTACAAGGATCCGGCGAAGCTGCTGGAAGCGAGCGAAGACCTGGGAGCTGCCATGCCTGGCCTCGATATTTCCAAACTGCCGGAAAGCGAATTGATGCAGACGCGGGGCTGGTAATTTGGCTGGTCCCAAAGTGGGAGTGCTCGCGCTCCAGGGCGATTTCGAGAGGCATGTTCATGCTCTCGAAATCGCGGGAGCGTGCGCCGTCGAGGTGCGCACTGCGGCAGAGATGCAACAGTGCGACGACCTTGTAATCCCCGGTGGCGAGAGCACCACCATGCTCAAACTACTGAACCTGATGGACCTCAAAGAACCGCTTCGCGAGTACCTCGGATTGAAATCTGTATTTGGCACCTGCGCAGGGGCCATTTTGATGGCGAAGGAAGTCCTCAACCCCGCGCAGGAATGCTTCGGTGCAATGGATTTGACCGTGGAACGCAACGGCTATGGCCGCCAGGTGGATAGCCGCGTGGTGCAACTCTCTCCGTCCGCATCGTTCACTGAACGCATGGGCGAAGGCGCCCTTGAAGCCGTCTTCATCCGCGCCCCTATCGTCAGGCGCGCCGGAGCCGCGGCAACGGTTCTGGCAGAATATGAAGGTAACCCCGTGCTGCTGGAACAAGGCAGGCACATGGTGGCAACATTTCATCCTGAGTTAACGGACTTAACGAAAGATACACGGGTACATAAGTTATTTCTGACCAAACTATAAAACAGGTTCTCTTTGTCTGCATCGGGAATACCTGCCGCAGCCCTATGGCGGAAGGCTTTGCCAACCACTATGGCAGTGACGTCCTGTGCGCACGCAGCGCCGGTATTGCCCCTGTTCCCAAGGTGATCCAGCCCACCGTCGTGGCCATGGCTGAGAAGAACATCGACATTTCCATGCATGTGCCACGGTTCTACGACCCGCTTTCCGCGAATCGGTACGATCTGGTGGTCAACATGTCGGGCTACAAACTCCCCGGCGCACAGCCAAAGAATTTTCAGGACTGGGTTGTGACCGATCCGTACCAGGAATCCAAAGCCGTATATCGGACAGTGCGGGACGATCTGGAGCACAGGGTAATGATGCTGATTTTGCAGTTTCGGCGCAACAGCAAGTAGTATCTTTGAAAAAGTAGTAACCTTTGAAATCATGAAACTTCGACAAATTATCCCCGCGCTGCTTCTCGCCGTTTCGCTCTATGCGGCACCCCAGTCGGCACCGAAAGCGCCTGGCAAAATGGTTGCCGAGGCCAAAGCGGCAGTGCCTTCAGCAGGCGCATTGCTTGACCTTAATTCCGCTTCAGCCTCTGATCTGGATGCCCTGCCCGGTATCGGCAAGGCTTACAGTGCAAGGATCATCGCGGGCCGTCCCTACCGTGCGAAGAATGAACTTCTCGACAAGAAGATCGTTCCCGCTGCCACCTGCGCGAAGATCAAAGATCTGGTCATAGCAAAACAGAAATAGCACTGCTCCAGTGGCATCCAGCGGCGTTCGCCGGTGAGAAACCGGCGTTGGCCGAAAAGCCCGTGAGTTCCCTGCCCCGAAACCCTACCATCGGGTCATGAGAGTTTATTACCCCGGACGGAATGTGATCCCGATGATGCTGGTTCTTTCTGCGCTGGCCATCCTGGTGGGAGACTTCAATCTGGTTTCCGTCTCACGCCTCACCCCCTTCTGGCCCGTGGCCCTGATTGCCGCCGGCGTAGAAGAACTCTGGTTCTG
The DNA here is from genome assembly GCA_025363475.1 of Terriglobia bacterium. GTDB lineage: Bacteria > Acidobacteriota > Terriglobia > Bryobacterales > Bryobacteraceae > BOG-234. Next base: position 60,148 of record JANYDS010000018.1, read on the forward strand.
GTCCTTCAACGGCCAAAGGAACTGACTATGGAACGTCTGCCCAAAGGAAGTTTGTTCGCGGTAGCGCTGATCGTCGCGGGCAGTTTTCTTTTTCTCGACAATCTGGCGCTGCTGCCCTTTGACAACATCGGCGCATACTGGCCGCTGGCGCTCGTGGTCTATGGCCTGGGCCGCATGTACGATCATCACGACCCGCGCAGCATCGTATGGTCAGCCGCGATTGCCGTCGCCGGCGGGCTGCTGGTGCTGGGCAATCTCGGCTATCTGCGTCTGACAGTGGGTGCGCTCTGGCCCCTGCTGCTGGTAGCGGGGGGCGTAATGAAGCTGGTTGACAGGGGACGCTGGCGCAACCATTCCGCAGTCTGGAATGAGCGGTTTGAAAGCAAGTGGAAACGCAAACAACAGCGCTGGGAGCAGCGCCGGGAAGAACGCTGGGACCGCAACTGGTACCGCAAGTACACCGCCGAAGAAGCACCCACTCCCATAAACGGGAGCAAGCTCAATGAAGTCGCCGTCTTCTATTCCATCAACAAGCGTCTGGAGACGCAGGATTTTGTTGGGGGCGAACTGGTCGCCGTTTTCGGCAGCGTGGAAATTGATTTGACCGGCGCGCAGATCGCAGGCACCGGGACCGAGCGCCGCGCCGAACTCGAAGCCAGTGCCGTCTTTGGCTCTGTCGAAGTTATGGTGCCCCGCAACTGGAAAGTGCTTAATAGCGGTACGGGTGTGTTCGGTTCTTATGAAGACCGCACCATTCTGCGGCCCCTGCCTGGAGAAGACACCGCAATGCTCGTGTTGAACGGTGGCGCTGTATTCGGCTCCGTCATTATTCGCAATTAGAATCGAATGCATCCTCTCTTCCGCAACTGGCGATTCTTTCTACTTTACCTCGCGGGGTGGTGCCTGATGGGAGCCATTCTGGGGTTGCTGATCAGCGCTACCGGCAACCTGACGATGGCCGAAACAGCAGCCATCACGGGGCCCGTGACGCTGGTGCTCGCGTTCATGTGTCTTTCGCCCTGGTATACCTGCCGTTTTCTTCCGGTACGGGGCATGAAGCCGGGAGGCTTTGTGTTGCAGCACCTCGCCGCTTCCGTGGTAGTTGCAGGGGGTGTTCTGTTAGTCGCGAGGTTGGTGGCATGGGCGTTTTCAGAAATTCTGCCCGGCCTTGATGACCGCTTTCGAGGGTCAGCACCCGTGCTCACCGCAATGGTGACCATGATTTATCTGCTCTCGATTGCCCTGCACTACGTCGTGATCGAAGCGCAGGGTTCGCGCCGCAGCGAGTTGCTGGCCCGCGAAGCCCAGCTGAAGGCCCTTAAGGCGCAAGTGAATCCGCACTTCCTGTTCAACAGTCTGAATTCCATCAGCGCCCTCACTGCGGTGGACGCGGGACGTGCCCGCGACATGTGTATCCGGCTGGCGGATTTTCTGCGGACCTCGTTGCGTCTGGGCGAGCGGGGGTCCATTCCTTTTCGCGAAGAGATGGAGCTGACGCGCATGTATCTGGATGTGGAACAGGTACGCTTCGGCGTACGTTTGCGCCTTTCAGAAGACATCAGCGAGGCTTGCTACCAATGCGAAGTGCCCGCGCTGCTGATTCAGCCTCTGGTCGAAAATGCCGTGAAGCACGGCATTGCGCTCATTGATGAAGGGGGTGAGATTGCCCTGCGCGGCTGGCGGAAACAGGATGTACTGATGTTTTCCATCACCAATCCGTTCGACCCGGATGCGCCTTCCAGCCGCAACGGAATCGGTCTCGAAAATGTTCGTCAGCGGATGGAAGCGCGTTACGGAAGTGCAGCGCGAATGGAAATAGAAACGGAGACCAGGCAGTTTCGCGTGACGCTCCAACTGCCGGTGAGGACAGCATGAGAGCAATCATTGCCGACGATGAAGAACTGGCCCGGCGCGTGTTGCGCGAGTATCTGAATGCGCACTCTGATATCGAAATTGTTGCGGAATGTGCGAATGGTTTCGAAGCAGTCAAAATGGTGACAGAATGTCGTCCGGACGTGCTGTTTCTTGATGTTCAGATGCCGAAGCTCGATGGGTTTGAGGTGCTGGAACTGACCGGTACCGAAACCGCTGTGGTTTTCGTCACCGCGTTCGATCAATACGCGATGAGAGCCTTTGACGCGGCTGCGGTGGATTATTTACTTAAGCCGTTCAGCGCAACCAGGCTGGGTGAATCGCTGGAGCGGTTGCGGCGTCGCGTGATTCTGAAAGCCCCGGGCCGGTCTGTTACAGAGGCCGTCGAACTGGGAAATGCGGCGCGTGTTCCCGGCGAATTTCTGACACGGATTGTAGTCAAGGACGGGGCGACGGTTCATGTGATCCCATCAACCCGCCTCGACTATGCCGAAGCGCAGGACGATTATGTTTCATTGCGCAGCGAAGGCAAAACCTGGCTGAAGCAACAGACAATTACGAGCCTCGAAGCCGCCCTTGATCCGCAGCGTTTTCTGAGGCTGCACCGGTCATACCTGGTGAATGTGGACCGGGTAGCGAGGCTGGAACCAAACACCAAAGACACCTGGATTGCAGTGTTGGCAGATAATTCGCGGATTCCGGTAAGCCGCAGCGGCTATTCGCGTTTCACAACGCTGGCAGGAAGCCGCAGATAAATGGAGGGCGGCCGCCCTCGTCCGCATCCGGTCCCCTGACCGGGTTCATGATACGCTCGAAAAATGAAGATTCTCGGAGCATTTTTTCTTTCCGCAGTAATGGCTCTGGCCGCCGACATCACGGGGACGTGGACGGCGAATGTGGTGTTGTCCGCCGGCAGCGGCAGTCCAAAACTGGAATTCAAGCAGACCGGTGAAACGTTGACCGGTACCTACCACGGGCAGTTTGGCGATGCCGCAATTAAAGGAACCGTCAAGGGCGATAAGGTTGAGTTTTCGTTCGGCACCGACCAGGCTGCCGCGAAATATATCGGCACCGTGAACGGCAAAAAGATGGTGGGAACCGTCGAATACGGCGAACTCGGTTCCGGCACTTTCGACGCGACTAAAGATTAACTTAGAACGCCCAGCGCCAGAGCGATGCGCCCACGGTGTAACCAGCTCCAACAGCAGCCATCAAAACCAAGTCGCCTTTTTTCAAACGGCCTTCTGTAATCGCATCGCGCGTAGCCAGCGGAATCGTACCCGCCGTCGTATTGCCGTAATGGCCAATGTTCATCATCACTTTGGACATCGGCAAACCCAGACGTTCCGCCGTAGCTTCAATAATCCGGCGGTTCGCCTGGTGCGGAATCAGAATGCTGATATCTTCCGCAGTCAGATTATTGCGCCGCAGCAGTTCGCCACAAACCTGCTGCATCTTGAGCACCGCATACTTGAAAACCTGCTGGCCTTCCTGATGAACGTAGTGCTGTTTATCGGCCACGGTCTGAGCAGTTGCAGGCATCCGACTGCCGCCCGCCGGCATGCGCAGGAACTGACCCCCGGAACCATCGATCTCACCAATGAAATCGACAAAACCCAGACCCTGTTCCGTTTCCTCGTCGGTTGTAGTTTCGATCAAAAAAGCACCCGCGCCATCACCAAAAAGAACGCAGGTAGTGCGATCTTCATAGTTGATGATGCGGCTCATGGTATCAGCACCAATAACCAGAACTTTCTTATGCGTTCCGGCTGCAATGAAATTCGCCGCAGTGACAATGCCGTAGACGAAGCCGCTGCACGCCGCAACCAGATCGAAACCCCAGGCCTTGTTAGCCCCCAGATTGTGCTGGACGAGGCATGCGGTCGCCGGAAACAACATATCCGGAGTCACAGTGCAAACCAGAATGGCATCAAGTTCGGTGGCATCAATTCCACGGCTCTGCAGCGCGGCACGTGCCGCAGCCGTCGCAAGATCCGACGTCGCCATTTCAGGCGGAGCGATGTGCCGCTCGGAGATTCCGGTGCGATCCAGAATCCAGTCATTATTGGTCTGAACCATCTTCTCGAGATCAGAATTGGTCAGAACGCCGGGCGGAACGTAGCACCCGACAGCGGAGATTTTGGGTTTAGTGGCAGCCATCAGACAGGAGTGAGTAATCTCTTATTATGTTCGATGACAGCACGCGGCTGGAAAATTTTCTCAAGCCGGTCAATGTAGCGAGTTCGCTGTTCTTCGAATCGGCTGCTGAGATCTTCGGCCGGGTTCACCGCGAGATCCGCCCCCGCACCACCGTACCGCCCATTGCCGTGACGTTTAAGCGCTTCGCCAGCGCCAGCAGCAACGTGCGACTGGCGGACGGCGGCATCTCTGTGAACATCACCGATGTGCTGGAGAACGCCCCCGCGCCGGTGACCGAAGCGCTGGCTCATATCCTGCTGGGCAAGCTCTATCGCAAGGCCCCTGTTGCGCAGTACAACCACCGCTACCGGCTTTACATGAACCGAAAGGATATTCGCCACCGGATCGGCGAAGTGATTCAATCGCGGGGCCGCAAAATGCAGACAGGCCCTGCCGGGGAGCTACACCATCTGGAAGAGCTTTTCGATGAATTGAACGTGCGGTTTTTCGGCGGCATGATGGCAAGGCCGGCGTTGGGCTGGAGTCCTTCGCGCTCCCGCACACGCCTCGGCCATTACGACCCGTCACACCATATGATCGTAATCAGCCGGATTTTTGATGACCCTCGCACGCCCCGCCTTGCCCTCGAATACGTAATGTTCCATGAAATGCTGCATCTGGAATATCCGGTTGATCACAGGGGCACCCGACGCTGCGTTCACACGCCGGAATTCAAGGCACATGAAAAAACGTTCCCCCAGTTTAAAGAAGTCAAAGCGTTGCTGAAGAAACTCGTGTAACTACTTAAGCCGGGGGCCTTCGCGTGATGTCTCGCGAATCAGCTCCGCCTCCGCTGCTTCCGGGATAACCTTCCAGTTGCCCACGGCCTTTGCCGGAACCGGTTTCCCGCCACTAAAGTAATCAATCATCAATTCACGGATCTCTTCCGTGGAACGCCAAACTACCTTTGCATCGCGGAACATCAAATACCCGGCACCCCCGCCGGAGCGGTAATTATTCACCGCGATTCTCAACTTCTGCGAGTCTTCAAGCGGTTTACCGTGGTAACGCAAATTCTGAATGCGGTGACCTTCGGGCTGCCGCAAATCAATTTCATACTCAACCCCCGCAGCCATGTCGTAGTTGTAAGAGATCATATCCGGATTGATCAACGGACCAGTGGTGCAGTCCCCGGTACAGGTCCGGTAATAACGCGCCGCATTTTCCAGCGCCGCGCGAACCATCTTTCCATCGCCTTCAATCGCATAAAGCGTATTGTCGTAAATATAAAGACCGGCGATCTGGCGGATTGTCATCGGGCCCTGTGCAATTTTCAAACCGCCGTTCAAAATCGACGCAAAGGAAACATCCGCCTTCGCGTAGTGAAGCTGCACCTGCTGCACCATATCGATCATCGGCGAATCCTGCACGCGGGCGACCGCGGCATCCATCGCAACCGGACTCTGCGTGACCGGCGTATTGAGATACAACTCGGCGGTCTCATGATAAGGTTTCGCCATTTGAAGAATCGCTTCGTCAGAGGCAGTCTTATTCGTGACCGGAATCACCCGACTGTTCTTCGACAGAACGCGCCAGTGGCCATCAGCGCCGCTATCGAGTTTGAAATCCATTTCCCCAAGCGACATACCCCAGTTACGCGGCTGCATCAGCAGCACATCACCCAGCCTTGCCCCTGCCAGTTCACTGTGTGTATGGCCGAAAATAATGGCATCGATACCCGGCACCTGAGTCGCGATTTCGTGCACCATGTTTTCGCCCGGCAGGTTATCGAAACGGGTGTCTTCATTGGTGATGACGCCGTTCTTGACTTCCTTCTCCAGACCCGCGTGGGCGGCGATGATGACGACGTCAGGATGCTCCTTCTGCTTCACATCCGCAACAGCCCTGGCCGCGGCTGCCTTGCCCTGAAGAAAGCGATAGCCGGTGTAGTGATCCGGCGTTTCCCACGTGGGTTCGCCCGGCGTAGTGATACCAATAATGGCAATTTTCACCCCATCAACCACCTTGATGAACCAGGGTTCAAAAGGCTTTGCAGTCGAACCCGTAGTCGTGCCAATATTTGCCGATATCCAGGGGAAATGCGCGGCTGACCGCGCCGCATTCAGATTCTTCAGACCGAAGTTCCATTCATGGTTGCCAATGGTCATCACGTCATAATGCAGGGCGTTCATGGCCAGCATCATGGGGTCGACCGTGAGCGGCGCAACAGGCGTGATCTTCGAAGGGAAACTGCCCGTGCGGACGAAATGCTGATAGACGCCTTCCAGCGGCGCACCCTGAATGGTATCGCCGCAATCAATCAGCAGCGTATTCGGGTTACCCGCGCGCTCGGCCGCAATGAGCGTGGAAATTTTCGCGAGACCCCGCGGCACTTCGCGTCCGGTGAAATAATCCCAGGCATAAATATTGCCATGCAGGTCAGTGGTCGCAAGAACACGAATATTGACCTCACGGGCACTGGCTCCGGCACTGAGTGCCAGCAGGAGAACCAGGAGTCTGTTTTTCACGCGCGCCACCTCTGTTTCAGTGTAGCCGTGCAGCGTTACTTCAGATGACGCCGCAGGGTCCAGGCATCCGCCCGGCCACCTTCCTGATCCAGCCGTTTCAAATCGTCACCCACATGGACCAGCTTGCCGCTCAGGTGGTTCGATTTATCCGAAGTAAGAAACAGCGCCACCTGGATTTGTTTCTCAGCAGGTGTTCCGCCGGTGCGCCGCGCACGTTCAGCATCATCCACTTCCTTACTGCTGATCCGGTCTTCCGCCTCGATGATTTCGTCAGTCATGCTGGAATAAGCCACGCCTGGCGAAAAACAATTCACCTGAATATTCTGGTCCCGTACTTCTTCCGCCAGGCTTTCTGCAAACCGCACCACCGCAGCCTTGGTCCCCGCGTAAGCGGCGAAATCAGGTCGCGGAATCTCTGCCCCATAATCCACAATGATCAGGATTTTGCCTCGTCGCCTTTCCGCAAAATGCGGCAGCACGGCACGACAAGAATTCATGACACCGAGAATGTTAGTGTCGATCAATTCCTTCCAGTCACGCGGCTTCTGTTCCATGAACGGCCCGATGGGACCGAGCACGGCAGCGTTCGCAATCAGAGTATCCACGCCTCCATAGAGCGCAGTCATCCGTTCAACCACCGCCGAAACCTGGTCGTACTCGCGAACATCCGCGCGGTGCCGGCTGGCAATGCCGCCTGCATCTTCAATTTCAAGTTTGGTGCCTTCGAGTTCAGCCAGGCTCCGGCCAAGGAGTCCGACTTTGGCCCCGGCCCGGGCGAAGCCCATGGCGAAGCGCTTGCCGATTCCCCGCCCTGCCCCTGTGATCAACGCGGTCACGTGCTGGTGCGATTGCAAATGGGTATCCTAATATCGCCCGGTTCCTAACCTAACGGGAAACTATTTTGCGGTGCTCTTTCAAAATACAGCGGTCCATCACAACTTCAAGGCCGGCCGCGCGGGCCTTTGCTGCTGCTTCTTCGTTCTCCACGCCTTCCTGCATCCAGATTCCGCGCGCGCCCTTGCGAATCGCAGCATCCACAATTTCAGGCACACATTCAGAGCGACGGAAAATATCGACGATATCGACAGTCCCAGGCACTTCATCGAGAGTGGCGAACGCAGGTTCCCCCAGCACTTCTGTTTCCCCGGGATTCACCGGAATGATGGTGTAACCCTGCGCCTGCATGTACTCAGAGACACCATAGCTGGGCCGGGAACGTTTCGTCGACAGTCCCACCACAGCGATGGTCTTGCTGGTGCGAAGCAGATTCTCACTCGCCCCCATTATTGCCTCTTCACCGATCGCGGCCGCTCTTCTTTTTTCGCCTTCGGTTTAGGCTTGGGACGATCCTGCTGCGGCTTACTTTGCTGTCTTTGGCGCGGTCTCGGCTGCCCTTCATCCGGATCTGCCGCACCTGCCAGACGCATCATCTTTTTCACTTCTTCCGGAGCCAGCAAACGGAACTCGCCCGGTTTCAGCGTTCCCAGTTCTACCGGACCGATGCGAACCCGGCGCAGCTTTTCCACCAGATGCCCGAAGTGCTTGAACATAGTGCGGATCTGCTGGTTGCGGCCTTCAATCAGCCGGACTTCGTACCAGGGATTATCACCCCGCCGAATCAGCCGGAGGCCCGCAGGCGAAGTTTTCTTGCCACTCAGCGGAACACCGTTGCGGAATTTCTCTTCTTCCTCTTCGGTGAGCTGACCCTTGGTCTTCACAAGGTAAGTCTTGGTGACGTGGCTCTTCGCTGCGGTGACGGCGTTGGCAAATTCACCATCATTAGTCAGCAGGATCAGCCCGGTGCTGTGGTAATCGAGACGACCCACCGGATACACCCGGGCGCGGATGCCCAGCAACAGATCCAGCACCGTAGTACGACGCTGCGGATCACTGGCTGTACTCACCACGTTATCGGGCTTATTCAGCGCAATGTAGAGGAAGTGATCCAGCTGTTTGATCAGCCGCCCGTCCATTTTGATGTGATCGGTTTCGGGGTCAGCTTTGCTGCCAAGTTCTGTGATGACTTTGCCGTTTACAGTAACGCGGCCTTCTAAAATCAGTGCTTCCGCTTTACGCCGTGAGGCGATCCCGGCGGTGGCGAGAATCTTCTGGAGTCGCTCTTCTGGCATTATTCGGTTGGTCCCGTTAAAGTCTCTGTCTGCGCCGCAATTTCAGCGGCAACTTCTGCTTCCACTTCGAGCGCCGCATCGGCAAGAACAGCCACCGGCGTATCGGTAATTTCCGCCGGAATGGCCTCGGCGAGAACCACCTCGGAAGGTGCCTCGTTGTCCGTATCGAAACGTCCGATTTCCTGGAATTCTTTCAAGCTGGGCAGCTCTGCAAGGTCTTTCAAACCGAACTGCACCAAAAATTCCCGGGTCGTTTTATAAAGAATCGGTTTGCCAATCACATGCTTGCGACCAGCCGTGCCAATCAGCTTGCGGTCGAGCAAAGTCTTGAGCACACCTGCACCCTGCACGCCGCGGATTTCCATAATCTCAGGCGCCGTAATAGGCTGCTTATAAGCAATCACAGCCAGGGTTTCCAGCGCCGGCAGCGAAAGTTTAAGCGGCGGATTCAAATTCTTAACGAACCGCCGAACCTCTTCATGATGCTCCGGCTTGGTGGTCATTTTGAAACCACCGGCGATCTCGCGGATACTCAGCCCGCGCTCCGGCAGTTCATAGTCTGCCGCCAGTTTTTCCAACGCCTCTATCACCCGGTCACGGGGCTGTTCCACCGCAATGCAGATCTGGTCCAGGGAAAGCGGCTCGTCGGTCACATAAATAATGGCTTCAAGCACAGCCTTGAGCTTGGCCTCTTCCAGCGTGAAAGCTTCAGGTGCCGGTTCATCGGGCAACAGCTCTTCCGCAGTGAGTTCAAACGGCGTTTCATCCGCCGCTGCTTCAAGCGCTGCTTCAATGGGTTCAGCCGGGTTTGTTTCGGGGAAATCCATTCGTTACTTGTAATCCTCTTCAATAGCTGTCAGAGCTTCCAGTTCCGTCTGGTCGAACCGGTCACCTTTGGCCAGCGCAATTTCGCCAAACAGGTCAGCCTGCAGAATCTCAATAGTATGCGTTTTAACCATTTCCAGCACGGCCAGGAACAGGCAGATCATGGCACGCCTGCTTCGCTGCTGCTCCATCACCTGCAGAATAAAAAGCGGCTTGTCTTTATGCGTGGCTTCCAGCAGCAGACGGATATGTGAAATCATGTCGCCCACCGACACTTCTTCATCAGTGATCTCGTAAACCGGGCGCTGTGAAAGCCGCTCCAGCACCGCGCCGAAAGCAGTGATCAGATCAAACAGGCCGACATCAAGTCCCGGATCGTCACCATCCTGAATGAATTCCTTCATCCGCGGATTCGACCACACATTCTCTTCAATCAGGCGTTTCTGTTGCAGCATCTCAGCCGCGTTCTTAAAGCGTTCGTGTTCGAGCAGCCGTTGCACCAGCTCTTCACGCGGATCTTCCGCTGTCTCGCCCTCTTTTTGCAGCGCCGGATCAGTGGGCAACAGCAGGCGCGACTTGATGTGGATCAAAGTAGCCGCCATAAAGACGAACTCGGCCCCGATGTCCAGATCCATTTCGCGCGCCTGTTCCAGATACTTCAAATATTGAGACGTAATGGTGGCTATTGGTATATTTCGGATATCAATCTGCTGCTTGCGGATCAGGTCCAGAAGCAGATCGAGGGGTCCCTCATATTGATCAACGCGGAAGCTGAGAGACGTTTGGGACACAGTGACCAACTCTCCATTATGACTGACGGGCAAGTGCAGGCAATCAGGGCTAATGCGGGTTTTGGATTCAGACACCTTACAATCGGAATATGCCATTCAAAGGTGCGCGAGTGCTCTCGCTCGAAACCAGGCGCGCGTCAGAAATGGCCACGCTGATCCGTAAACAGGGCGGGAAACCCTTTATTGCCCCTTCCATGCGCGAAGTTCCACTGGAAGCGCTGGATGAAGCTTTTGATTTCGGTGAGCGCCTGTTGCGCGATGAATTCGACTGCATCCTGCTGCTGACCGGAGCCGGGACACGTCTGCTCTGGAAAGCGCTGCTGACACGATATAAAGAACACGAACTGCGGGCCGCCGCCGGACGCACCACCATTGTTCTCAGGGGACCGAAGCCCTCTGCTGCTATCCGCGAACTCGGACTTCCGGCCGGCGTGCTGGTCCCTGAGCCCAACACCTGGCGCGAGGTTCTTTCTGTCATGGAAGGTCGTCCGGAGACCCGTATTGCTGTCCAGGAATATGGTAAAAGCAATCCGGATCTGCTCGACGGACTCAAAGCACAGGGCAAAACAGTTACCGCCGTGCGGATCTACGGCTGGGACATGCCGGAAGACACCGCCCCGTTGCGCGATGCCGTACGAAACCTCGCAGCAGGCTGGTTTGACGTGGTGCTGGTCACCACCGCCACCCAGATGCACAACCTGATGCAGATTGCCGTGGAAGAGAAACTGGAAGCCCGCGTCAAGACGGCTTTCGAACGCGTCTTTATCGGCTCCATCGGCCCCACCACCAGCGAAGGCATTGAAGAGTACGGCTTGAAAGCGGATTTCGAACCCAGCCACCCCAAAATGGGACTCCTGGTCAATGAGGGCGCAAGGCACTTTGCACGGCTGGTGGAAGCCTCGCGATAAACTCAAGTTTCCGTGTTTCACAATCTGGAAAAGAACATTCACGCCGCTTTCCGCGATGGTTTGCTGGCACGCTTCGGCCTTGATACTGACTTTGGGCTGGAACAACCGCGCCAGTCTTCGTTTGGCGAAATCGCCGTCCCGGTTGCCTTTCAACTGGCGCGAACTCTCAAGCAGCCACCCGCGAAAATTGCCGCTGAACTGGTTGACGTGGTCGGCTCCATCCCGGGCGTCGCTGCCATGGAAGTCGCGGGCAACGGGTATATCAATATCCGCTTTGACCGGGCGGCGTTTGCCGAAACGGTGCTAAAAGGCGATGCCGTGCCGGCCAGCAAGCCCGGCAAAACCATCATCGAACACACCAACATTAATCCCAATAAGGCCGCCCATATCGGCCATCTGCGCAATGCCGTGCTCGGAGATACGTTCGTGCGCATGCTCCGTGCGGGCGGCAGGCGTGTGGAAGTTCAGAACTACATCGACAATACTGGCGTCCAGGTTGCCGACGTCGTAGCCGGTTTTCATTTCCTCGAACACAAGACGCTGGCAGATGTGGCTGCGTTGATCAACGGCGCAGAGCGCTTCGATTTCATCTGCTGGGAACTCTACGCGCGCACGTCGCAGCACTATAAAGACAACCCTGAAGCCCTCGCCTGGCGCGCTTCTACTCTGCATGAAATCGAAGCCGGTACCGGTGAACTGGCGGACCTCGCCCACCTGGTCGCAGACAACATCGTAAAACTGCATCTGGCCACCATGCTGCGGCTCAATATTCAGTACGATGTGCTGCCCCGCGAAAGCGAAATCCTGCACCTCAAGTTCTGGGCCGCTGCCTTTGAATTGCTCAAGGACCGCAAAGCCATCTACCTCGAAACCGAAGGCAAGAACGCCGGATGCTGGGTGATGCCTTCCTCCGCCTTCCGGGGCGACGATGAGGCCAATGAAGACAGCAAGGTGATCGTGCGGTCCAACGGCATCGTCACTTACGTGGGCAAAGATATCGCCTACCAGCTCTGGAAATTCGGCCTGCTCGGTAGAGATTTCTACTACCGCCACCACACCCTCTACGCCGACGGCCACCAGGTCTGGGTCTCCACAGACCACCGCCAGGACCTGCCCGAGCCCGAGTTTGGCAACGGCGAAACGGTTTATAACGTCATCGATGTCCGGCAGTCCTATTTGCAGGATGTTGTAGTCGCCGGCCTAAAAGCTCTGGGGTTTTCCGGCCAGGCCGAGCGGTCCATTCACTTCTCCTATGAAATGGTGGCGCTGTCTCCCCGCTGCTGCGCCGACCTGGGGATGACGCTCTCCGAGGAAGACGCCAAACGCCCCTATATTGAGGTGTCCGGCCGCAAGGGTCTCGGGGTTAAAGCCGACGACCTCATGGACAAGCTGGTGTCAACCGCATTTACTGAAGTAGCGTTAAGGCATCCAGAAGACAACGAAGCCGCCCAACTGGCAGTTGCCACCGAAATCGCGATGGGCGCGCTGCGTTACTTCCTGCTGAAATTCACCCGCAACACAGTGATTGCTTTCGATTTCCAGGAAGCGCTCAGCTTCGAGGGCGAAACCGGACCCTACGTGCAATACTCCGCGGTCCGCGCCCGCAATATTTTCCGCAAACTCGACGCACGGGGCGAGACCATTCCCGATTTCACCACCGCACTCTCGCACGAAGCCTTCGCCCGCCACTTCGCTGATGAAGATCTGTGGCAGTTTTTCCTCACGGCCTCGAAGTCAGATTCAGCCGTGGAGCGGGCCACCGCCTCTGGCGAACCAGCCCAGGTTGCCAAATACGCTTTCCAACTCGCCCAAACCTATAACAACTTCTACCACCAGTTCCAGGTGCTTTCGGAGCCGGATGCGGAGCGTAGAATTTTCCTTCTCTGGATGACGGATTTCTTCCGCCTTCAGCTGGAACGCACACTTTCCGTGCTCGGAATTGCCGTTCCCGCGTACATGTAAGGCTGAAGGCGATGGAACCGGCGACACGCGAACCCTTCAATTATTTCAACTACTTCACTGAGATTGAAGAACATTTCCAGAGGGTGAGGGGCACCAGTCTGTTCCTGCTGTCTCCGCTCGACTGGGCACTGCTCGAAACCTGGAAGAATTCCGGCGTTCCCCTCGAAGCCGTGTTGCGGGGCATCGATGCTGCCTTCGAAAAGTGGCGTGCGAAGAAAACGCGCTCACAGCTGGTGAATTCAATCGCCTACTGTACCCAAGCCGTAATGACTGAGGCCCAGCGTGCAGCCGACGGCGGCACTTCGGGCACGGCGGCTTCCCAGACCGGAGAGTCAGCCGCCTTCGCGCCAGAAGTCTTGAAAACCTACCTCTCGGGCAACGAAGCCGCTGTACGGTCATGCGGAATAGCAGAATTCGCCCCCGTCGCTGATTCGCTGGCCCGCATCATTAACGAACTGCCAGTGTTGTCGGCTGATCTGGAAGCACTGGAGCAACGCCTGTCCATGCTGGAGCAGAAACTGATCGCCATAATCCGCGCGACTCTGCCCGAAGAGAAAGCTCTGCGGATGCGCGTAGAACTCGATACCCACCTGCGACCCTGGCGCAGCAAGATGACAGCCCCACAGCTTTCCATGCTCGAAGCCCAGTTTCTCGAACGTGCCGCGCTGGAATCCGCAGGACTACCCCGGCTCAGCCTGTTTTACCTTCGGTGATTTTTGCGTTCGCTGACGTCCGGCGGTCACTCATATTGGCAAAAGTGTTTTTTTCCGAACACTATTTTCTTACAACTAACCGTTTCATGGTATCGTCATGAATAGTGGCTATGGCCAACTTTAGACCGAAGTCTCATTTCGGTCCGTAACTTTTCCTTTTTAAATTCGTCTGTAATTTTAACGGGATGCAGTTGATCCCGCAGATTTTTTCACAACCGGTGTCGTCCCCCGTTACGATTAAACTCGTTTCCCGGGATGGCCCAGCTGACAGGTGCAATCCTCCGAGTGCCTGCCGGTTTTTCGTGAAGACGGCAGGTGCCCTCCTCCGAGCGCCTGCCGTATTTTTTTGTTCCAATACCGAACCTCTGGCGTTCTGCGGTTGTTTCAGACTGAAACAATTGACTCTCCCGCCCTTACCCCGTCCCTTTACAAACAAGGGTTTCTGCTTTGGTTCATTGCGTGCTTGAGGAGAATGCGTGAAATACAGTCGCAGTGACTCAAGCCCGGTGAAGCCAATCCTCCCTGACTCCCTCCCCTTTTAGTTTTACCCTCAAGCACACCTCAAATCCCTCCAAAATCCTCATTCACCGGCTTGGGCCTCTTGCGGACAGGTACAATTCTGTTTATGGCAAAACTTGGCTTTCTCGGTCTCGGCCTTATGGGCTATCCAATGGCGCGCAATCTGGCGAAAGCCGGTAACGACGTCGCAGTCTGGTCTCATACCGGCTCAAAAGCAACCAAACTGGCAGCCGAAGCCAGCGTAACCGTTTGCGAAACCCCCGCTCAGGTAGCAGCCCATGCCGAATGCACCTTCGTTTGCGTCGGCAATTCCAAAATGTCAGAGAAAGTGATTCTCGGGCCGGACGGCCTCAAAAGCGGGGCGGCCAAAGGCTCGGTCATCGTCGACGCCAGCACGGTCAGTCCGTCTTCGAGTCGCCGCATTCACGAAGAACTGGCAGCCGTGGGAATAGATTTCCTCGGCGCGCCCTGCACCGGCTCAACCCCTGGCGCAACCAATGCCACCCTTACCTTTATGATCGGCGGCGAGCAGAAAGTCTTCGAACGCGCCAGGCCCTGGTTCGAATTGATGGGGAAGAAACTCTATTACTGCGGCGGCCCGGGCATGGGACTCCACGCCAAACTCACCCAGAACCTGGTCCTGGCGAATATCCTGCAGGCTTTCAACGAGGGGATAGTCCTCAGCACCAAGGCCGGTATGGATCCGGCCCTCATGCTCGATATCCTGGCCAACAGCGCCGCCAAGTCGGGCCTGATCGACTACAAAGCCCCCTTCATCTTCAAGCGCGACTTCACAACTAACTTCTCTGTAAAGTGGATGCACAAGGACATCGGCCTCATGCTGGAGTCCGCCGAAGAGCTGTCCGTACCCCTTTTTCTGACTTCTGTCACCCGTCAGCTTTTTCAGGCAGCCATAGCCACCGGGCATGGTGAAGAAGATATCTGCTCTACAATCAAGGTGTTAGAGGCAATGACCGGAGTCGAAGTCAAAGGCTGATGTATTGAATGGTACCTATCCAAAATTTGTATACATATTTTGGTTGATTCCAAAATCAATCTATCCTATTATTGGAATCAAGCCGGGGAGTTCAAAGTAACTCCCACCAAAGCGAGACTAACCTCTAAAACTGAAAGACCCCTGAAGCAAACTCCCCGGCGCCCGCAAGGGTCTGGTCTTTCGGACGTCTCGGCAAAGCAGTAAACCCCACCCGGTGTGTCATTGGTATCATGAGGCTGTCGCCGCGCATGTCTACCCGTACCCTGACCATTTTGGGCTCCACCGGTTCCATTGGAACCAATACTCTCGATGTTGTGCGACAAAACCCGGAACGTTTCCGCGTCTTCGCACTAGCGGCAGGGCGCAACATTGAATTGCTGACCCGGCAAATCGAAGAATTCCGGCCCTCTGTGGTCGTGATCCAGGACCAGCACGATCTCTCCCGCCTCGCCTCAAGCCTTACCGATTCTGGAATTATCCCGAAATCTGAACTCCCGCAACTGCTGAGCGGACCAGAAGCCTTGATCCAAATCGCCACCGCCAACGAATGCGATACGGTGATGTCCTCAATCGTCGGCGTAGCCGGTTTACCCGCCACCTACGAAGCAATTTGCCACAGGAAACGTGTCGGGCTCGCCAATAAAGAGGTTCTGGTCTCCGCCGGGAAACTGGTCATGGAAGCCGTCGCACGGCACGGAGCTGAGATGATCCCTGTTGATTCTGAACACAACGGCGCCCACCAGTGCCTGCGTGCAGGCCTCCGCGCCGAAGCCACCAAACTCATCCTCACCGCCTCGGGTGGCCCGTTCCGCCTTACTCCCATAGAAGCGCTGGAGCATGTAACTCCGGCCCAGGCGTTGAATCATCCCACCTGGAAAATGGGCAACCGCATCACCATAGATTCAGCCACACTTATGAACAAAGGCTTTGAAGTAATTGAAGCCTGCTGGCTCTTCGATTTCGCCCCCACCGATGTGGAAGTGGTCGTTCACCCACAGTCAACAGTTCATGCCATGGTGGAGTACAACGATGGCAGTGTGGTTGCACAAGTTTCGGCGACGGATATGCGAATGCCGATTCAATACGCCCTCACCTGGCCGGAACGTGCCCAGGCACCAGTAAAGAAAATCAACTGGGCTGAAAGTCGCAGCTGGGAGTTTCACGCCCCCGACTTCGCCAAATTCCCCTTGCTCGGGCTGGCCTACGAAGCCCAGACCGCAGGCGGCGCAGCAACCTGCGTTCTCAATGCGGCGGATGAAATTGCCGTCGAAGCGTTTCTGGCGGAAAAGATCAGCTTCAACGCCATCGCCCGAACCGTGGCAGAAACCTTGCAACGCATGCCCGTCACCCAGCCGTCCACAATAAGTGAAATAATAGAAATTGATCTGGTCGCACGTGAAATGGCTCGCAACGTAATCGCGAAACACAAAGTCTCCTTCGCTGCATCTACCCAATAACCCATGGCGCTCTCTTTTCTGCTCAATATCTGGTGGCTGCTGGTGCTGATCGGGATCATGATTCTGATCCACGAACTGGGCCATTTCTGGGCCGCGCGCGCGTTCGACGTCAAGGTTGAAGTCTTCAGCTTTGGCTTTGGACCACGCCTGTTTGGCTTCAAACGCGGCGAAACCGACTACCGTTTTTCCCTGATCCTCTTCGGCGGCTACGTGAAAATGTCCGGCGAACAGCCGGGCGACCCGGAAGCTGAGGACCCCCGCAGCGTGCTCAATAAACCACGCTGGCAGCGCTTAATCATCACGGCAGCGGGTCCCTTGATGAATGTGGTGCTGGCCGTCGCAGTCCTCACCGGGCTCTATATGGTGTCGTACGAGCGGATTGTAGATGAAGGCGGAGCCATCATCGGCCACGTGATGGCCGATTCTCCTGCAGCCAAAGCCGGCCTTCAGCCAGGCGACAAAATTGTCCGCCTCGACGGCAAGAATAATCCGGATTGGGAAGACATCGTCTCCAAAGAACTGCCGGGTGCCGAACGGCCCATGACCCTCACCATCGAACGCGCCGGACAGCGGCTCCCCGTCTCGGTCACCCCCATGCTCGATGAAAAAGACGGCGTGGGATCAGCAGGCTGGGAAGGCCAGAATGTGATTCAGATTGGCGCGGTTAATGAGGGCATGCCCGCAGAAACTGCCGGTTTGAAAAAGGGCGACCTGCTGCTGAGAATCAATAACCTGCCGATCCACTCCCGATTCACCCTGCCCGAAGTGATCCGCAAGAGTGACGGCAAACCCGTAACTATCGAATACAGCCGCGACGGCACTTCCCGCACCGTAACCCTCACACCAGCCTTCAAAAACCCGGACGGCACAGCGCGCTGGATGATCGGCGTGGCGTCGGATGTCAAATGGAACATCCAGAAAACCAGCCTCTCCTTCCCCGCAGCCTTGAACCAGTCCGTGGTTCAGAATGGAAAAAACGGTCTGTTAATTTTTGGCTTCCTCCGCGGCATGGTGGAGCGGCGGATGTCCGCCAAGAACCTCGAAGGCCCCATCGGAATTGCGCATCAGGCCAAGGAAGCAGCTCAGGAAGGGCCTGCCGCATTCCTGCAGTTGATGAGTGTGGTCAGTCTGAACCTGGCCATTGTGAATCTGCTGCCCATCCCGATCCTCGATGGCGCGATGATCCTCACCCTGCTCATTGAAATGGTGATGGGTCGCGATATCAGCGTCGGCGTAAAAGAAACCGCCCTCAAGGTCGGCTTTGTATTCCTCATGATGCTGATGGTTTTCGTGATTTACAACGACATCGCCCGGCGTTTTACTCCCGGATTGTTCCTTTGAACATCGCAGAACAATAAACAGCAGCCCAACCATGAAAATCACCGAACCTTATCTCGTTTGACGAACATCTGGTAATCTGAACAAGCCCATGGAGAGTACCTGTGTTCGCCAAACTGACGTACCGGGAACATCTAAACTGTTTGCCGATCTGACCCATCATTTCGACAGGGTCAGTGACCTTTATCCCTTCCCCCCCAACAGCATTGATTCTCTGGTTGCGGCATCGCAGTTCGAATTTCCTGACGCCCGCCGCGCCGCCATCGTTCAAGCCCTCACGCCGCTGAATAAGGGCAATCCCTCTTTGGATGAACTCGCCAAACCCGGTACCGTCGCTATCGTCACGGGCCAGCAGGTCGGCTTGTTTTCCGGCCCCGCCTACACCGTTTACAAAGCGCTTACGGCCATCAAAGCAGCTGAATCGCTCAATGAACGCGGCGTCCCGGCAGTCCCCGTATTCTGGCTCGCCACCGAAGATCATGACATTGCCGAAGTAGACCACGTCTGGGTTTTCAACGCGGAATACGTGCCGGTCAAGATCCGCATGAACGCGCCACAGGATGATCAGGCCCCGTCCCCCGTCGGCAACGTTCCGCTGCGTGATATTCCCCTCGCTGAATTGCGTGCCGCGCTTGCAGGCCTGCCTTTTGCCGATGAAGCAGTCGCGCTCGTTGAAAATGCCTATGCCCCGGGCCAAACCATGGGTTCAGCCTTCGGCAGCATCATCAAAGCTCTCTTCGGTCGCTATGGCCTGCTGCTCATCGATCCCATGGACCGGGCTGTTCGCGAAATCGCGGCACCGCTGATGGCTGATGCCGTCCGGCGCATGCCCGAACTGATTGACGCCCTGATGGCACGTTCCAAAGACCTGGAAGCCCGCGGCTACCATGCACAGGTTTTAGTCGATCAGAACACTTCGCTCGCCTTCCTCCTCGAAGGCGGCCACCGTTTGGTCCTCCGCCGCTCCGGTGATGAGTTTCTGGCCCCGCATCATCGTCTTTCCACCGAACAGCTTGCCAGCAGAGCCGCAGACCTTTCGCCCAATGCACTGCTCCGTCCAGTCGTTCAGGATTACCTGCTGCCCACCGCTGCCTATATCGGCGGACCGGCGGAACTCGCTTACCTGGCGCAGTCGCAAGTGCTCTACCGTGAACTGCTTGATCATCAGCCCGCAGCCTTCCCCCGTGCAGGCTTCACCGTGGTAGACGAGCGCACCCACAAACGAATGGTCCGATACCAGCTTGACCCAGCAGACCTCTACCGGCGTGCAGACATTCTGCATGACGCCATTGCCGGACGTCTGGTGCCACCAAGCCTGAAAGAAAGCATGACGCGGACCGAAGCCACCTTCAGCAAAGCTCTGGACGCCCTGAACGCCGACCTCCAGCGTTTCGACGTCACCCTGGCAGCGGCCCTGACAACCAGCCGCCGCAAAATCGAATATCAGGTGGGCAAGATCACCCGGAAAACCGCCAAACAAATCATGACGCGGGACGAACAGGCCACCCGTGATTCCGCTTCTCTCAGCGGCTTGGTTTTCCCGGAAAACCACCTCCAGGAACGCCTCTACTCCATCATCCCGTTCATCGCACGCTTCGGCCCCGGCCTCATCGACGAACTCTATTCCGCCGTCCAGACCGAGTGCCCTGACCACCAGTTCGCCGTCGTCTAACGGCGATCAAGATCAGCCACCGAAGAAGTACGTTATATACTTCTCTCGAATGGGATTCAAACTCTATCTGCTCCTCGCGTTCGTTTTTTTTGCCTCATTTGCCTTTGCGGATGACCTTCCGGAAGCCCCGGCAAAGAAACTGGTAACCACTGTGTGCTCTGGTTGCCATGACCTTGGCACGGCAATAGGCGATAAACGGTCTGCCGCTGGCTGGAAAGACGTTGTGGACAAGATGGCAGAGCGGGGCGCCCGCGCCACAGATGAAGAGTTCGCAGCCATCACCGAATACCTCACCAAATACTTCGCTCTCCCCGCTAAAGTGGAAAAAACCACCAAATAATTATGACTTTTCTCAGAATCTGCGCCTTCGCCGGCCTCGCCTGCTTTACCCTTGCCGCGCAAACCAAAAGCCCTGCCACCAACTGGGCGGGTTACAGCGGCGACCCCGGTGGCCAGCGCTACTCCCCCCTGACTCAGGTCAACACGAAGAACGTCACAAAGCTCAAACTGGCCTGGCAGTATGGCATTGAGGCTGCGGCGATTCCCAGTGCGGGTCCGGGGCGCGGCGGCGGCATATCGCCCACGGAAGCAGTGCCAATCGTGGTCGATGGTGTCATGTACACACCCACCGTACGGCGGACCATCGTTGCGCTTGAACCCGAGACGGGTAAAGAACTTTGGGTATACGATCTGGGCCGCGCCGGTTCACCCCTGCGCGGAGTCGCCTACTGGCCCGGTGACAAAGATTTTCCGTCGCAGATTATGGTCGGTACCAGTGACGGACACCTGATCGCCCTTAACGCCAAAACCGGTAAGCTGGTCCCCGGCTTCAGCAAGGAAGGCATGCTCGATCTGCGCGCCGGCGTGGCTGACAAGTTCCCCGCTATGCCGTATCACATGAGTTCACCCGGCGCGGTCTACAAGAACACCATCATCACCGGCGCACAGGGTCAGGAAGAGAACCCTGACGGACCTTCTATGGATATACGCGCGTGGGATATCCGCAGCGGAAAACTGCTCTGGACATTCCATCCCCTGCCTCAGCCTGGCGAGCCCGGTTATGAGACCTGGCCGAAAGATTCCTGGATCAACGGCGGTTCCCCTGCCAACTGGGGTGCCATGACCATCGATACTGCACGCGGTCTGGCATTCCTCCCCATCGGTCAGCCGGCCTCGCAATACTACGGTGGCGCACGCCCCGGCGACAACCTGTTTTCCTCTTCCATCGTTTGCCTCGACATCAATACCGGCAAAATGAAATGGCATTTCCAGATGACCCACCATGACCTTTGGGATTACGATGCCGAAGCCGCCCCGTCTCTAATTGACATTGTGCAGAAGGGGAAAAAGATCCCCGCAGTGGTGGCGATCTCCAAGATCTCCCTGATGTTCTTCCTCAACCGTGAAACCGGCAAGCCCATCTATCCGGTGGAAGAACGCCCCGTTCCGCAGAGCGATATTCC
This sequence comes from Terriglobia bacterium, assembly GCA_025363475.1. Taxonomy (GTDB): domain Bacteria; phylum Acidobacteriota; class Terriglobia; order Bryobacterales; family Bryobacteraceae; genus BOG-234. The sequence continues at coordinate 81,461 of JANYDS010000018.1, forward strand.
GGGTGAGCATACGTCAAAGACGCAGCCTTTCCCCGTCAAACCTCCACCACTGGCGCGGCATGGCCTGAAGGCCGATGAGATCTTCACCGGCGAACCGGAACATGAGAAATTCTGTCGTGAATTAGTTGAAAAAATCGGCGGCATCCACAACTACGGCGCTTACACGCCCTACAGCGACAAGGAATACCGCATCGTGTTCCCCGGCCAGCAGGGCGGCGCGAATTATGGTGGCGTCTCCATTGACCCCAAACTGAATTACGTCTTCGTCAACATCCGCAACGTGGGCGGTATGGGACGTATGGATAAACAGGCCGATACCGATGTTGTCGGCTACCGGCGCTTCAGCCCCCTCGGCCGCGGCACCACCAATCAGCGGTTTTGGGACCCGTCAAATCAGCTTCCCTGCCAGCCCGGTCCGTGGTCAGAGCTTTATGCCGTGAACGCAAATACGGGCGATATTGCCTGGCATGTGCCGTTCGGTGTGAGCGATGCGCTCGAAGCCAAAGGTATCCATAATATCGGTGCCTTCGGACAGGGCGGCACCATCGCCACTGCCGGTGGTCTGGTCTTCATCGCAGGCACCAACGACCGCCGCTTCCGGGCCTTTGAATCCAAAACCGGCAAGATGCTCTGGGAAACCAAACTCGACGTGCAAGGCCAGACCAACCCAATGACCTACACGGGCAAGGACGGCAAGCAGTACGTAGTGATCATGAGCACAGGCGTAAACGCCTACGCCCTCGAATAGATCAGGCGCGAAGCCATGGCTTCAAAGCCTCAAATCGGAATTCAATCTCAGCAATTTCTTCCGCCGAAACGCGGACGTCTTTCTGCCGCGAAACGGCGGTTTTGAAAATACCGCGCTTCTTCATCAAATACAACCGCGCGCCAGGAATATCGTGGTCCAGATTCAACAGCAGCAGCAGCTTGCTGAAAAGCTCGCGCTTCTCCACCATCTTGTTCTGCCGGTGCAGGTTCCAAAGCTGTGCATAGATATCGGCATACATCGCGCCACCCGTGATGGTGCCGTCAGAACCCACCCGCATTTCATACAGGGAACCAGTGCCAAACGTGGCGCCAAACACCCGTTTGATCGGGTCCGGACGATGAGCGATCAAACCCTTCATCCGCGCAATAACCGGGTCATGCTCTTCTTTGATATACCCAAAATTAGGAAATTCCCGCGCCAGCGCCACCATAAAATCCACACTCAGTTCCAGCCCCGGCGCGCCGCCTGACGTTTGCGTGAAAACCGGGCGTTTCGCCAGCTTGCAGAGTTCCCGATAATATTCGTGATACTCGTCAAGCGACTTCGCTTTTGTCGGAGGAATCGCAATCATCGCATCGGGTGCCAGTTGCTCCGCATGAGCGGCATATTCCAGCATCTCGGCGGTATCCCCACCTTGCACTCCGAGAATGAGCACAGGCTTCTTGCCTTGCGCCGCTTTGGCCAGAACATCCATGCCGCGCAGGCGTTCTTGTTTCGTAAGTTGAACCAGTTCGCTCGAGAATTGCGGCCAGACCAGACCCTGCACACCGCACTTGTCCAGAAACGCCACTTCATGCGCAAGGTCTTCGTAATCGAGCGCTTTTGCTTCTGTAAACGGAGTAGAAAGAATAATGAATGCGCCGCGCAAATCTTTCGCCCCGGCTGCAGCGAAAGGTGCGGCTTCCGCGGCGGAACTCGTCAGTGCTGCGGACCCGGCAGCGGCAAACCAGTCCCTTCGTGTAAACCCGGTGTTCATTTGCAGGAAATGCTATCACGAATACTACCGGGCCGCTGCCCGCGTACACGCAGGCAGGGGACACTTCCAGTCCAATTACGTGATTTCACGCAGGGCGTGAGAACCGCTGCCAACGCGCCAGGCCATTGTTTGCTTAGCTTTTACAGGCGCCTCCCTTCGGCCACCCGCTTGCCCTCAAGCCGCGCCAGGAGCACACACGTAATGGCTGCAGCGGTTTTTGCAATTCCACAACCCACCTCGGACTCTGGACACAAGCTTCTGGATACGACAACCAGTGCCTCGTTCGACGAGATTGTTGGCCGCAGCACCGCGCTGAACCGGGTATTGCGAGACGTTGAAATCGTTGCTCCCACAGATGCAACCGTCCTGATTCTGGGGGAAACCGGTACAGGCAAGGAGTTAATCGCTCGCGCACTGCATGGGATGAGCAGGCGCAAGAACTGTCCCTTCGTAACACTGAATTGTGCCGCCATTCCTACCGGCCTTCTGGAGAGCGAACTGTTCGGCTATGAACGAGGCGCCTTTACCGGTGCCTTGTCGCAAAAGATCGGGCGCTTCGAAATGGCCCACAGAGGCACCCTTTTTCTGGACGAAATTGGCGATATCCCTTTGGAGTTACAACCCAAATTGCTGAGGGCGTTGCAGGAAAAGTCATTTGAGAGGCTGGGCGGCACCAGAACAATTCCGATCAACGTGCGGCTGCTGGCGGCAACCAACCGCGACCTGAAGCAGATGATTCGCGACAAGAGCTTTCGCAGCGACCTTTATTACCGCTTGAAGGTCTTCCCGATCATCATTCCTCCGCTACGGGAGCGTCCACAGGACATACCTGCGCTCACCGAACACTTCATACAAAAATATTCCCTGGAAATGGGCCGTCAAGTTGAAACCATTCCATCCGGGACGATCCGCGCGCTGATGACCTGGCACTGGCCCGGCAACATTCGCGAACTGGAAAACTTCATTCAAAGATCAGTCATCCTTTCATCCGGAAAAATACTTCGGGCTCCTCTGGAAGAACTGGGTTCCGACGCAATAGAACCTGCAGGCGGCACCCTCGAAGAAGTGGAGCGCAGGTACATCCTGCGCGTTCTCCGCGAGACCGTGGGTGTGACCCGCACCGCTGCCTTCCGCTTGGGTATACCGCGCCCGACGCTCGACACCCTCATGCTTAAACTGCGAATAACCCGGGGAGATTTTGTGCAAAAAACGTCTCACTGAGCGCCTGATTCCCGCTGGCTGCATTGTTCTGTCCACAGTTCTGCCAATTCCTCTATACTTGGCAGTCAATGGTCCCGTGCGAAACAAATCCTGCCAGGAAGATTTCGGTCGTAATCATTGATGACAATGCCGCCAGCCTGGAGTTGCTTTCAACCGCGCTCGCCTCGGACGACGTCAGCATCGTTACCACCGAAGATCCCGAGGAAGGGCTTGAAATTATTTTTCGCGAGCACCCGCAAATCGTAATCACAGATCTGGTAATGCCCGGCACAGACGGCCTCGACGTGCTCGACCGCGTGGTCGCATTCGATCCCGCAATTGATGTAGTTGTGATCACAGCCTGGGATTCAAGCGAAACAGCCGTTGAGGCGATCCGCAGGGGCGCGGCCGACTACCTCAAAAAGCCAGTGCCGTTTGCAGTTCTGCGGGAGCGGATTGCAAGGCTGGTCGGGGACGCACAGCGGCGTCACCGGGCCTTCACGTTCAGCCCGGAGACCGTGGACGCAGCCCAATTCGAAGGGATGATCGGTCGCAGCCCTGCCATGTGGGAGATGTTCGCGCGCATTCGGCGGGTCGCTCCGCATTTCCGGACGGTCCTGATCGGCGGCGAGACGGGCACCGGCAAAGAGTTCGTAGCCCGCGCGCTCCACAACCTTAGCCCTGTCAGGAACGGGCGCTTCGTTGTTCTCAACTGTTCGGCGGTAGTGGAAGATTTGTTTGAAAGCGAGTTGTTCGGACACGTCCGCGGTGCGTTCACCGGCGCAGTTCAGGACAAAGCGGGGCTTTTCGAACACGCGGATAAAGGCACACTGTTCCTCGACGAGATCGGGGACATGCCGCTTAGCACTCAGGCCAAGCTGCTGCGCGTTCTTCAGAATCAGGAGGTGCAGAGAGTCGGCTCCCTGACTGCCCGGCGGGTGGATGTCCGTGTCATCGCGGCGACCCATCGCGATCTGCGGGCGGCGATTGCCGAAAAGCAGTTCCGCGAAGACCTCTATTACCGGCTCACCATGGTGGAGATCACGACGTCGGCGCTGGAAGCCCACATGGAAGATCTGCCCCTCTTAATCAAACACTTCCTCGACCGGTTCTCGCGCGAGTATGGGAAAGAAATCGAAGGCCTGACCCGACGCGCCCAAATCGTTCTGGCACGCCATACCTGGCCAGGCAACATCAGAGAACTCGAGAATGTGATCGGACACGGCTGCATGATGGCTCGCGGCTCATCGGTTGAGATTCAGGACCTTCCGGAATATCTTCGGTCGCCTGTGAAGGCGCGGGCGGCGGGCGGAAGTTAAATCCGACCGGTTTATTTGGTCTGCAGAGTAACGCCAGCCGGGCTGGTTACACTGCTCGAACGGATCTGGATTTGGTGGCTGCCCGCCGTCATCTGCGGCAGCCGGAAGTTGACCTGAAGCACTCCATTCACGATTGACGGCGCACCGCCCGCGTATTGCGTGTCCATGACTTTCCCGTCAATCAGAAGCACCGGTTTTACCGCAGGTACAGGCAGCACGTTGCCCACAATAGCGCCGTCAGCAAGAGTGCTCGCCGGCGTAGCGACTCCATACCCGTGGCCGTAAAGTACAAGGTCATCGCCCAGTTGCGCCGGTTTAGCCGCGTTCACCACCGAACCATCCAGGTTGCGCACGATCGCGGCATCATTTTTGCCCGTACCATCCAGCGTGAAAAGACCCGGGTTTGCTGCCACCACAGGCAGTTGAACAGCGCTGGTCTGGATGCCGGCATATTCCATCACTAGTTTCACACTGGTTTTGCCAGCCAAATTATTAGGGGCAACCACACTCACCTGACCCGTAGAGGCGTAAATAATTGCCCCCGGCGTTCCATCAAAAAGCACCCGCGTGGCGGCCAGAGAGTTAGTCACCGCTCCGGCGTCACTAACAGCCAGGGTCGTGAGAGCTGAAGGACCAATGAACTTCCCAAAAATCGTCAGCAGTTCGCCCGGGGCAATCCCCGCAGTACCGCTTGCCAGATAAGTAGCTGAATCCGTAAACCCGGCAGCGGTTACCGAAGGAGTCACCGTCTCAATCGATTTCACCAGCATGTAATTAGCTGCTACCACCGCACCCCGGCTGTTGTAATTCACCAGCGGGATCTGCGAGAAAACACTCGATCCACCGTCATAAACCTTCAGCGCCGCGATCGCGTCCATAACAGCCAGACCCGGGTCATTTGCAACCACTCCGAACACCGTAAAACTCTGACTGTTGAGAATGCCGGAGTTGTCTGTCAGATTGAAAAACCATTGATTGCTGCCGCTGTTGATATCCGATCCCGATAGCGCCATGGCCATGGTCCCGCGCGTGTTCGAAACCTTATATTCGTTCTTTACTGTTGCGTATTTCGCGCTCGTGAAGGGTCCGTTGCCAGGGGTCCCGTCACTCTGCACCGGCAATTGATACCCGCCGCCCTGAATCACAAAACCCGACACGGAGCGGTGGAACAAAGAGTTGACATAGACGCCAGTATTCACATAGTTCAGAAAATTGGCCACGGTGAGCGGAGCCGAGACAGGGTCCAAAGTCACGTCAATGTCGCCCAAAGTCGTGTGGAAACGAATAGTTTGCGCCTCGATTGCGGATGCAAAAGCCAGCAGCAGGCAGATACGAATTTTAAAGGAGATCAAAGCCAAGTTTAACGTACGTGTAACCCCGGTTACCCGTTGCATGGGAATGCCAGCAGAGCGATTAGCCTGCTAACCTTAATTCGATTACTTCCCGTGCCTATGCTTTTTCTGCTCGTCGCGCTGCTCGGAGCAACCGCGGGCCAAACCCAATCCGAGCCACCGGTGCCGCCCGTCGCGCCCCCGCCAGCGGAAAGCACCGCCGGTGAAAGCCGCCGCAACGAAAACGTCCAGTTCAATCAAATCGACAACAACGGCCAGAAGGAAGCGCAAAACCGTCTGGGCACAACCGCCACCGCGGTAGATGAATTCAAGCCGGACCAAAACTATTTCGGCGCAGAGTTCGGTAACCGGCCTGTCGGCCAGATCCACCTAGCGCCAACGGGGAACACGGCAAACGGCCTGCATATCGCACTGTTTGAAACCCACGGCAACAGCGTTTTCACCGCACGGTCATTCTTTCAATCCGGTGGAGTCAAGCCGGCGCGGACCAATCAATACGGCTTCCAGACAGGCACCGGCTTGTGGAAAAATTCCTACCTTTCGCTGCAGGGCTCGCAGGATAGAAACAGCGGCTTTGTGAACGGCAACGTCCTGGTGCCACTGCCTTCTGAACGCACTCTGCTCACAACAAACCCGGCAGCGGTCCTGCTGCTGCAGCGCTTTCTCAAAGCCTACCCGGCTGAACTCCCCAATCGCACCGATATTGATCCGCGTGCCTTGAACACCAACGCCCCGCAAGCCATCAACACCAGTTCCACTGCGGAACAGTTCGAACAGAAGCTGGGCACCCGAGACCGTTTGCTTTTCCGCCATACATTCCTCACCCAGCAGATCAACGCCTTTGAACTGGTGGCAGGGCAGAACCCCGACACCACAACGCGGAACCACGATGCGCGTATCACCTGGGTGCACGTCATAAATCCCCGTATCAGCCTCAATGCCTCCACCAGCTTTGACCGCGTCCATACGCTCCTGGTGGCGGAGCCGAATGCCGCAGGCCCCACAGTCACCATCGGCACCGCGTGGACCTCTCTGGGGCCCGCCTCTACCCTGCCAATCGACCGTGTGCAAAACCGCTTCCGCCAGGCTGCGGCGATTCGTGTGCAGCACGGCAACCACGCCTTTTCCCTGGGCGGCGAATTGAGCCGCTTGCAATTCAATGGGCGTGAGACTTCCAGCAACCGCGGCACCTTCTATTTCCGCAATAATTTCGGCAATGATGCCATTACCAACTTCCGCCTGGGCCTGCCAGACCGTGCCTCCGTTGGCTTTGGCGGACTCGACCGGGGCTTTCGCGAGTGGCGCCCGCAGCTATACGCAGGCGATGTGTGGCATGTCTCGAGCCGCCTGACGGCAAGCTTAGCCCTCCGCTATCTGCCCATCACTGCACCCTCGGAAGTGAACCACCTGACCACTGTGACTTTCCCCTGTGCCTGCAAAAATGTGGCACCGGGTCTGGGCCTCGCTTACCACCTGCCCGCCAGTTGGGGCACACTCCGCACGAATTACAGTCTGGTCTACGGCGATATTTTCAACACCACATTTCAACAGTTGCGCTGGAACCCGCCAGGGTTTCTCAAGGCGGAGGTTCAGGCCCCTAACCTGCTTGATCCCTACGCCACGCTGGATCGCGGGCCAAACGCCCGGGCCACCGTCTATCAGCTTTCGCCAGATCTCGAAACACCCTATTCCCACCAGTACAACTTGCAATGGGAAGTCGCCATCCACAAGACCTGGAAAATGCAACTCGCCTACGCGGGCAGCCGCACCTGGAAGCTCTTCTATATGGATTACGCGAACCGCGCGTTGCCCACGGGTACGCTCACCACCGCCAACATTACAGCCCGCCGTCCGGACCCGCGCTACTTCGATCTGCGCCTCGTCGAAAACGCCTCCCGCGCTTACTTCGATTCCGGGCGCGCAACCCTGCAAATTCCGCGCTGGCACGGCCTGTCCGGTGACGCCTCCTACTGGTTCAGCAAAGCCATCGACACCGGCGGCTCCTATACCAACACGGCTGCCGGCGACGACATCACCCAAGGCTACAGCCAAAGCGAAAATCTGATCGCGCAGGATCTCAAGGGGCCAAGTTCATTCGATCAGTCACACTCAGTGCTGGTGCATATGAACTACGATTTGCATAAATGGTCTCTGTCTGCCATCTGGCTCGCCAAGAGCGGCCTGCCTTTCACAGTATTCACGGGTTCAGACAGTCCCGGTTTCGGCAATGTGGATGGAGTGCAGGGTGACCGCCCGAACCTCTTGAATCCCACGATCCTCGGGCAAACCGTCGGCAATCCGGATACCTCCACTGCGTTACTGCCCCGCTCGGCCTTTGCATTCATTCAACCTGGCCAGTCGCGCGGCAACCTGGGTGTGAATACGTTTCGCCGCGGTGGCATTCGCAACATGAATGCCACCCTGACGCACGTCTGGACGGTACACCGCGAGTGGTCTGTGGCCTTTCGCGCCGAAGCAATCAATCTGATGAACACGCCCCAGTTCGCCGCCCCGGTCACTGATCTCACCTCCCCGGCATTCGGCAAAATCACCAATACGTTGAACGACGGGCGTACCTTCCGACTGTCCCTGCGAGCAGGTTTCTAACTTGGGGCAGGGCGGGTTCCCTGCCCCGCAGCCGACGACCTCGTCGGCATCCGTGTCGGCCACCCGCATTTAGACATATACTAGAGACGTTTCGAAGGAGCACACTTATGAGAACCCACCGGCCCCTGTACGGCCTGCTCGCGCTGGCAGCCCTGCTGAGTGCAGCGGAATCAGGGCGAGCACAAGCCCCCGCAACATTCACCAAAGACATCGCGCCCATCCTGCAGCAGAACTGCCAGTCCTGCCACAGACCCGGCCAAATCGGCCCGATGTCCCTCCTCACCTATCAGGAAGCCAGACCCTGGGCCCGCTCCATCAAACAACAGGTAGTCGAGCGCAACATGCCCCCGTGGTTCATTGACCGCCACATCGGTATCCAAAAATTCAAAAACGACATCTCTCTGACTGAAGCCCAGATCGCCACCATTTCCAGATGGGTGGATGCGGGCGCGCCGGAAGGCGATCCGAAGGACGCTCCAAAAGCACGAGTCTTTGACGACAGCGACCGCTGGCACATCGGCAAGCCCGACGTTGTCGTAACCCTCAAGAAAGATCTAATCGTGAAAGCGAAACAGCCGGACGCCTGGACCGACCTCGGCACCGAAGACCTCGGCCTCAAAACCGACCGCTACGTCACCGCCATTGAGATCAAACCCATCAAAGGTTTTAAAGTGATTCACCATGCCACCTCGACACTGGCTGAACCGGATGATGAAGAAGCCATGGCAACCATGAAGGGCACCAGTAACCTCGAAGAATATGCCGTGGGCAAATATGGCAACATCTTCCCGGAAGGTACGGGAATGCTGGTGAAAGCGGGCGCGAAGATCTTCGTGAACCTGCATACACACGCCGTAGGCGAAGAGACGGCAGGGAACATCGCCTGGGGCCTGAAGCTGCTCCCCGAAGGCACCAAGCCAGCCCATGTAATGCATTCACAGCAACTGGGCGGACCCGGTACAGATATCGATATCCCGCCGAATCAGAAGAACGTGCGGGTTGACGGCTACACCGTATTTACCAAGCCGGCGGTCATCACTTCCTATCAGGCCCACATGCACAACCGTGGCCAGGCCCAGTGCGTGGAACTGATCTACCCCGAATCCACTCAAAGCAGAGTCGGCAACGCCAAAACCGAAACTATGAGTTGCGTGGACCGGTTCAAATTCGACTGGCATGTCTCCTACGAATATGCCGACGAAGTCCAGCCGATCATCCCGGCAGGAACCATCCTGCATGTGATCTCGCTCTACGACAACACCGCCGGCAATAAATTTAACCCTGATCCCTCCAACTGGATCGGACCCGGCAACCGCACCATCGACGAAATGGGCTTCGCCTGGATTGACTGGTATGACCTGACAGACCAGGAATACACTCAGGCCGTTGCCAACCGCAAGACACTTCAGAAAAAGGCAGGTACGCAAACTGCTGCCCGTTAATTCACGCAGCTTACTGCTGGCGGTTATGTTCTGTGCAGCCGGTGCCATACCAGGCACCGTGCACGCGCAGAGTATTAAAGACACTCTGCCGCCAGAGATTGATATCAAGCGCGGTTCCGGCCAGACCATCCAGCCTGTCTATGAAGGCTGGCAGGAATATCCGGATGGTCACATCAGCATCTGGTTCGGCTATTTAAACCGGAATTTTGAGGAACAGATCGACATTCCAGTGGGTCCTTTGAACACCGTTGATTTCACCCCTGGTGGTGATTCCGGTCAGCCCACGCATTTCTATCCGCGCCGCCAGAAGTTCCTGTTCAAAGTGGATGTCCCTGCAAATTTTGACCGGAAGAAGAAAGTGATCTGGGCCGTCACCGCAGCAGGCCAGAAGCTGACTGCCACGGGTTGGCTCCAGGCGGAATGGGAAATTGACGAAGGGACGAAAATGGAGAATAATGGCGGCGCGCCTGACCCCGACAACCACCCGCCCATGATCACCGGCACCGGTTCGCAGACTGGAGTCGTCGGGAAACCTTTAACCCTGACAGCCTCAGCGACTGATGACGGGCTGCCGAAACCATCTGCTGATCTGCCGCGATCAAAGACCACCGCCGCAGCACCCTCAACAGCACCACTGGGCGGCAAGAAAACCCGGGGTGTGTCGATTAACTGGATTGTGGTTCGTACTCCTGCATCTGGAGGTATGGCTTCGTTTGATCAGGAGAATACCGGAACACCCGTTTATGGCAAGCCGGTGCAAAGTTCAATGAATGTCACTTTTTCGGCACCCGGAAATTATTGGCTACGGGCCATTGCAAGCGATACTTCGCTTGAAACGGGGCATGATGTAAAGGTGACCGTCACTGGGAAGTAGTACACCGAATCCGGCAAAACGCGAACCCGGTCAAGCCGCAGTGGGCAGTGGCCCTGCGCGATTGATCCGTTTCATTTCACGGGGTGAGTGCGTGGCTTCCCAAAGGTCACTTCTCCGCTGGATATTCAGCCAGAAATCCGCACTATTGCCGAAGACACGAGCCAGATGAGCGCGGTCGCTGCTGTAACGGAGCGGCGGTGGTTGCAGAGTTCGTTCACGTGCTTCCGCTGCACTCCCATCGCCTCTGCGAGCGCGCTTTGCGTCAAGCCCAGCGGTTCCATAAACTCTTCCGCCAATATTTCGCCGACGCCCGCCGGCTTCCGTTTTGTCGTCAACATGGTCCCCTCACTAATAGCTGTGGTCGTCGAGACAGATCCCGTCCGCTTCGCCACGGTCACTATCCCAACCAAAAATAAGTCGGCAGGATTGCCTCGCAACTTCTCAAAATGATTGCTCGGCGACACGCGTAAATCCTGGTCCGTGGTCGCGACACTTCACCTCACGTTCGATTTGACGCGGGTACCAGAGTGCCGTGTTCGTGATTACTTTGTTTCCAGTTCCAGCTTCCGGGCGCCACCAAGGATATCCGTCATGGCGTAGTTGCCTTCATGGCACGCGTATTCATACACCGGCCCCGCCGTGGCCACGAACGGATATTCCATCGTCCAGGGTTTTGCATAGGTCGCCGGGTCGTCAATCGTAACCCGGTACAAAATGCTGCCCGAGTCCTGGCGTTTGAAACGCTCCACCACCCTCAGACCGGCAGAAGCACCCCGGTAAGCGGTCCGCGAATCGAAATTCGTTGTTTCCACCACCAGCGTGTCGCCTTCCCAATGTCCGATCGAATCGCCCAGCATCTGACTAATATGCTTCGGGCCATGCGTCCCGTTGATCCGAATCACGCGGATGTCATGGACCATCTCCACCTGAATCATCAGATAGTCCGGTGTTTGCACGATCTGATAGTTGTTGTTGTAAAGCACCGGCATCATGGGCGGTCCGGAAGTCGAGCCAAAACCTATGATGCACCGTTCACTCAAAGGCCTGTCTTTCACGTCATTGAAACTCCCCGCGCCGCGGGTGGCGGCAGCGATCCGCTGAGGAACCCTGCCATCCGGGGGATCAACAATCAGTGAGGTGCGCCTGACCCCGTCAATCTTTGCCAGTTCCGAACCGCGATCCACAAACAAGTTGTTATACGCACCAACCCCCGGGCCGCCGGTCGCCCGGTTGAAATTGCTGCTGACATCGCTGTCGAGCGTATTGGCTTCAACATCCTTTCTTTCAAACGCGCGGGCTTCGGCTTCAGTCACCGTCGCTTTGCCAGAGAATTCTGCCGGGCGTTCGAGCGGCGTCAGCGTGGCATTCGTCCAGATTCCTGTGAAGTCCGGATGACCATCCGGAGTGCGGGGCAGTTTTTGCCCGCAGACGGGGCCTGCCACCACTACGGCAAGAAGCCCAACTACAAAAGAGAGCCGATGTTTCATTTGAAATCTCCTGTCCATACTCTGTCTGGTTTAGCGAACCGGTTGCATCCGCAGCGAGCGGTATACCGCTGCTGCCTCGGGTGATGAGAAGAATTTGAGAAGCGCGCGGGCCACCGCGGGGTCTTCCGCATGAGCCGATACGAAACCCGTCAGCATCGTGGGAGTAGAAATCGCCGGCGGCAATGGCCCCACCACATCAATGCCAGGATCATCCATTTCGCTCAGGAAGGTCAGGCCGATTTCGACCTCCCCTTTCGCCAGCAGCGCCATGGCCCCCGCGCCACCTGCCGCGAGTCTGAGCTTCGGACCTATCTGTTCGGCAATGCCCAGCTTCTTGAGAGTTTCACTGAAACTAACACCGGCGGCCGCGCCACCAGCGGGGTCTGGATATGCCACCGAACCCGCCGTCAGGAGCATACGTTTGACGGCTTCCGGGGTCGAGATATCGGGCCGGGGCGCACCCTTCCGCACCGCGACTCCCACCGCAACAGATGCCAGTTCCACGGCGCTGTCCGCCAGGACGTTGCCTGAAGCCAGAACCTCCGGATAAGGGGGCTGAATGATTGAGACGTCGAATGGCTCGCCCCGCGCGACCTGGCTTTTGGTGCCGAGACCGGAGCCGAACGTTGCTTTCACCTTGCGGCCTGCCGTGCGTTCAAAGCCCGGAATCAGCTGCTCAGCCGCTGCCCGGACGCCCCCAGGGGCAAGTAAGGTGATCTCGCTATTTTGCGCGCTGGCAAGTCCGCACAAGCCAGCCAGAATAACCGCGATGACTGACGAAGGTGGTATCCGCATGTTCAGCTATTTTCGGGCAGCCGCTTCTGCTTCGATCTTCCGCGCTCCGCCCAGAATATCTTCAATCGCGTAGTTGCCTTCATGGCAGGCGTATTCGTAAATGGGGCCTTTAGCCGCCACAAAAGGCAATTCAACAGTCCACGGTATGGTCCACGTTGCGGGGTCATCAAGGGTGGCTTTGTACACGATATTATTCACATCATACCGGGTAAAACGCTCTGTGACCTTCAGATCTTTGGATGAGCCGCGGATATGAGTCTGGTCATTGAAATTTGCGGTCTCAACCACCAGCGTGTCGCCTTCCCAGTGCCCGATGGAATCGCCCAGCCACTGGCGAATGCTCTGTGGCGCGTGCTTCGCATTCATGCGAATAATACGCGCGTCATGAATCTCTTCCACCATGATCACCACCGCCTCCGGGGTCTGGAAGATCTGGTAGTTATTGTTGTACAGGGTCGGCAGCATGGGCGGACCCGCCATGGAAACAAACAGGCAGCGCTCCGAGAGACCCCGGTTCTTCACATTGTCCACGTTGTTGCCCCGGGGTGCAGCGCCCCGATTGCGTTCGCGCGCCTGCTGCGTCAAGGCGGGTATTTTGCCATCGGGCGGATCGACAATCATTGATGTCCGCTTCACCCCATCCACACGAGCCAGTTCCGAGCCCATGTCATAAAAAAGGACGTTGTAGGCCCCGGTTCCGGCAGACCCTTTCCCGACATGCAACGGGCCGTCCGAGGTCCCGTCCAGTTCCTTCCAGGACTCGGCGTCTTTCTGCTCCCAAATTTTCGCTTCCGCATCCGTGAGAGTGGCCTTGCCGGCGAAGGCGGGCGACCGTTCCAAAGGTGTCCTCGTGGAGTTGGCCCAGACACCCTCCAGATCGGGGTGGCCGTCTGCAGTTCGCGGCATCTTCCAGGGCGCTTTGTTTTGCGCAGAAAGTACCGTCGCAGCCAGCAACACAATCGTCCACACGCGCATCAGATTCTGGTAAGTCATGGCAATTTGCCTCAGATAGAGCATATCGCCTTTTGGCGATTCCGGCTGCCCTCCCAAAGCAGGTGTTTAAAACTGATGCGTGTAGATGATTTTGCTGGCAGCCCTGCGATCCTGTGTGATGAAGCCCGCACCGGGAGTAATCGGGTCCAGCCAGTCCTGCGAGTAAACGATGTACACATCGTTCCCTGGTTTCGCGATCCAGCGGAAACGCGCCTGCCAGCCCATGAGCCGCGTGACGTTGTCGTACTGAATGTTATTCGAGATACCGATGCGCGGATTCAACTGATAGGAAGCACTCACGCGATAAATATTCGTTGTAAAGCTGCCTTGCGGCAATTCTACCCGGTTCCAGTCGAAATTGCTCGAAATCAGCAGTCCGGGTCGCCAACGCTGATTAAAGCCGACCGCCATTTCTTTCCGCGTGCCGGAGTAAAACGTGCCCACAGAACCGGTGGCAAACAGCCCGACCTTGCGTCGGTTCGCCGTATTCACGGTGAATTTGGCGCGGACAAAACTGTGACCAACATCCTTCGGCAGCAGCACACGAGCCGAAATCAAAAAATCAGTTGCGGGATTCTCATAGCTGGGGGTGACATCCAGACTGAAGCCTTCCCCGCTTTGGAATTCCATGCCCAGTAATTGAATGTTGAGCGCGCCGCTCCGCGCGACGTTATTCAAATCCGTATAAAGATCAAGAGATGTATTGAAAATATAGCGGCGGACGATACTGCTGTTTTCCGGCCGGGGCGCGAACTGTACAAGGCCGCTGTACTGCCGAATATCATTGCGCTGCAGAAATCCGACTGAGGGATTCCAGCCGTGGCCTGCTTCGCGGACAAAGGCCCGGCCACTCCAGCGGTCGTTGGGGTAGTCGATGCGGAGCCCCCAGGCGCGATTGTCGCCGTAATGGAAACGGTCGCTGTCCCAGAGGTAGAAACCACTCAGTTCCAGGTTTTTTGAGCCCCGGAACCGGGATGATGAGAGCGAGAAATCGGCCCCCGCGGTCATGCTGGTATCCACCAGACCTAATCGGTTCGACCGGCGAGTGTAAATGACACCGGCGTAAGACTGGCGCAGGAAACGGCGTCTGCCGCGAAACACTGTGAAGTCGTCACCAGCTTTGATGGAGGAATTAGCCGTACGAACGTCCAGGAACCCGATGTCGTAGTGCCCCACCTGGCCAGTAACTTTGGCACCATATTCGATGCGCTGCGCAGACCCGTCAGAGTTCAGGCCGATGCTGCGGCTGAAGTACGGCAGAATTAGATTATCAGGTTCGCGCCCAAAGCTGAGGAAGTTGGAGCCTTCCAGAAAGAAGGTCCGCTTCTCAGGAAAGAACAGCGCGAACTGGGTCAGATTGACCTGCCGCTGGTCAACTTCGGTCTCCGCGAAATCCGTATTCAGGGTGAAATTGGCTTTGATTTGCGGGGTGATGCTGTACGTAATATCGGCCCCGCCTGTTGCGTGATAACTAGCCGGCTGACCCGTCACCGTATTGTCCGAGTACTTTCCAATCATGTAGGGCTGCACGGTCAGGCCATGCCCCTGACTGATTTCGGAGAGACCCTCGAGCAGGCCAGCGCCGGAGACGCGTTTTAAATTTTGATTTCTGCTCCAGCCGTTCCAGAGAGCTTCTTCGTTCTTTCGTTTAATGCTTCGCTGGAAATTGATTCCCCAGGCCGGAGCCTTGGGATCGAATGCCACGGTGCGAAACGGCAGCACCATTTCCACACTCCAGCCGAGGCTGGTTCGAGATACGCGCAGATTCCAGATGCCATCCCAACCGCGTATTTCGCTCCCACCGCCACCTCCTCCACCGCCGCCACCTCCTCCACCGCGCTCGCCACCGCCACCACCCACAATCAGGCTGTCACTCATGACACCGCTGGGATTGGTTTCGAAGAAGTACCCGCTGATGCCATTGAGAAACGGGTCAATCACTACCTGAAAACGGTCATCACCGGGGAGGTTGCCGTCTCTCACCATTTGATTGCGTTTCAGTTGCGTGGGCTCGGAATCGAAGCACATAGCTCCGATATAGAGATTTTCGCCATCGAACAGGACGCGGACCTCAGTCTTTTCGGTAGTAACTTCCCCGTTGTGCGGCTCCTGCTGAACGAAGTCAGTGGCCGGTTTGGCGTTTTTCCACGCAGGTTCATCCAGACGGCCATCCAGTTTGATGGTCTCTCCCTGCGGTAAACGATAGGCGTGGATCACCGGCCTCGATTCATAGCCGGGCAGGTTTGACATCTCCCGCTCGGGGTCGGCTTGTTTAGTTGAGGGCTCTTGAGCGCCGAAGACGCCGGGACACACCAGTAGGACAAGGTATGCAGCTAGAGATGAATTTCTGTCCATGTAGGGGGATTCTCCATCATAATATGACGGCAGTTGCGCACTCTCTATGTGGTGCAACACAGCCACCGTGGTGGTTGAGCCAGAATCGCGGACCCGGGCAAACCAGAGTAAGTCCTTTTGTATGAATCCGAGCGAACTGGAAGGCCGCTTGCACCGTGGAAAACCAAAGCCAGGAGGCTTATTGAATGAAGAATCTGACGGGAAGCGTGCTCCGCAAGACAACACTGGCAGCGGTCGCGATGGCAGCTTTCTTATGCCTGGCAAATCCGGATATCGCTTCGGCACAACGACGCGGCGCCGGTGCCGCTCCAGGAGCGCGCGGTGGACAACAGGGTGGCGGTTCTTACCGCGGATCGTCGCGACCCTATGCCCCGGATCACTATCGCGGCTCGGGCGGCGGTTACCGTGACGGGGGCTATCGTGGCGGCGGTTACCGCGGCGAGGGCTATCGTAGCGGGGGCTATCGAGGTTACCGACCGAATTACTATTACGGACCCAGCTTCGGCTATGGTTACGGCTACGGATATAGTCCGGCATACGTTGCCCCTGCCTGTGGTTACTACGACCGCTGGGGCTATTGGCGCAGTGATCCGGCCTGCTATTACGACTATTACGGTCCGGCCTATTAGCACGCCATTCGCGTGGTATGATTCGCCGTGAAGGGGTCACAAATCATGGAAAATTGCACCACGGAACGTAAGACCGCCGCAGAATATCCGCAGGAACTGCTCAACCTGTTTGACCTTTACGTCCACGGGGAAATCGACCGCCGCACATTTCTGAACGGGGCGCAAAAGTTCGCCACCGGGACGCTAACGGCGGTTGGGATCGGGGAGAGCCTGCGACCGAATTATGCGTGGGCGCAGCAGGTGCCGAAGAACGATGCGCGCATCAAGGCGGAATACATCACGGTAGATTCTCCTCTGGGCCACGGTTCCATAAAAGGTTATTTTGCGAAACCAGCCAACGCCACGGGCAAACTGCCTGCGGTGTTGGTTATCCATGAAAATCGCGGCCTCAATCCTTACATTGAGGACGTGGCCCGGCGCTTGGCGACCGCCAATTTCATCGCTTTCGCCCCCGATGGCCTGACCAGCGCCGGCGGCTACCCTGGCGATGATGAAAAGGGCGTGGCGATGTTTGGGCCGGTTGATAAACCGAAGATGATTGAAGATTTCATCGCTTCAGCGAAGTGGCTTAAAAACCGGCCGGACTCCAGCGGAAAACTCGGCGCTGTCGGTTTCTGTTTCGGCGGCGGGATTGTAAATACCCTGGCGGTGCGCATGGGCGGTGACCTGAACGCCGGGGTTCCTTTCTACGGAGCGCAGCCGCCTGCCGCGGATGTGCCGAAGATCAAGGCACCCCTGCTGCTTCAGTACGCTTCCCTCGACGCACGGCTTACTGACGGCTGGCCCGCTTATGAAGCGGCACTCAAAGCCAGCAATGCAACCTATACCGGGTATGTCTATCAGGGTGCCAACCACGGCTTTCACAATGACACGACACCGCGCTACGACAAGGCCAACGCAGACCTCGCGTGGCAAAGATCACTCGATTTCTTCAATAAATACCTGCGCTGACAAACACTCACTTGAGGACGTGTTCCACCGCGGAAGCACAGCGTTGCAGCGTCGCCTCGAAGGGCTGCGGAGAGAGCGTACCGACACCTAATACCAGGGAGATCTGGCCGTTGACAGCTCTCACCGTACAGGCCGGATAGCCTTTGCCCGCAAGCCAGACATTGGCTTCGGTGAGGATCCCGGGGATGGCCGCGACTGGCATCCGGCTCAGGGCTGAATTCAGGCGCTGCATGCCGGCGACCTTCCTCTCCAGCGGTTCCTCCGCGACGGGTTCCACAGCGGGGGTGGCTGACCCCGGCTGCGCATGTGCAGACTCTGACTTCGGCCAGTAAACCCAGACTCCCAAAAATGCCACGACGGTCACGAGACCGAGCACCAGCAGCCACGCTCTGCCACGCGATTCCACCACGCAGACAGGTTCTGCTGCTGTGACTGCGACGGCGGCAACAACCCTCGGCAGTCGGCTGCGGATATACCGCGCCGCTGGTCTGACTGGCTTTGCGCTCGTATCTTCCGGCCTCGCACGGGTTTCAAACCCGCCCAGCTCCAGACGGGGACGTTCCCGGCGCAAGCCTCGGCCATCATAACCGCGAATTAATGACGGTTTCATCGGTTCCCATTCGTGCATTTGCTTCTTATTCGTGGAAGCACAGCTATCGGCGGTTCGGGCAGGTTACTTTAGGGTCCGTTACGGAAAATGTCCCTCAGGCTCGACTGGCGACCTGCGAACAGATAAAATCTGAACCATGTCACATTCTGTTTCGCGCACCATGACCCTGCTGCTGTGCTCTGCCGCCCTAGTCTTAGGCCAGGCAAGCTACCCGGCACCGAATGCCAAAGACCTGCCGAACCCTTACAAGACGAACACGGGTTGGGCACAGCTGCCTGACGGGCGGAAATGGGGTTCCACAGCAGGCATTGATGTCGGCCCTGACGGCAATATCTGGGCTTATGACCGCTGTGCAGCCAATAACTGTGCGGAATCAGAACTCGATCCCGTGGTGGAGTTTGATCAGAAGACCGGCAAAGCGCTAAAGCACTTCGGCAAAGGGCTGTTTGTGCAGCCGCACGGTTTTTATGTGGATAAGCAGAGCAACGTCTGGGTGACGGACGCACAGGCGACCAAAGACGGGTCAAAGGGCCTGCAGGTAGTGAAGTTCAGCCCGGATGGCAAAGTTCTGCTCACCCTTGGCAAGAAAGGCACCAGCGGCGTGGGTCCGAATATGTTTGGCGCGCCCACCGATGTGATTGTGGCCCCCAACGGCGACATCTTTGTAACCGACGGACATTCTGGCTGCAACTGCCCCAACGACCGCGTGGTGAAATTCGACAAGACCGGCAAGTTCCTGATGGAGTTCGGCAAGAAGGGCGCAGGCCCGGGCGAGTTTGAAGGGCCGCATGCCCTGGCTTTCGATGCCAAAGGGCGACTGTTCGTGGGCGACCGCACCAATAATCGTGTGCAGATCTTCGACCAGAAAGGCAAGTTCATCGCGGAATGGAAACAGTTCGGTCGCCCGAGCGGTATCTTCATCAGCGGTGATACGTTCTATGTGACCGATTCCGAATCGCAATCGGAAAAGCCGGAAGCTTATGGGTATAACCCAGGCGTGCATCGGGGAATTCGCATTGGCAGCATCAAGACAGGTAAGGTTACGGCGTTTATTCCTGACCCTGAACCCAAAGGCGGTACAAGCATTTCGGAAGGCGTGGCTGCGGATCATTACGGCAATATCTACGGAGCAGAAGTCGGGCCGCGTGACCTCAAGCGGTACACGAAGAATTAGCCGTGATGACCCGTCTGCTTTACGCTGCGGTCGCGATGCTGGCCGTCACGAGCCTTACATGCGCCGAGACCAATGCTGAATTGAACGAACAGGTTCGCAAAACGGAAATTGCGTTTGCGGAAACCATGGTTGATCGTGATCTGGCGGCCTGTGCGGCTTTTTTAACGGATGACTCCGTGTTCATGCCCAACGGAAAGCCGTCGCGCGGCAGCAGTGAAATTGTGGCGGCGCGGAAACTCTTGTTTGAAGTGGCTTCCGCGCCGTTTTCATGGGAGCCTCAGTTATGTTGAGGTTTTGCCGTCCGGTAGCTTGCACTTTCTTCCGGCCCTGTGCGCGATCCCACGGGCAAGCGCACCGGCACCTATAATTCCGTCTGGCGTCGGGAGCCGGATGGGAAATGGAAAATCATTCTCGACAGCGGTTGCCCGAATATCAGCTGCCAGTAGCCGTGAATCGCTATTATGGTACCCATGAGTACCGAAACTGACATTCCCGGAACTGGCATCCCAATTGTTGCTGTTCTCTATCTGGCTTTTGAACCTGCCTGGCTGGCCCTTTCCCGCGCGGATCGCGGCGTGTGGGCCGCGCGGGTGGCAGATATTGTGACGCTTCATCCGGGGGTCTCTGAGGAATATGAGCGGTCGGCCCGTTGACGCGGATCTGAGCGCACGGATTCTCACGGAATCCCTCCGGTTGATTGCCGATGCAGGGTTTCATAGTATGAAGGTTGAAGACGTTGCGGTTGCGTGCGGTACCAGCAAACAGGCAGTCTATCGGCGATGGCGCAGCAAGCAGGAACTGGCAGCCGAGGCGGTTCTCTTTGCACTGGAACAGGCGAATCCGGAAGCACCGGACAGCGGCGATTTTCGCGCGGATTTAATTGCGGTGCTCAACAACGCCTTTCTTTCGTGGAACGACACGCCGCTGGGCAATGCGATTCGGGCGCTGCTTGCGGAGCGACAGGACCCAGACTTGGTTCTTTGCCTGCAGCAGGCTGATCAGGCTCGTCGCAACGTCTTGCGGGTCATCTTGCGGCAGCACGCACCAAAGCGCGATCCTGAGTTGACCATCGACTTATTGCTGGGCGGAGCGTGGCTCAGATTCCTGCGGGAAGGTTCGGTTCCACGCGGATACGCAAAGCGGGTAGTGAACAGCCTATTCTGAGAAGTATGACCATCGGAACCGAGCTGGCCCTGATCTACCGTCGCGATTTATCGCGCCTGCTGCAACAGGTTGAGGCCTTCCCTGACGATGCAACTCTCTGGAAGACGCTGCCGGGCGTGACCAACTGTGCTGGAAATCTGGTCCTGCACCTCGAAGGGAATCTGCGGGAGTTTGTGGGCCGGCAACTGGGCGGGCAGGATTATCAGCGGCAGCGCCCGCTCGAATTCAGCACTACCGGACTTACAAAAGCGAACCTCACTGAACGAATCCACAGGCTGCGCGAAACAATTCCGCACGCAATCGAAGGTATTTCTGATGCCAGGATGGCCGCCAGCTACCCGGAGGATTTTCTTGGCGTGCCGCTTTCTGCGCTACAAATGCTGATCCATCTGAATGGGCACCTTGGTTTCCATTTGGGGCAAATCGACTACCTGCGCCGAATCGTGACGGGAAATGGAGCAATCACACAGGCGGACCTGCGGGCAACATCTAAATAATGCGTAAAGAGCCTGTAAACACTGTGTCAACCGCCTTGACATGGTCGTGCTGACCGGCATAGTCTGGGATGGACTTACTCTCCAGCCGCGCAAAGGAGCCGGCATTAAATGAAAAAACGCTTCTCCCGATTTCTTACCATTGCCGCGGCCACACTGATTCTGGCTGTTGCAGCTTTCGCGGCCCCTGTTGACGGCACCTGGACCGGCACACTCGCCACTCCCAACGGGGACTTTCCCCAGGTGTTCAAGCTGAAGGCCGATGGTGCCAGGCTGACCGGCACCATGGCTGGCCTTGACGGCGCAGACATTCAGATCACGGACGGCAAGATCGACGGCACGAAGGTTTCCTTCAGCGTCAAGCTGAGTTTCAGTGGCAACGATATCGTTCTCAACTACAACGGCGTTGTGGCAGACGACAAGATCACTTTTGCCGGTGAAGCGATGGGCCAGGCCTTTGAAGTTGTCGTAACCAAAGCCAAATAGTTCGGTACTTCCCCGTTTAACGGGGTTTCTGCCAGACGGCTAGCATCGCATCGCGGTCGACGGGAACCCCGTTTAAGTAAACCTTTTCTATTTTCCTGCTATTTTTAATACTCTCCAGCGGGTTCGCGGCAAGCACGATGAAGTCCGCGCTCTTCCCTGCTCTCAAACTCCCTTTATCTTTAAGCCCCAATAGTTCTGCTGGTCGGCTGGTTGCAGCGATAATGGCTTCGGCGGGCGTGATGCCCAGTTGCACGTAGCGGGCGATCTCGTGATGGTCAGCGATGCCGAAGGTGCTGCGCGCGGAAATTCCGGCGTCGGTGCCAAGTACCAGGCGGGCGCCCGCAGCAATCATTTTTGGAAAGTTGTTGGCGAGCATTGCCTCGCGTGTCTGGTAAGCGGCCGAAGCCGGTCCACACGATGATGCGCTGACTGCTGCGACGAATTTGGCGGGCAAGGTTTTCTCCATGAGCGGGTCCATCGCAGGGTCATGTTCGCAGATTTCACTGCGGTCGCTGAGGCCCATCACGGTAGTCCAATAAGGCTTGTGCTGGCGGATCAGCGACAGCAGTTCCTCATCAACCTTTTCATTACCGACGATATGGACCAGGACGTCAGCCCCGGCGCGGACTACAGCCTTCTGGTCTTCGAGAGCGATGGCGTGGGCTTGCACGATCATGTGGTGATGGTGGGCTTCGTCGATGACGGCGTTATAGACCTCAGGCGTCATTTTTGGATAGGTGCCCCGCCGGTCATCTACCCAGATTTTGACGCTCGGCAAATGGTGCGCGGCCATACTGCGGACAGCAGCACGGGCTTCGGCCGCAGTTGAGACTTCATAGACGGCACGGGTTACTTTGGTACCACGCAGCAGGATGGCGTCCGGGCCACCATTGGGCGGGGCCATTCCCGGGACAAAGAGTAACCGCGACGCGACGCCGAATTTCCCGCCAGCCTGATCTTTTTGAAACTGGAGTGACGAATCTGTCGGGCTGCTGCCGACGGTCTGTGTGACGCTAACACCGTAGTAGAGTTCCCGCCGCAGATGATCTGCGATGTTTTCCGGCGAGTAGTTTTCCGGAGCCCAGTTTTCATCTCCCGCCGCGCTGAAGCCTTCGTAGCCGATGTGGACATGGGAGTTGATCATGGCAGGCATAACGGTTTTGCCGGTGAGATCGACGCGGGATGCATTGCGAGGGGTGCGAATGCTGCCTTTGGTCCCGACCGCTTGAATGCGCCCGTTCCGGACCAGAAACGCGCCGTTTTCGATGACGGGGCTGGAGTCGCCGATGATCAACCGGGCGCCTTCATAGAGCGTGGGCGAGGTTTGGGCGAAAGCAAGGCAAGAGACGCTGAGAACGGCAGTGACGAGCTTCATACAGCTCAAGTCTATTTCACGCCGACATAGCCTTTACAAATCAAGGGGCGGTGTCATAGTGAATGGAGGCGAAATATCCAGATTTTCGTTAAAAGCGTGCAATGACAGACCCGGTAGACCTTAAGACGCTTTCCGTAAGAGAAAGCGAACAAGTTGAGTGGAAAGAGAACGTCGCCGATACAGACGACGTTGCCGAAACCCTCTCTGCGTTTGCCAACGACTGGTCTAACCTCGGTGGCGGCTATGTTGTCTGCGGGGCGAAAGAAGAAAAGGACGAATACGGCTTTCCGAAGATTGCGATAGTGGGACTTTCCGCGTCGAGAATCAAGGAAGTTGAAGGCAAAGTTCTTGCCGCATGCAGGGACAGGGTTTCACCTTCCATTGCGCCACTAGTCCAGGAACTGCCCACGGAGTTTCCTGACAAGCGTGTACTTGTATTCATCATGCCCGCAACCAGAACCGCTCACCTTTTCCGAAGGCGCGATGGGGCGGGAAAGCACTATGTGCGAATCAGCAGAGAGACAAGAGAAGCACGGAACGGCATCCTTCGAGAGCTTCTTGTGCGTAAAGGGATCACTGAAGAGTGGGACAGGCGCCCGTGCACTACCGCGACGATTAATGATCTGGACCTGCTGGCGTTGAGGGATGCGCTCCAGCGCATGAATGTTTTTCATCCGGATCGCGGAATCGATGAGTATTTGTCCGACGAACGTTCGTTGAGCCCTTTTGTCCCGCCCCTATGCTTCCGCGAACCGCTGACAGATACATTCCGACCGCGTAACTTTGCCATGCTGTTGTTCGGCCGGAACCTCCAATTTCACATACCCGGGGCGTACGCGCTTTTCTCGGTCTATCCCGGTATTGACCGCTCTGAGTCACACGCCGAGCGGTATGAACTCTCCGGTACCCTGGTGGACCAGGCGCGCCGACTGGTCGAACTGCTGGACATGCAATCCTACGTTGCATTCGACAAGACAAACCGGGCATCTCCGAACGCCGTCAAGTATCCGCCTCAGGCCCTGCATGAGGCCATGATCAACGCGCTTGCTCACCGCGACTATGAAATTGCCGAACCCACCCGTACAACGGTTTTTTCAGACCGTATTGAGGTTTTGTCACCCGGGTCCTTGCCCACCGGAGTGCTGATCGACCAGTTGCGAAAAGGCCAGTCTCCGGCGAAATGGAGGAATCAGAGCCTCGCCTGGTTCCTGAACCGGCTGCAACTTGCGCAGGCTGAAGGCCAGGGAATTCCAACAATCCTGCGCTCCATGCGTGAAGAGGGCTGTCCTCCTCCGCAGTTTGAAGTGAGCGAAACCCGCGTGGTCTGTCTGCTCCCTGCCCATCCGCGGCACGGCCTGGTGCGGGAACGCCAGCTTTTATAGCAAAGAATTGAAAACATAGGGCCTTGCTTGCCCTGCACCACAAAAAAGCCCCGATCCTGCGACCGGGGCTTTTCTTTTTCACGTCCTTGATCCAGTTTAGAACTGGTTCCAGAGGTACTGATTGTAAACCTCGTGGTGGAACTGAACTTCCTGCGGTTTCACAATAGTCCCCAGCAAACGCGGGCAACGATCCGCCGACGCTTTCTTCAGATCCAGATAACGATCCTTCACATCCTCACCAAACAGCGTGGTCATCCAGGCCGAATTCTTGAAGTCCGTTGAAGCATCGTAAATGTTGTCCGGCAGATAGCGCTTAGCGGTACGCAGGCCCTTCATCGTAGAAATATTGCCGTCAATTCCCGTCTTGAAGATGCTGTAAAGCACCATGTACGGGTTGGCATCCGGGGCCACCGCGCGGACTTCAATGCGCGAACTTTTTTCGTTCCCGATCGGCACACGAACCATGGAACCACGATCAACCGCCGAGGCAATGATCTGGTTCGGGGCTTCAAAATGCGGATCAAGGCGACGATACGCATTCACGCTGGGGTTCAAAACCAAACACATATCGTTGCCGGCAGTGAGAATACGGTCAACAAACTTCCAGGCGAACTTACTGATTTTTTCCTCGCCGGCCGGATCCCAGAACAAGTTCTTCTTGCCTTTGGAAATGGAAACGTTGGTGTGCATACCGCTGCCGTTCACACCAACTACCGGCTTCGGCAGGAAGCTGGCGGTCATACCCATATTGCGCGCAACCTGACGGCACAGGAACTTGTAAAGCTGAATCTGATCAGCCGCAGTCACCACGTCGCTATAGGTGTAATTGATTTCAAACTGCGACGGCGCAACTTCCGGATGATCTTTCTCATTCTCGAAGCCCATCGCCCGCTGTACTTCAGCCGCTCGGTCAATGAACGTCCGCAGATCGTCACCGGGGAGCGAATGATAATAGCCACCGGTGTTGACGTATTCAAACTTGCCCGTCTCATTGAAGTGGCGCTCGGCATCCATACCCTTAAACAGGAAGCCTTCAATTTCGTTGGCAGCATTCAGCGTGTAATCGTTGGTGGCACGCTGCGCCGCCGCATATGATTTCAAAACGCCGCGGATGTCGCCAATGTAAGGGCTGCCGTCTTTGTCGATGACTTCACCGAAGATGAGGACCTTGCCCGCACCGAAATAATCGGCCGGAGCCCAGTAGAAAGCATTCCAGTCGAGGCGCAGACGCAGATCACTTTCCTTCTGCGCAGTAAAACCGCGGATGGAAGACCCGTCGAACGTCAGGTTGTCATAGCTCTTTACGAGAAACTTCTTATCGTAATCAAGCATGTGCAGGCGACCTTCCAGATCGCTGAACAAAACGGTGACGGCTTTGATGCCCTTTTCGTCGGTCAGATACTTGAGCCGCTCTTCCTGGAGAGCCTCAATGGGAACCCGTGCGTGGCGCTGCGCTTTCGCATTCAGATTCAGTTCTTCGAGCTGCGCATAGGGCAGGCTCAGGAATTCCTGGAGTAGGTTTGACATAAGCTTCGGGGGTTACGAACCTTTGATTATGCCGAATCGGCTGGACGCCCGCAACAGATTTGGCCATCCGTATGGATAGGTAATTTCTATCTGCATGATTTGCGATGCTGATGGAACCATCTTTAATTAGCCGATTCAACCTGCCACCTGGATACCATGGGCCTGTGCGAACCGTTATCGCCTGCGTCATGGTCGCCCTGCTCGTTCTGCCGGCAGTCGCACAAAAAGACGTCAGGAACCAGGTTGGAGCCATACCGATCGGTAAAGGAATCACGGTGGAAACCAAAGATGGCCGTAAACTCCACGGCCACCTCAGCAGCATCGAGGCCGACTCGTTTTCATTGCGAGAGGTAGATCAGCAAATCCTAATGACCGTCCGTTACGAAGAGGCCACCAAAATCTCGCGCGGCTTTGGGCATAAGGGTTTCGCCGGCCAGCGCGTCGACCCGCGCCGAAGCCTCATTGTAGGCGTGGTGGTAGTCGGAGCGCTGCTGGCCCGGGTGTTTGGCACCGTACTTTCAGACCATTCCTAGTCGAGGTACTCATACGCCGGCAGCGTCAGAAACTCACTGAACTCACTGTCGAGCATCATCTTGCCGAAAATGTCCGCCGCAATTTTGAATTTTCCGTTCGGATTATCTGCATGGCGTGCTGTTTCAGAAGCCAGGATGCCCTTAACCAGTTCCGGCGTAACCACGCGGCCGTCATCCAGCTTTGCGCCGTGTTTCGCCCACTGCCAAACCTGCGCGCGGGAAATTTCCGCCGTCGCCGCATCTTCCATCAAGTTGTAAATGGGTACTGCCCCATTACCGCGCAGCCACGCTTCCAGATATTGGATGCCGACGTCGATATTCAGCCGCACTCCGTCCTCCGTGATGGTTCCCGCCGGGATCGCAAGCAAATCAGCCGCAGTCACGCGAACTTCCTCACGCTTCCGGTCAATCTGATTCGCCTGCGGCATGAATTCATCAAACACCTGCTTTGCAACCGTGACCAGAGCAGGATGGGCGACCCAAGTCCCGTCATGGCCGGCTTTGACTTCGCGCAGTTTATCGAGCCGCACCTTTTCCAGCGCCGCATCATTGGCCGCCGGGTCATTCTTAATCGGAATCTGCGCCGCCATGCCACCCATCGCATGAATGCCCCGCTTGTGACAGGTCTGGATCAGCAAATCCACATACGACGCCAGAAAATGCACCGTCATCGTCACCTGCGCGCGATTCGGCAGCATAAAGTCAGGACGGTTGCGGAACTTCTTAATGAAGCTGAAAATGTAATCCCAGCGACCACAGTTCAAACCAGCCGAATGATCCTTTAACTCCCACAGGATCTCGTTCATTTCGAACGCGGCGAGAATGGTTTCAATCAGCACCGTAGCGCGGATGGACCCCTGCGGAATCCCCAGATAATCCTGCGTGAAAACAAACACGTCATTCCACAGCCGGGCTTCCAGGTGAGATTCGATTTTGGGCAGATAGAAGTACGGTCCGCTGCCGCGCTTCAGAAGTTCGGCAGCGTTGTGGAACATGTAGAGGCCGAAATCGTACAAGCCGCCAGAAATCTGCTCGCCATCCACCAGATAGTGCTTTTCAAGAAGATGCCAGCCGCGAGGGCGAACCAGCAGCACGGCAGTCTTCTCATTAAGCTGGTAGGTCTTGCCTTCCGGGCTGGTGAAACCAATTTCGCGCCGGATGGCATCACGCAGGTTGACCTGCCCATCAACCACATTGCGACCGGTAGGTGAATTCGCATCCTCAAAATCGGCCATGAAAACACTGGCACCGCAATTGAGAGCGTTTATGATCATCTTGCGATCAACCGGGCCGGTAATTTCCACGCGCCGGTCCGTAAGATCTGCCGGGATGGGAGCTACCGTCCAGGCAGATTCGCGGATTTCACGAGTCTCCGGCAAAAAATCAGGTAGCGCTCCGTTGTCAATTGCCTGCTGACGGACCACCCGCCGGGCGAGCAATTCCACACGCCGACCGTTGAACTTGCGGTGCAAGTCATCCAGAAAAGCCTTCGCGGCTGGAGAAAGAATATCGTTGTCAGTCATGGCTTAATTCCTGGTACACATTCCGGGGGTCCCGCACATTCCTGCCGGGCACCCGCCTTGTGTCGCCGAGGCGCTGGCTGAAGCTCCGGCCCGGGCCGCAAACGTGGAATATTCCTGCTGCAGGTGTTTGCCGCCACAGGCCGGGCAACCGGTTGCGCAGGCGTCTTCGCTGCGGCGCACCAGCTTTTCAAATTTGTCGCCACAGGCTTCACATCGGTATTCGTAGATCGGCATAAAGGTCTTACCCAATCTTATCTCGGGCAGTCGCAGGGCGCAGGCATTGCTGCACGATGAAACCGTTATCAATTGAACATCAACAAAATCTTATGCTTTACCACCACAGAGTTAGGTATTGACACCCTGTGACAAAAGCGAAAGAATAACGGGGAGTTTTACTCTTGGGGCTTTGGCTCAGGTTAGAAACAATTCGCTAAAAAGGGAGAGACATGTCCAGACTGACATCTTCGTTGATGATCGCTGTATTGAGTTTTACGGCTGCCGCAGGCAGTATGTTCGCTCAATCCTCGACCGGGACGATCGTAGGCACAGTAACTGACGCGTCGGGAGCAGTTGTACCGGCCGCGGCACTCACAATCACAAATAAGGCAAACTCTGCCGCACGCAGTGTTGTCGCAGACGACGCCGGTACATACAGCGCCCCGGCTTTGGCCGCGGGCGAATACGAAGTAAAAGCAGAGAAGGCAGGTTTCAAGACTGCCCTGCGCGACGCAACCGTACAGGCAGGCGGCAACATCAGTGTGAACATCGCACTCTCAATTGGTTCCGCCAGCGAAGTGGTAACGATCGAAGCGGCCTCCGCGCAGATCAACTATGAAAGCAACGCGATTCAGGGTGTAATTGACCGGTCTTCGGTCCAAGATCTGCCGCTGAACGGACGCAGCTTTATGCAACTTGCGGTGCTGGAACCAGGTGTCACCATCTCCAGCGGTTCTACGGCGCAGTTCAACAACCTGTTTACCGTGAGCGTCCTTGGTGCTGGAAACCGCACCGCGTTCACCGTTGACGGCGGGAACATTTCGGACAATATTGATACCGGCGGCGGCTCGGCTTCCATGAACATTTCTCAGGATGTAATTCAGGAATTCCAGCTGTCAACCGTAAACTTTGATTTGGCGACGCCCATCAGCATCGGCGGCGCGATTAACGTTGTCACCCGCTCGGGCAGCAACGAACTGCATGGCAGCGCGTATTTCTACTTCCGCGACCATAACATGTCGGCTTATCCCGGTTTGCAGCGCCAGTCGATCACGAACGACCCGTTTTTCGTCCGTCGCAACCCCGGCGGCACCATTGGCGGACCGATCAAAAAAGACAAATTGTTCTTCTTCGTCAACAACGAACGCATCAATCAGGTTCAGTCCATCATCAGCCAGGCAATCGGTTTTGCTCCCGGTACTGTTGACAACCTGACCGGCGTTTACAGAAGCCCGTACAAAGGCAATCAGGTAACTGCCCGCGTAGACTACCGGATCTCCGAAAAACACATTCTTTTCGCCCGCTACTCACATGACGGTAACAGCGGCTTCGGTCAGGTGTTCTCGCCGCAGGCGAGCCCCTCCAACTGGGTAAAGAACCTGAATTGGGCGGACCAGAGCATCATCGGTCTCACCAGCACGCTGACGCCGCGGCTCGTCAACGATACCCGTATTCAGTACATGTACTGGAGCAATCATAACCTTCAGCCAACCGCAGCTGACTGCCCTGAACCCTCCTGTATTGGTGCAGGTCTGCCAGCCCTGCTGGCTATCGTGGGCAGCAATCTGGGTTTTGGCGGCGCAGCGATTGGCGCCAACCCGAATGCTCCACAGACGCGCAACACGCGCCGCTACGAAATTAACGAAACGATGACATGGCAGGTTGGCGCACACCGTATTAAGTTTGGCGGCGATGTCAACCGTCAGGGCACAAGCGGCCAGTGGGGCTTCTGCACTCCCTATTGCGAAGGCGTACTGGCTCCGGGCAACAACACTTATGCCTTCATCGGAGTCAGCGCTCCTTCCACACCGATTACGAAGACGTCGGATTTCTATAACCTGCCGTTCTTTAGCCTCGCCAGCGGTATCTTCACCGGTATCGGCGTCGGCCCGTCGAACCAGACCCCGCTCTACCTGAAGGGTTCCAGCACTTATGAGAGCCAGTACCGCGCTTTCGTTCAGGACACATGGAAGTTCCGTCCGAACCTGACGCTCAACTATGGCATTGCGTGGAACGCGCAGATCGGGTACTTCACCCCTCTGCCGCAGGCTCCCTTCCTGACTCCGATCATTGAATCGCAGTTCGGCACGGGACACATGGGTATCACCCCGAACAACACGAAAGACTTCTCACCTTCCATCGGCTTCGCATGGAGCCCAGGCAAGGCTGGCAAGACTGTCATTCGTGGCGGGGCTGGTATCTATTGGGATGTCGTACCTGGCTATTATCACCTCCGCACTCCGGCGGCGAATGGTCCGCTCGGCGACGGTCGTTCTACTTTGAGCTCCTTGGCCTTCACGAATATCTTCCCCGGCATCATCTCCAACGGCGTGGGTTTGCCCGTTGGCGCACCGATCCCGGTGGGACAGATCACCAACCTGACACTCGGTCAGTTTGACCAGATCTACAAACAGCAGATCGATTTGATCACTGCCAAGTTGTCGCCGATTCCGCCCAGCAGCGGTGCGTTCACAACGACCGGGATTGATGTATCGAAGTCGGCCATCGAGATTTTCCCGCCTTCATATCCGGTTGCCCGAAGCTATCAGATTTCGATTGGCGCACAGCGTGACCTGAGCCATGGTTACGTTCTCACTGCGGATTACGCAATGCGCCAGGGCGAGAACCTCAGCCAGGGCGAACTCGACTACAACCTCAACAGCCGGTATATTGCCGGTGTGGCCACTCCCGTCATCCCCACCTGTAAGGCAGCCCAGTTGTTTGTTGTCGGTCAGCAGTGCTCAGCGGGTGCCATCACCTTCTGGACACCCCAGGGCCGTTCGCGTTATAACGGCCTGCTCATGAAACTGAACAAGCGGATGTCAAACCATTACAGCTTTATCGCTTCGTATCAGCTCGCCGGACAGCGTGCCAGCACTGGTGTTCAGGATCTTCTGAACCGCGGCGGCAGCTACGCTCCGAGCCTTGCACGGCAGACCTTGAACGTTGCCGGGACCGTACACATGATGTGGGGTATCGATCTGAGCGTTAACTCGTCGGCAATCAGCAAGTCGCCGATTAATGTTACGGTCGCAAGTCTCTTTCCGGTCGGCAGCGCACCCGCCAGCACCAGCGGTGCATTCCCGCTGCCTACTCTGGGCCTGAACTGCCTCAACGTTGGCTGCGGCAAGTCCGACCTTTCGGCCGCCGTTGATACCTTTAACTCGACGATCGCAGGCACCAAGAACGCACAGAACAATACGATTCCAAAACTGACTCTGCCGACCGGCAACTACGCGCTGGGCGACGGAATTCTGAATCAGGATTTCGGTTTGAGCAAGACGTTCTCCTATAAAGAACGGTACAAGTTCAACATCAAGGGCGAAGTGTTTAACGCATTCAACATTTCGAACTATTCAGGTTATTCATTCAACCTGAGCAGCCCCGGAACGTTCGGACAGCCCTCAGCCCGTGCCGCGCAGACCTTCGGATCTGCCGGACCTCGCGCCTTCCAGGTTTCCGGCCGTTTCTCGTTCTAAAACCGCAGTTCCTCAACCCGGCCCCGGATCAGCTTATGCTGGTCCGGGGCCTTTTCTATTTTGACTGCGCAAACATTTGCACTCCCATTCCGAGCCGCGCCCGCAAGTAAGTGCTGCTCAACTCTTTCAGAAGTCTCTACTCTCTACAACTACCCGGTCTGAATTAACGGTTCAGCGTTTCGCAGCACACCGGCGAGCAAGGTCAAGATACGCATGGTCGCCCGCGTACGACACCTCAAGTTCGGCACAATATGAACCGAACGTCGCTTCTATATGGCGGGTCGAAGGCTTGGTTAAACGCTTCAGGGCACGGCCCGCCGGTTTGTTCGCAAGCGCTTCCGAAAGCTGACGGCCCTCAATCGAAGCAGGCACCGGCAGCCCTTCCAGAGCCAGCAGGGTGGCCGTAATATCCTGATTTCCCGCTGGCAAATCAATCGTCTTACCCTGCTGGAAATCTTTGCCGGTCGCGAACAGAACCGTATGAGTGGTGTACGGATTCAAGCTGCCGTGGCCACTGTGTACAGTCTGATCTCTGGCACCCGGACGACTGGCGATCAACTGCGTGCCTGCCACCCCGAATGGGTTCTTCGCGGCATCCCAGCGCCAGGTAACAATCATGTCCGGGCCATGCGAGGGCAGACATTCGTGCGCCAGCTCCAGCGCAAATGTACCGGGTACAAAACCTTTTTCCTTGCCGGGCTTGCAACCGAATGTTCCCTTAGACGGACGCGCGGCGGCGACAAAAACCGCGTTCGTATTTTCACCCGCCTGGAACTTCGTAACCAGTTGCTCAATCTTGTCCGCAGCGTGACCCTTGACGTAAAAAAACGATGTTCCGCCCTCGTTGTCGACCACAATATCATCAGACATCTTCAAGTCACGTACCGGCGCGAGCAGTTCCACCGCCGGTTCATAATCGAAACCGTGATCACAGGTCACGATGATATCGGTCTTGCCTTCCAAACCCATCTGGCGAAGCTTATCGAGCAGCAGACCCAGTTGCTGATCCACCAGCCGCAGTGAAGCCAGCGCTTCGGGCGAGCCGACGCCGAACGCGTGCTGTGCGACGTCGGGCTGATCCATCCAGTCGATGATCACCTCTGGATGCAACTTTTCAAGCACGTATTCCCGGAGAACGCGCTCCGTCCAGACCAGCGACGCATCTCCGCTGTCGCCCTTTTCCGTGCCATAGCGACTGAGGAGCTCGCGGTTCAGGTCGTCCGGAAAAGCAACGCGCGCGTTATTCTCAAAACCAGAGTTGATGAGCACACCTTTTCCGAAAGGCGCGGTCGGATTGAGCAGTACCGCATTCCCTGTCGAACCGGAACTGACAGCCACATATTGAATCCCCGCGGCAGCGAAATATTCCCCCAGTGACTTCGGCCCCACCACTCGCCCACCATTGATTTTGGCGAGGCTCAACAGCGTCTGATAGTCCCCGTCATTGAGGAGCTTCGGCGATACCGATGGTAAATACAATGCGTTGCTGACAATGCCGTGGGCCGCAGGCAGCATCCCCGTGGAAATCGACGCGGTGTTAACCCGCGTTACAGATGGAAAAACGGAATGCGACCGCGTATAAGAGACGCCCGTCTTGCGCAACCGGTCCAGGTTTGGCATCACCTCCGGAGTGATGGAATCCGGGCGGAGTCCGTCAATCACCAGGACGATCGCCAGCGCCGGACGCTCCTGAGGCGGCGGGGCGGCAAATAGCAGGGGGAGGGCGAGAACGGCCAGCCCTGGCAGAACGGATCTCGTTATCGTCATCGTGCGCCTCCGCAACTTGGAAGGATGATTGTCGCATGATGAGGTTATCGTTGATAACGAGGAACACAATGCGCATGGCACAAAATCATCAACGCAAAATCGCGCTGATCACCGGAGCGAACAAGGGAATCGGTTACGAAGTAGCCCGGCAGCTGGGTGCGCAAGGCATCACGGTGCTGCTGGCCGCGCGCAACCCGCAATTGGGAGAGGCCGCGCTGCCGCGAAACTAAAGGCCGCCGGCGCGGATGCCCAGTTCATCGAGCTGGATGTGACTGTGTCTGAAACGATCACAAAAGCTGCCGAGACCATACGGAAGACATACGGCAAAATCGACATCCTCATCAACAATGCGGGAATTACCGCCAGGGACGACGGGCCGCCCAGCGTCCCAATCCGGCAGCGGTTCGGCGGATACTCGACGTCAACTTCTTCGGAGTACTCGCGGTCACTCAGGCTATGCTGCCTCTGGTGCGCAATTCTGTTTCGGGCCGCATCGTGATGGTTTCCAGCGGACTTGGTTCGCTCACCTGGAATGCTGACCCACAATGGCCGTTTGCGGCCGTAAAACCTCTGGGGTACAACGGTTCCAAAGCAATTCTGAACATGATGACGGTTCAACTCGCCTGGGAACTCCGCGACACTCCCATCAAAGTGAATACAGTGAATCCCGGCTATACCAAAACCGATTTAAATGACAACAGCGGCACGCAAACAGTGGAAGAAGGGGCTGCGGAAACCGTGCGCCAGACGCTGGTGCCCGATGATGCCGTCACCGGCGGTTTCTTCCAAACCGGTGGAACCATTCCCTGGTAGTCAGCCTCGCGTCTTGTCTCTCAGAAATCCGATGACCCGTTGCTCTGCCGCCTTCGCCGGGCCGGTATTCTTCATGTGAAAGGTCAGGACGGAATGTGGTGGCCGTTCTGATGGTCCCGCGTCCTGATCATCCAGTTCAATGGCTTCAAACTGGTCACCGAATTCACGTTTATAGGTGTCGAACCGTGCATCAGGCACCAGTTTGTCGCTCTTGAAACGCAGGCCGATCATCGACAGCCCTTCTCTGGCGAATCGCTGTTTGGCGCAGGCGATTTCGTCGGTCGAAACATCAATACCCGCTGCGCGTTTCTTTGAACCGGCGGCGAAAGGCATTGACGGTTGCGACAACACCGGTGCCACTACCGCAGGCTCGGTCATCATAGCCAGCGCGAAACCGCCCGTGAAGCACATACCGACGGCACCCACTCCCCTGCCCCCGCACTCCTTGTGGACGTTGCGTGCCAGAGCGCGCAGCCAGTCGACAATCGGACTCGACTTCCCGGCGGACCAGCAGGTAAATTCACGCCGAATGCAAATGGCGCTAAGGATGGAGCCAACATCGTAACCCGTGCTCGCCGGACGACCCGGTTCACCAAACAAACTGGGGAGAAAGACAGTCATCCCCGCTTCCGCCACCCGATCAGCGAAGCGGATCACCAGCGGATGCAGACCGGGAATTTCATGAGTGATAATTACCGCGGGACCAATGCCGCGACGATACACAGGGCGGGTCCACGGAGCTTCCGTGAAGTCAAATTTTTCGTAACCGGAGAGCGCCGCTTCGTAGTTTTCCGGCATCAGGCACGATCAACCTGGCGGCATTGGATAAAGCTACCCATCGTTGCCACACAGACTGAGGCTATGAGCATGGCGACATGGTGCGGGGCCGGTCGATGCATGGAGTGGTACAAAATCACGGCGGCACCAATGAAACTAAGCAGCAGGATCAGCATGAACCCGGCGAAGGCCGGAATCTTTCGGGCGTGGCTGGAATAACTTTGTTCGGCCATTGAGCGTTATCTTACCGTCAACCAGGCCCTGCACGCGGAATTTTGAAGTTCAGTTTTGCTGGTGACGTTTCGCCCGGCGAACAGCCTCGGCTATCAATTCGTCCATTGCCCCCGGCGCCAGTTCCACGCTGTCGGGTTTTGACAGAATGGCGCACTCCATACAGCAGACCTGAACCGCCGGATTTGCGATCAGGAAGTTCTGTCCCGCAGGTGCCAGACTCACCCCGCAGCCGCATTTGAAACAGGTATACCCATGCCGCGTTCCCGCGACGTGACACTCCGTCTGGTCTGTTCGGACCGCCACCAGAACCCGGTCATCCGGAGCGTCGTTCATTGTTTCTATTTTAGGCTCCAGAAGTCTTGCGCCGCCCGTTCACCGGCGGAATGACAACAACTTCTGGTTCAGGAACCACAATTTTCTTCGGGCGTGCATTCAAATGAGCGGCAACACGGTCCCTCAATGCCTTATGAAATTTCGGCGTGCCGGGTTTGAGCCCTGTTGCGGCAATCTGTTCCTCGGTAATTTCCTCGGCCTGACCGAGGTACTTCTGGTAGTAAGTCCGGATGCGGTCCTGCACCATGCGCTGCGCTGAACTGTAGAGCACCATCAGCACCACGTCAGAAGACGCGGCATTGATTGCTTGGTAGATGTGCGATGGACGGTTGACCTTGGCTGACTTGAGGAGTGCCTCCAGCTTCTTCGCCTGGGCATCCAGCTGTTTCAACTGGTCTGCTTCCGGTTTCGACAGACCAAAAGTCGCCAGAAGTTCGGTCCGTTCCCGAGAACCCAGTTTTTCCGTCAAAATATGCAAAAACGCGATACCAGCCGTTTCAGTTCCTGAGGGAAGCACTCCGTGGAGCAATTTTTCAAACTTAGTCAGGCCGGAAGCGTTCAACTTGGCTCCCGAAAGCCCCGGGCAAAGCGCAGTCAGAAGCCCCAGCTTGTCAAAAGCTTCCAACGCATTGACGGCATTCGCTTCACCGGCAAGCGCCCGAACTTCCGCCGCCAGAACAGTCCCGGAAGAATGTTTCTGCAGACCACTCGCCAAAGCGTGATCCAGCTGAGCCTGCAGGCGGGGCGCAAGGGTAAAGCCCAGCACATGCTGAAAACGGACCAGCCGGAAAATTCGGGCCGGGTCGTCATAGAAGATATAAGAGTTGGTTGCGCGCAGTTCCCGGTTCTGCAAATCGGCCTGACCGTTGGTGGGGTCAACCAGCAAACCCCTCGAACCGCGGTTAAGAGTCAATCCCATGGCGTTCATGGTAAAGTCGCGCCGCGACAGGTCTTCATGAATACCAGCAGGAGCAATTTGAGGTTTCCCGCCCGGTTTGACGAATTTTTCCGTGCGTGAATTGGCAACGGAAGCGCGGATCCCTCCAGGCAAATTCAGTTCCACCCAGCGCTTCAGCGGATCTGCCGACACAACGTGGCCACCCAGCGCCTCGGCTAAAGCCTTCCCGGCTTTCGGGGCATCGTGCTCCACCGTGAAATCAAGGTCGTACACACGCGCACCACGAAGCACGTCACGCATGGCTCCGCCGGTGAGCCACACGTTCATTCCCGCTTCCGTGGCAATCCGCTGCATTTCCAGCACGACGCGGTGCTGACTGGCGTCCAGGTGGCTCTCCAGCTGGAATATGTAATCGCTCATCGTTTATTCATGCTCTCCGGGCTCGTTCAGGGTACATCTCAGGCTCTGGGGTGATGCTGGTCCAGGGTTTCGCGCAGCCGCGAACGGACTACATGGGTATAAATTTCGGTTGTCGCCAGGTCGCTGTGGCCCAGCATGGTTTGCACGCTCCGCAGGTCCGCGCCGCCCTCAAGCAGATGGGTGGCGAAGGTATGCCGTAGCACGTGCGGAGACAAATTGTGAAAGATGCCGGCTTTCCGGCCGCTCAGCTTAATGGCAGCCCAAAAGGCTTGCCGGGTCATTCCACCGCCCCGCGAAGTAACAAACAGCACGGGAGAAGTCTTGCCTTTTAACAAACTCACACGCGCGGTATCGATATAAACTTTGACGGCTTCGAGGGCGTCAAAATGCACCGGAACAATCCGCTGTTTGTTACCCTTGCCGGTCACGCGGATCAATCCAAGGCCGAAATCGATGCTGGTCTGTCTAAGCCCAATCAGTTCACTCGCCCGGATACCGGTGGCGTAAAGCAGCTCAAACATGGCACGGTCACGCACGCCACTCGCCTTCGTCAGATCAGTTGCGGCGAGCAGTTTTTCGGTCTGATCACGATTGAGGAATTTCGGAATCGTCTTCCATTGTTTGGGGCTGGTCAGGTGCTCAGTCGGGTCACCGGTGATTTTGGCTTCGCTCTGCAGAAACCGGAAAAACGTACGGATCGAGCTAAGGTGGCGGGCTATGCTCCGGCTACTTAACTCTGCCAGATACAGCGAGTTGACGTAGGAAACAAGATGTTCTGCTTGCGGAAATTCCCCGCCGGTCCGCGGCTCCAGCCACGCTGCCAGACGGTTCAGGTCCAGGCTGCAGGCCTCAAGGGAATTACGGGCGAGCCCCTTCTCCATCCGCGAATGGACAAGGAACGCCCTGACAGCAAGAGAGACCGGCGACTCGTCTGCGCGTCCCGTTTCCGTCAAGACACCTTCCTTCGGAGCTAATGATACAATACCGGCGAAAATGTTTAAATCAAATCCGGTGCAATCGTTACATCAATTTGTAACCCGGTTCTGCCCCGGACGCCGCTAACTGTGGGCAGCTCAACCGTAAAGAAGGTGATCGTGCGGCGCTTCGACCGGGAAGCGCTGAATGGTTTTGTTAATCCTTTCAGCTACTTGCAGCCAACTGCGATTGAATTGCTGCGGCCCGAAGGCTCGCTGGCGCTGGTGCCCTACGCGGAAGTGAAATCGGTTTGTTTCGTCAGAGACTTTGAAGGTCCGCCGGAAACAGGTCGTGTCTTCCTCACCCGCCCCAAGCTCCCAGGACTTTGGGTTCGTTTGGTTTTTCGGGATGGCGACGTGCTCGATGGCATTCTGCCCAACGACCTGCTTTCGTGGGAAATCGCAGGCTATACCGTGATACCGCCCGAACCCGATTCCAACAACCAGCGCGTCTTCGTGCCGCGGGAAGCGTTGAAAAGCATACAAGTGCTGGGTGTTGTGGGCAGTCCGCTGCGTATGAAACGCAAGAAAGCTGCTGCCAGCGACGACCAGCCATCACTCTTTTAGCGATGATCTGGGATAGAATGTGGAGCAGGGTTCAGTGAACACTTTACTGCTGATAGTTGACGACGAGCCGGATATTCTGAGTTTGATCTCACTTCTGCTGACCGAAAGCGGCTTCGAGATTGCGACGGCCAACCGCGCTGAGTCAGCTATCGAACTTTTCAATTCTCTGCCGCGCCGCCCGGATCTGGTCCTGACCGACGTCGTGATGCCGGGCATGAGCGGCCCCATGCTCATCGATCGACTGGGAGCCGTTGATCCCGAACTACGAGTGCTCTTCATGTCTGGTTATGATGACCGGCAAGTGGTGCAGCGCTATGTGGTGCAACAGGGTTATAGCCTGATCACGAAACCCTTCACGCACAGTGGGTTGCAGGCCGCTATCCAGAAAGCTCTTGCAGGCCCCGCCACCAGCGGAGTTACTCGATCCTGACCGCGCGACGCTGGCTCGTTACCGGTCGCGTCCAGGGTGTCGGGTTTCGGTCCTTTGTCGAATTCCATGCCCGTGAGCTGGAACTGACCGGCTGGGTTCGCAATCGGGACGACGGCGATGTGGAAACTTACGCGGTTGGATCTGCCGCTCGCCTTGACGACCTGGCGGCACGTTTACATACCGGCCCGCGTCGGGCTGAGGTAAGAACCGTTGAAGAACAGGCCGCACCCATGCAACAATTGGATGCTTTTCACATCAAGTAAACCGGAGTCCCATACCTCTTGCAACATCTCAAGTCCCTGATCCGCGAAATTCCGGATTTTCCCAAACCCGGAATCTTGTTCTACGACATTACGACCCTCTTGAAGGATAAAGATGGCCTGCGCGAGACTATCGCCGGCCTGAAGGCCCCGTACGCGGGCCTGGGCGTGGATGTCGTGGTTGGCGTGGAGGCACGGGGTTTCATTTTTGCACCCGTGCTGGCCTGTGAGTTGAACGCTGGCTTCGTCCCCGTCCGCAAGCCGAAGAAATTGCCGGGACTGCGCGCCCATGTGACTTACGATCTGGAATACGGCACGGACACGCTCGAAATCCACCGCGATGCCATCTTCGATGGCTGCCGCGTATTGATTGTGGATGATTTGCTCGCCACCGGTGGTACCGCGAAGGCGACAGTTGATCTGATTGAGCAACTAGGCGGTAAAGTAGTGGGCGTGGCCTTCGCGATTGAACTGACGTTCCTCGGCGGCCGCGAAAAGCTGGCGGGTTACGATGTGTTCTCGCTCATTCAGTACGACAAATGACGTTGTCGGTCCGCGTACCCGCATACGCGAAACTCAATCTCGGCCTGCGGGTGCTATACAAACGCCCCGACAACTACCATGAGCTGCGCACTGTCTTTCAGACCATTTCCCTGGCTGACCGGCTCGACATCGCCTTCACTCCCGCTCGGAAGACAACGATAGACATCGCGGGGACTCCGGAAATTCCCGACAATCTGGTTGGACGGGCGGCTCATGCCGTACTCGAAGCCCTTAAAATTCATGCGGATATCCGATTTGAGTTAAAGAAGCGGATTCCCTCGGGTGCCGGGCTGGGTGGCGGGTCCTCTGACGCAGCCGCCGTGCTACTCGCGTTGCCTGTTCTCGCCGGGAAACACCTTCCACCGGCAAAATTGAACGCGATCGCCACGAGACTCGGCAG
This sequence comes from Terriglobia bacterium, assembly GCA_025363475.1. GTDB lineage: Bacteria > Acidobacteriota > Terriglobia > Bryobacterales > Bryobacteraceae > BOG-234. Next base: position 121,589 of record JANYDS010000018.1, read on the forward strand.
CGACGTACCGTTTTTCCTCTACGGTGGGACAGCGCTGGGCCTGGGGCGCGGCGAAGAGCTCTATCCCCTGCAGGGCAGCCGCGTGCGGCACGCTCTTCTGATAGCGCCCGCAGTTCACTCTTCCACCGCCGATGCCTACCGGGGCATGGCCGAACAATTGACATCAATTCCGTTACAAAATAAACTGGATAGTTTCCAGCAAAACCTGTGGCACGATGGCGCCGGGCCTGCCGAAAACGACTTCGAACCTGTCGTTTTCGCCCAATACCCCGAGCTCAAACGTATCAAGGCACGGCTGGTGCGTCTGGGTGCCAGATCCGCAGCCATGACAGGCAGCGGCTCTGCTCTCTTCGGAGTCTTTGAAACTGCCGCGCAGCTTGACCGGGCGCAGGCGTCATTCCCTGACGAAAAGGTATTTCGAGTATCGTTCCTGAGCCGCGCTCAATACCGTTCCTCCTGGACACGCGCCCTCAAGTCCCACATAAAGGATCACAATATATGGCCGCCCCGAAGCGAGCACGCGTCTTGAACCCCGACCGCATCAAAATCTTCACCGGTTCCGCCAACCCCGCGCTGGCAACCGAGATCTGCGAAAACCTGGGCCTCGAACTGGGCCAGACCAAGCTCAAGCGCTTCTCGGACGGCGAAATCAGTCTGCAAATCCTCGAAAATGTGCGCGGCGCCGATTGTTTCGTCATTCAGCCCACCTGTACGCCCGTGGATTTCAACCTGATGGAAGCCTTGATCATGATCCATGCTCTGAAGCTCTCTTCTGCAGAGCGCATCACAGTGGTGTTGCCTTATTACGGTTATGGACGTCAGGATCGTAAAGACAAGCCCCGCGTCCCCATCTCAGCCAAACTCGTGGCGTCGCTTCTCGAAACGGCCGGCGCGGACCGGATCATGGCGCTCGACCTGCATGCAGCCCAGATTCAGGGCTTCTTTGAGAAACCGGTGGACCACCTGTTTTTCCGCCCGGTGACGATTGATTACTTCAAACCCCAGAACATTCCGGACCTGACCATCGTTTCGCCGGATGCCGGTGGCGTGGAGCGCGCAAGGTCGATTGCCAAGCGCTTGAATGCGCCCCTGGCCATCATCGACAAGCGCCGCGAAGAGGCCAATGTCGCTGAAGTCATGAACGTCATCGGTGATGTCTCAGGCAAGAATTGTCTGATCGTTGACGATTTGATTGATACAGCAGGTACACTAGTGAAAGGTGCCGAGGCTTTGTTCGAGCACGGGGCGATCAGCGTCACGGCTTGTGCAACCCATGCGGTACTTTCCGGACCGGCTGTGCAGCGGATCGCGGAATCGCGAATTAAGGAAGTGGTGTTCTCAAACTCCATCCCCTTGAGTGAAGAAGCAAGAAAGTGCAAAAAGATCCGGCAACTGTCGGTAGCACCTTTACTCGCAAGGGCTGTGGAATCGATTCATCAGGAAACTTCTATTAGCGCGTTGTTTTTGTAGTACAGGTTTTTGTGGTTTTGCAGGACCGCAACCCACGACTTGCCGCTTCGGTGGCAAAACGGACTTGCGCAATCTAAAGGAGAACGGAATTGAGAATTGAAGCAGTAGTCGCTGCGGAGACTCGTGAGAGTCGCGGCAAGAATGAAGCAAAGCGTCTTCGCGTTACCGGCCGCATTCCGGCAGTGGTTTACGGGGCGTTTAAAGAACCCGTCGCCGTCAGCGTCAACCCCAAGGACATCCTGAAGGTTCTGCATAGCAAGACGGGTCACAACTCGATCTTCGACGTGTCAATTACGGGCGGCGAAACCACCCCCGTGATCGTTGCGGAAGAGCAGTATCACCCGATCAAGGGCACCCTGATGCACATTGATCTCAAGCGCATCGATCTTACCCGCAAGCTGCGCGTGCCGGTGCCGATCCATTTGACCGGCGAAGCCAAGGGCGTCAAACAGCAGGGCGGTATTCTCGATCTGGTTACCCGCTCCATTGAAATTGAGTGCATTCCGGACGACATTCCGAACCAGTTCGATGTCGATGTCACCGAGTTGCTGATCGGTTCCAATATCCGCGTCTCTGAACTCCCCGTCAAAGAAGGCGTTCGCATCCTCACTCCTGCTGATGCCGTGATCGTGCACGTGGTTGGTATCCGCGAAGAAGCAGCGGCTGCAGTCGTTGCTGAACCTGAAGTAGCTAAGAAGGGCAAGAAAGAAGCGGCTCCGGCTGCTGCCGCTGCCCCGGCTCCTGAAAAGGGCAAGAAAAAGTAATCCGGCATGTTTCTGGTGGCCGGCCTTGGTAATCCCGGCGAGCAGTATGCTGCAACGCCCCATAACCTGGGGTTCCTTGTGGTGGACCGGCTCGCCGCACGTCACAGCATTCGCGTGACACGCAAGGAATGCCAGGCGCTGGTCGGCCAGGGAAACATTGGTGGCAAAACAGTATTGTTAGCCAAACCCCAGACATTTATGAACCTCAGCGGACTGGCAGTTAAACCGCTGCTTGAAAAGAACGAAATTGCGGTCACGGACATGCTGCTGGTCTATGACGAACTCGATCTTCCCTGGGGTTCGGTCCGCGTGAAACCGAAAGGTTCGCCCGCGGGGCACAACGGCGCTATCGATGTGATTGCAAAACTCGGTACGCAGCAAGTTCCCCGGCTCCGCCTTGGTGTCCATCCCGGACACCAGATTACAAGCGGAGTCGATTATCTGCTGTCGCGTTTTACGCGGCGGCAAACTGAAACCCTGGATGAGTTCATCGACCTTGCGGCCGATGCAGCTGAATCCATAATCGCCGAAGGCGTCGAAAAGTCCATGACGAAATTTAATCGTCGCGCCCAAGGTTCTACAACAGAGGAAGAATGAGAATCTACGAAAATCTGTTCATCGTAAAACCCGATGCAACAGAAGAAGAGATCGATGCCCTCGTTGACCTGATGAGCAAGGGGATCACCCAGTTTGGTGGCACCATTGACAAGGTTGACAAGTGGGGAAAACGGCGTCTTGCCTACCGCGTTGAAAAGCAGCGCGAAGGCTTCTATGTGCTGCTCCAGTTCAGTGCCGAACCGGCAACGGTGAAGGAATTCGAACGTCGTATGCGCGTGCAGGATTCCATCATTAAGTTCCTGACGGTGCGTATTGATGAGACGCTGAAGCGGCTCGACAAGCGCAAGAAGGAACGTGAGAAGCGTGCTCACCGCAGGCCTCAGGCAGCGGCTCCGCAGCCCTCGCTCGCACAGCAGATGCTGGGTGGCGTGGCTGGTGATGGCGCGGCGCATCCTTTACCTGGTGCTCCCGTTGCTGTTCCCGCAGCTCCGGCTCATCCGGCGCCTGCGCAGCCCGTTGCTGAAGTTGAACAGCCCGCTGTTGTTGAACAGCCAGTTGTTGAGCAGCCCGTGGCAGAAGCAGCCGTTCCGGCAGCAGTCGCCACAGAACCCGGCCCTGACAGCCAGCCCACTGAGTAATTAGAGGACACAGGAGATCTCATATGCCAGAACCAAGAGGCGGAAGGCCGATCGCGGCTTCACAACGCCCCACCGGCGGCGACAAAGCTGCCGCAGTGGGCAAGAAACAGTATTTCCGGCGTAAGAAAGTATGCCGGTTCTGCGTCGAGAAGATCGACGATATCAATTACAAAGACATGCGCATGCTGCAGGCGTTCATCGCCGAGCGTGGCAAGATTGTTCCGCGCCGCATCTCCGGGGTTTGCGCACAGCACCAGCGCCGCCTCACCGATGCAATCCTGAAAGCGCGTAACATTGCTCTGCTGCCGTTCGCGGCGGCGGTCTAAGGAGGATTCGCAATATGGAAGTCATTCTTAGAGCAGATATCGAACACCTCGGCAGCCGCGGCGATCTGGTAACGGTCGCCCCCGGTTATGCCCGCAATTTTCTGCTGCCCAAGCGGTTTGCTGTCGCGGCAACGGACTCCAACCGCAAGATTGTGGAGCAGGAACGCCAGTCGCATCTGCGTAAAGAAGCCAAGCAGATCGGCGAAGCGCAGGATCTGGCCAAGCTGGTGGAAGCAGTTTCGATCACCATCAAGCGCAAGGCTGGGGAAACCGATCATTTGTTTGGTTCGGTTACCGCCAGCGATGTTGCTGATGTGCTGGCACTTCAGGGTTATAACGTCGAGCGGCGTAAAATCCAGCTCGATGAACCGATTCGCACGCTGGGAGAACATAAAGTCTCTGTGCGTTTGCATCGGGAAGTGACTGCTGAAGTTACGGTGAATGTCGTTCGCGAAGATTAAAGTCGAGACGAATTACAAAAAAGGGAGGCATCCGAAAGGGTGCCTCCCTTTTTTTTGCTCTTCGCGCGGACCTAACTAAACTCTCCTTTCGTCGCCATTGGAAACATTGCGATTTGCGCCGCCTTGAGGGCAATTGAGTAAGGAACTGCATAACCGAACGTGGGTGCGTCGATCTTGGAAACCCAAGGGTAGCGTAGTGAAGTCGAAAGGGCGACCTCGGCGCAGGTCGAGAAATATCATCGAACCCGGCGTTCACGGCCTCAATAATGCGGTCTCCCGGAATGAGCGGCTCTTATTCCCACGGAGGGTTTCCGAGTCCCGGCGACCCACCGGATCTGGAAGCCACTTCTGTTGCGCCTCACGAACTATCGCCCGCATAAGGGATGATGACCAACTCAGAAGGTCCTATGGGAACGCCTGCCGGTATGTAGACATTGATGCGGATTCCGGGGGATGGCGATCAGCGTTCCGAAGTGATGGCGATCAGTATTCCGAAGTGATGGCGATCAGTATTCCGAAGTGAAACCGATCGGTATTACAGCGGTAGTTCGGAACACTGATCGACATGGGATTGGAACGGCGGCGGAAGGCAGTCGTGGCGGCGGACTCCACTGGTAAGAGGAGAATCCCCGCTGGCACAGAAAAGGCTGACCATGCGCAAGTTGAAGGAAGTACTGCGGCTTCATTCCCTCGGAATGAGCCAGCATCAGATCGTCCGGAGTTGTTCGGTCTCGCAAAGCACGGTACACGATTACGTTTCCGCCGCTCAGTCGGCTGGCGTCAAGTGGCCGTTGCCGGAGGACTGGGACGACCGAAAGATCGGAGAAACGCTGTTTCCACAGCGTCCCGCGCCAGAGGTTTGGCGCAAGCATCCGGAACCGGACTGGACGGCGATCCACCAGGAACTCAAGACCCACAAGAACCTGACGCTGCAACTGATCTGGCAGGAAAAACGTGAGAGCAATCCCGAAGGCTACGGCTACAGCCGGTTCTGCGATCTGTACCGGCGCTGGCTGAAGAAACTGGATCTGGTGCTGCGACAGACGCATCGGGCCGGCGAGAAGATGTTCGTCGATTACGCCGGAGCGACGATTCCGATACACGATCCGGTGACGGGCAAGATAGATCCGGCAGCCGTGTTTGTTGCCGTGCTGGGCGCCAGCAGTTACACGTTTGCCGAAGCCACGGCGGGGCAGGATCTGCGCAGCTGGACCGGCTCCCACATCCGGGCGTTTGAATATTTCGGCGGCGTCACGGAGATCGTGGTGCCGGATAATCTGAAGTCCGCGGTCACTCATCCGAGCTACTACGAGCCGGATCTGAATCCCACTTACCGCGATCTGGGCGAGCATTACGGGGTGGCCATCATCCCGGCGCGGCCGTATCGGCCCAGGGAAAAAGCCAAAGCCGAGGTGGGCGTCCAGGTAGTGCAGCGCTGGATTGTGGCGGCGTTGCGCAAACAGAAGTTCTTCTCTCTCGGCGAGGTCAATGAGGCAATCACCGGGTTGCTGACAAAACTGAACCAGAAAGCCTTCCGCAAACGCGAAGGCAGCCGCGCCAGCCTGTTCGCGCAACTGGACCGCCCGGCGCTGAAGCCGCTACCGGCCACGCGTTTCGAGTTTGGCCAGTGGAAGACAAGCCGGGTGGATCTCAACTATCACGTGGAAGTGGACCGGCATTGCTACAGCGTGCCGCATGCGCTGGTGCATCAGGAGGTGGATGTGCGATCCACGGCGGACACGGTGGAAGTCTTCTG
>JANYDS010000035.1 GCA_025363475.1 Terriglobia bacterium
ACCCGCATCGATACCACCGCGCGCTACGCGCAGGTCTCGCCGCAGCTGGTGGCGGTGACAAAGAGTCCGCTGGACCAGCTGGGCCGTAAACCCGGCAAACCGAAGAAGCGGTAACGCTTCTTGTACAGGCCAGCCTTCGAACTGGCCGATATTCTTCGACGGGACGGTCCCGCTTATCGCGAGAGCCATCGACTGACCAGCGATCAGGGTCGTGTGATCGATGCCATCGTGAACTGCCGCACGGCGGCGCTGGGCGGCCACGTCGAGGAATGCGACCAGTGTCCTTACACTCGCATCAGTTACAACTCGTGCCGGAACCGCCATTGTCCGAAGTGCCAGTCTTTGGCGCGGGCGAAATGGGTGGAAGCTCGAAAGGCGGAGCTGTTGCCTGTCGAATATTTTCACGTGGTCTTCACGGTGCCGGAGCAGATCGCGCGCATCGCGTATTACAACCGGAAAGCGGTCTGCGCCATTCTGTTCCGCGCCACCGCCGAAACGCTCAACACGATTGCCCGCGATCTGCGGCATCTCGGCGCGGAAATCGGTTTCTTCGCTGTGCTGCACACGTGGGGACAGAATCTCCTGCACCATCCGCACCTGCATTGCGTGGTTCCTGGCGGCGGGCTGTCGCCGGACGGCGAGCGCTGGATCTCCTGCAAGCCGCAGTTCTTTCTGTCTGTCAAAGTACTTTCCCGGCTATTCCGCCGCTTGTTTCTCGAACAACTCCAAACCGCTTTTCGGAAAGGTGAACTGCGGTTCTTCGGAGAACTGGCGGAACTGCGCAAACATGCCCGCTTCACGCGGTATCTGGCACCGCTCAAAGATGTCGAGTGGGTAGTCTATGCCAAACCACCATTCGGAGGTCCGGACCAGGTGCTCGGATATCTCGGCCGCTATACGCATCGGGTAGCGTTGTCGAATGAACGATTGCTTGATGTGAAAGACGGCGAAGTCACTTTCCAGTGGAAGGATTACCGCGCGAAAGGGAGGGAGAAATCGCGCACGATGACGCTCGAAAGCGAGGAATTTATCCGGCGTTTTCTGATTCACGTGTTGCCACGCGGGTTTCAGCGTATCCGGTTCTTTGGCCTGCTTTCGAACCGCACCCGCAAAGCGCGGCTGGCACAATGCCGCCGCCTGCTGACGGCCCCGATGGCCGAGCTGTTGCCCAATCCCGGCAATCACCCTCCGCTGCGCCCGCCGATGACGGAAGCTTCCGTTCGCTGCTGCCCGAGTTGCGGCAAAGGCGAGATGGTTCGTGTCCTCGCCATTCTTCCATACCAGACACTCGATCCGGCATGGCGACGGCGACCGGATTCATCATGAGCAAACGCGCGGCCGATGATTGGCGAAGACATAGCTGTTTCGGCTGTGAACTGGAGAGCCTTGCCAGCTCACATGATTTGCGTCGTCATCTGGCGGATCTTCCTGGAGTCGACACGTTGCACGGCGCGGTTCACGCCAAACGCGCAGTCAAATATAGTGGACAACGTCAGAAATATCGCTTACGTTCAACTTCCGGCGATCTCGCGACATCCTTCAACACCAGACAAACCCCATAGAACGTGAACGGTCTGTGGTGGCCCATTCTGCAAGGGGCGAAGCGGTTTAGTTCACCGGGCGGTTGCATCAACTGGCGGGCTGAACGCCGTCCTGCACATCAGCATTGTGCCCCGCCAGCCGAAGTAACCTTATCAGTCACACCCAATATTTCGTAATATTTTCATCAACTTACAGGCAATTCTCACACCAAATCCTTGACACCCATGGTACCGTCAACCCCGACATGACTACCCCAGCCCAAATCGCCGCCAATCAGCAAAATGCCGAAGCCTCCACCGGCCCCCGCACCGAATCCGGCAAACACCGCGCCGCCAAAAACGCCATCAAAACTGGCCTTTTCGCCACCCCGTCCAACAGCATCCGCCCCGAAGAAACCGAAATCTGGAGCAACTTCATCACCTCCTTCGACGACCACCTCGCCCCCGAAGGCCCGGTAGAAATCGCCTTGGCCGCCGAAATCACCAGCGCCGCCTGGAGACTCCGACGCTGCAACATCATCGAATCCGCCCTCGATCCCGAAGGCGACCCTGAAAACCAAACCAAACAAAACGCCATAGACCGGGCCCGCACCACCGCCCAGCGTCACTTCCACCGCAACCTCGCCGAACTAAAACGCCACCAGACCGAACGCCAGTTCCGCGACGAATACTTCCCCGAAAACATGGACCAATCAGAACTAGGCCTGGCCTCAGTCCGCGAAATCATCCCGGCCCTGCAAAAGATCACCAGAGTAGACCCGGTCCAGCGCGAAATCATCGCCTTCGACGCCCTGAAACGAGCCGCCTCAGACCCCAATTGGCTTCGTTCTGCAAATCTCGCAAATCCAGCGAACCTCCCTAAATCAGAGCAACAAACACCACGTAACGCCCAATGCACCTGCGGTTCCGGCACCAAATACAAACGCTGCTGCGGCACCAACGCTCCGGCCGTCCTCGGTCAGGCTAACTGTCACGGGGCCTAACCACCCGAAAAACCTCTGATACAATGGAGTTGGATGGTATTTCCTTCCCCGCGCATCAGCGGCCTGCGTACTCCCCCATTCCTCACGCCCCAACTCCCAACATTTAAATGAAAGCCACAGTCCAGGTAACTCATGGCATCGAACGCCTGTTCGGAACCCGCGACGAAAACATCCGTCTCCTCGAAACCGGTCTCAACGTCCGCACCGTCCTCGGCGAAGCCTCCCTCGAAATCGAAGGCGAACCCGACGCCGTAGCCCGCGCCGAAGCCATCCTCGAAGACTATTTCTCCCTCACTCGCGAAGGCGCGTCTTTTAAAGATGAGGAACTGAACAGCCTCCTCCGCGTAGTCGTCAGCGACCCCGATGTCACCCTGCGCGCTCTCTTCAGCAGCGGTCGCCAGCGCAGCTTCGGCAAGAAAATTCTCGCGCCCAAAACCATCACCCAGCGCCGTTACCTCGAAGCCATCGAACGCAATGACCTCGTCTTCGGCATCGGCCCGGCCGGCACCGGCAAAACTTACCTCGCCGTCGCCATGGCCATCCAGGCGCTCATCAGCAAGAAAGTCACCCGCATCATTCTAACCCGCCCCGCCGTTGAAGCGGGCGAAAAACTCGGCTTCCTGCCCGGCAGTTTACAGGAAAAAATCGACCCCTACCTGCGCCCGCTCTACGACGCTCTCTACGACATGCTCGATGCCGAAAAAGTAGAGAAACTCCTCGAACGCGCAGCCATCGAAGTCGCCCCGCTCGCCTTCATGCGCGGCCGCACCCTCAACGATAGTTTCATCATCCTTGACGAAGCCCAGAACACCACCGCGGAGCAGATGAAAATGCTCCTCACCCGTCAGGGTTTCAACGCCAAAGTCGTCATCACCGGCGACCTCACCCAAATCGATCTGCCCGGTGGACGCCGCTCCGGCCTCCTCGATGCCGCCGAAATTCTCAAAGATGTCGAAGGCATTTCATTCGTCCATTTCGATGAACGCGATGTCGTGCGCCACACCTTAGTCCAGCGCATCGTCCGCGCCTACGAAAAATACAATGAAGCTGTCGCGGGCCGCCAGTTGTCGCTGAAACTCGCAGATGAAAACGCCCTGACCATTAAATGACATCCGACCCACACATAACTTACCGGCGCAAGCCGGCCTCTCTCGATCTGCCCGCTCTCGAAGCCTTCGCCGAAGTACTTCGCCAACGAGTCGCACGTGGAAAAGAGTTCCATTGCCGCATCACCAATGACGCGGAACTGCAGGCCCTCAATCTGCAATTCCGCGCCAAAGATTACCCGACCGACGTCCTCACTTTCGATTCCGGCGACATCGCCATCTCCCTCAACCGCGCCCGCGCCCAGGCCCGTGAATTCGGCCACACCGTTGAAGACGAATTGCGCATCCTCCTGCTCCACGCCGTGCTCCATCTCACCGGGCTCGACCACGAAACCGACACCGGCCAGATGAAACGCGCCGAGATCCGCTGGCGCAAAAAACTCAGCCTCCCGCTGACGTTAATCGAACGAGTGTCATAAGCGATGTTCCTCGCGCCACTCATCATCCTCCTGGTTCTCGCGGCCCTCTTCACCGCCATCCAGACGTTCTACCTCGAAGCCATGCGGCTCCGCGCCCGTGACCTTCCGTCGCTCGAATACTTCAAAGCCGAAATCGAAGAGCGACTCGGCCTGCGTTCTGACGAAGGCGTCCTCACCTTTTCGCTCCTCAAACATACCTGCCTCGTGGTCTTCAGCGTCCTCATGCTCGCCCACGCTCTCGACGGCGCGCCGGTCACCGCCACAGCCGTGCTCCGCAGCCTGGGTTTCGCCTGGCTCTTCATGCTGGTATTCGCCTATCTGATCCCACAACTGGTCTTCCGCCGCACTTCGGGCGAATGGCTCCTGCCTCTGCTGCCCTTTTATAAACTCGCAGCCCTCATCATCCGGCCCCTGGTCCGCGCCCTCAGCTTCCTCCATTCCCTGCTCGATATCGCAGGTGAAGAGGACGTAAACGAACCAGCCACTTCAGCTGAAAACATCGAAGCCCTCATTGACGCCGGCACGGAAGAAGGCCTGATACAGGAAGATGACCGCAAACTGATTCAGTCAGTCGTCGCGTTCGGCGACAAGGTCGTCCGCGAAGTCATGACGGCCCGCCCCAACATCGTCGCCGTCGCCGCCAGTGAAACGCTGGAAGGCCTGCACCGTCTCGTCGTGAATGAGCAGTACACCCGCATTCCGGTCTACGAAACCACCATCGATGACATGGTCGGCTTCGTTCATTCGCGCGACATGTTTGAAGTCGCCGAAGCCGCCCGCACCACTCGCACCGTGCGTGAAGTCATGCGCCCCGTGCGCTTCGTCCCCGAAACCAAACCTGCCAGCGACCTCATGCGAGAGATGCAGCAGGAGGGCGGCCATATGGTCATCGTGGTGGATGAATACGGCACCACCGCCGGCCTCGCCACCATGGAAGACCTGGTAGAAGTCATACTGGGAGAGATACGCGATGAACACGAGCCCGGCTCGGATGTCACCGAAGACGGCCACGGCGGCTTCATCGTCGCCGGCAACTTCGACATTGCGCGTATTGCAGATGTGCTGGAATTCCAGCCTGAGGAAGATATTGAATCAACTACCATCGGGGGACTTGTAATGGAATGGTCGGGCTGCGTCCCCAAGCCGGGCGAAACCCTGGAGCGCGACGGACTCCGCGTTGAAGTCCTGGCCAGCGACGAAATGCGCGTGGAAAAAGTGCGCCTCAGCAAAGCAGCGGTGGCAGAGTGAACGAAGCTTTAAGCAAGGGCCACAGGTCCGGTTTCGTCTCCATCCTCGGCCGCCCCAATGCCGGCAAATCCACCCTGCTGAATGCGCTCGTCGGGCAGAAAGTGGCCATCGTTACCGATAAGCCGCAGACCACTCGCACCTCCATTCAGGGCGTTCTCACCACTCCAGAATGCCAGGTCATCTTCATCGATACCCCCGGTATTCATAAATCCGCCAGCGCCATCAACAAACGCATGATGGATGCGGTCCGCGCCTCGCTCGACGAACGCGATCTCTTTATCTTCATGGCCGACGCCACCCATCCCTTCTGCGAAGAAGACGAACGCGCGCTCAGTATTCTGCAGCGCGTGCAGCGTGAAGGCGAAAAGGCCCCGCCCGTCATCCTGGCGCTCAATAAAATTGATGCTCTCGCAGCCCGGCATGAACTGCTGCCCCTGCTCACGGAGTATCAGAAGCGTTATCCGTTTGAATCCTACTTCCCCATCTCGGCCAGCAAGGGCGATGGTCTTGGCAAACTGAAGTCTGACATCTTGCGCCTGATGCCCGAAGGCCCGGAGTATTTCCCTTCAGACCATTTCACAGACCAGCCAGCCCGGTTCCTCGCGGCTGAATTTATTCGTGAAAAGCTGCTTCTGGCCACTCGCCAGGAAGTGCCGCACTCCGTTAATGTCCTCATCGATAAGTGGGAAGAAGGTCCGCGCCTCATCCGCATCTTCGCCACCATCATGGTGGAACGTGACGGCCAGAAGGCCATTGTCATCGGTACCAAAGGCGCCATGTTGAAGCAGATCGGCACTCTGGCCCGCGAAGAAATGGAAGGCCTCTTCGGCACCAAAATCTTCCTTGACCTGCACGTCAAGGTGGAACCCGCCTGGCGCGAAAAGGCCGTATTCCTCAACGCTCTCGACTGGCGTACAATGGCGGGCAGAGATGATAAATAAGCGCTTTGCCCCGCTCGCAGCACTTTTCCTGGCCTTGACGGCCCAGACTTTTGCCGCAGGCAAGGTCGTTACCGACGATTTCCTCACCGACACCATTCGCAACAAACTGGCGTCGGATGCAGTCGTCAAAGGCGGTGCCATCGAAGTGGAAGTTCACAACGGTGACGTTGTCCTCAAAGGCAAAGTTGAGGAAATGAAGCAGCATGACCGCGCCGAAAAGGTCACGAAGAAGATCAACGGCGTGAAAAGCGTAAAGAACGAAATTCAGCTCGCGCATCCGTAAACTGCCTTGCAGGAGCTGGAGCAAATCTCGTTGCAGAAGGTCGTCACCGGCCTTCAGTTTGTCGATGGCCTGGCCTGGTCACACACCCTCGGCCTGCTCGTAGCCGACGTCCGCCAGAACAAAATCTACCGCATCAACGGGACGGCTAAGCCCATCCTGTTTCGCGAGAACAGCGGAGGCGCCCGCGGTCTGGCCTGCGATATTCAGGGACGCATTTACGTCTGCGAATCAGTCGCCCGGCGCGTCACCCGCATCGACAGCAAAGGCGCGGTGGAACCGCTGGCAGAAGTATTTCAGGGCAAAAAATTCAACTCCCCGAATGACATTGTAGTCCGCCGCGACGGCCACGTCTTCTTCACCGACCCGGCCTTCGGCAGCGCGGCTGATCGTCGCGAACTCGCCTACAACGGCATCTTCCACATTACGCCCAAAGGCGAGATCGATGTCGTCGCCCAATGGAAAACCCGGCCCAACGGAATCGCGTTCTCGCCTGATGGCAAACTGCTCTATGTGGCCGATTCAGACCGTCACGCGGTCGTCGCCTTTGATGTCGATAAGAACGGCTCGGCGACGAACCCGCGCGACGTCATTAAGAACATCGCCGGAGTCCCCGGTGGCATCAAAGTTGACGTGGATGGGCACCTTTATGTCGCCGCCCGCGGAGTGGGTATTTACACCCCGGCCGGCAAGCTGCAGCGCACGCTTCTGGAAGGCACGAACGCTTCTAACTGCACCTTTGGTGAAATAAATCTTGAATCCTTCTTCATCTCTGAGCGCGGCGGAATTTTCAAAGCCGAACTGGGCGTAAAGGGCGCATTACAGTATTAGCCGCCGCTACCCCGAACGGCCCGTAGTGGGCGTCGGGGCAATCATCATTGAGAACCAGCGCGTGCTCATGGTCGAACGCGGAGGCGAACCGCTCAAGGGCTGGTGGTCTTTGCCGGGTGGCGTAGTCGAAACCGGTGAGCTCCTCGAAACCGCGCTCCATCGTGAGGTTCGGGAAGAGACTGGCCTCGAAGTCGAAATCCTCAACATGGTGGAAGTCTTCGAGCGCATCATGCCCGATTCCGCAGGCAAACCCGAGTACCACTACATCCTGATGGATTACCTTTGCCGCCCCGTCGGCGGGACTTTAGGCGCTGCCGACGACGCCAGCAAAGTCGCCTGGGTCACTGAGTCAGGCCTCGCTGCGCTCAAGATAACGGAGGGCACTCCGGCTGTGATCGCGAAGGCATTTGAGTGGCTGCGCGAAAATAGTTAAGTGAAGCATTCGAGTACCTCAGCGCTGGAGTTTGAACAGGTCCGCGCGCTGGTAGGCCGTTATACCGGCAGCGCCGCAGGCACAGATCTGGTCGCGCAGATTGAGCCGTCCGATGATCGCGAGTTCATCGAACACAACCTGGCCGAAACCGGTGAGGCTATGGCCTATGCCCGCGCCGCCAATACCGGCGGTGCCATCCGTATCAGCCTCGGCAGCCTGCCTGACGTCCGCATCACTGTTCAGAAGCTGCACATCGAAGGCACGGCGCTCGAACCGCAGGATATCTTCTCGCTCATCGCGTTCCTCGACCGCGCCGCCGATGCAGGCTCCAACCTGCGCGCCGTGGCAGACCGCTTCCCGCTGCTCGGCACCCATGGCGCGAAGATCGAAGACTTCCGTCCGCTGCTGGCCGAAGTGGAAGGCAAGATCCTGCCCGACGGCACCGTGCTCGACAACGCCAGTCCGCACCTGAACCGCCTCCGTCGTGAAATCGAAAAGCAGAAGCGGGGCATTCAGGATTCCCTCGACCGCTTCATCCGCGCGAACCGCAACGAAGGCGTATTACAGGACGAGTACATCACCCTGCGCAATGACCGTTTCGTGGTGCCGGTCATCGCAGGCCAGCGCCGCAAGCTGCCAGGCGTTATCCATGGGGCCAGTTCCACCGGCCAGACCCTGTTTCTGGAACCGCTCGAAGCCATTGACCTCAACAACGAACTGGTCCGCCTGCATGAAGAAGAAGCGCGGGAAGTCTTCCGCATTCTGCGCGAATTGACCTCGCGGCTGCGGACGTTTGAAGCACCCATCCGGGCCGCCACCAGCGTCATGGCCATGCTCGATCTGCTGTTCGCCAAGGCCCGCTTCGCGCTCGAATTCGACTGCGTGATCCCGGTCTTTGGTACGCAGATGCAGTTGAAGAATGCAAGGCATCCGCTGCTGATTGATGTGCTGCGCAAGCGCCGGGGCAAAGTCATTCCGTTCAGTCTGACGCTCGACCGCGAGTGCCGTACGCTGCTCATCAGCGGCCCCAATACCGGCGGCAAAACGGTCACCCTCAAGACAGTCGGATTGATCGCGCTCATGGCGCAGGCATCGCTGCCCGTGCCGTGCGATTCGGCGGAACTACCCGTCTTCGAACAGATCCTGGCAGACATTGGCGACCACCAGTCCATCGAACAGAACCTCAGTACGTTCTCTGCTCACGTCGCGCAGCTAAAAGAGATGGCGCTCGATGCCACGCCCGATTCTCTGGTACTGCTCGACGAAATTGGTTCCGGAACTGACCCTGAAGAAGGCGGTGCGCTAGGCGTTGCGCTGGTGGATCATTTCCGCGCTGCCGGGGCTTTCACCCTGGCCTCCACGCACCTCACTGCACTCAAGATCTACGGGGCCAATACGAAGACGGTTCTCAACGCGTCGATGGGCTTCGATGAAGAGACGCTCCAGCCCACTTACATCCTGCAAGTAGGCCTGCCCGGCAAGTCCGCGGGTCTCGATATCGCAGCGCGTCTGGGAATGCCCGAAGACATCATGAAGCGGGCCCGCCGTTCGCTCAGCACTCAGGAAATTGAGCTTTCGGAATTGATCGCGAGCCTGCACCACCGGCTCAAGGAAACGGGTCGGCAACAGGCCCTCCTTGAAACAGAACGCGCCGCCCTCATCGCCCGTGAGAAGCAGATCGTCCACGACTGGGAGAAGAAGGGAAACGCGCAAATGCGCGATCTGGAAACCCGCTACGAAGAGATGCAGCGCGCCTGGCAGGAGCGCGCGGATGCCACTCTCGCGAAGATCGAAGAGACAGCCGAGAAGCGCAAGTCCGTTGACGCCGCCATCCGCGAGACTTCAAGGTTCAAACGCGAGATGCGGGAGGAATGGGAGAACATCATCCCGGCCGGCCCCGCCAAAACACTAAAGATCGAAGAAGGTTCGCGCGTCCGGCTAAAGGGCATCCGCGAACCCGCGCGGGTGCGGCGGCTTCTCAACGAGGGCCGCTACGAAGTGGAAGCAGGCTTCATGAAGATGCACGTGGGCGTGGGCGATATCGAAGAAGTGCTGCCGGATATCGTTGGCCCCACATCAGCCAAGCTCCCGAAGAACGTCCGCTATCAGGCAGGCCCCGCGCTGGCCCCGCTGTCGCAGGAAATCAATGTCATCGGGGAACATGCCGAAGAGGCCATTGATCGTGTGGAGCGGTTCCTCGACTCCGCCGTGATGGCCACGGCCTCACGCGTCCGCATTGTGCACGGGCATGGGATGGGCGTCCTGAAACGGTCCATCGGTGAGTTTTTGAAGGATAGCCCGCACGTCTCGAAGTTCTACCCCGCAACCCAGGCCGAAGGCGGCACCGGGGCCACCATCGTAGAGCTCAAAGAATAGGTTATCGGCGACGTCCGCCGAAGCTGCGACTGGGCATCCGTGAACCGCCGCCACCGCCAAAGCGACGCCCGGCTGACGGGCTGCTGCCACTGCTGCTGTCGCCACCGAACCTTCTGCCTGCTGACGGAGTGCTTTCTGAACTCCTGCTGCCACCAAATGCCGAACCTGAAGAAGACCGCGGGGCCGTGGCTGTATTGCTGCCGCCCGATGAATACGCTGAGCCTTTGAACCCGCCGGATTGGACGTACTTGCTGCCGGCGTAGCTCTGCCCGGTGAACGTTCCATGGCTGCCGTACTTCGGTGCCGCAGAGGGTGTCTCCTGCCCGTAGTAACTCCGGCCCGAGCCCATTGCGGAGCGATAACCATTGAATTCGTTGATGTAAATCGGCCTGTAGCCGGGCCCCCACAGCAACTGTCGCATGATCAGGTATTCGGGCAGCCACGTCCACACGCCGCCGCCACCTGCATTGTTCCAATACCCGTACTGATTCCGGCCCTGCTCTGGAGTCGCCATATACGCGAACCCAGGAGGCTGTGGAGTGGTATGGGCTTCGGAATCGTACATACCCGCGTCCTTATGGGCGATGGTCATACCCATGTCGTTCTCAACGGCGCGGAACTGGGCCGGGGATACTTCCGCCCAAGTCTCATCGCTCGAAACTTCAGTCTTCTTCGCAGCCACATCCACGTAATGGGTCTTGACAGTCTTCAGCTTTTCGCGCCCGCTGCCATCGCCATTCTTGTCGAGGTCAACCAGAATTTTGTCCCACGAATCGTAGAGCTGGCCGGAATTGGCACGCAACTGATTCACGCCACTGGTGAGCGCGTTCGCGTCGCCCGCCAGCGCTTCATCCGTCTGGATCAATGTCGCGAGTGCGGCCCCGCCCACCTTACCGGCTGCTGCAGCCTTGCGTGCAGGCTCAGCGCCTTTCCACTGCGACTCCGCAGCTTCGCGCGCCATTTGCAATGAAGCCAGGCGTCCGTCAAGGTCCGGTTTCTTCGCGGGCCAGTCCTGTCCGGCTTTCAATACGGTCTTCGTGATGTCGGTCAGATCGGCTGCACGCACGGCATCGTATTCGCGCTGCATCTTCGCCAGATTCTGCGGAAGATCATGGTCGAAATCGAGCCATTTGCGGGCATCGGCCTGCACCGAATCCGTATCCCGGACCGCGATGGTGCGGGCGTCCCGCTCTTCACGCAGCAGAATCCCGGCATGTCTGCGCGCAGCCTCAACACCTTCACGACCGCTGTCTTTTTCGAGCCGGGCCAGTTCCTGATCTGCGCTCTTCGCCCGCTCCAGCGCCGCGCGTGCGGAGTTCAAGCGCCCGGGCCACGAGTTAGCGACGACGGTACCCTCAAACAGATCTTTCTTTTGAGCGAACGCATCACGGATGGTGTCATCGGCGGTTTTGAGCTGGCGCTCGGCCTGCTGAAAACGCATATGCTCCGTGGCAATGTCTTCTTTGAGTGAACCGGGCAGGCCGCCGCAGGAAACCAGCGCGGTGGCGATGAAGACAACTCCGGTGATGCGGGCGTTCATTTTATGACCCTCTGAATACAGTTACGTCGGCAGGCTGGATACTGTTCCAGATTGCCCCTTCAAACGGTTCGCCTTCGAACTTGCGGACGGTCAGGTGACGCTTGCCGTCCTGCTCCTGAAACACCCAGCCGTAATAGCCACGGCCCGTGTCGCGGCCTTCGCTGAAGACGGCCATTTCGCGGCTCATCCGGTAGAGCCAGAACTTCTTTTCGAAGTCCACGAAATCGGCCGGATTCTGGCGGCTGTCGAGTTCGCCCATGTCCGCTTCACTCAAACCCAGTTCGTCCAGAGCAATGCGGCGGGCATCGAAATTGCCATAGACCTCAACGAAATCTTCGCTATGGATTTCAAGGAACACGCGGCGGTCGCGGAACATGCCACTCAGGGCGGTCCAGCGGCGGCTGCCGGCTTCAAATTCATCCAGACGATCAACTTTGAAATCGACATCGCTGAAGTCTTCGGCAGCGCCCACCACAGAAAGCATGTCGCCGATGCGTGCGTCCGTGACCTTGAGATTGGCCAGGTCCTGAACGGGTTCAGGGTCTTTCTTGCGGTCAAAAAACATGCAGGATTAGCGGCCGCCAGCGGGTGGCAGTGACTTCTGAATTTCCACACTGGGCAGTGCGCGTTCCCGCTTGAGCGCTTCCAGTTCAGAATCTACCGAGTGGCCGCCAAGCTGAGCGAACTGGGCTTCCAGATCGTCATCTTTACCCGCGCCGGCAAGCTGTTCAAAAGCCTTGGCTGTGGCTTCTTCTTTGCTCACCGACTGCTCGAAACTGGCGAGTGTGGCGAAAGCATTATCAGCTTTGCCAACGCCTGCCAGCGCTTCGGAAACCTTGCGCTGCGCCATGGCTGCATTCTTGCGGGCGACGAGCGTGGTGGCAGTGCGCTCGCCTTCATCGATCTTCTGCTTGAGCGCGCCCACCTGAGTTTTCAGGGATTCGCTGGCCTTCTGCGCCTGATCAACGGACAACTGCAGCGAAGTAACCTGCTTATCGCTCTCGGCTTTCTTGGCAAGGGCCTTCTTCGCCAGGTCTTCGTTGCCCGCATCGAGGGCCTGCCCGGCACGTGCTTTCCAATCGGCGGATTGCCGGACATACTTCTGGTATTCCGCATCGAGCTGGTTGTAATTGCTCATCGCCATGGCGGAGGAGCGCACTACATTATTAAGCTCGGTCTTCATGTCGACCACAGTCTGGCGGACGGTGGCTTCAAAGGTGGCGTCTTCAATTTTGCCCATACCCTGATTCGCCTGGCCGCGTGCGACGCGCCCGGCGCGACTGAAAATGTCTGAAAAGAATGCCATTGTTTTGCTCCTGGATTTCCGGTTATTGCAGATCGGCTGCGATCAGATCGCGGGCATGAATCACGTCGGCCAGCAGGAAGCTGACGCAAGAGAGGATATCGTCCTCATCCGACGGCCCCATATCCTGCAGCTTGCAGAAATTGTTGAGTGTCACCGCGATTTCGTCATTGGCGGCACTGGAGATCTGGAAGTGCGAGGTAGAGATCCCATTACTGGCCGCGAGCATGATGCCCATCACGGTCGGGGTGATTTTGGCGGCCGGCACCACCATACAGGTCAGCGACATAAAGAGGATGTCGGTTTCAAGAACGGCCTGAACGGAAATGCCGCTGTCCACGTCCTGAATGCGGAGCAGGCCTGGGCCAGGTTCGGATAGCGCGTAGCCTTTGGCTGCGAGGAGGGCGTGAATCTGTTCAAGAGTCGGGCTGGTTGTTTGCGCCATATATGGGGTCTCTGGGGATGTTACGTAATGGGGATGCGGATTGTTCGCGATCAGTCTCCAGTATAGCGGCGAACCAGAATGCCCGTGAACCTCTAACTCCGAATTGGCGCAATTGGACACGCGAGTTCCAGTCGCGTTTTTACAGGCGTCAACAGACGCGGCTGGAACCCGCGTGTCCGGGTTCAACGCAGACTCAGCCGTTTCGTGCTCAGTTGGGAACTCTCCAATACGATGGAAATCAGCTTCTGCCTCGGAGCGCAAGAAGCTGCGTTCCGCTTCGGTCAGCCGGATATCTGGAACAACGATCAGGGCTCTCAGTTCACCGCCGCCGATTTTCTGGCACCGCTCAAGCAGCGCGGCATCTCGATCAGCATGGATGGCCGTGGCCGCGCGCT
>JANYDS010000089.1 GCA_025363475.1 Terriglobia bacterium
CTGCGCGTTCGCGCAGGCGGTCA
Organism: Terriglobia bacterium; assembly: GCA_025363475.1. Lineage (GTDB taxonomy): Bacteria > Acidobacteriota > Terriglobia > Bryobacterales > Bryobacteraceae > BOG-234. The sequence goes on from JANYDS010000089.1 coordinate 24, forward strand.
GGACTCCGCAACTCGGCAGGACCAAACTGTATAGACGGCTCATTGCATAAACCTCCTGAGAGAGAGGCCGGAACGTATTGCGGTCCGGCCTGCTCTCTGGTGGTGCCCATCAGCTACCCAAAGCACGATCACAAACCCCGAAAATATCGCCATCTCCCCCAGCCATAGCCACTTACCTTACTTACCGCACCTCAATCAATCTACCTTTACCCCAAATCCATGCTAACTTCCAAACCGGCGAATAAGGCCGCTCAAAACAGGGCGCGCCCCTGACAGACTCGCACCGCTATTTGACAACCGCATACCCAACCGAAGCCAGGGACGCTCCACCTGAAACCGGCGCTCCCAGGCCCCGCCTGTCGCACGGCGGGGCCTCCCGCCCGGCAAATGCCAGGAAAAAAAGTATTAATTTGACATTCGATCCTACTTTCCACAACCCATCTGTATGAAAACAAACAAATCACCAGTAAATCGGCGATCCTACTTTATCCTAATTCCGCATTGCTTAACCCTAATTCCATCCTAAAAATGACCTAATCCGGCACGCAATCAACATCCCAAAAAGCCCCGGAATGCAAGCTCAGACCCGGCCCGCCCACCACCTCCCCCGCAACCGCCGCCAAATTGCGATAATCACCCTCAGGTGCTCCGAACTCTCCTCATCGCCGCCTTCCTCGCCTCATCCCTCTTCGCAGAAACCGCCGCCGACCTCGGCCGCGCCATCCGCGCCGCCGGTCTTGACCCCGCCGAATGCTACCGCGTTCACGACATCGAGTTCCTTCAGGAGGACATGCAGTTCTACCTCACCAGCGGCTACCTCATCTTCGGCAAACCCGTCCACGGCAATCCCGTCACAGCCGTGTTCTCCGCCGATACCGAAGGTGGTGACGCCGAAGTCCTCCTCCTCCCGCCCGATAAATCCGAACGCCGCACCCTCGCCACCCACACCGGCAGCCCCAACCTCGACGAGCATTTCAAAACCGCCATCTTCCTCTTTACAGACGCCGCCGTCCGTGACCTCCTCGAACAGGTCCGCACCAGCGAATCCGCCAGGAAAGCTCCGGAAACAGGTGCCCTGCTCGCTGACCAGTGGAACCCCGCCCTCAACAACATCACCGGTAGTTTTGAATCCCGCATGGTCTTCGATATCCTCAACGCCCGTGACCAGTCGAAGGGCTTTTTCGAAGCCATCATTCAGGGCCGCAAGCTGGGCAATTTTGACCTCGTCGCCGACCCTCGCAACTACGAACAAATCAACGCCGGTCAGATCACCACGCAAAACGGCCGCACCTACTGGGATACATGGACGAGTTTCACCACCAAAGCCAGCCGCACCGCCGCAGCTACACCCGTGCCGCTCTTTTCTTCCGAGGAACGCATCCTCAGTTACCGCATCGAAGCCACCCTCGATGCCGACCTCACCCTCCACTGCATCACCCGCATCCGCATCCAGACCATGCCTGATTCCCGCAACGTCATCCCCTTCGATTTCTCCGGTCGCATGCTTGCCACCGAAGCGAAGATTGATGGCGTCCCCGCCGAAGTCTACATGCGCGAATCCGTCCGCAACGGCTTCGTCCAGACCTCCGGCAATGAACTTCTCCTGGTCATTCCCCCGAACCCGCTCGAACCTGGCTCTGAGCATGAAATCGAAATCCGTCACGAGGGCAAAATCGTCGCCGATACCGGCCACCAGGTCTATTTCATCGGCGCAAGGGGCAACTGGTATCCCAGCCGCGGTTATCAGTTCGCCACTTACGACGTGACTTATCGCTATCCCGTCACGCTTGATCTCGTCGCAGCCGGGCAAGTGAAAGAAGACCGCACCGAAGGCGACCAGCGCATCACCCGCCGCGTCACCGACAGCCCCATCCGCATGCTGGGGTTCAACCTCGGGCATTACGACCACAAAGCCGTCGATCAGGCCGGTATGCATATTGAGGTCAGCGCCAACCACGAAATCGAAGAAGCCCTTCGCCCCCGCCTTGCTCTCAGTGCAGAAGCCGACCGAACTTTTGACGCCGCTGCCAGCAGCACTAGCATCATCCCGCGACGCCGTCTGCCTGGCCAGCCGCAGATGCAGCCATCCATCCCGCTCCCCGCCGAACCCACTTTGCTGGCGATTCCCCGGCCCGCCGACCAGCTCGGCCGCATCGCCTCCGATATCGGTGCCGCTCTGGAGTTCTACCGCTCCCGCTTTGGCGCCCCGCCGCTCAATCACATTGAAGTATCACCCGTTCCCGGGCGCTTTGGTCAGGGCTTTCCCGGCATGATTTACCTCTCCACCACTGCCTACCTGCCGTCTGCTTCCCGGCCCGTCCCGGGTTCCGGTAATGTGAGTTCGCGTAACTATGAACAGGTCTTCTTCGGAGAGATTTTAAGCGCGCACGAAGCCGCCCATCAGTGGTGGGGTAACATCGTCACCTCCGGCTCTTATCACCATGAATGGCTGATGGAAGCGCTGGCCAACTATTCAGCCCTCCTGTTTCTTGAATCCCGTCGCGGGCCGAAGTTCGTCGATAGCGTGCTCGATGAATACCGCCGCCAGCTCCTCGTAAAAACCGACACCGGAGTCACCGTGGAATCCGCCGGTCCGGTCGTCCAGGGCGCGCGCCTCGACAGCGCCGAAGTCCCCGGAGCCTGGACCGCCATCGTATACGGTAAAGGCACCTGGATCCTCCACATGCTGCGCCGCCGCATGGGAGACGCGCAGTTCGCCAAAATGCTTCCCGAACTCCGCCGCCGCTACGAATGGAATACCATCAACACCGAACAGTTCCGCCTCCTGTGCGCCGAGTTCCTCCCCGCCAAATCGCCGGACCCAAAACTGGAAGACTTCTTCGACCAGTGGGTCTATGGCACCGGCGTTCCCACTCTGAAGATGAGCTACTCCGTCAGGGGCAAACCCGGTTCCTACACTCTTACCGGCACCCTCGCCCAGTCCGATGCGCCTGACGGCTTCAGCGTCCTCATCCCAGTCGAAATTCAAACCGGCAAAGGCAAAGTCATCAAGATGGTGCGAACCAGTTCCGAACCGGTGCCGTTCACCGTCAGTGTCGCCTCCGCCGCGGCCAAAGCAGTGCTCGATCCCGGTCTGAGCGTTCTGCGACGCTAGAATCGTAGTTCCCCCCATGCAACCGGATCTTGTCTGTTTTAACCCTGCCTGCCGCGCGCGGTTTGGCATCACCGAAGTCCTCTATAACTGCACAACGTGCGGAGGGCTGCTCGAAGCGGCCTACGATTTTTCAGGCATCAACGCTTCTGAACTCAAGACCACCTGGCGTGAGCGCCGCATGTCGAATGATCCGCTTTGTCAGAGCGGCGTCTGGCGCTACCGCGAACTCTTCCCCTTTCTCGCGCCCGAAGACGAGCACAACATCATCACCCTGCGGGAGGGCAACACGCCGCTGCTCAAGGCCCCGCGCGCTGCCGAATATGGCGGTCTTGCCGAGATTACCTTTAAGCATCAGGGTTTCAATCCCACAGGGTCGTTCAAAGACAACGGTATGACTGCCGGAGCCGCTCAGGCACGCCGCCTGGGCATGAAACGCGTCGCCTGCGTTTCCACTGGTAACACGTCTGCATCCATGGCCGCCTATGCCAGCGCGGGCGGGCTCGAACCGCTCATCTTCATCCCCAACGGCAACATCTCTTATGGCAAGCTTGCCCAGGCTCTCGAATACGGCGCGAAGACCTTCCAGGTCGAAGCCAATTTCGATCAGATTCTGGCTCTCGTCCGGGTCCTCGCTGAACGCCTCGGCATCTATCTGCTCAACTCCATTAACCCGTTTCGCATCGAAGGCCAGAAATCAATCGTCATCGAAATGATGGACCAGCTCGATTGGCAAGTCCCGGACTGGATCGTTCTTCCCGGTGGCAACCTCGGCAACGTCTCTGCTTTCGGCAAAGGCTTGCGCGAGATGTACAAACTCGGTTTCATTGATCGCCTCCCGCGGCTTGGCGTCGTTCAGGCCGCTGGCTCTTCGCCCTTCTACGAGTACATGCTCGATGGCGGCAAAACTCCATTCCACGCCCAGCAACATCCGGAAACCCTGGCCACTGCCATCAAGATTGGCGACCCCGTTTCCTGGCCCAAAGCTCAGTTCGAAATCGAAACCACCAACGGTGTCGTGGAGCGCGCGGACGAACAGGAAATCGCGGATGCCAAGGCAGTGATTGGGGCTTGCGGCATCGGGTGCGAACCAGCTTCAGCCGCCACGCTCGCAGGCATTCGTAAGCTCACTGCCGCCGGTGTCATTCACCGTAATGCTTCGGTAGTCGCGATCCTGACCGGCAACGTTCTCAAGGACCCGGACTACATCTATCGCTATCACACAGGCGAACTCAAGGCCCCGGATAACTCACCCATCCGCGCGACCTTTGGCAACAAACCGGTTCTGGTTCCGAACGATGCCGACCGCATCGCCGAACTGATCAGTTAACGGACGCGCGGGACACGCGGCTTTCAGCCGCGTCCGTGCTAACGCCGCTCCAGCACGCAATCGCTGGAGGTAATACCCGCTGTCTGCAGATTCACCTGCATCTTTTCCAGCGCCGCCCGGTGGATCTGCGAAACGCGGCTTTCGTTGATGCCCAGTGTGTCACCGATTTCCTTCATTGTCTTCCCGCCCAGGTAATACAGGCCGATCACGGTTTGATACCGCTCCGGCAGCGTATGCATAGACATGGAGAGCAGGCTCCGCAGTTCCCGCTGTCCGGTCAGCACGTCAGGATTGAGCGAATCTCCGGCCGGGTATTCCGGTACTGCCTGGTTCTCGCTCTCCGGAGCGCGGCTCGAGGCCGAGAGCAACCCAACCATCCGCAGTTCCACCGCCACCTGCCGCCAGCGGTCAATATCCATGCCCATCTTGTCGGCGATTTCAGCTTCTGTGGGGTTGCGTTCCATCACGGCGGAAAGCTCCCGCGTCACCGCTTCCAGTTGCTTGTGCCGCCGTCGCAGATCGCGTGAAGCCCAGTCCAGATCCCGCAGGCTGTCAAGGATCGCACCCTTAATGCGATGCTTCGAAAATGCGGCGAAAGAGACCTGCTTGTCGCCATTGAAACGCTGTGCGGCATCGATCAGGCCCATGATACCGGCGTGTACGAGATCATCCAGATCAACATGCACGGGCAGGCTCTCATAGACGCGCACGGCAATCGCTCGAACCAAAGCCAGATGCTTAAGCACTAACGCGTCGCGATTGTTCTCAACTGTTACTTTGGGGGAAAGTGCGGTAGCGGGTGTCATGTTCTCTCGCCACTGGAGATTGCATGCACATCGCCAAAATTTTGCCGCTTCGGAAACGGCGGGAAATAAAGAAGTTAACGAACTACCGGCAGAATCCCGTCAGCTCTGGTGTTCTGTTTCGGAACCCGTTTGCGCACCCGGTTCCGAATCGGCCTTGCCAGAACCGCTGTTCCAGCCAGCCTTTTCGGCAATCAGAGTTTTCAACCCCAGTCCGCCAAATAAAGCCAGAACGGCATAGAGGACAGTCCCATGGAGTAACCATACAGCTATGGCGACCAGAACCACATACGCCGCCAGAGCACCCCACAGCCTGCTGGTCATAACTAATGTTTTGGTGTTGGGAAAGGAAATGAAAACAAAGAGCTAATCGTCGTCGCCGTCGTCGTCATCATCGGCAACTGCAACTTCATCATCGTCCATGAACTCGGGCAGACGCATAGGCCCGTCCAGCACGAAGAGTTCTTCCTCGGTGGATTTCGGACCATCTTTGGGTTGGGCGCGCTTCTGGTTCTTTTCCAGTTGCTTTTCCTTCCGCTGCTGTTCCTTTTGACGCTTCTTAAAAGACTGTGGTCCGCGGCCGGCCATACTCTTCTCCTGAAAAATGAGGTAATCGCGGGGAACCACCCGCCAGAGGGTTCCCCAAAAAACTAGACGCCTGGCGACGTTGCGTCAGGAACGCTTACCAGCGCTGTCCGCCGCCGCCACCACCACGGTTTCCACCGCCGCCGCTGCCGCCACGACCACCGCCGCCACCAGCACCGCGACCGCCGCCAAAACCACCACCGCCGCCTGCGGGCTTCGGACGCGCTTCATTTACGTTGAGTGCGCGACCGTTCATTTCCGCGCCGTTCAACTGGGCGATTGCCGTTTCGGCATCCCGCTTTTCTGTCATTTCCACGAATGCAAAGCCGCGTGGCTGACCGCTGTCGCGATCCGTCACGATGTTTACGCGCTCTACGCCGCCGTACTGTGCAAACGCTGCGTGCAGGTCTTCCTGCGTGGTCTGGTAACTCAAATTGCCGACAAAGATGTTCGTCATACTGTTAATTCCCTTTTTACTATTGGTCTTTGTCGGGACTGCACCAGGCACCTGGACTGCAGATGGAAAGTTAGAACCAGAAAGCACTCGCGATATTGAGAGGCGGGCAAAGACTCTTTCATCGTAACACGCCCGTGGGGCGGGCTTTTCCCGCTATCGCGGCATATTATAGAGGAACGTCATCTGCAAAACCACACGGTCCCCTTTAAATTCAGGGGGCAGCGGCGGCAGAGGGTTTGAGGCGCTGATGGCAGCCACAGCCGATTGATCCAGCGCCTTGGCGCCCGATTCGCTGGCAAACACCACCTTGGCAACCGCGCCCTGTTTGGCAATGGCAAATTCCAGCGTTACCCTGCCACGCTGCCCGAGGCGCGCTGCTTCCGGATAAACAGCAAACCAGTTACGCCGCACCGCAGCCAGCACCTGGAGCAGATAAGGCCGGAAGTCCACGCCCATCGGGTCGCTCTTCAATTCCAGATTGGAACGCGGACGCCCCGCGGACGGCGGCAGATTCAGACCGGAGCCCGCTGCGGAGTTGTCGTCACCCGTATCGCCGACGGCTTGTCCGGTCTGCACCCCACTGCGTGCCAGCGTGCGAACTGCAGCTTCGATAGAGGTATTGGGAATGGCGATACCTCCACCAGGCGGACGTGCTCTGGGGGCCTGCATCACAGGTACTTGTTCCAGCACCAGTTTCGGCGGTTCAACCGGCGGCGTCACCGGCGCAGGCGGAGGAGGAGCAACGACCGCGACAACCACAGGCTGAGGAGACACTGGTGCCGGTTGCGGCGCAGGCTGGGGAGCCGGGGGCGGTTGCAGCGGTAAAATCTGGGTCGGCGCAACGGCTTTCGGGGGGGCCGCTTTGGGTGCGGGTGCCTTGATTACCGGCCGGGGCGCAATGGCTTCAGCCATCAGCTCCTTTTGGATTTTGCCTGTATTCGGCGCTTTCTGCGTGAATTCGGTCGGGATATAGAGGGGCGTGAACCTGCGCACCACCACCCGTTCAGGCGGTGTTGCGGAGCTTCCGGGGAGCACGGCCAGAGTAAGAATCAGGACAAAATGCAGGCCGGCTGAGACCAATGCGGCAGTGCGCCAGCGAACCCGGTCGCCCGCATAATCGACATCCAGCAGCAGATTGATTTCAGGTTCCGTGCTGTTAGAGGCGGCGTCGGGTCGCGTTAAGGTTTCCATCCTGCGGCAAGAGTTTTCCTGACCACTCCCGCATGCTCTTCGATCTTATCAAGGACGGCGAGGGCTATCTCTAATGTTTTACGCGCGATACGGCCATTGAGTTTCGGCGGAACGCGGGTTTCCACCGCATTGAGGAACGCATCGAACTGCAGTTTAAGCGGTTCCCCGTCTTCCACCGGCAACGGGCCGAATGCGATGCCCTGCGGCCCGCCTACCGTGAAAACGGCTGCCGACCGGTTGGCATAATCCACCGAAATATACTGCTGCGGCTGGAACACCCTCAGCTTACGCACCTTCTCAGTCGAGACCCGGCTTGCCGTCAGATTGGCGATGCAGCCATCGGCAAATTCCAGGCGCACGTTGGCAATGTCCACTTTCGGCGAAAGAATGGAAATCCCCGCCGCCCGAATGTCGATCAGTTCCGCTTTCGCCAGTGCCAGAACGATGTCAAGGTCGTGGATCATCAGGTCAAGCACCACGTCAACATCGAGGCTGCGCAGCGTGAACATACTCATGCGGTGTACTTCAAAAAACAACGGCAGAGTGGCCGTTTTTTCGAGCGCGATTACGGCGGGGTTGAAGCGTTCCAGATGCCCTACCTGAATGATCCGGCTGTGGCGATCAGCGGTTTCCACCAGCCGGTCTGCTTCCGCAAGTGTAGTGGCGATTGGCTTCTCGATGAGAACATCGATGCCGGCCTCCAGCAGAGCGCAGCCGATTTCCGCATGAGTCACAGTGGGCACGGCGACAATCGCGGCATCCACATGGCCAATGATGTCGCGGAAATCGGTGGTTGCTTCGCAGCCTGGGCGCAAATATTCCTGCGCACGTGCCAGATCTGCATCGACGATGAATTTCAGTTCCGCACGTTCGCTTTCACTGACTACGCGAACATGATTCTTGCCGAAAGATCCCGCTCCGATGACTGCAATTTTCTTCATCCGAGCGCGTCCATCCCGATGATTGCGATGTTCGCGTCAAGCGCCTTCGCCAGCAGTTCCTCGCGATCAAGCATCAAAGTACGTCCCGCATCCACAGCCAGAGCGGTTGTATTGGTTTCAATCATAGTGTCGATAGTTTGCGGTCCGATACAAGGCACATCGAAGAGCAAATGACGGCGTCGCGCGGAGGCCTTCACCAGAGTCAGGGGCGCACCTTCCACCAGACTGGCGGCGCGCCGCAGCATGGCATCCGTACCTTCCATAGCTTCGAGTGCCACGCAGGCGCGGTCCGCAATCGCGACGCTTTGGCCCAGATCCAGCCCGGCCAGAGCATGGGCGATCTTCCGGCCGTATTCAATATTGCGCATCTCTTCAGAATCCGGCTTGCGCTTCGTTATTTTGCCTTCGGGGGCCAGCAGTGGTTTGAGCAGCAACGTGGAATCGACCAGATGGATGCCCTCATCCGCCAGCACTTTGGTAACGCCACCGATCAGAGAATCGGTATTCTTGCTGCCCAGAGCGGCCAGCACTTTGATCAGCCGCCAGTCGGGTTTAATAGACGAAAAGATCTTCGCGTGTTTCACCTGCCCGGCCATCATGATCTCTGTAATGCCTTCACTCTTGCAGATCTCAATCAGCTTGCTCAGTTCACCCAGCGAAACCCAGTGGCAGCGGTGAGCGGCATGTTCCACGTCCGGCGAGGCTTCCTCTTTAATCGCGATAGCGATGGCCTCATCGCCTTGTTTGCGCGCAGTTTCGAGCGCGATCACCGGGAAGCGACCATTGCCCGCGATGATGCCGTACTTCATTTCTTGATCACACCGCTCTTGATCACACCGCGTGCCGACCCGGCGATGAAAGCGAGCAGTTCCTCAACCTCAGCGCAGGCGGGGATTTCGGCCTGAATCCGCTCCACCGCCTGGCTGGTGTTCAGGCCGGCGCGCGTGAGCAGACGGAAAGCGGTTTGCAGCGATTCAATGGCCGGTTTTTCAAAGCCGCGCCGCGCGAGGCCAACCGAATTGGCACCAAAAACCTGCACTTCCGGCTGGTTGCTGGTCAGCGAAAACGGCATCACATCCTGCTTGATCACGCTATACGGACCGACGAAGGAATGGCGACCGATTCGGCAGAATTGATGAACGCCGCTGAACGGGCTGACGTCCGCCCAGTCTTCAATAGTCACGTGACCGGCCAGTCCCACGCTGTTGCCGAGGATCACGTTGTTGCCGATGTGGCAATCGTGCGCGACATGGGCGTAGGTCATCAGCAGGCAATCGTCACCGATAGTAGTGTGAAGTCCGCCGCCTGTGGTGCCTCGGTGGATCGTCACAAATTCGCGGATCGTGTTGCGGTTGCCGATGGTGGTGAAAGCGCGCTCGCCCTTATATTTTTTGTCCTGAGATGCCACGCCCACCGTCGAATAAGGGTAGAAGACATTATCCTCACCGATAGCGGTGGGGCCTTCCACGAACAGGTTCGCCATCAGACAAGTGCGTGGGCCAATTTCAACTTCTGCGCCGATGATACAAAACGGGCCTATCTCGGCAGTTTCGTGAATCCAGGCCGCAGGATCAACCAGGGCGGTGGGATGAACCGCCATCCTATTCGGCTACCGGCGCCTTGTCTGTCAGTTCTTCCGCCGGTTTGTCCTGCAATTTGCACATGACTTCGGCCTCGGCAACGAGCAAGCCATCTACATACGCCTTGCCTGCCATTTTGGCAACGCTGCCTTTGCGGCGGATGACGGTCATATCCATGCGCAACTGATCACCTGGGACAACGGGGCGGCGGAACTTCGCGGCGTCCACTGACACCAGCAGAACCAGTTTGTTGTGGCGGTCGGGAATGCTGTTGAGGATGAGAACGCCCGCCGTCTGCGCCATCGCTTCGACGATCAAAACGCCTGGCATCACAGGGAAATCAGGAAAATGGCCGATAAAAAATGGCTCATTGGCTGTGACATTCTTGATGCCTACAATGCGTTCGGCTTCGAGTTCGACGATGCGGTCGACCAGCAGAAAAGGGTAGCGATGCGGCAGAATCTGCCGGATCTGGTTCACGTCCATTATTGGCATGGGGAAACTGCCAGTATACCGCCAGCGTGCCCAGCTTATTAGGTGCGGGCCTTGCCCCAGCTGAAGCGACGGCCGAGGATCATTTTTACCAGGATGTGATCGGAGGAACTGGTCATGCCGACGCCGACGCCGAAGTTAAATTCCCAGTTCGGACTGAGGTTGAGATCGGTGACCAGGTAGACCTGTTGTTGCTGGTCGCGGAGGGGGTCGAAACCAGTGAGGGGGCCGAGTGCGCCGTAATACTCGATTCCGGCGTTGACCTTTTTGCTGAAGTCGTAACCGGCTTTGAAGTTGGGGGAGAAACCGAGGCCGCCATGTACGCCGGGGCCGTGGAATGAGCGGTCAACGGTGGGGTTGAAACAGAGGTAAAGTTTGCCGAAGTCTTTGTCGATGATGGGGCGAAGTTCGAGCGTCCAGGTGTCGGGCGAGAAGGCCGCGCGCTGGTAGCCGAATTCGGCGGAAAGGCTGAGGCCGACGGGCAGGTGTTTTGATTTCGGAACGCTGATGCGGGGGCGGATATGATTGCCCACCCACTGCCAGCCGTTGCGGGAGTCAGCACTGGTGAAGACGTAAAAGCCGGTCTCGAACCAGTCATTGAAGCCGTGAGTGATTTCGATGGTTTCGTGCAACTGGTGCTGTGTGGGGTAGGATCCGTCCGTGGTAGTTTTGGAACCCTCAAAGGTGAAGTTGCTGTGGAGTTCAACCATGGTGATGCCTGGGTCGACGAGTTCGGAACCGTAGACCTGGACCTCGTAGTTACCCTGCGCGAGGAGGTAGCTGGCAGAGCATGCCATCAGGGCTGTGAGCAGAAGGAAGCGGCTTTTCATGCGGATGGAAACTATTCTATTCGACAGGTGCCGGGTGCGGTTCACGTAACGAACAGGATTGGGCGCACGAACTGTGTGAGTCGGTTCAGTTCATTCAAATTATGCTGAAGCAGCGGGTGATTCCAGACCCGGACCGGTTTGATGCCGACAGTCGTACGCCAGTTGGCTGCCAATGTCTTCTAAGGCACCGAGTGATGGCTTGAGTTCCTCCGGCTCCCCGAGCGCCCCCAGTACAAAGACCCTGTCAGTCAAATGCTCGGGAATCGAACGTCTCACTTCGACAATCCGGTTCACGTCACCATCGAAATCTATCAGCAGAACAATCGCCCGGTGAGGGTAAATATTCATTTCCCGGATATGTACACTTTCGAAACTATCGACAACTTTACGCCAGCCACCCGCAACTTCGCGGACCTGAAATTTAGTGGTTGGAGCGTCGACATTTAGGAAGAAGCCATTGGCCAATTCTCGGTTCGCGTCGTCTTCGGGGAGAACGAATATGTGCGGGCGGTGTCTGTTTACGCTCATGGTTCCAGATCGCCGCGAATCAATGCGCCTACCAGGTCACCGCTAATCTGAAGGTCGCTTACCCGACGCACCAAGGTTGGTTCCATGTGGCTTTTTCGGTGGAGGAGAAGAGTGTTGTCGTTTGAAAACTGCCGGATTGCTTCCGGGTTGTGGGATGCCGCAATAAACTGACCACCCGACTGGAACGTCTTGCGAAGGGATAAGACAAAATGGCCTACCTCGGATAGAGCGAGGAAATTGTCGGGCTCGTCCCAATAACAAAATACGGGACCATACGCAGTACTCGCGGCAATGACCATTGCACAAATCATGAAGCATTTTTCGCCATCCGAAAGATCGCGAAAGGGAACGGTCAGGCTCCCTTGTTCGTTGGCAAACTGGATGCGCAGACTCCTAACGTCTGAACCCACGACGGGATTCTTGATATCCAGTAAATCCGGCATCACTTGCCTCAGATAGGTGTCAATTCTGGCATAGGCGGACGGCGCGTACGCGACTACACCTGAAAACCACGCAGCGAAATCCGTAACCTGGATGTTTGGCTCGAGCGTTTCTTTGTCCGAATCGCCCAAAATCAGGCCCGGCACGGGTCTCAATATCAGCATGCGGGCAAGCCACAACCGGAAGACCGAGAGCGGATCGTTATCTGACTGAATGATCGGCAGCGCTACCAGGTGCCAGTCTATATTGAAATGTGCCTCAGGCACCCCTGCCTTTCTTGCAAAAGTTACCTGGGGGCCGTCTCGGGTGTAGACGGGTGATCCATTTAGACTCAGGCTTTCTGAAAGAATTCGAAGCTCTTTGAATCCCTTCGGGAATTCCAAAGCAAGGACGTAACCGTATAGTCCGGACTCGAGTTTAACTTCGATTTCAAAACGCATCGGCGTGTCGGTCCGTCCGCGTGTGAAATCGCCCGGAACCACAAGTTCACCGATCTGGTTCTTGCCGCGCGCGATGTTTCGCAGGAGTTCGAGAGCATACGCCACCGTTGTCTTGCCGACACCGTTATTTCCAATGAGGAGCGTGGAAGATTGCCCGGAGACTGGCAACTCGAAGTTTTCAAGGCAACGGAAATTATGGACGTAGAACCGCTGTATCACATTAAAATGGTACGCGCATGGCAGCTCATGTGCCGCCACGCCTATTCGAGCACCGCCTGATTCACCAGACTGTGTGACAGCGCATGAATCGCCCTTGTAGTCGGAATGCTCTGGTGCTGCACCATCCCCACAACAGCCAGATCGTGCACCGGATCAATCCAGAACCAGGTTCCCGCGATACCCCACCAGCTGAACGTTCCCGTCGGAACCGAATCACCTGCCGCTGCGGCATCCATCACGACCTGGAAATCCATGCCCCAACCCGTTCCCGCTGCCATGGTCTTCAACGGCTCCGGGTTGACGTGATTGGTCCGCATCATTTCCACTGTGCGAGGGGCAAGCAGGCGGGCGCCGTTGAACTGGCCGCCCTGCAGCAGCATTTCGCAGAACCGTGCGTAATCCATAGCAGTGGAGAAGAGTCCGCCACCACCGGAGGCACCGAGCGGAATCACGGCGGGGTCGGGGCGATTCGGGTCAAACGACAGGCTGGCACCACTGCCGCGATGAACCTGCGCGAGGCGCGCGAGCTTCTCCCTGGGAACATAGAAGCCGGTGTCTTTCATGCCCAGGGGTTCAAAGATCCGCGTGCGGGCGAAGTCCGCAAAAGACTGTCCGGAAAACTTTTCAATCAGGTAGCCCTGCACGTCAACCCCGATGCTGTACGACCAGCGTGTGCCGGGCTGAGCGAGGAGCGGCGTTTTTCCGAGCGCGTCAATCATCGCCTGAAGGGGCGCGTTCGGGTTAAGGAAATTGCCGTCGATGATCATTTTGTCGACCGGGTTGTTCGGGCTGAGGACGTAGCCGAGTCCGGCGGTATGCGTCATCAGTTCCCGCATGGTCATGGATCGGCGCGCGTCTTCCAGCTTCAGGCTGCCGTCGTCATTCTTGCCGACATAAACCTTGAGCTTCGAGAACTCGGGGATGTAACGGGAGACAGGGTCATCAAGCTGCCACTTGCCTTCTTCATAAAGCATCATCATGGCTACACCGGTGACCGGCTTCGACATGGAGTAGATGCGGAAGATGGAATCCTTCTGCATGGCGTCCGCCTTCCGGTTGTCGAGCTGGCCCACGGCGTTGAAGTGAACGACCTTGCCGTGACGTTCGACAAGGGTTACGAGTCCGGCAACCTGCTTCTCATCCACCAGACGTTTCATGGCAGCGTCCAGGCGGCGCAGGCGTTCGGTGGACATTCCAACCGATTCGGCGGTCGCGGGAGCAAGATCGCGCACGCGCTTTTCTGCGGTTCTGGCGGCAACCGCGACGGCGGGATGGGGGCTCTGCGCCAGCGCTGTGAAAGTAAGTGTGGCTGCTGCTGCGAACGTGAACATCGCACGCGCAAGAGGGCGGAATGAAAGTTTCATAAGTCTCCCGTGGCTCCCGGTCAGTTTTTGGAGAACCGCGCCGTTCAGTTTATCAAGGAGCGATGAATCAGTTTCCGGACGCCAGCCGGGGACGAGTTCAACCGCGCGTGATCTCGCGCTGAAGCCAGGCTTTGGCCAGCTTCCAGTCGCGCAGGATGCTTTGCGGGGAGAGTTTCAGCACGGCTGCAGTCTCTTCTACGCTGAGGCCGCCGAAGAAGCGCAGTTCGATGACTTTGGCTTTGCGGGGATCGATTTCCGCGAGGGTATGGAGCGCATCGTCAAGAGCGACCAGCTCGCGGTCCTTTGAAATGCCGACTTCTCCAACGTCGTCGAGGTTGAGATTGAAGGCCTCGCCGCCGCGCTTATCGGCGCACCGGGAACGTGCGGCATCGGTCAGGATGCGGCGCATCATCTGCGCGGAAACGGCAAAGAAATGGGCGCGGTCCTGCCAGTTGACGCCGGTGATGTCGACGAGCCGCAGCCAGGCTTCATTGACGAGGGCCGTGGGTTGGAGGGTGTGGCCATCACGTTCCCCGCGCATGTAGCGGCGGGCCATGCGGCGCAGCTCAGTGGAAATGAGTGGAGTAAGACGGTTGAGGGCCGCAGGGTCGCCCGCTCCCCAGGCTTTGAGCAGGCCCGTAATTTCCGCAGGTCCGGCGGTTTCCATTTGACATGGAATTATATCCCGGCTGAGGAAAGAAAACACGCTCCCGCGGACACCCCCGCAGACACAACCGCGCGGGGGTCACTTGTAGCGCAGACGCACGGTAACCAGCATGGGGTCCCCCGGACCGGTTTGGACACGATAGACGGTCTGCGGCGCGGGGTCATCCTGCGTCAGAGAACGTGTGGAATCCGCAGCAGCGCGCTGCTCCACTGCCGTCCAGGTCTTCCCGGCTCCGCCAGAGAGTTCGAAGGTTTCCGCTTTGGCCTCCCATTGCTTCTTCCAGCCATTCACCTGTTCCGGCGACAGCGTCAGCGCGGAAGGCCCGACTTCAACCCCTTCGAGGGGCTTCGGGGTCAACAGCACGGTGATTTCTTCTTCTGCCTGATCGGTGCGGGTCTTGCGCATGGTGAAGAAGTTGGGGCGGTCGTCCTGGCCTGGAATGTCGATGATTTTGCCGGCGGAGACACGGTTGTCGCCGCCGCGTGTGCGTGCGGTGGGGAAGATCAGATACGGGGTGCCGCGCTCCCCGCTGGCATAAAGTTCACGGTCAATCACATACAGGTAGCCCTTTTCGGGGGACTCAAACGTGAGGCGCAGTTTGTCGCCCGGCTGCAGACTGGTGGTGGATGAAACGCGTTCCGGCACCAGGGTAGTGGTTCCCGCTTCTTCCTGCACCAGGATGCGCGCACCGGTATCCTGCGTCGTGGCGGAGCGGAGGCGCCAGATGGTAACTCCGAGCTGCCTGGCTCCCAGGCGTGCCACAGGGGCAGCCGCTGTCTGCGGGACATACTTCGGGGCTGTGGCCTGGGTCGTCGCTTTCGGTTGAGGACGTGCCTGGAGAACCGCTTCGGGCACGATGCCGCGGCTTCCGGACTGCGCCGCCAGTGGTGCTGCGAAACATCCGGCCAATACCAGAACGACTTGGGAGCGGGTCAATTTGAAGCAGGTTACTTTGAAGCAAGTCATGGAAACTCCTTTCATTGTCTCTACTTGTTCAAGCGCAGGAAGGAAGCCGGAACTACAAGCGGGCCGGGCAAATATTAGCGCCAGTCGCCTTGTTGAACGAACGCGGCCCAATAGTAAGGTGATTCCCAGCGCTTCTGCTTTCTCAGTTCCAGTTGTGCCTCACGTAAAGCCGCAGAAGGTCGTTTGCCGTGGCGCAACAGTTTTTCGTAAAAAGTTGCCATGAGTTCCGCGGTGGCGCGGTCATTCACATTCCACAGACTGACAATTACTTCGGGTACACCGGCGTAGAGAAACGCGCGGGTCAGCCCCATTACCCCTTCACCGCGCACTTCTTTGCCGAGCCCTGTCTGGCACGCGCTCAGAACCACCAGGTCCGCTGACAGCTTCGCGTTGTAAATATCGTCCACGCGCAGGAAACCGTCTTCCGGCTGGTTGTGACTGTCGATTTGTGACAGCACCAGAGCCGAGAGTTCGGGGCGTTCGGTGTCGAGGTATCCATGAGTCGCGAAGTGCAGGTATTTGAATTCGCTGAGGCGGCCGCCGATCGCCATCGCGCGGCTGGCATCGAAGCCAATGGCCTTCAAATTCGACGAATGGGGCGCAATTCTGAGAATTCTATCCGCTTCCTGCGCGGTATAGGGAAGGCGTGGAATATGCAGGGCGGTGGCAGCGCTGTTCTTTTCGCCGGCGAGGTGTTCCAGTACGCGGGATGTGTCCGGTCTCACCGCAGCCATCGTAACCGCACCAGCACGCGGATCAGAACCGTCGAACACCGGGTCAGCAAACACTGCGAGCGATTTCGGTGGCGGCGTGCGTCCGGTGACCTGCGTGCGGAGCGCGGCGAGAGCCGAAGCTGAAGGCGCGATCACCACCTCATGCCGAACCAGCAAAGGATCGCGGGTTCCTGGTTCCGTAAGCATGGCGAAAGGAATACTTTGCAGCGCACCATCAGGCACAATCAGCAGTCGTTTGTTACCCAACGCGGGACCCGCATCACCCAACACCATTCGGCCTAACTCAGCCGCAGCCACATCGAGGGTGCGTGCCGGCGCGCGCGTCGCCATCAGTTGCGCTACGGCCAGCGCCTTCGCTTCGATCTTAGCCCGCGCGGCGAGGACGAACGAACGCAGGCCATCCTTGCCCACCACCCACAGGTAACTGCGCTCATCGCCCAGCGAGTATTCCAGCAGCAGCGTATCTGCATCCAGCAGGTTCTGCTGAATCTGCGGAACCGTCAGAACACCAGGCTGAGATACCGCCGCGTATCTCGGACTGCTCTTGCGGATGGCCGCCTGGACATCCTGATATTCCGCTTCGAGGTCGCGGATTTCCTGTCTGAATTCAGCCGCACGTTTATCTGCCGCGTTGAGTGCCAGCAGCCGTGAACCCTTGGCGTTCAACCGGTCAGAAATGCTGCGTTCGCGTTCAAGCAACCCGGCATCAACGCCCTCACGAATAGCGGTACCCGAAGCCGCCATCATTTCGAGAAGACTGCGCGCCCTTGATCGCTCGCTCGTCTCCAGCGCGAGGGCGTCAGCGCTTCCGGAGCGCATCAGCAGATCGATGTAGAAGGTGTAGGCGTCCTGATGTGTGGCGGAAAATGAAGCGCGGAGCTGCTGGCTGTCTACGGTGAGGCGATCCTTCTCACTGACGCTTATCGCGGCTTCAATGCGCTGACGCGCTTCGCCGGCGTTGCCGCGATTGTCCTCAGTACGGGCCAGGGCCTCAAGTGCGAGAGCTTCGAGTCTGTGGTTGCCCAGCGCGCGCGATTCCAAGGCCGCCTGCCTCGCGTAATCAGCAGCCGCATTCGAATCTCCGGCAAGGACACCTGCCGCCGCGAGGTGGAACAGGTCAAAAGCGACAGCGGTGCGATCTCCGACTTCGCGGGCGATACGGAGCGACTCCGCAAGGGCCTGGCGAGCGTCAGTGAAGCGTTTCAAAGCCGCGAAAGCACGCCCCTGCGCGGCCAGCGCTTCCGCCACCCCGCGGCGGTCCGCAAGCTGCCTTCGCAATACGAGCGCCTCGTCCGCATGCTCCAGCGCTGCCTGACTGTTTCCCTCCCTGAGAAGCAGAGCGGCCATCGCTGTGAGCGTGGCGGCAATACCGGGCCTGTCGCCGAGTTCTCTTCGAATGAGCAGGGCCTGCGTATACAACCGCTCTTCTTCCGCAGGGTCGCCCAATTGCCCGTATGCGACTCCCATGTTCTGGAGTACCAGACTTTCTCTGCCCCGTTCGCCAGCGACGCGGAATAATGGGAGGGCCTGGCGGTAGCCGTCCAAAGCCTGTTGCCAATGCGAAAGCTGGAACTCTGTGACAGCGGAATTATTCAGGGTCAAGCCTTCGTGGAGGCGGAATCCGCCTGCGCGGTCAAGCGCGGCCGCCTGTTGGTAGAGTTTCAGTGCTTCATCGGGTTCTCCCAGCACTGAATAGACCCCCCCGGCGGCGTTCCATGCCTCAGCCTCGTCGCGTGGATCGGGGATTGTCCGAAAGGCTGCGGCGGCCTTGTCGTACCAGGGAAGCGCGGCCTTGTAGTCTCCCGCCTGCATGGAGACGACCCCGAGGTCTTTCGCAGACAGCCCTTCCATGTATCGGTCACCCAGGCGGCTGAAAGAGCTAAGAGCCAGTTCGAACTGCGCTTTCGCACGGGTCAATCCGGCAGAGGTCCGGGTGACCATCAGCCCCACTCCCTCGCTGTAATATCTGTAGGCAGCGACAATTTCCGGATCGCCCGGCCTGGAATCACGGAAGTCGAGGACCTTCACGACGAAGGCGTCACTGCCGGACCGGCCGGGGCGCGTTACCTCAATTGTGTAGTCGCCCGAAATTTCCGCGATGGCGGCTATGGTTTCCGGGCCGTCGCCGCCATTGTCGAAATCGGATTGAGCGATGAGTTCGGAGCGAGGACCACGAAGAACTACGGCGAGGTCGCTGCCGGACTGCAAGACCTCGATTCGAAAGAATTGTCCGGCTGTCACTTGGAAGTGCAGGACATCCGGCGCGGATCCGGTCAGGCGGCGCTCCAGGCGCTCACCTGGCCGCAGGAACGTGCCGGAGGCTATCTGGGCAAGCAGGGGGACGGGCGACCCGGCACACGAGATCACGCCCGCGACAGCGAGAGAAGCCATCGCGCGACGGGACCGGTGCCGGATCGTTGTTCCCATGTGGTTTGAGGTCAGGAATCGGCGGGATCGGAATCCGGCGTGGCCTCTGCAGCCCAGTCCATATTAGTGGCTGTGGGCTGCAGGGATGCAACCAGGGTTCCCGTCCCCTTCTGATTGTTGACGAAAGTCCCCTGGATATTTGAGTAGGGCCAGGGCGCGGGGCCCGTGATGTTGCCGTTGGCATCGAGAGAGTAGCTGGCGGATTCACCGCTGGAAAGTACGAAGGTGGCAACATCTCCGTCGGAGTCGATTGTCGCTACTCCTTTGGCCACCCAACTCCCGCCGATCTGGACCCTGAACGGCAAACCATTGGGCGGCCCCGGACTCACGCTGACGCGGGCAGTCCAGTGCACAGAGCTGCCATTGAGGTAGATTGTGCCGTTTCCGGTAACCTGACCTGCAAATGTGCCGGTAAGCGGGTTGCTGCCCGTGATAGAGAGTACGCCCGTGCTGGTGTTGATGGTTCCGGTATAGGTGGCGGGAGTGAAACCAGTGAGCGTAACGGTGACTGCAACCGCGGGACCAGTGCCCGTTCCGGAAATCAGAATTGTGCCTTTAGCTCCGCCAGCTTTGATGTGCAGGGGGCCGATGTTCAAAGTAACCGACATGAATTTTGTCCTCGTCGCTGATCGAATTTATTGATGCCGAAGCTGAATCACTTCGCCCAGCAGGGGCTCGGCCGCCCGTAGTTGAACGCCTTGCTTCTACTTGTTCAAGCGCAGCAGGGAAGCCGGAACTATAAACTGCCCATAAAAATATTACCGCCAGTCGCCCTGTTGAACAAACGCGGCCCAATAGTACGGCGATTCCCAGCGCTTCTGCTTCCGCAGGTTCAGTTGTGCCTCACGCAAGGCGGCAGAGGGTCGTTTGCCGTGGCGGAGTAGTTTTTCGTAAAAAGTTGCCATGAGTTCTGCCGTGGCGCGGTCATTCACATTCCACAGACTGACGATTACCTCTGGCACGCCGGCGTAGAGAAACGCGCGGGTCAGCCCCATCAGCCCTTCACCGCGGACCTCTTTGCCGAGCCCTGTCTGACACGCACTCAGCACCACCAGATCTGCTGACAGCCTGGCGTTGTAGATATCGTCCACGCGCAGAAAACCGTCTTCCGGCTGATTGTGACTGTCGATTTGTGACAGTACCAGTGCCGAGAGTTCGGGGCGTTCGGTGTCGAGATAGCCATGCGTGGCAAAGTGCAGGTATTTGAATTCGTTGAGGCGGCCGCCGATCGCCATCGCGCGGCTGGCATCGAAACCGACGGCCTTCAAGTTCGACGCATCGGGCACAATTCTGAGAATTCTATCCGCTTCCTGTGCTGTATAGGGGAGGCGTGGAATATGCAGGACGTTGGCAGCGCTGTTCTTTTCGCCGACGAGGTGTTCCAGTACGCGGGATGTATCCGGCCTCACCGCCGCCAGCGTAACCGCACCGGCACGCGGATCAGACCCGTCGAACACCGGGTCAGCAAACACTGCGAGCGATTTCGGTGGTGGCGTGCGGCCTGTGACCTGCGTGCGCAGTGCGGCCAGTGCAGAGGCCGAAGGAGCTATGACCACTTCATGGCGAACCAGCAACGGGTCACGGGTTCCTGGTTCCGGAAGCATGGCGAAAGGAATACTTTGCAGCCCACCATCAGGCACAATCAGCAGTCGTTTGTTACCCAACGCTGGACCCGCATCACCCAGCACGACTCGGCTTAACTCAGCCGCAGCCGCATCGAGAGTGCGTTCCGGCGCGTGCGCAGCCACCAGTTGCGCTAACGCCATGGCCTTCGCCTCGATGGTTGCCCGCCCTTCGAGGCGGAACGATTTGAGGCCCTCCTTGCCAACCACCCACAGGTAACTGCGTTCCTCGCCCAGCGAGTATTCCAGCAGCAGTGTATCTGCATCCAGCAGGTTCTGCTGAATCTGCGCAACCGTTAAAATTCCAGGCTGAGATACCGCCGCGTATCGAGGGCTGCTCTTGCGGATGGCTGTCTGGACATCCTGATACTCCGCTTCGAGGTCACGGATTTCCTGCCTCAATTCAGCTGCGCGCTGATCAGCGGCGTTGAGTGCCAGCAGCCGTGAACCCTTGGCGTTTAACCGGTCTGAAATGCTGCGTTCGCGTTCAAGCAGCCCGGTATCAACGCCTTCACGAATCGCGGTACCCGAAGCAGCCATCATTTCGAGAAGGCTGCGGGCGCGCGAGCGTTCGCTCGTTTCCAGTGCGAGAGCGTCGAGTCCGCCGGCACGCATCAGCAAGTCGATATAGAAGCTATAGCCGTCCTGGCGGGCGGCAAAAAATGTTGCGCGGTGTTGCTGGCTGTCTGTGCCCCGTCGGCTGCCTTCAACCATAGTCAGAGACTGCTCCATATATCCCAGAGCGCCAGTGACCCGGCCCTGATCCGCTTCGGCCCGTGCGCTGGCTTCGAGCGCAACCGACTCCAACAAATGGTTGCCGATGGCGCGAAATTCGGCCACGGCCAGTTGGCCGTACTGAAAAGCCCGCGCCGGGTCGTTTGCCGCGAGAAACGTAACGGCGAGAAAGGTCCATGCCTGTCCGGTGCGGCGCCGGTCGCCGACCGAGCGGGCCATGTCAGCGGCCTGAAGCAGGCATTCAACGGCCTCTTCAAGCCGTTGCAGACGTTGAAGTGCCTGGCCCTTCAGGATCAACACCTGAGCTTCGCTCCCGCGGCTGCCCTGGACTTTCCTCAATGCCTGCGCTTGCTCCAGATAAGGCAAGGCGCGAGCAAAATCGGCGCGCTGAATGTACGCGCTGGCCATGCCCTCCAGCGTCGCGGCCTCACCCGGTTTGTCTGCCAGTGCCCGACGTGCCGCCAGTGCACTCTCGAACAAACGGAGGGCCTCATCTGTATCCCCCAACTGGGTATACATGATTCCCATGTTGTTCACGACAAGGTTCTCGCGGGTCCGGTCGCCTGCATCCCGCAACAGGGGAAGAGCCTGGCGGTACCTGTCCAGAGCGCGCTGCCACTGTGACAACTGAGCCTCTACGGTGGCCAAATTATTAAGAGCCAGCGGAATCTTCGTCCGGTCGCCTTCGGCCGAGAACAGAGCAATGGCTTCCTCGTAAAGCTTCATAGCCGCCGGTGCCTCACCGAGAACGTCACGAACGCCGCCCTCGCTGTTCAGTGCTTCGGCTTCCATGTGGCGATCATGCTGAAGCTGAAACAATTCCCTTGCAGCCAGATACGAGGAAGCCGCACCGCGAAAATCACCCGCGCGGCCAAGAGCAGCACCCAGACCATATGTCGCAAGCCCCTCCATGTATTGATCCCGGGACCGGCGAAAGAAATCCCGGCTCAGTGTCAGCTGGTCGATGGAACGGCGCACCGCCTCTGCACTCCGGGCGTTGACCCCTGAATTGTAGTTGCGGAACGCTGCCACGGTCTCGCGGTCAGAGTCCGATGCATGGCGCATTTCGGCCACGGCGATGGTGTAGTTTTCGGGTGGCCCGGCCGGACTGGCGCGGCCGACGCTAAGGCGGTAGATACCGGGTACCTCAGTAAGCACAACCAGGATTACCGGCCCGTACTTTCCATTGCCGAAATCAGCCGATGCCACGGACTTGCCCGATGGGTCATGCAGCTCAAGATTCAGGTCAGTTCCAGCCTTTAAGACTTCGAGGCGGAGGAATTGCCCGGCTGTCAGAGAGACGCTCGTAACGGCCGGGCCGCCCGGGCGAATCACCCCTGTCATTACCGCACCGCGATACGGGACCAGGTCATCTGTCGCTGACTGGGCGGGAAGCTCAGGCACGAGGGCAAGCAGACACAGCAATGCAGAGGCCGCGCGGCCCGTTGCCGTCACCTGTTTTCTCCCGCGTTGCAGTACCACCAAAGCCCCCCGCTTACTTCCTCAACTCATGCCACATGAGACGGATTATCGGGCACCAAGTTCGGAAGCCCAGCTGTCCTCGGATCTTCTGTGGTCAGTGGCCACATAGCTCAACCCACCGTTACCCGAGGCACCCGCAGTCCAGGCAGGGCGACCTGCAACGGTGGCACGTGCGGTGATGGAGCCCCAAATGCCGGTGTAGGTCCTGGCTCCTACGGTGAAGCTGACCGCGAGCGGTGCCGCCGGGGTTGCCGGAACCGCGCCGTTCATGATCGCGCCGCCGGGACCGAGCGGCACCTCGATTCTGCTCTGGTCAGAATAGTGCAGAATTCCTGTCCGGCGGTTTTCAGAAATCCTGATACGACCGGGTTGACCACCGAGTCTCGCTTTACCGTGTCTTTTCAAGTCAGCGGTCCAGGTGACGTCAGTTCCTCCGGAGCCGGCCGTAATACTGGAGTGATCTGAACTGAGGGTTCCGGTGTACGTCCGGGGAGGATATCCGGGCGCGGTCAGGGTAGCGGTAAAAACTCCGTTCGCGTCCACAGAGCAAGACCCGGATTCTGTCTGATTGTTTACCCTCGGGTCTTCGCTGGGGAAACTGGTGATAGTGGCTGTCAGGAGCGGACCCAACGCTATGGGTGTAATTTCCAGAAACTTATCGTAGACCAGAACCTGGTCTCCCATGGTGTATGTGACGTGCATAATGAGCCGAACCGGCTGTGTGATCAAATTCGGCATCAGGCGTTTTCCTTTGTTGTTGTCAGTCTACTTGTGCCGAAGCGAAATCATTTCGCCCAGAACAGGCTCGGCCGCCTGTAACTGAACGCCGTGGCCGGCGGGCGATTTCACCGCACGTCCCAGTCCGCCAAGAAATTGTGCTGTCCGCAGGGCTTTTGCGGGGTCTTTCACTTCTCCCGTATCGCTAAAGGCCATAGCGTCCTGCAGAGACTTCACCGGTCCTTTGGAGTAGGCAATCCAAAGCCGCTCGGTTCCCGGATTCGCATCGAAGTCATACCAGCCGGTTTCGAGCGGTTGATGCGCGGTAAGTGCCGCTGAACCGGAAACCGCAGGATACAGAATCCAAAAGCGGCGGGTACCATTTGGCCCTGGTCCTTCATTGATCAGATACAGAAACCCGGTCTGGCCAGATTCAATCCGCAGGCGGAATTTGTCGCCGAAATGAAAAGTTTCGCCCGTGGAGGCCACAGACACGGGGCCGCCTTGTTTGCGGGCTTCCAGAGTGTAAGTCAGCGAGTTCATCGGAACAGCAGCCTGTCTGACGCTGTACCAGGCGCCACCCCCAGCCAGCGCGGCAATGACAGCGAAACCTGCGAAGGCCGCCGACCGTTTTGACCCGCTCACCGGAACCGCCGGCGTTGCGGCCTCAGACGTCACAGAGGTCAGCGCAGCCCGCACTTCCGCCATAGACTGAGGGCGCGCCGCCGGGTCTTTACTGAGGCAGCGGTCAATCAGCGCGGCAACCGGGGGCGCAATTGCCGGCGCTTTTTTCGACGGGGGCCGGGGCGCTTCCCGGGCTATGTTATTCAACGTCGCCAGAACATCGGTACCGCGAAAAGGATGCGTCCGGTAGGCCGCTTCGTAGAGAATGATGCCAAAGGAAAAAATATCGGAACGGTGGTCCGAGGGCGCCGTTAACGCCTGTTCGGGCGACGTATAAGCCGGGGTGCCCATCAGGCCGCCGCCGATCGTCAGCCCGGTCATCTCGCTGTCCGCGCCTGCTGCCGCCTGTTTGGCGAGGCCGAAATCCAGCACTTTCACGATACCGTCAGTGGTCACCATGATGTTGGTGGGCTTGAGATCGCGGTGAACGATGCCGGCTTCATGAGCCCGCGCCAGCGCTCCGGCAACCTGAGCGACGTACCCGATCAGGGCCTGCGATGACTTAGTGCTGTCGGCAATCAGGCGGTCAAGTGTAACGCCCTGAATGTATTCCATGGCTATGAAATCCACGCCGCTGTCCGAGTCATATTCATAGATGGTGACGATGTTGGGATGATTGAGCGCCGAGGCCGCTTTGGCTTCACGGAAAAAGCGGCGCTTTTCAAGGCCGGTCCCGTCAAAACGGGTAATCAGTTTGAGCGCAACAGGGCGGTCCAGACGTGTGTCAACGGCCTTGTAAACAGCCCCCATACCGCCTTCGCCCAGCTTTTCCAGAATCCGGTACTGGCCAATGATCTGGTCCGGCGACGGATGGCCGGACGCCGATGCGGAAGGAGAAGCATCAGACTCTGGGGCTAAAGCCGGCCCGTCAAGCAGGCCGGTGCGTTCGTAGGCATTGATCAGGGAATCGATCTCGCTGCGCAGGGCCAGATCGGTGCCACAGACTTCATCCAGCCATGCGGGACGCCGGTCTGCCGGGATGGGCAGTGCCGCGTCAAAGATTGCGCCCACCCGCTCCCAGTTTTCGGAGTCGGGATGGGGCGTGGTGGCCGGGTCACCGGGCGCGGTTTTCTTTTCCTCGTCCATGATCGAATTGACCATAACACCTTCTGCCTGAGAAAGCGTTGCGGGCCAGGAAAAAATATAACCGCAGGTCAATTTCTTTGTCGCGGGAGTGAGCTTGCTGCTTCGCCTTTTCTCAGTGTTTGGCGAGGATCTGTTCGAGGATCTGCGGGATTTCGAAGACGGCCCGGTTGTTCTGCTTCTGCACGTGCATCACGAACTCAGCGCGCTGACCGGGGTCGAGCATTCTTGCGACTGCCCCTGCGATCTCCGTTTTGAAGTTCCGCAGGGAAATTCCCACTCCCTGTTCTTCCACCCAGTCGGCGTTGTAGCGTTCCTGGGGCAGGGTCCAATTATTGCGTTCGATGATCACCGGCAGACCCATTGCTACAGCCTCGCTGATACTGCCCGGGCCGGGCTTGCCAATGAAGAAATCCGACAAACGCATGAAGCGAGGGACTTCCTTTGTGAAACCTTCAATGTGAATCGGCATCCGCATTTTGAGCGCGCGGAGAGACGCTTCCAGCTTCTTGCTTTTCCCGCAGACAGCGATCATCTGCAGCTTCATTCCCGTGGCGTCCAGATCGCGCGCAATCTGGAGCATGGCGGGTGAGCCTTCCCCACCGAACATCATGAAGGCGGTGGGCAGGTCGGGGTCGAGTCCCAGAGCGGTGCGGTCGCGGGCACGGTCCACTTCGACCGGTTCGTAGAAACGCGGATTCAGAATCATGCCGGAAGTAAGAAACACGCGGTCCGGCGCATGACCAAGCTGCAGCGCCTGCTGGCGGGCATGTTCTGTGCCGCAGATCAGATATTGCTGCTGCCGTTCGATCCAGAAATGCGGCGGGTAGTCTGCCATATCCGTGAGGATGGTCACCATCGGCACGTTCGGCATGACTTTCGTCGCGGCGGTATGAAGGGCACGGTTGAAATTCGGGATGACTGAGACCACCATGTCCGGTCGCCGCTCACTCCAATAGCGCGAGAGCAGCTTGACCTGTTGCGGATGCAGTAGTTTGATGACGGCGTGCATGCCCGTGACCAGTGTGGGCGAACCCAGGGTCCAGCCCTTGCGCAGCATCAGGTTGTAGATTTCCTGGAGACGGATGCCTGTGAGTTTGCGGAAGACGTCCATCTCATCGAGGAGTTCCTGCAGGTTCATCATCTGCATGTCCCAGGGGCGCTGTTCGCGGGCTGCGATTTCGCACAGGGCGTTGGCGGCACTGCGGTGGCCTCCGCCTGCGTCGAAGAACACGAGTTCGATGGTCTTCATTCCTAATAGTAATGCGTGCCGATTCTTGCACGGGTTCGCATTTTACACGCATTACAATAGTGTTAGACGAGCACCACCAGCCTTACTACCCTATGATCCGCATAATTGCAGCCGGAGACCGGAAGCTGATGAGTCAGCTGAACCAGTGGCTGGCACCACGCTGGGTTCGCACGTGGATGGTTTGGGCCTCGCGGGCGGGCGATGGCTGGTTGTGGGTGGGAATCGGGCTGGCGCTGCTGGTTTTTGGCGGAGCGCAGCGTTTTGATGCACTGGAAGCAGGGTTTATTTCTGTCGGGGCGGGGATTGTGACGTTTCAGGTGTTGAAGCGTATTACCGGGCGAACGCGGCCGAGCGGACTTGAGACCCACCGCTGGGCGAGTTTGCTGCCTCCGGATCGCTTTTCATTCCCTTCGGGCCATACGATTACAGCTTTCTGCGTAGCGGTGCCGCTGGGTTTGTTTTATCCGGCACTGCTGGTGGGGCTGGTGTTTGGTGCGATGAGTGTGGCCGCATCGCGGGTGTTGCTGGGGTTGCATTATTTAACTGATGTGCTGGCGGGTATCCTAATCGGGTCGGGCCTGGGTGTGGCTGCGTTCCTATGGGCTGCACGATGAGGTACGCGCGGTTGATTCCGCTCATGTTCGTGAGTGTGTTGGTCGCGGCGGACAAGAAGGTGCCTCAGGGTCAGGCGGAAAATGACGGAGTGGTGGTTACAGCCTCGGTCATGACTGAAGAGCAGATCCGGCAGATTTTCTCCACCGATTTTGGTGGCCATTTCACGGTGCTGGACGTAAGAGTGGCTCCGAAAGCCGGGAAGCAGGTTGAGGTGCGACTGGATGATTTCCTGTTGCGGTCGAATTCGGATCTGAGCCATAGCGGGCCGCTGGCCGCTGCGCAGATTGTGGATTCGGGCGCGCTGGTGGTGAAGCAGACGTTTGCGCCGCGGGTGAATGAATCGTCGGCACCGCTGCTGGCGAGTTCGAAGGCGGAAATGAAAGCAGGGGCAGGGGAGCCGGAACGTCTGGCGCTGCTGAAACAGAAAATGCTGGCGGAGAAGACGATTGAGGCTGCGGAAGAGGGGCTTTTGTTCTTTCCGCTGGAACGGGAGAAGCCGAAGAATCTGGCGCTGGTGTATACGACTCCGGCGGGGAAAATCCGGCTTCAGTTCAAGTAAGTTACCTCTTGGTGGAATGGGCGCACCACGCTGCGGATTGCGGAATCAGAAATTAAGTGTTAAAACTGTTAATCATGTTAGTAGCCGATGAGTGTTGGGTCGGGCTGGCCAATTTGCACCGCGAACATCCCGAGCGAGCAGGTTTCTCAGCCAGGGAAATTATGAACCGGATTGCGGTGGATAGCGCCGGTCCGGTCCGGGCTGGGGTGCAACCTCACCTTTATCACCACAATGTGGCTAACCTGAAACCGTCCTCAGCAAAGTACCGGATGTTTTTTCGGCTGGATTCGGGAGAGCTGAGGCTCTTCAGGCCAGTAGACGAGGCGCATCCCGAACGGAGGGGCAAAATTCGGCCCGTGCAGCAAAACCTGCCGCCGGAATTGCAACATCTGGTCCGATGGTACGAGGACGAGTATTGCGGACAGATCACACGTCCGGAAGTTGATCCGGTTCTGGCCATGATCGGTGTGGGCAAGGGATTGTGGGCAAATGAAGACGGTGATACGTATATCCGCAGGGAGCGCGAAGCGTCTGACTGGGTTCGTCCGGAGGTTTCGGAGCGGCCCGGAAATTCCGCCGATGTTGCGGCATGAGCAGCATTTTCTGGGACTCGAACCTTTTTATCTACCTGTTTGAACAGAATCCAAAGTTTATGGCAGACGTGGTCCGGCTGCGCAACCGGATGGTGGAGCGTGGGGATAATCTTTTTACCAGTGCGCTGACGGTCGGCGAAGTCCTCGCTAAACCATACGCCATGGGAGACTTGGCACTGGCCGAGCGGTATAAG
This sequence comes from Terriglobia bacterium, assembly GCA_025363475.1. Lineage (GTDB taxonomy): Bacteria > Acidobacteriota > Terriglobia > Bryobacterales > Bryobacteraceae > BOG-234. The sequence continues at coordinate 28,667 of JANYDS010000089.1, forward strand.
GCCTTCTTCTCAGGGAACGCTATTCATGTTTTACCTTTTGATATGATGGCGGCCGAGCAATTTGCGGCGATCCGGATTGACCGTACACTCTCCCGCCCGGATGCGATTCAGCTCGCATGTGCGGCGGCTGGACACATAGACTTGTTCATCACGAACGACGAGCGGTTGCACGGCAAAACAATACGCGGCATCAAGTTTGTTACCAGCCTCGAACGCGTTCCGGTTTAGCAGTTCTGTTTAGTCATCCGGTGTCTGATCAGGGCATGCCGCTACAATTGCGAGAATGCCTGCGCGCAAGTCTGAACCGCCTCCGGAGATTAACCAGAAGCACTTCTATTTTAAAGTGGTGGCCAAGTCTTCAAAGATTCACCGCTGGGGCCTTTATGCGGTAGAAGACATTCCGGCGCGCAAAAAGGTGATGGAATATACCGGAGAACGCATCAGTCGCCGGGAAACTCGGCGCCGTGCGGATGAACAGCCGACTCTGATTTACCTCTTCACTTTGGACAACTACTGGACTCTGGACGGCGGCGTTGGCGGTAGCGGCGCGGAATATGCCAACCACTGCTGCGACCCCAACATGCAAACCGAAATTAGGAAGGGCAGGATTTTCTACGCCAGCCGGCGCGCCATAGCGAAGGGCGACGAATTGACCGTAGATTATCGCTTTGCGAAAAATGTGGATAAAGTGCAGTGCAAGTGCGGCGCGGCGATTTGCCGGGGCACGATTAATCTGCTCTGACCGCCAACTCCGGTTTAACGGTGCCGGTTAACCAAGTTAACCAAAGACACTGGCATTTTTGATGAGACTTTTCCTCATATATCACCACTACGGATGCAAGAGCTAAAGTTCTGCCAAAGACTGGCCGATATGCTCTCTGAGGTCGGTAATAACGATGAACGAATTTTGCGTCAAAGAGTCCTGTGTAAAAGAAACCACAGCGAAATCTGTCCTGGTATGCGATACCCAGCCTGTTGCCATTGAAGGCGTCCGTGGTTTGCTCGCCCGTTCGCCGGGCCTGCGTTTTGCGGGGGCGGTCTGCTCTCTGGACGCCGCCTTTGAACTGGCGCGGAGCATGACGCCGGCTGCCGTTGTGCTGGATAAGGCGCTGGGAACCTCCGCCATTATCGACTGGCTGCGCCGGGTGGCTGCCAGCGGGATCGCGACGGCCCCGGTGGTTTGGGGTACGGGGATAAATGAACCAGAGGCGCTCAAACTGCTCCAGGCGGGCGCACGGGGCATACTGCGGCGTACCTCGGCCCCTGAAACGCTGGTTACGTGCCTTCTGGCCGCGACTTCAGGCAGCACCTGGATGGAGGAGGGCATCTTCGGCGATTCGGGAAAATTGATACAGCCCCGTCGGTCGCATCTGACACCGCGGGAGCATGAAGTGGCTGAACTGGTGGAAAAGGGTTTGCGCAACCGCGATATTGCGCGTAACCTGATGATCCAGACCGGTACGGTGAAGATTCACCTGAAACATATTTTTGAGAAAACAGGGGTCCGCGGTCGTTATGGTCTGGCGCTCAATGGTTTGCGCCAAAAAGGCACCATTGCCCTGATGCCCGCTGCATAGGTTGCCCGCTGCCTGATTTACCAGCCGCGAAGATATTGACTGGGCACCGGGCCGTCCACGCCAAGAGCTTTGGCGGCCCGTATGGGCCAGTAGGGATCGCGCAGGAGTTCACGGGCCAGCAGGACCAGATCAGCCTGTTCGGTGCGGACTATTGTGTCGGCCTGGGCGGGTTCAGTAATCAGACCTACGGCACCGGTCAGAATCCCGGCTTCGCGCCGGATCTGTTCGGCGAAAGGAACCTGAAAGCCTGGAGCAACGGGGATTCTGGCCCAGGGAACCATTGCACCTGACGAACAATCCACCAGATCCACACCCAGGGGTTTCACGCGCCGGGCCAGTTCCACCGAATCGTCAATCGTCCAGCCGCCTTCCGCCCAGTCTGTGGCGGAAATGCGGAGGAACAGGGGCAGGGATTCGGGCCAGATTTGCCGTACCGCTTTCACCACTTCAAGCGTCAGGCGGATGCGGTTGTCGTAGCTTCCGCCGTATTCATCGGTTCGCTGGTTGGCGAGCGGTGACAGAAATTCATGCAGCAGGTAACCGTGGGCTCCGTGGATTTCGAGGACTTCAAAGCCGGCAATTAGCGCTCGCCCGGCGGTTGCGGCGAAAGCGGCGACAAGATCCGCAATTTCCGCCAGTGAGAGTTCATGCGGCGCAGTATCACCCTCGCGAAATGGCACCGGACTGGGGGCTGCGGGAAGCCAGCCGCCGTCGCTATCTGACACAACCTTGCCGCCCAGCCAGGGGGCTGCGGTACTGGCCTTGCGTCCGGCGTGGGCGATTTGGATTCCGGGCACACAGCCCTGGGTCTTCATGAACGACGCAGCCTTCGCCAGCGGGGCGATCTGTTCGTCTTTCCAGAGTCCCATATCGTTGGGCGAAATGCGACCGCGCGCTTCCACGGCGGTGGCTTCCACGATGACAAGTCCGGCACCTCCGGCGGCGCGACTGCCGAGGTGAACCAGATGCCAGTCCGTGGCGAAACCGTCTTCGCAGGAATACTGGCACATGGGTGAGACGGCGATACGGTTGCGGAATTTGATGCCGCAGATTTCGAGTGGAGAGAACAGATGCATTCGAAATTGATTGTAGCCGTGCTAGTCTCTGGCCGTGTGGCTTCGTATTTTCGCAATCACCAGCCTTGGGTTCAGTTTCGCTCTGACAGTGCAGCCGGCAGGCCTCCCCGCACAGGGAATTTCAAGGGATCTGGCGCGGGACCGGGCGGGTCAGATTTCGAACGTCCGCTATCATCTCCGCATTGAACTGCGGAAGAAAGCGGCCACATTACCGGGACACATTACGATAGAATTCGCGCTGGCGACTGCGGGTCCGCTGGTGCTGGATTATCGTGACGGACAGGCACGCAACCTGACGGTCAACGATGCGCCGGAGACTTTGCAAACGCGGAACGGTCACATCATTGTTCCGGGTGGCCACCTGCGGAGTGGAGAAAACCGGATCGAGCTCGACTTTGCGTCCGAAATTGCCGAAGCCAACCGCGCCATTACCCGCTATAACGACAGTCAGGACGGCAGCGAATACCTCTACACGCTCTTTGTTCCCATGGACGCCGATCAGGCGTTCCCCTGCTTCGATCAGCCCGATTTGAAAGCACGCTTTACGCTCGATGCAACGGCTCCGCCCGACTGGACCGTGATTTCGAATACCGCGGGGACAAACGGCCATTTTGACCAAACGAAGCCAATCAGTACCTATCTTTTTGCGTTTGCGGCGGGTCCGTTTGAGCAGCTGGCAGGGCCGGAAAACGGGACGCCGCTGCGGCTGTTCGTCAGAAAATCCGTACTGGCGCGTGCGCGGGAAGAGTGGCCCGCAGTAGCCGCAACCGCGCGTGAGGGCATGTCGCGGATGACGGAGTTTTTCGCCCAGCCTTTTCCGTTTCCAAAATATGATCAGGTGCTGATTCCAGGTTTCCCTTACGGCGGAATGGAACACGCGGGCGCGACTTTTCTGAACGAAGATACGGTCTTGTTCCGAACCGTACCGACCGTGAGCGATCAGAAGCGCCGCGCTATAACGGTGCTGCATGAACTGGCACACCAGTGGTTTGGCGACCTGGTCACGATGCGCTGGTTCGACGACCTCTGGCTGAAGGAAGGCTTCGCGCAGTACATCGCGTATCACACGCAGGCGGAGATGGAACCCGCGGGGCCGGTGTGGAAACGGTTTTACGAAACGATCAAACCCGCTGCCTATCAGATCGACGGGACCCACGGGACGACGCCGATCTATCAGCAGATCACGAATCTGAAAGATGCCAAGTCCGCCTATGGGGCAATTGTTTATCAGAAGGCACCCAGTTTGCTGCGTCTGCTGAATTTCAATCTGGGCGAAGAGCATTTTCGGGAGGGCATCCGGATTTATCTGCGCGAACATGCTTATGGAAATGCGGAATGGAACGACTTGATCGGGGCCTTTTCACGGGCCTCGCGAACGGACCTCGGCCCCTGGGCGCAAGCCTGGATTCAGCAGCGGGGGATGCCCCAAATTGAAGCTCAATGGGCCTGTTCGGATCAGCGAATTTCGTCGTTTCGCCTGAACCAGAGCGATGTCCTGAACGAACGTCACCGATGGCCATTGAAAACGCAGGTTCTCCTGGTATCGGCCACCGGCGAACTGCGGCATGTAACTCCGGATGCGGTGAAGGGTCAGCCATGCCCGCAGTATCTGTTTCCGAATGACGAAGATCATTCGTATGGTCGCTTCTTATTAGACCCAAAGAGCCAGGCTGCCGTATTGGACGACCTGCCGCATGTGACAGACCCGTTCCAGCGGTCTTTACTGTGGGGTGCGCTGTGGGATGGAATGCGCGAGGGGCGGCTCGCTGCTGCCGCCTATGCCGACCTTGCCATGAAGCTGTTGCCGGATGAAAAAGACGCTGAACTGGCGGGGTCAATTCTGTCACGCATGCGCATAGTGTTCACTTCCTATCTTTCGGATGCCCAGCGGACGGCGATAGCTGAGCGGCTGGAAGCTCTGTTGATTCGCCAGATGCGGGAAGCCCCTGCTTCGGATCTCCGAATCAGCTATTTCCGCAATCTGGTGAATGTGGCATCAACAGCGCATGCGCGGGACGTACTGAAAGACCTTTTCGCAGGCAGAGTTGAGATTCCAGGCGTTCCGCTGCGGGGGCGGGACCGCTGGAATATCGTCTCGGCGCTCAACGCCTTCGGCGACACAACCATCAGCGGGCCCGAGTCTGACCCGGATGCCCGCAAGTATGCCTATGTAGCTCAGGCGGGGACAGCAAGCGCAGAGAACAAGAAAAGGTATTTTGCAGCGTACCTCGACGGACCTGGTTTACAGGAGGACTGGATTACCGCAAGCCTGCCGCAGTTCAATCACTGGAGCCAGGCCGGTTTGACTTTGCCCTTTCTGAAGCCTGCGCTGGAGGCGCTCCCGCAGATGAAGCGGGACAAGAAAATCTTTTTCGTAATGAACTGGCTGGCTAGTTTCGTAGATAACCAGCACTCGCCGGAAGCGTTGAAAGTTGTCGACGATTTTTTGGCGAAAAACAAAGCCGACCCTGACCTGAAGCTCAAAATTCTGGAAGTGCGGGACGAACTGGCGCGAACTGTCCGGCTGCGTCACTAATTTAAAGCAGCGCGCGCATCGCGATAGTTGTACTTCCTGCTGGAAGGCTCACAAGCAGACCGTCTTTGGAGACTGTTATCGGGCCTTTGAAAAGCCTGGGTGCATCACCCAGAAACGTGGCATTCAGATATGCAAGCGGCAGGGGCGGAATCGTGTGGTAAAAAACCAGCTGCTTTACTTCCGCCTGCTGAGCGAGCCGTGCCGCGTCCTCAGGCCGGGTGTGATACGAAGGGATATCGGCCATGATCTTCGCCGCCGACTTGCGCCCCACGCCCTCTGCCTGATGCTGGATGGCCGCGACCATAGTGGTCTGAAGCCCTTCATGGAAAAGCACATCAACGCCATGCGCATATTTAGCGAGCACCGCTGAGGGCGCGGTGTCTCCGCTGATCACGAGGGAGCGCCCCTTGTAATCAAACCGGTAGCCAACGGCCGGAAAAACGGGCGTGTGGTGTACGGCAAATGCCGTGATGGTCAGGCCATCCTGCTGCAGTACAACCTGACTGGAATCTGAATCCTGCACGATAGTGAAGGGGCGCGCGGTGCCGCCTGAACCCGTGGGTGGCATAGTTGCCTCGCCGTGGTGCGCGATGCGGTAACCCTTATCCAGCGAATAAGCCTGATTGAAACCTGCGACGACGGTTTCCACACCCTGCGGTCCAATGACCGGAGTGGGTTCGGTGTGACTCGCGCCGCCCCAGCGCTGAATCATCATATCGCCCAGCCCGGCGATGTGATCGGAGTGGAAATGAGTCAGCAGAATGGCGTCGATACGGCCCGGCGGGATTCCCATGAGCGCGAGTTTGCGCGCGGTGCCATCGCCGGTATCCACTATATAAACGTGCTTACCCGCGATCACTGCAATGCACGGGCCGGAACGAGTCGGATCGGCAAGTGGTGAGCCGGAGCCGCAAAGGCCTGCATGAAGGCCGTCCGGAAGAGTTGCGAGCAACTGGCGATCGAAGTTACGTTCGAGTGTCCGCGTGGCGAGGATCAAGCCCAGTTGCTTCTGAAATACGACGCTGGAAGCGGTGGCAATCACCAGCAGAATTGCCACTGCGACGAAAAAACGGAAGGAATTGCCGGGCGCCGGACGTTTTCGCAGCGCCATCGTTGCCAGCGCGAGAACAACAATGATGACCAGTTCAACAGCAAGAGATTGCATCGCGGATTTCGATGATCCGTCCACGACGAAACCGAGGCATCGCCCCAGCACGATAAATGAAAGAAAAATGCCAGGCACCGACAGCCACTGGGCAGAGCCTGTGATGGCTCCGCGCAGGGCAAACAGAGCCATGCCGAAGAAGAGGCCGGCGAGGTCTCCGCGAATGGTGCTGAGGCCCGCGTTTCCCTGTGGCAGGATGGAAAACTGATCCAGTTGTCCGGCCGGTGCAAGAAGGCAGGTGAGGCCCAGTGCCAGCAGCAGGATGCCGCTCAAGCCAGCCAGCAGTCGGAGTATCCGTTGTGTCATCGTTCTGTAAGTCCGCAGCTTTCTGAGTTACTGGTCAGCAGATTCCACAGCGAAGCCGATCTTCTTCATGAGTACGTTGAATCGCGGATCTTTTCGCAAGGTATCGTGGCTGGGCGCGACGCGGGTGAACATCAGGACAGGCGACCGTGCGGCCCGGCCTTTTTCCAGCCATACGAATGCATTGGCGTTGTCTTCGAGTGCGGTATAAATATCAGCGATCAATACCGCCGGCGCATACGGGCGGGCCTTGAGCTCTTCAATCACAGCCAGGGCATCATCGGTGCGCCCGACCAGAGCATAGGCCGCACCCAGTTGCCGCAGCGGCAACGGTGCGCGGCCTGAAAGCCGCACCGCAGTTTCGGCAGCTTCCAGTGCTTCAGTGAACATACCTTTCGCAAGATACGGAGATACCAGGTAAGCGTAAGTCAGGTAGTAATTCGGTTCCAGGTCGAGTGTTTTCAGGCCGCACGCAATTGCTTCGTCGTAACGGCGACTCCAGTAAAGCACCAGACATTCAGCGACACTGAGCACTAAAGAGAGCGGGTCAAGATCCTTGGCCTGAAGCACCTCATCCAGCGCCTCTTCCAGTCTCCCGTGGGGAACCAGATAGTAAATCGCATAGCGGTGATGAATCTCAGGCATTCCGGGATTTAGTCGCAGAGCGCGGCGAAAACCCTGCTCGGCAGCAGCCCAGTCCCAATCGTAAGTCGCGCTTACCAGGGCGCGTGCGGCGTGGGCACCGGCCAGGCTGTGATCCATCTCAATGGCTGCTGTTGCGGCTTCACGGGCGGCGGGCATCATTGTCTCTGGCGACCGATGGCCGAAGATCGTTTGGAGAACGTATGAGTCGGCGAGGCGGGCCTGAATGGAGGCGCACAACGGATCGAGCGCCGCAGCTTGCTGCAGGTATTCGATACCCTTCGCCATAGTTGCGGGAGTGCGCTGACTCTCATAGTAGATACCGCGCAGGTAAAGATCGTAGGCCTGCGGATTACGCTGCCGGTCAGGCCCGGCGGCAGAGAGTCCGGAAGGAACTTGTGTCTTCACAAGGCCGGCAATCGCATCTGAGATTTCGCGCTGCACGGCGAAGATATCCTGGGTATCGCCTTCGAAGGTTCGTGACCAGATATGGAAACTGGTGGCGACGTCTATAAGCTGCGCGCTGATGCGCAAACGCTCCCCCGTCTTGCGCACGCTGCCTTCCAGCACCGCTTCCACATTGAGGTCTGCACCTACGCGGCCAATATCATGCGACTTACCCTGATAGCGAAAAGCGGTTGAACGGGCGATGACTCGCAACAGCGGAATGCGCGTGAGGGCTGCAATTACATCTTCCGTGAGGCCGTCGGCAAAGTACTCATTCTCCGGGTCCGGAGAGAAACTGAGGAACGGCAGAACAGCGATGGATGAAAAGCGGCTGTCGGCGTCGAGCCCTTTACCTGCGCCAGGAGATTTTCCCATGGCAGGGGCTCCTGATGTCGGCATGGCACCGAAGGCAGGCGCATAACTGCCTTTTTTAACTTCGATCAGGATCGGGTCATTCTTCCCGGCAGTGGCGTAGTATTCGGCCAGCTTGGTCCGGAGACGGCGCGCGTCCACGCGAACGATGGCATCCATACGCGGGTCAAAAGACTTACCGCGTTTGAATACCTCCACGCCTATGACTGATTCTTTGAGAAAGGCACCGTGGCCCAACAGCGTTTGTTCCACGACAAAACGCAGAAAGCGGCTCAACCCGTCGCTTGCACGAAAGGTGGAACTCGCAAGAATCTTGCTCAACTGCACCGTTACCGCATCGGCTGGAACATCCAGCTGTGGCGGCTCAACGTTGCCGCGATTTAGAACTTCTGACAATAGCCCGCCCCTACTCGGTTCGATGGCTGCCCGCACATGCCCTCCCCGTGAATCTCGTCGTAGTCTATCAGAGATTTATCAAGATGCAATCACGGTTAACAAATTAAATTTTTACGTTAAAAACTTTGAGTAAAGGAAGACTAAGAGCGCACTCGGCTCAGATTTCTGATAACAATGTCTTGTGATGCAGAACCGTTATATGAACTTCCTCTTCTTTGCCGGTGCCGCTTTGTTCGTCGCGCCGCTATCTGCCCAGCAGACTTGTGAAAGTCTTGCGGGCCTGAAGCTGGCGCATACTTCGATTGCGTCGGCTGTCTCAGTCGCGGCGGCGGGTAACATCCCCGCGCACTGTGCCGTTAAGGCGTCGGCGCACCCCACGAGTGACTCTGATATCAAGTTTGAACTCTGGCTTCCGGCTGCGGGCTGGAACGGTAAATATGAACAGGTGGGCAACGGTGGCTGGGCGGGCAACGTTCCGGTAGCAGCACTGGCAGAGCCGCTGCGACGGGGCTTTGCGGCTGCCGGTACTGATGATGGACACACGGGCGGGACTGCCGAATGGGCTATGGGACATCCCGAAAAACTGGTTGATTTCGGTTACCGGGCGGTGCATGAGACCAGAGTGCAGTCTGGTCTGGTCATTCAGGCTTTCTATGGAAAAGAAGCGAGTCGTAACTATTTTGTCGGTTGCTCCGATGGGGGCAGGGAGGCGCTGATGGAAGCGCAGCGCTTTGCTGACGACTTCGACGGCATTATCGCCGGCGCGCCTGCCAACAACTGGACTCACACGATTGCCGGACATCTTTGGGATGAACGGGCGCTGCTGGATGACCCGTTGGGTACCGTGCCTGTTGCCAAGTTGCCTGCGGTGCAGAAGGCTGCCGTGGCGCAATGCGATTTGCTGGATGGCGTAAAAGACGGCTTGATTGAAGACCCGCGCGCCTGCCATTTCGATCCTGGGACCATTGTTTGCAAGGGTGCGGACGGGCCGGATTGTTTGACTATGCCGCAGGTGACGGCCATGCGCAAGATCTATGCGGGGCCGAAGAATCCGCGAACCGGCGTGCAGATCCATCCTGGTTTTTCGCCCGGCGCGGAAGGCTTTCCGGATACCTGGGCGGCGTGGATTGTTCCGGCAGCACAGAGAGCCCCGGCGCAGTTCGGCTTTGGCAATACGTTCTACGGGCAGGCCGTCTATGAGGATCCGAAGTGGGATTTCCGCAAGCTCGATTTCGATAAAGATGTTGCGTATGCGGATGAGAAAGCGGGGCCTGTGTTGAATTCTTCCAGCCCTGATCTGCGTTCGTTCCGCGCACGCGGCGGCAAGTTGATTCAGTATCACGGCTGGGGTGACACGGCGATTCCGCCGCAGAATTCGATTGATTACTACGAACTGGTGAAGCAGTTCATGGGCAAGTTCATGGACGCTCGCAGCGACGCAGCCAAGCCTGTTGATGATTTCTACCGGTTGTTTCTGGTGCCGGGTATGGGCCACTGTCGCGGGGGCGGGGGACCGAATGTATTTGGCAACGGCGGAACGGTGGCAGGCGCGACGATGGATCCGGAACGAGATCTGGTGGCGGCACTCGATCGCTGGGTGGAGAAGGGCGTGGCCCCGGATCATCTGACCGGAACCGGGAAGGATGCGCTTGATGCGGCGAAAACGCTGACGCGCCCGCTGTGTGTCTATCCGAAAGTCGCGCATTATAAGGGCAGTGGCGACACCAATGATGCGGCCAGTTTTTCCTGCGTTGTGCAGTAGGTTGATAGGATAAACACCATGAAATTTCTTTCGCTGATTCTCATTGCGGCACCGCTGTTTGCGCAGGAGCCGCCGAGGATTCCGTTTGACTCAAATGCTGAACCGCTCAAGCTGCCTGCCGATATGAATTTTGGCGAGGTGCTGGGGATTACGGTGAATTCCAAGGGCAGTGTCGTCGTCCTGAATCATCCGGGTACGAGCAGCGGACCGCTTTATGGTGCGGTCTCCACGCAGCTTCTGGAGTTTGACGCGGCGGGAAAATACCTGCGTGAGATTGGCAAGGGTGTTTATGGTTTGGGCTATTCCCACTCGGTGCGTTTCGATAAATACGACAACCTGTGGGTGGTGGATAAGGGCACGATGTCCATCATGAAGTTCAATCCGGCGGGGCGGGTTGTGATGAATTTTGGTCGGCGTGAGGAAGGTCCGGATGAGCACCGCTATCCTGCGGCTGGCCGCGGAGGTGCGGCACCGGTGCATGTGGATGGTTATTTCAACGGGCCCACGGATGTGGCGTGGGATTCGAAGGACAACATCTACATCAGCGATGGTTATGGGAATTCGCGGGTGGCGAAGCTGGATAAGCATGGCGACTGGTTGAAGAGCTGGGGTTCGCGTGGGACGGGGCCGGGCCAGTTCAACTTGCCGCATAACATTGCTGTAGACAAGCAGGACAATGTGTATGTGGCGGACCGGTCTAACCGGCGTATCCAGGTGTTTGATGTTGAGGGCACTTACTTGCGGAGTATTACGATGGTGGCTCCGTTTGACAAGAAGCGTCATCCTACGCTGGGGAATACGCCGGCAAACCTGCCGGATGAGGCTCAGGCTTGGACGATTTGTATTACTAACACTTCACCTCAGTACATATATACTTCGGATGAAAATCCGGGGCGGATTTATAAGATGGGCCTTGACGGGAAGATGCTTGGGTATCTGGGTGAGTCAGGTCATGAGGCTAAGCAATTCAACTGGGTTCATGCGCTGGCTTGCCCGACTGAGAATACGATTTGGGTTGCGGATATGAATAACTGGCGGATTCAGAAGTTGACGGTGCATCCGGAAAAGGCTAAATAAATTCGTTAAGAAGTCGTCTGGCCTTCAACCGTCGCTCTTCCCGCTTCGGCTAATAACCGGAGCGCGCGGTTCACGGATTTGGCGTAGGAAAAACAGCGGCAAGATCCGGCTCTATCAAGACGAGGTTAGTTCCCAAAGATGCATGGGTGAGGTACTTTCCGCGCACGGCGGGACCCAGTTGTTCCAGATCATACTCCGGCCTCAGTTCGTCAATGGATTTGCGGTTCGATGCTTTTTTCAAAGAAGCGTCATCTACTAACGCTTTAAGGTCTTCGCTCGTGAATCTATCTTCCTGCTTATGATCCCGGTAGAATTCGATTGGACTTCGCCCCACACCGCCGGGGAAGAGGCTGGCTCGGGCGTCACTGGTGAATGGAACAGCTTCGCCGAAGTTTGGAGCGTCTGCACTGTTCGACATTTCGAGCCATCCGGCGAATCCGATCTCAAAAGCCGGGCTTTTGCCGACATTCGAATAATTGATGACAGCATGCGAGGTATCCGGGTTCTGCACATAAACGGTGATTACATTAGAGACAGGGTCTCGCTGGATATGGGGGAAATCGATCTCAACTTTGAGCCACGCCCTCTGTTCCGCGCGGGCCTCATCTTGAGCAAACGTCAGTTGTGACTGCATTACATTCCATTGAGCGTTTAATTTTGTGACCTGATCTTTCGTAGCTGCCGCCAGTACGGCGGTATTGTTCGCCTGTACTTTTGCCGCTTCGGCAAGGCTCTTAGTCGCGGACGATTGTTTCTTGGCTTCTTCCGCGAGATCGTGAGTGTCTAAACCGCCACGATGCATTTCGCTAAGTTGCTTTACTAATATCGCGATGGTGACACCATTGAGGAGAAACAGGGCACACGTAAAGACAGCCATCCAGATCGTTGCAGCCGCAGTTTGTCTCGCCGCTCTATCGGCAATCGTTTCTGGCAGGACGTGACTCGGTTCCTGTGATATTTTCTGACCGTCCTTTTTGCTGTGCATCTTCCTGACCAAAACGCTCTTTCCTTGTCGATTGTGGCACGTCTTAGTTTAGTTAGGCACAATACTGGTCACTTAAAACATTTCTATGGTAAAATGTTTAAGGGGTGAAGACCTCCACTGGAGGTTGCCTCATGAACATTACCGCCGTGGAATCGACTACGCTGATCGCGATTGGGTATGACGAAAGTCTGAAGCTGCTG
>JANYDS010000006.1 GCA_025363475.1 Terriglobia bacterium
CCGGAACGCCGGGAACGCCAACACCGCGAAGGAAAACTCTCGGCGCGCGAGCGCATCGACCTGCTGCTCGATGAGGCCACCTTCGAGGAGATGGATAAACTGGTCACCCACCGTTGCCGTGATTTCGGCATGGAGACGCAAGTGGTCCCGGGTGATGGATTCGTCACCGGACATGGCCGGATTCATGGCCGGCTCGCGTATGTCTTTGCCCAGGATTTCACGGTCTTCGGCGGCTCCCTCTCCGAGACAAACGCGCAAAAAATTTGCAAGATCATGGACCTCGCCCTGAAGGTGGGAGCGCCCGTGATCGGGCTCAACGATTCGGGCGGCGCGCGCATCCAGGAAGGCGTCGTGTCGCTGGCCGGTTACGCCGATATCTTCCTCCGCAACACTATTTCGAGTGGCGTCGTTCCGCAGATCTCCGCGATCATGGGGCCATGCGCTGGCGGAGCTGTCTACTCGCCCGCCATCACCGATTTCGTCTTCATGGTGGCCGACACCAGTTACATGTTCATCACCGGGCCGGACGTCATCAAAACCGTCACCCACGAAGACGTAACCAAGGAAGTCCTCGGCGGCTCCATGACGCATAACTCTGTTAGCGGCGTCGGCCACTTCGTCTCGAAAGATGATGCCGAATGCATCCGCATGATTCGTGAGTTACTCACCTACCTTCCGCAGAATAATCGCGAAGACGCGCCACGCCGCGCCACCACCGACCCCATCGACCGCGCTGACCCCGAACTCGACACCCTCGTCCCCGCCGAATCGAACATGCCGTATGACATCAAGGACGTGATACACCGCGTCGCCGATGAGGGCAATTTCTTTGAAGTCCATGAACATTACGCGAAGAACATCGTGGTCGGCTTCGCGCGCCTCGATGGCCGGTCCGTAGGCATCGTCGCCAATCAGCCAGCCTTTCTCGCTGGCTGCCTCGATATCAATTCATCGGTGAAAGGCGCGCGCTTTGTCCGCTTCTGTGACGCCTTCAATATCCCGATCATCACGTTTGAAGATGTACCTGGCTTCCTGCCCGGTACTGATCAGGAATTCGGCGGCATCATCCGCCACGGCGCGAAACTCCTCTACGCCTACGCCGAAGCCACCGTCCCTAAAATCACAGTCATCACACGCAAAGCCTACGGCGGAGCCTACTGCGTCATGGGTTCCAAGCATCTGCGGACGGATGTGAACCTCGCCTGGCCCACCGCTGAAATTGCGGTCATGGGTGCCGAAGGAGCAGTCAACATCGTCTACCGCCGTGAACTGGCCAACGCCGCACCTGAAGTGCGCGGCCAAAAGGTGGCGGAATTTAACGACCGTTTCGCCAGTCCGTTCGTTGCTGCCGAGCGTGGTTTTGTGGATGATGTGATTGAACCGCGCGAGACCCGCCTGCGCCTCATCCGCGCCCTGCGCATGCTTGAGAACAAAGTCGATACCATGCCGAAAAAGAAACACGGCAACATCCCGTTGTAATCCCTCACGACGAACCGCCGTCTATAGATGGTGGCGCACGCACTCTGCGTGCCGTGTCGAGACTCATCTCGACACCAGTGCTCCGACCCAGAGAGCGTCGGCACGATTGCCGACGCGGAACACAAGAGTGCGCGCACCACTTTTGAAACTGTAACTTCCAGCAAAATCGCCTGCGCCCGGTCGATCTGACCGGCGCTCTGCGAAAGATGAAATGATCCTCGAACCCATGATGTCGCCCGATACCCCGGACGAACCAAAGGTTCTCGTGCAGATCGATAAAGTCGCGCAGGACCGCGCTGAACGGGAAAAAGCCAACGCCCGCTTCCTCCTGGGAATCCGCAGAACTCTGTCGCCTGACCAGCGGAAACGTCTGCAGGCAAGTCGCCCGGAACCACCGCCACCCACGCGCCCGCGCGACAGAGAGTGAGACTACTTCTTGCCCTTCGCAGCGGCGGCTTCTTCCACTCTGCCGCCGCGAAGATTCAGCGTCACCGCTTCATTGCCTTCATGGCAGGCATACTCAAACATCCGGTACGCTTCATCCCGGTCCAGTTGAAATGACATCTTCCAGGGCTTCAAATAAACGCCCGGATCTTCAATCAAAGCCTCATAGCGGATCGCGTTTTCCCCAGTTCGCGTAAACCGTTCTTCAAGGTGCATCGCAGCCGATTCATACATCGACTTCATCCGCCCCGAATAACCACTGGTTGCAATCTGCGCATGGCCATTGAAGCCGGTTGTTTCCACCACCAGAGTGTTTCCCTCCCAGTGGCCAATGGAGTCCCCGTTTAACTGCTTCACCCCGGCCTGAACATGTTCCTTCACCAGAGGCACAATATGCGCCTCGTGAATCATCTCGTAAACGATCACCACATAGCCCGGCGTCTGAATAATCTGATATCCATTGGCAATATTTCCGGGGATCATCCCGCCCGGTACGCCACGCGTCACGCACCGGTCCCAAACGCTCATGTACTCCCAGGAATCAGCACTATGGGCCAGTTGATAGGCATGTTTGGCCAAAGCGTCAGGCGTCACCGGGATCCGCCCGTCCGCCGGTTCCACCACCAGTGAAGTCTGCCCTGACGCCAGCATCTTCATGCCCGGTTCTCCCCACGTGTCATTGCCAACATCACCGGCGCGGGCAAGGTTCTGATCCCCCGCCTCAACCGCGCGTTTTTCCATTTGAGCCACTTCGGTTTCGGTATAGAGCGCGCGCCCACCCACCGCTGGTGAACGTTCGAGCGGGGTCAGCGTGAAGAAGGTCCACATGCCCTGCATATCAGGCTGTCCGTCCGGAGTGCGCCCCTGCGCCCATGTCGCACCCGGTTTCTGTCCGGTCGCGGGCACCGCAACAGTAAGAATACAAAGGGCGACAAGGCCATAACTTCGGGGTTTCATAAAAAGCTCCCTTCAATTGTTCACCAGGTGGGGTAGAATCAGCAACATCCATGAAGATTCTTGCCGCACTACTGCTCATTAGCTTCGGCCTCTGTGCCGCTCCTCCGGTAGCCCCTCAGGCCCTGCCTAAAGGGAACGCCGCAGATCTTGGTTTCTCCCCCGAGCGCCTCAACAAAATCACGCAGATTCTCAAAGACGACGCAGCCAAAGGCACCATGCCCGGCGCGACCCTCATGATCGTCCGTCACGGCAAGATCGCTTATTTCGAATCCATCGGCAGTCTCGACCCGCAGAAGAAAACGCCGATGACGAACGACGCCATCTTCCGCATTTATTCCATGAGCAAAGCTGTCACCACAGTCACAGCTATGACGCTGTTTGAAGAAGGCAAATTCAACCTGAGCGACCCGGTTTCCCGCTACCTGCCGCAGTTTGCGCGCATGAAAGTCGGCGTGGAAAAGCTGGATCCGGCTACCGGCAAGCCGACCCTCGAAATCGTCAACGCCCGCGGCCAGATGACCATTCAAGACCTGATGCGCCATACCTCAGGTATCACTTACGGCTTCTTCGGTAATTCGCTGAACAAGAAAGCGTACCTTGACGCCGGTGTTCTGAAAGGTGACTACACCAACGCCGAGTTTGTAGACCGTATCGCCAAACTTCCCCTCGCCTACCAGCCCGGCACCACCTGGGATTACAGCCATTCAACCGACATCCTCGGCAGCGTGATTGAAGCTATTACCGGCAAGTCACTCTACCAGGCGGAAAAGGAACGCGTGCTCGACCCGCTCGGCATGAAGGATTCGGCGTTCTACGTAACCGATCCCGCCAAACAGCCCCGCATCGCGGAACCGTTCAGTAACGACCGTGTCTTTGGCATTCAGGCCGAATTCAATGATCCGCGCGTCGGGGGCAAGACAGAATCCGGCGGTGGCGGCATGGTGAGCACCACAATCGACTACGCCCGTTTCCTGCAAATGATGCTGAACGGCGGCACCCTCGAAGGCAAGCGTATCCTGAGCCCGAAGACGGTCGCGTTCATGACTTCAGACCATGTGGGCGAGACCATTACTCCCGGCCCGTTGTATCTGCCCGGCCCCGGTTACGGCTTCGGCCTCGGCTTCGCCGTGCGCCGTGTTCCCGGTGTCTCAGCCGATCAGGGTTCGCAGGGCGACTATACCTGGAATGGAGTGGGCGGCACGCATTTTTGGGTGGATCCGAAGGAAGACATGTTCGTGGTTTACATGATGCAGTCGCCGCGCGCACGCCAGCACTACATGTCCACCATCCGCAACCTGGTCTACTCAGCGCTGGTCAACCCAAAATAGGCCGCCGGGGCGCGGGGACCCCTGTCCCGCAAGCCGACGCCCCCGTCGGCGCCACTACGCGAGAAACCCTCTCGTTTCCCGCAAAAATAGATCCAGCTGATCATGATGGACCCAATGCCCCGCATTCGGCACCGCCACCAGCCGACACCCCGGAATCGCCAGAAAGCGCGGGTCCGTATCGGGCACCGGTGCCCAGCTCTCCAGACCCCAGAACATCAAAGCCGGACAAGCAACCTTGCTGAAAATTTCCGCCACACCATCCACCTCATGCCCATACGGCGAAAAAGCGTGGACATAATTATCAAATTTCCACGTCATGGAAGCGTCCGCGTTCCAGTTGGTCCCATGCAGCGTCAGATGCCGGGCCACCTCATCCGAAAGGCGCTTGTTCGCTTCCTTCATGCGCGCCACTGCACTTTCCAGATCCGGATACGACCGTGGCGTGCGATGCTCCAGCTTGCGCACCGCTTCCACCCAGCGACGCATCTTTTCCGACGGCGTGCCGTGGATTTTATGATCGAGCGGAAACCCCAGACCCTCCACCGACACAATTTTGTGAACACGCTCCGGGAACGTGCCCGCATAGTGCAGCGTAATCATGCCGCCCAGCGAATGGCCCACAATGCGGACCGGGTCTTTACTAATGATGTCGATCAGAACCGACAGATCAAGAACATATTCCGCCATGCTGTAAATCGCGCCCGGTGCCCAGGCACTGTTGCCATGCCCGCGCAGGTCCAGAGCATAAACGTGATAGTCGTTGCGCAGGTCGCGCGCCACCCAGTCCCAATTACGCGCATGGTCCAGACCGCCATGCACCAGAATCAGCGGCGGTTTGTCATCCTGCCCGTAATCCCAAAACTGCAGCTTGAGCCGGTTTGAATAGAAGAAGTGGGAAACGGGTTCCATACGCAGTCCGTTAGATGCCACCACTGGCGTTATGGAGTCGGCGCATTCCGCGCAGCCAGCGTTCATAATCAGAGGCTTTGCGCTGGAAATATTCGGCAACTTCCGGATGGGGCAGCACCAGAAAGCGTTCGGCGGCGATGGCGCTGACAACGTCCTCAGCCACCTTCTCCGGTTCGATTGCGGTATCTCTCAATACCGCTCCCACACCGGTGCCGCCTGCACCTGCCAGCATGTTCGTACGGACGCCCTGCGGGCAAAGAACCGAGACGCGGATGCCCTGATCGTAATGACTAATTGCCAGCCATTCCGCCAGTGCCAGTGCCGCATGTTTCGTAACCGCGTAAGGCGCGGACCCGATCTGTGTCAACAGGCCCGCAGCCGACGCGGTTTGCAGCAGATAGCCCTGGCCGCGCGCGATCATGCCAGGAAGTACCGCACGGGCTGCGTAAATATGCGCCCGGACATTGATGTCCCAGATGTTTTGCCACGCATCGTCAGCTACCTCAACGCCGCCGGGTGTAAAGATGCCTGCGTTCGAACAAAAGAGATCAACCGCGCCGTAATTGTCTTCAGCGAATTTCACCAGCCGGATGATGTCTGCTTCGCTGGCGACGTCCGTCTTGAACGGCACTCCGCTGGTTTCGGCGGCGACAGCGATGGCATTTGCCTCATCAATATCGGCCACAAGCAACGCGCGGGGTTTCTCCGCGGCAAAGCGCCGACAGAGAGCGCGTCCGATGCCGTTAGCTCCCCCGGTGACGATGATTACCTTGTCTTTGAGATTCATTTAGAGAACAGCCTCGATCAAGCGCGGTCCCGATTCCGCAACTGCGGCCCGAAACTGAGCCATGAATTCTTCAGTGGTTGCAGCGCGCGTGGCCGGAACACCCATCCCTTGCGACAGACTCACAAAATCCAGTTCCGGCCGGCCCAGATCCAGCATATTATTTGCCGAAGAACCGATCTTGCCCGCACCAGTCCGCGTCATTTCAATATCGAGAATACGGTAACGGTGGTTGGCAAAAATCACAATGGTGACGTTCAGGTTCTCGCGGGCCATCGTCCACAGGGCCTGGAGCGAGTACATAGCACTGCCGTCAGCTTCGAGTGCGAGAACCTTGCGATCAGGTGCGGCCACGGCTGCGCCCACGGCGACAGGCAGCCCCTGACCAATGGCTCCGCCGGTAATGGTGAGTTGATCGTGCGCCGGACCCTGCGCCAGGTGTCTCAGGACCGGCACTGCCGACGAAATCATCTCATCCGAAACGATTGAGTTTTCCGGCATGAAGTTGGCCACAATCCGACCAATCGCATCAAGAGTAAGAGGACCAGGTTCGGGCAGGGAAGGCAGGTCTGCTTTCATCAGCGGGTCTGCGATCGTTCCTGCTCCCACCAGATCCCGCAAGGCTTCCAGCGCCGCCGTACCGTCTTCCGCCCGCGTGGCCAGCGTCGAAACCGCGCAGGTTTCGGGCACCGGAGAACTGGGTGTATCAGGATAGCCAAAGAACGAAACCGGTGTCTGCGCTTCCACCAGAATCAAGTGGGCCAGTCCATTCAGCGCGGCACTTGCATCCTCCGGGAAATAGGGAATTTTCTCAACCGCAAATACGCTCCGGCCACAAGTAAGTTTGGGAGCGCTGCGATCCGCAAAGAATCGGACACCTGTTGCCACAGAAAGCCGTCGCGCTGCGTCGAGTGCACGGGGATTCATCGCCGCGCCGCCCAGTACGACGGCCACAGGCTGACCGGACAGCAGGATTTGTGCAACGGCTTCGATTTGATCAGCCGCTGGCAGCGCGGGTATTGGCTTCGGAACAACCGGCCCCGGCACCCCCGCCGCAAGCCACGAATAATCAGCCGGGACAATCATCATCGCAATCTGGCCCGGCAGCGCAATCGCCGCGGCAATAGTGGCAGACGCAGCTTCGCCAATCGAATCCGGCCCGGCCACCGTGCGAATTTCCTGCGATACCGTCCGCGCGAAAGCCGCAATATCAGAAGTAAGCGGCGCGTCATATTTCAAATGCCCACTCGAATGTTCACCGACGATGCTAACGATGGGCGTACGGGCCTTGCGGGCATTGTGAAAGTTGGAAAGGCTGTTGGCAAGGCCCGGCCCCAGATGCAGCAGAGTGGACGCAGGCTTGCCCTTGATCCGCGCGTATCCATCCGCCGCACCGGAACAAACGCCTTCGTACAAACACAGAATCCCGCGCATCCCCGGGACATGATCCAGCGCCGAAACAAAGTGCATCTCCGACGTACCCGGATTCATAAAACAGGTATCGATGCCATTGGCAACAAGAGTTTCGAGAAGGGTTTCAGCACCGGTCATGGGGAGTCGTGTCAGGATAATGCTCCAGTCCTATCCTATCCCCAGCGTTCCGGCCATATACGTGCTACGGATACACCGAAAGCCGATTCCGGTCGCCGGATGAACTTTCAGGAGGATTATCCAATGATGAAATCTCGTTTCGCAATCGTCGCCGCGTTATTCCTTTCCACCGTCGTGCCGGGTACGGCAGAGGTAGTGCAACGCAGAACCAGCCAGCGCACATACACCACTACGCAGCAGCGGCGTCCGGTGCAACGCCGGCATCCCAAACGGAATACCGCTCTGAGAGTGGGCGGTGGTGCCGCAGCCGGAGCTGGAATCGGCGCACTTCTGGGCGGTGGTAAGGGTGCAGCTATTGGTGCCATTGCCGGTGGCGCGAGCGGCGCCGTTTACGATCAGCACGAACGCCACACGGGCCATTAAGATTCAGGCACCCTGCCCGAAAGCTTTGTAAACGGTCGGGGCACCTCAATCACCAACAGAAACAAATGCACCCCAATAAAAGGGATGCCGATACCGTTCATTCTTCATAACAGCCAGAATGGAATGCCGAAGCGCCTCAGCCGGGGCCGCCTTCTCACTGACAAACCGGTGCAGCACTACCATCAGTTCCGTAGTGCTCACCGATTCCACCCGCCCTTGGCTCACCACTGACGAAGGCACCCCCGACACCAGCAGTGCCCAGCTCAGACCTTCCTGGCCCCCGATGAGTTGAAGCCCGGTTGCTATGTGGTGATCGTCCTGAATCCTGGTGGCAATCGCGAGAAAGAGCTGGAAGCGGGCCATCGCTCCCGGATATTCACCACTCTTCTGAATCGTTTCGCCTGCATCGGCAAGGGCGTCAAGTACGGCATCGTCGCCAGCATGCGTGTCGCTGATCACCAGCTCGCGGTCGGCGCCGGTAGAGGCCGCATTCCAGGCCAGGCCCAGCCGTTCGCTCAGGTCTGCCGCTGCTTTTGAATGTAAAAGCAGGCTTGTCCGGGCTCCGCATGCAGCGCCCTCCGCATGGATAAACTTCTGGCCCGGTACTCGGGGGTTGCCACCGACGAAGACGCGCGGGACTGCCTCAATCAATTGCTGGCCGCTGAAATCCACCCCCTTATTCGGTAAACAGCGCGCCGTAACGTCCGCAATTAAGCGGACATGACTGGCCCGATGCCGTTGAAGAGGTTGAAGCAGAGGTGCTGCTACACCTGTCTACCCGGCTGCGGGATTTACGGTATGGCCGTGCGCCCGACATCGAAAACCTGCGGGGCTATTTAGTCTCCGCACTTATTCATGCAGCCTTTGAGCAGCTCCGCCGCCGGTGTCCAGGGCGCACTCGCCTGCAAAACCGCATCCGCTATCTGTTGCGCAACGACGCGCGTTTCGAGCTTTGGAAGACTGTCGCGGGGGAGTAGCTAACCGGCGTCGCCCGCTGGCAGGGGCGATCCCTGCCCGTGGTGTCACCGCTGGTACGGGCACAGACGGCACCGCTGGACCGGATTCTGCGCGAAATCTTTGAACTGGGCAGCGATGCTGTAGGTGCGGATGAAATCCCCATCGGGCGCGAAAATCTGGATTTGCGACGTTTTTATCTGGAGATATCACCCGGCAAATCGCGTCGTTATTTGATTCCGTTGGTGGGAGTTTTCGCGGTTGCCGCAGCGGTGGTCTTCGCTGTTTTGCGCCCCGAACTTCCTACTTCATCTTCACCCGTAATCGCTGGCTTGACCAGAGATTCATCGGCAAACTCGCCGGTTTCGGCACCCTCACGCCGGCGGAGCTGCTGACTGTGTCAGCTGTCCTGAACTCGGGGCACCTTCCGGCTGCCACTGGCGTAGCAGGTTTGCAGCACCGCAAAGAGACACTCTTGTCTGCGAATACCACCGCAGGGCCGGGTTTTGTTCCGGTCTCACCGGCCGGAATCGTAGTTCCACCAGCCTGCCGCAGTTTCGCTGGACTCCGGCGGAAAATGCAGTTGAGTACAACGTAGCTGTTTACAACAACGATTTTGAACGCGTACTGCAAGGTGGGCCCGTCCGCGCAACAGAGTGGACAGCCGCCAAGTCCCTGCCAGCCAGCGCCACATACTCCTGGACCGTAACGGCACAGATACGCGGCAAGCGGGTGACGGCGCCGCGAGCGCCCCAACCCGAAGCAAGGTTTCGGGTAGCCACGGCCGCTGAAGCCGCCACTATCGAAGCCCTGAAGCAAAGGGTGCCGAAGTCAGACATAATCCTTGGCTATTGAAGCCAGCAAAATGGGCCTGGCGGAAGTAGCTGAAGCCGCTCTAAAAGATCTGGTGCAACAAAACCCCAACTCGCCCCAAATAGCAGCTCTGCGCACCAATTAAAAGGAGGGCGGAGCCCCCGTCGGCCTCCGCGTATCAAAACCTAAACCGAATCCCGCCATTCAGGACACGTCCATCCAAAGGTGCCCAGCCATCCACAGTCCAGCGCCCGTCAATCCCCCGATCCGGCCGAAGCAGCGGATCCCACCGCGTCTGACGAACATTAGTCAGGTTTTCCACATTCACAAACAGCCGGGCCGGGCCAAGTTTGCGCTCAGCCAGAAAACCAAATAAAACATAAGGCAGCGACTCATTACGGTATGGATTTTCCTCCAGCCGCTGGTGCCCCGTATAGTAACTCTCCACACCAATCCGCCCGCTCTTTTCCTTCTCCCACATCGCGACAATTCCAAAACTCTGCCGGGGAGTCAGCGGGGTGTCCACGCGCTGGCCTCTCGCATCCTGCTGCCGCGATTGAACGAAGGTATACGTTGCCGTGGCCGAGAACGGAGCCTTCCTCAAAGTAGCGAGGAATTCAACCCCCACGTTGTCGGTCGGTTGGGCCAGGTTAGTCAACTGGTAGCGTGTCCCGCGCTCAACGTTGATCGGATGCCGCACACCGGACCCGAAAAAAGTACCGGTAAAAGATACCGGACCCAGTGCGCGGGTGAGATCGAAAGACGCGCTTCGTCCCCGTTCAGCCACCAGCACTGCCGGAATAGTCAGGCGGGACAACCCGGCTGCTTCCGTCTCTTCCGTCAGTGGCGTCGGCGCGAAGAACCCCTCACCCCCCGATACGCGACTGATCCAGCCTTTCCATCGCAGCAGCGCCGATATCCGCGGACTCACAAATGTCCCGTACCGGCTGTGGAAGTCTGCCCGCGCACTGGCCGAGATCGAGAGCCAGCGTGCGACATTGACATCGTCCTGAATGAACACACCAGGCGTCGTATACCGGTAAGCAAACCGAGGAACATCAGTGGGAACAAAATCCTCCCGTTCCGCAGCCACGCCTGCCACCCACGTATTGCGGCCGAATGCGCCCCGCACCGCGACCTCGCCAAAGAGCATTTCATGACGATCCCGTTCACGGTTTTCACCGAACCGGTGGTCGTGTTCCTGCTCCGAGACAGCGAAGCGGGCGGTAACCACATAGCGCTTGTCGATGATGGCCTGCACGTTGCCGCCAACATCAAAGCGGCGTGTATTCAGTGCCTCACTATAGGGTTTCCCTGTTGCCGGAAGCACAGACCCCGGCATCGTTCCGCCCTCGCGATTCTCATAAGTAAATCCGCCCGTCAGGAAGCCGGTGCGGCCTGCTCCGTTGTCCCAAAAAACGCGTGGCCTCACCACCCCGCGCGCATACCCGGCCAGATCAGACCAGCCATCATGGCCGAGATCTTTCTGCTCCTGCCAGTCACCGCTGCCGAGGAACGACCCGCCCCAGTGCGGGGTTAACCGCGAGGCCAGAAAGAGCGAGGCGTCTGTGCCTCCGAGCGTCGTCCTGTTGAACAGCACTTCGTGAACCGGTTCTGACGCCGGACGCCGCGAGATCAGGTTCACGACACCGGCCATCGCCCCGCCGCCATAGAGCGCAGAGGAAACACCCTTGATCACTTCAACCTGGCCAAGATCAACCGGAGGAATCTGCAACAGTCCCAGCCCGCCGCCTTCCTGCCCGAACAGGGGCAGGCCATCCGCCAGAAAACGTGTGTAGCGCCCGCGCATCCCCTGAATCCGCACGCTGGCCGCACCCAGCGAAGGTGATGTCGTCTGCACCCTGAGGCCCCCCATTTCATTCAGCATCATGACGATGTCGCCGGGAGTCATCATCGCCTTTTCATCAATCTCGTCCTGGCTGAGCACCTCTACACGTATGGGCGAATCCTGCAGCCGGATGTCGGTTCGGGTGGCGAAGACAGTAATTTCCTCATCAGGCCCCGCAAGCGGTGTTTGCGCGAAAGCCGGAACCAAAGCCGTGATCAGAATGACCAGCAAGGCAAGCATGCTTCATAGTAGGACGGGAGCCTCCGTCGGCTTCTTAATACATAGTAAAATCAGGGCAACACCTTACCTATGACCCGCCGCGAACTGCTGCTCAGCGCACTCAGTGCTGCCACACTTTCAGATATCGCCAGTGCCCAACAGCACGCGCAGTCAGCCAAGGAATCGGACGCGGCCTTCCGCTATCTAGCCACTGCCGACGCTCGCGAAATAGAGGCCCTCGCGGCACAAATCATACCTTCCGATGGAACCCCCGGAGCAAAAGAAGCCGGCTGCATTCATTTCATTGACCGGGCCCTCGAGACATTTGACCGGGAGAAGCGTGAGATCTACCGCACAGGCCTCGCCGCCGCGCAAAAGAAACGTGCCGAACTGTTTCCGCAGTCACAAACCCTCGCAGGCCTCGAAAGTTCACAAGCCATCGAATTGATCAGGGGCATTGAGCAAACAGAATTTTTCAAACTGCTGCGCACCCACACCATCATGGGTTTCCTCGCCACACCGGCATGGGGCGGCAACCAGGGAATGGTGGGCTGGGCTCACATCGGCCTTGAGCATAAGATGGCTTTCCAGCCGCCGTTCGGATACTACGACGGAGCAGCAAAATGATCCGCTACAAACCCTCCGAAGTAGTGGATTTCATAGTAATCGGCTCCGGCGCTGCCGGCGGTGTGGTCGCGAAGGAACTGTCGACAGCAGGCTTTTCGGTAGTTGTGCTGGAGCAGGGGCCTTACATAAAAGAGAAGGACTTCAATCACGACGAATTCGGCGTAGGCTTTCAACACGACATTTCCAACAATCCCAAACTCCAGCCCAACACCTTTCGGACCAATGCCTCCGAAGCCGCCACCTTAGGCCAGCGCTATAACTATGGCCGCCTCGTAGGGGGCGGGAGCGTCCACTTTACTGCCAACTACTGGCGGTTCCATCCTGATGATTTCCGCGAGCGCAGTGTCTTTGGCGATGTCCCCGGCAGCAGTTTTTCTGACTGGCCCGTCACCTACGATGAACTCGAACCCTATTACACGAAGGCAGAATGGGAGCTTGGCATCTCCGGCCTGGCCGGATCCAATCCATTCGACGGGCCGCGTTCCAGGCCCTATCCGTTGCCGCCGTTGCCGGTAAAATCGTCCGGCGTTCTGTTTGAACGGGCCACGAAGAAGCTGGGCCTGCATCCGTTTCCCGCGCCCATGGCAGTGCTCTCGCAACCGTATCTCGGTCGGGGGGCCTGTGTCCATTGCGGCTGGTGTGAAACCTTCGGTTGTGAGATGCGGGCCAAATCCAGCACGCTGGCCTCAGTAATTCCCATGGCTGAGAAGACGGGCCGTTGTGAAATTCGCTCCGGCTGTTACGTGCGCCGCATCCAGAGCAACGCCGCGGGCCGAGTCACTGGCGCGGTTTATTTCGACTCGCGTCGTCGCGAAGTCTTCCAGAAATCACGTGCCGTCGTGCTGTCGGCCAATGGCGTGGAATCCGCCAAACTGCTTCTAATGTCGGCCTCGAAACGCTTTCCCAACGGGCTTGCGAATTCAAGCGGGATGGTGGGGAAGAATTTCATGTGGGACCTCGGCGGCCTGGTCAGCGGCCTCTTTGATCACCCGCTCAACGAATACAAGAGCGTGCAGGTTTCGCGTGTGATTCACGATTACTATGCCGCGGACCCCAAACGCGGCTTCTACGGCGGCGCCGGAATCGACGCGCGCTTCGATTGGTTTCCCATCACCTTTGGTCTCGATGGACTGCCGCCGGACGCTCCCAAATGGGGCGCAGATTACAAGAAGATGCTGGGCAACTACTTCACCCACACGTTCTCGACGCTATCGCACAACACGTCCCTCTCGGTGGAAACGAATATGGTGGATCTGGATCCGTCAGTGAAAGACTCCTGGGGTTTACCGGCCCCCCGCCTCACATTTCAGTTGCACCCGGATGATGTAAAGAATGCTGAGTGGGTACAGAAGCGCCAGGTGGAAATTCTG
Source organism: Terriglobia bacterium (assembly GCA_025363475.1). Lineage (GTDB taxonomy): Bacteria > Acidobacteriota > Terriglobia > Bryobacterales > Bryobacteraceae > BOG-234. The sequence goes on from JANYDS010000006.1 coordinate 13,708, forward strand.
GAAGCCGCGGGCGCGACTAAAATCTGGACTTATCCCCTCGACGATGTGGGAATCAGCACGCATCTGATGGGCACCATGCGGATGGGCAATGATCCGGCACGTTCGGTTGTCAACCGCTTCAACCGTGCGCACGATATCCCCAACTTGTTCATAGTCGATGGCAGCAGTCTGGTCACCAGCGGACGGCAGCAGCCAACGGCCACCATTCAGGCCCTCGCCTACCGTGCAGCCGAAGCAGCAGCCGAAGCAGCCAAAAAGGGCGAACTGTAAAGGCACCTGGTAACCCGAGCCCGGCGGTACAGACCCATAGCTCCCATCAAAAACATCCGTAAAAGCATCCGTGTGGAAATCCGTGTTCATCCGTGCACGCCGTTGACTTTTCCCGGGGGACGCACACAAGCGTATAATTAAGATTCAGAGAGGTCCTATGCAAAAATACGGGAAATTCGCTGTCCTGATGGCGATCATCGTCGGTTCTCTTCTATGGCTTGCCACCAACGGCATTCAGAATTCCACCACCTACTACAAGTCCATCGCCGAACTCCGGCAAATGGGCGGGGGCGCTCAGGCCCGCAATGTCCGCGTGGGCGGAGATGTCGTCGGCGATTCCATCGTCCATGAAGGCACCTTTGTGAAATTCAACCTCGTGCAGGACAAAGAAACCCTGCGTGTAGCGTACGAAGGCCGCGATCCGCTGCCCGATACGTTCCGCGGCGGCGCACAGGCTCTGGCCGCTGGCCGCATGGGTCCGGACGGCGTCTTCCACGCCTCTGAAATCCAGGCCAAATGCGCGTCAAAATATGCGCCGAAACCGGGTATGGCCCCCGAAGGCCTGCAGCCCAAAGGTGTCGGCAAGCCCACCCAGGCCATGCCCGCTTCCACACTTCGCACCAGCTTGTAAACTGAGATTTCTATGGAAAATGTAGGCGCCCTTGCCCTGTTGCTGGCGTTCTGTATCGCCCTCTACGCGATCATCGCCAGCGTCACCGGAACACTGAAAAAGAAACCCTTCCTGACCCTCAGCGGAGAACGCGCCGTCGTCGTGGTATGGCTTCTCGTTTCCCTCGCTTCCGGCATTCTGGTTTATTCGCTCATCACCGGCGACATGCGCATGGCTTACGTAGCCTCCCATTCCAACCACGCCATGCCCATCTTCTACAAGGTGGCGGCATGGTGGGGCGGCCAGGAAGGTTCACTCCTTTTCTGGAGCTGGATACTTTCCACCTACGGCGCTGTGGTCGTGCTCACCAACAAGGGCAAGCACCGCAACCTGATGCCGTGGGTCCTCTCGATCCTCTCCACCGTCCAGGTTTTCTTCCTGATCCTGAACGCCTTCGTCGTCAGCCCGTTCCAGGTTCTGGCCGTCGATAAAGTGGTTACCTCCGTCCCCGACGGCATGGGGCTGAATCCACTGCTTCAGTACTGGGCGATGGTCATTCATCCGCCCATGCTCTACCTCGGCTACGTAGGTTTCGTGGTGCCGTTCGCCTTCGCCATGGCCTCGCTCATCGTCAAAGCACCGGGCGAAAGCTGGATTCAAAGCACCCGCCGCTGGGCCATCGTCACATGGCTCTTCCAGGGCACCGGCGTCATGCTGGGTTCCGCGTGGGCCTATCACGTCCTCGGCTGGGGCGGCTACTGGATGTGGGACCCCGTTGAGAACGCCTCCCTCCTCCCCTGGCTCGCCGCCACCGCCTTCCTTCATTCCGTCATGATGCAGGAAAAGAAGGGCATGATGAAGGTTTGGAACATGGTGCTCATCGCGTCCACCTTCTTCCTCTGTATCTACGGGACATTTCTGACGCGCTCGGGCATCGTAAGCTCAGTCCACGCCTTTGCGGAATCGCCCATCGGCAAGTTTTTCGTAGTCTTCCTCGCAGTCGGAATTGCGGCCACGGTCTGGCTCATTCTCGACCGCCTCGATTACCTCAAGAGCGAGTCCGAACTCGAAAGCGTAGTCTCCCGCGAATCCAGTTTCCTGTTTAACAATCTGATCCTGCTTGCCAGTTGTTTCGCGGTCCTTTGGGGCACCATGTTCCCGGTGATCTCAGAGAAATTCGCCAGCGAAAAAATCAGTCTGGACGCCGTCTGGTTTAACCGCCTGATGGTCCCCATCGGCCTGTTCCTGCTGTTCCTGACCGGCGTCGGTCCGCTGTTCGCCTGGCGGCGTACGTCCATGGAAAGCCTTCGCAAGAACTTCCAGTGGCCCGGTATCGGCATGCTGATCACCGTCGCAGCACTCTACCTGGGCGGCATGCGTTACATCTATTCCATCATTTCCCTCGGGCTCTGTTTCTTCGTCACGGCGACCATCTTCATGGAATTCTTCCGTGGCTCCCGTGCCATCAGCGAGAAGTCGAAAATGGGCTTCATCCCCGCTATGGTCGAACTGACGCACCGCAACACGCGTCGCTACGGCGGCTACCTGGTTCATATGGGTATTGTGCTGATGTTCGTCGGCTGGAGCGGTCACCCGTTCAATCAGACGGCTATCGGCGAAGTAGCTAAAGGCGACAGCATGAGTGTCGGTGCCTATACCCTCAAGGTTCTGGACTTGCAGGACTCTGACACAGCCGATTATCAGGAAGCCACTGCTGTCCTCGAAATCAGCAAAAACGGCCAGCCGCTGGGGACTCTTTCCCCCGCCCGCCGCTTCTATAAGGTTGCCCAGCAGGCCACCGCCGACGTCGCCCTGCGCACACGCCTCAACGAGGATCTCTACATCAACTACGCTGCAGTCACCAACGGCAAAGCGACTCTGCAGGCCTACGTCTTCCCGCTCGTGACCTGGATTTGGATCGGCGTCATCACGCTGATTGGCGGCACTTTCGTATGTCTGGTGCCCAGCAAAGTGGCCCGGTCGTATCCGCGTACTGAAGTCGTCGGCATCGCGCAGGAAGGCAAACGCCAGCCAGCTGTCGTTCATCATGAAAACGCCCAGCGTGGGTCTGAATGACCAAACGCCGGTTCCAGTTAGCCGCACTACTGATCCTCACTGCGGGGATGGCCTTCGCTCAGTCCGAAGCCCAGATCGAAAGCGATGAAGTCAAACGCGTCGGTTCGCACATCAACTGCCAGTGCGGCGGCTGTAAAGACGATGCCAATTGCATGATGTCGGGCGGTCAGTGCCACTTCTGCAAACCCGCGCGCACGAAGATCTTCACCATGCAGCAATCCGGTTCTGACGATGCCGCCATCATCGCCACATTCGTCAAAGAATACGGCGATAAAATCTTCCGGCCCGATCCCAGTTCTTCCTTCTGGCTGGTTCCTTACCTGTCGTTCGCGGCAGGCGGACTGCTGCTCGTTCTGATCCTGATGAAGATGCGCAGCGGTGCCCGCAAACATGCGCTCTCCCCCGCCGGTGCCGCCACCATTGACGATCCCTCGCTTGCGCGCTACCGCGATGCGATCGAAAAAGATCTGGCGAAACTGGACTAAGGGCGACAGGGGAAACAACGTTTGGATTCCACTCTTATTCTGGGAGCGCTGCTGGGCGCAGCCGTGGTCGCTTACCTGCTTTTCATTCGGTCGCAGGATCTGCCCGAACCCGTTCCGGTATCACCTTTTAAACACCTCGATGAACGCAAGGCCATCATCTATGAGAACCTGCGCGACCTCCAGTTTGAATACCGTCTGGACAAACTTTCCGATGCCGATTATCAGGCCACCAAACTGGAACTGCAAAAGGACCTCGCGCACGTGATGGCTGAAACAGATCGCATCAAATCAGAACCAGGGCTCGGCGTGAAAGTCACCCCGCCCCCCGCACCCAAAAACGTATGCCCATCCTGCGGCGCGAAATTCGAAAAAGCTCTAAAATTCTGCGGCGAATGCGGCAAACCAATGGGTGGTGTTGCCTAATGCGAACGCTCATCCTTCTGGCCCTCACGGTGATTGCGGCCCATGCTGGTGTCGATGGCACCGTAGTCAACGGCACTACCGGCAAACCCCAGCCGGGAGCCACCGTAACGCTCTTTCAGACCAGCGGCCAGGGCCCCCAAAATATCGGCAGCGTGAAAACCGATGCCCAGGGAAAATTCGTTTTTACCCAGGACGTCAAGCCCGGGCAGGGCGGGGGACCCCTCCTCCTCCAGGCCGTCTATGCCGGCGTTCAGTACAACAAAGTCGTCACCCCTGGCATGCCCACCGGCGGCGTCGATATACCCGTCTACGACACAGCCAAAACTCCCGGCGGGGCCAAGCTTGAGCAGCATATGATCCTGCTTGAACCAGCAGCCGCTGGCGAAATGCGGGTCAGCGAAACTTACGTTTATAAGAACGATGGCAAGACCACCTGGAACGATCCGGAACGTGGCACCCTCCAGTTCAGCCTGCCCGACGCAGCCCAGGGCAAAGTCGAAATTAACGTCCTGGCCCCCGGCGGCCTGCCCATCCGTCGCGCTCCCGACCCCGGCCCTAAAGCCAACACCTTCAAACTCGATTTCCCCATCAAACCGGGTGACTCCCGTGTCGATATGGTCTGGACCATGCCCTTCAAATCCCCTGGCATGTTTGAAAGTCATGTGCTTGCCAAAGGCGGCGTGATCCGCATGGTGGCACCCGCGGGCGTCAACCTCAAAGGCCCTGATATGGATATCTTAGGTGAGGAGCCTTCCACCAAAGCCACCATTTACAACGTAAAAGGCCCGGATCTGATGATCGCCGTCGAAGGCAACGGGACACTGCAGGATCCTTCCGCACAATCGGGCGGCGGCGATAACGGTGGCGGCGCAGGCAGTCCCGGTCTCAGTGAAAATCTTCCGAAACTCTATGCGCTGGCCGCCGGTAATTCCGGTCTGCTCGATTCCCTGATGGCAGTGAAATGGATTCTCGCCACCATCATCGGCATGCTCGCGCTTGGCTTCGTTTTGCTCTATCGCAAAGGCGACCCTCAAGCCCAGGCCAAACCCTCCGACAATGCACGCAGTCGAAGCTGAAAACGTCTGGAAGTATTTTGGCGACTACCCGGCTTTACGCGGTGCCAGTCTTCAGGTAAACAAGGGCGCTTGCCTGGCGCTGCTCGGCCGCAACGGTGCGGGTAAAACCACTCTCCTGCGCATCCTCGCCAATCTTTCCAGACCGGGCAAGGGTGAAGTCCGGCTGTTAGGCCTTGCCTCCCACACCCCCGAAGCTCGTCGCCGTATTGGCTACCTCGGTCATGGCATCGGTGTTTACGATGACTTGTCCGCTGTAGAGAATCTAATCCTGTTCGGCCAGCTTCTGAACCTGGACAATCCTCGCGAGACCGCCCTCAACGCCCTCGAACGCGTAGGTCTTTCCCGCGTCAAAGACGGCCTGGCCCGCGAGTTCTCCCGTGGCATGAGACAGCGTCTCGCCGTCGCCCGTGCCTTTCTGCACGATCCTGAACTGCTGATCCTCGACGAACCCTTCACGTCCCTTGATGACCGAGCCGTAGCCGTCCTGCAAAAACTGCTGCAGGACGCCCAGAGCCGCGGTGCCACCATCATTATGTCCACTCATCAGATCCGCGAGGCGATGGAGTTGGCCACTGATGTAGCGCTGCTAGAACGTGGCAAAGTCGCTTTTGCCGGGCCGCAGACCGTCGTCATGCTGGCCGACCCCGGCTGGCTCTACAGAAATCATGGGGCACCCGAATGAGAGCCGGTTTTGCTGCGGCGTTCGCCATCGCGCGGAAGGACCTTCAGACCGAACTCCGCACCAGGGAATCGCTCACCGCCAGTCTTTCTTTCTCCCTCGTCATTCTGGTGCTGTTCAGCTTCGCTTTCGATTTAGGACGTGAAGAACTCTACGCCATCTCAGGCGGGCTGCTCTGGCTGGTGTATTCCTTCGCCGGTGCGCTCATTGTCAACCGCAGTTTCGCCCGTGAACTGCCGAACGATTGTCTCGATGTGCTGGTTTCGTCACCCGCCCCCGGCTGGGCAATCTTCCTGGGCAAAACGGTAGCCGCCTTCTTCCTGCTCTTGATCGTGGAACTGGTCTCGCTACCCTTCTTCGGCCTGTTTTACAACATTTCCTGGTGGCAGTCGCCCGGAACTCTGCTCCTGGTCATCTTCCTCGCCACCTGGGGTATCGCCGTCGTGGGCGTAGCTTTCAGCGCGGTCACCGTCAATATACGGTTGCGCGAACTCATGCTGCCGGTGCTGCTTTACCCTATGCTGATCCCGCTGCTGCTCGGCGCCATTGGCACCACTACGGCGCTTTTCACCCGCGACCCGGAAGCGCTCAAGTCCATGGGCAGTTCCATTCAGTTGATGATCGTGTTCAACCTGATCTACACGTCGCTGTCGTTATACATCGTTGAGTTCATTCTGATAGTTTAGGAGGGGTAATTATGCGCGAAAAACTCACCTACGCACTGGGCATTCTGGGCACGCTCGTCATGCTTTTCAACTTGAACACCATCTTCGGTGACTTGCCGGATGAAGCCATGCAGGGTACCATTTTCCGGATCATCTTCATTCACGTGCCGGCCGCCATCAACGCTGATATTTTTCTGTTCGCGGCGTTGTGTGCGAGTGTAGCGTTTCTGGCGAAGAAGAACTTCCTCTACGATTCCATTTCCGTCGCCTGCATTGAAGTGGCGACTATGCTGCTGCTGCTCAACCTGGTGACCGGCAGCATCTGGGGCCGCAACCAGTGGGGCATCTGGTGGGCGTGGGACCTCCGCATGACCAGCCAGCTGATGTGCTTCCTGCTCTATCTCGGCTATCTGCTGGTGCGCCCTGCGATCGCCGAACCCACGCAGCGTGCCACCATGTCGGCATTCATCTCCATCTTTGCTTTTGCCGACGTGCCGCTCGTGTTGATGGCCATCCGTCTTCCCAACGTCAAGACGCAGCATCCCGGCCCGGTTCTTGAAACCGGTAACCTCGCACCCGTTTACCAGGGACCGTTTGCTCTCGGCATCCTTGCTCTGTTCCTGCTTGGCACAGCCTTAGTGCTGGTTCGTTTGCATCAGGAAACAAGCAGGCGCGAAATCGATTCCCTGCGCCGTGAACTGCATTCCTTCTGAATTGCATCCTTAACTAAAAGACAGGCCGAATCATTATGGACCCTATCGCAGTCGCCAATAACCTCAGGTTTCTCTTTTACGGCTATACCGCCGGGTTTCTGATCCTGCTCATCTTTGTGCTGACCCTCGTCAGCCGGGGCCGCAAGATCGACAGCGAACTCGCGCGACTCAAAGCGCTAGTCGAAGATAAAGAACGCCCGAGCTAAACTTCTTCCGGGCGCGGCCAGGTGACGAGTAATCCGCCGAAGGCAATTGCGCCCATCGCGATTGCCCAGATACCCAGGTAACCCGCGCCGATCAGGCTCGTGGCGATTAGCGGCGCAATGATCTGCGACACCGAAGTCAGGGATTGGGTCAGCCCCAGCACCACCCCTTGTTCCCGCTTACCCGCCTGCTGTGTAATCAGCGCTGTGACGGCAGGCCGCAACACACCGGTTCCGTATGAAGTGATGGTGCTGGCGCCCAGCAGTTGTCCCAGCGTGTGTGTCCACGCCAACAGCGAATAACCGACGGCGGCTGAGGCGAAGCCAGTCCAGACTAAAGTCCGTTCGCCGAATCGTTTGACGAGTCGGCCAATCAGCCCCCCCTGTAAAATCACACCCAGGAAACCCACGAAGGCGAAAACATACCCCACCTGTTTCGCCTTGTAGGCGAAGCGCTGTTCGGCGTAGAGTGCGAAGCCGCTCATGAAGAACGCGAAGGAAAACGCGAAGAAGAAGAACTGTGCAAGAAGCCGTCCGAGGTGCGGACGCTTGAAGTACTCAGCGTACGCATTCCAGTCGAGGATGCCGAGTCTGCGGCCGCCTGGCCCGGTATCGCGGGCTGTTTCTGTATGCGGTTCGGCTTTCGGCAACAGCGTCGCCGTGCAGAAAATACTGGTGGCTGAAAGCGCCGCCGCTGCGAAGATCGGGTATGAATAACCGTACTGCGACAGAAAGCCCGAAATAGCCGGTCCGATCAGGAAGCCGATGCCAAACGCAATCCCGATCACGCCAAACGATTTGGCCCGGTCTTCCGGTTCTGTGACATCAGCAATATAGGCCTGCGCCAAAGAAAGATTACCCGCCGTCAAACCGTCAATCACCCGCGACAGGAACACCATCCATAGTGAGGTGGAAACCGCCAGCAGCAGGAACCCCGCAAAGGTCCCGATCTGGCTGACAATCAGCAGCGGCTTGCGACCAGTAGTATCCGACATGCGCCCCAGGATGGGGCCTGCGATCAATTGGCAGAGCGCATAGGTAGAGATCAGCAGACCAATCGTCGTAGGGGAAGCGCCCAGATGCTCCGCATAGAACGGTAGCAGCGGCAGGATGATGGTCAGGCCAAGAATATCAACCAGAACGATCAGGAAGATGGGCAGAAGGGGGGAGCGAGTCATAATAAAAAGCCCCGGTCGTCAGACCGGGGCTTTTTTCAAAGCTGTTCAATTTTGAAAGATTCGGTAACGACTACTGAGTGCTGGAAGACGTCGTGGTGCTGGATCCTCCGGTACCAGCGGCGATGCCTAGACCCGCTCCCGCCGCAGCAACAGCAACCGAGACGCCGACCACCGATGCAGTAATTCCGGCTGCTGCACCAGCAGCTGCTCCAGCAGCGCCAGCCGCTGCTCCGGCGGCACCGGCCGCGCCCGCAGCTCCTGCTGCACCAGCACCAGCTGCCCCGGCCGCGCCTGCGGCACCTGCACCGGCAGCTCCAGCTGCACCAGCCATCTGCTGCGCACTACAGGTGCCCTTTTCCTTCACATCCGTAACATTGAGCACTTGGCTGGCACCGGCCACCGCAGTGGCATTCGGAACCATGGCGCCTGAAATCTGAACGCGGCGACCGACTCTCGGGCTCTTGCCTTTAATCTGTACGGTGACGTTCGTCGTTTCATCCGTCAGAAGCAGGTTCTTCTTCGCATCACCGCGAACGCAGCCCGTGAGGGACGTTCCGGCACTGGCGCCCGCGTCAGCAGGAGTCAGATTGAGTGCGCGCCCAGGAGCGAGATTCGCTACATTGATGCCAGCCGCGTTGAAGACATGCACGTTACCGGTTAGTGCGGCTACTTCCACAACTTTACCGTGAATCGCGATGTTCGCCGAGCCGCTACCTTCAGTGCGAACACTGAGTCCGTTGGCGTTGGTCGAATAACCGGAGACGCGGACACTGCCTTCCTGAAGATCGGCATGGTCCGTAAAAATCCGGGCGCGTGATGCACTTTCGAGGCGGAGCAACGCTCCATCCTTCAAACGGATCTGGGAAGCCGTCTTCCCAGTCTGCAATGTGTTGCCGTCGAATAGTGTGGCGTTTCCTGAGGTTCGCGCCTGGTTAACAAGGATGTTGCCTTGAGACATGGCCACGCCAATCGCCGGGGCGGCGGCACTTAGCAACGAGGCAGTGGCCGTGAAAGCGAAAAGAGAGAGGTGTTTCGGGTTTAAAATTGTCATGTGTCCTCCGGACTGTAGGTTCGTGCCCATATCTATCATCTAAACAGAGCGCTGTTGAAGTCAAGTACCTTAATTAATAAAATAACGGACTAGTTCAGCGCCGCCTTCACTCAACGTTTACAACTGCGCCACCACTGGCACAAGCATCCAGCGCAATATTCCATACGGTATATTGCGGGCCGCATCCACATCAATTCTGAGCAAAGCTGATTTCTTCATTTCCACCAGCAATGCGGGACACCCCAGCACGTAAGCGGCCAATTTGCTCAACAACGGTTCGTGGCTGGTCAGTAAAATCCCGGACTCATGACGATTCTCACGGACTTCACTCCAGACGTCATGCGGTGATCCGTCCGGTGTAAGGCACTTTGCCTCAATGATTGCGCCTTTGTAGCCCAGTTCTGTTGCCGCGATCCGGGCTGTCTCCATTGCGCGAACGTACGGACTCGACAAAAGCAAAGACGGTGCGGCCCCGGTTGCTCGCGCCATTTCCATGACCCCGGCCAGCTTTTTGCGGCCTTCGGTGGTTAGTGCGCGAGCCGAGTCCGGAGCTCCGGCGCGGTGTTCCTCAGCGATTCCGTGTCGAAGTAAATACAATTCCATTGAAAAGGCCGTTGTCGCTATTATAGTCGTGCAGATGCCCCGCTATGCCGCCGTCGATATCGGCAGCAATTCAGTCCGGATGGAAGCCGCCGAAGTTTTGCCGGGTGCCGCGCCGCGCATTCTTGCTTCAGAGCGTCAGGTAACCCGCCTTGGTGCCAGCGTTTTCCGGACGGGGCGTATCACCCAGGAATCCACTGATATGATTTGCGGGGTACTGGGTGGCATGGTTGCCACTTACCGCAAACTGAATATTGACGGCATCCGCGCCGTGGCCACTGCGGCCGTGCGTGACGCAGGTAACCAGCACGAATTCATCGCGCGTACGTCCGCCGCCCTTGGTACCGACGTTGAAATTATTTCCGGCCAGGAAGAGGCCCGCCTCATTCATCTTGGGGTAAAGAGTCGCTGGCCGCACCCGAAAGAACGCTTCCTGATCATCGACATTGGCGGCGGAAGTGCCGAAATTATCCTAAGCGACCAGGAACAAATCGGCCAGGCTTTTTCAAAACCACTCGGGGCACTCCGGCTCCAGGAACTGTTCCTGCGCGCGGATCCGCCCAAACCGTCAGACCTGCACCGGATGGAGGAATATATCGCTGAGAAGCTGGGGTCCGCAGTCCGGCGTCTGGGCGGCACCCATATTGACAGGGTGATTGGTACTTCTGCCACTGCCTCCGCCGTCGTGTGTGCGGTCAATCGCATCCCTCGCGCGCGCAGGGATGAATCGGACCGAATGCGAGCCACTACCCCGCGAATCCGCAAACTCTTCCGCGACCTGTGCAGCCTCGACTTGTCTTCCCGGCAGAAAATCACCGGCATCGGCCCGCGCCGCGCGGAGATTATTGTACCTGGAACCGCCGTGCTGCTCCGCCTGCTGGAAGCGTTCCAGATGCCGGCTTTGTATTATTCGGCTGCGGGAGTTCGCGACGGCATCATTGCGGACCTTGCTGCGCGAACTGTGGACCGCGATCTTTCGCGGCTCTCTACAGACCAGCGCAGTGTAGTCGAAGCCCTGTCGGAACACTATGGTGTAGCGCTGCGACACGGCCGTCGTGTAGGTAAACTTGCCAGCGATCTCTTCACCGGCTTCCGCCAGCTTCATCAGCTGCCCGCGCATTGTGGCGGCCTGCTGGAAGCCGCAGCGTACCTGCATGACTCCGGGCACTACGTCAGTGACTCACGGCACCACAAACATTCCTACTACCTGGTTTCGAATTCCGATTTGCCGGGCTTCACCGTCACTGAACGCGAAGTGATCGCCAATCTATGCCGCTACCACCGCAAGGCCCTGCCAACAGCCGAACACAGTAATCTGCAGGTCCTGGATCCGGAACGGCGACGGATGGTCACACTGCTCAATCCGCTGTTGCGTCTGGCCGACAGTCTGGACCGTAGTCATGGTCAGCGGATACGATCCGTGCAGTGCAAGGTTCGTGAAAATGACATCTGGGTTGGCCTCTCCATCCCGCCGGGGACCGATATCGACCTGGAACTCTGGGCAGCGGAACGCGTTTCCGATATCTTCCGCGCCGTGTATGGCAAACCACTGAGCCTGGCCACACTATGATCACCGCGCCGAATCTGAGTGAACTGGAGTGGCTGGTTCACGGGTTTGGCACTCGCGATACTGAATATCCTGCGGCAATTGTCACCGTCCGGCAGATTCATTCCTGTATTGTGCTGGTGGCGGAAGACCTGTCTGAAGGCGGGGAAGGCGATGCCCTGGTTTGTCGCCAGCGCGGAACCGTGGTTGGCGTGCGGACCGCCGATTGCGTGCCGGTGTTGATCGCAGATCCGGTCACAAGGGCTGTAGCTGCGATTCACGCCGGGTGGCGGGGAACGGCGGGAAATATTGTGGCGGTTGCGGTTGCCAGACTCTGTCGCGACGCTGCAGTTTTACCGCAGAACCTTCGCGCCGCAGTCGGACCGTCGATCGGACCTTGTTGTTACGAAACGGGTCCGGAAGTGGCACAGCAGTTTGCTCCTGAGTTCCAATCCCGGACGACGACATCAGGCACCGCCCATCTCGACCTGCGATCCGCGAATGAAAATCAGTTGCGGGCCGCGGGAATCAGTTCCATCTGGAAGGCGGGAGAGTGTACTTTTTGCACTTCTGATTACGAAGGCAGCCGTTACTATTCATTCCGAAGGCAACGCGAAAATGCCGGGCGGATGATTTCGTACATCGGAATCAAATAAAAAGCTGGCAATAAATAAAAACGGGCGGATCTTATCGATCCGCCCGCTCACTACAGCGTGACGAGGTTTAAGTTTGAGGGGCGCAGCGGCGCGGTTAAGCCGCGCTGGCGAACAAGTCCGCCGTATCGTCAACTTCGATTTCATGCCGGTCAACCTGTTCCTGGCACTTGATGCAAAACGCTGCCCACGGCACCGCAACAACGCGCTTGGGCGAGATGTCTTCCTCACAATGGAGACACACGCCATAGCTGCCGTCGGCAACCCGCGCCAGAGCGCGCTTGATCTGCCGGAGCATGTTCGAATCACGGTCCAGATTGCGAATGGCAAGCTCACGCTCACCGGCAAGCTGCACTTCGTCAATGGCATCCGGAGCCTTCTCAATCACAATCTCGTCCCGGTTCCTGAGAACACCGGTGAGTTCGGCCTGCTTCGCCTCCAAAATCTTTTTATACTTGTCCAGTTCAACCTTGGTCATTTCAATTCCTCGTCTTCCAGCATCTGTGTGGCTGGTTTCCGTTTCTACTTGAGATAGAGACGAAAATTCACCATCAAAGTTTCAAAAAAGCTTCAGTGGCGGAAGCCAGCGCTTTTCTCAGCTCCTGGTTTAATTTTCCGCTTACCTCTGCTGCCCGATTACCTAAGCAATACGACTGCCAAAGACTCCAGCCCTTCCGGATTCTGTTTACACTACATCAACCCGGACGCAGAGTCTATTCCCAAAAGTTAATTTTCGGGGAAAAAGTTCCATAAACATGACACACGGTAAGACGATGAAACCCTGTCCCTGGATGTCTCATTTTTGTAACTTTTCGGTATCGCCATTCATACTCAACGGGGCCGTGATACCAGAGCAGTTCGGAGCCGACTGCCCGGAAGATCCCGTGACATCAGGTGATCGCCGACATAGAAGTGTATCACGGCCTCAACGAATTTTCAGATCGAGCCGGCGGTTATAGTTCCAGTACCTTTTCCACCTGCACCAAACAACTGTAAAACGAGGGGCCTCCGCCTTTGTCCGTGAGTCTTTGGGATGTCAGCATGTTGACGCTGTTGCCATCTCCGGCCAGTTTGGGCCAGCGTACGGAAGGGGTTGAGACCACGCCCTGCGCTACCGTCCCGGCCACGTTTGCTGTTAACAGACACTGCCCGCGACCGTTGAACATGCGCACGGCATCTCCGGTGGTGATTGCCCGCAGCCCGGCATCGGCCGGGTGAATTGTCACAATTGCCGTCTGCGCGTCCACCTCAGGCCGGAAGCCGAAGGTTGAATTCATGCTGTCGTCATTCTTAGGAGAAATCATCTCCAGGGGATAGCGCTTCACAAGATCCGGTTCGCCCAAACGGGATTCCACGGGCGGGGTATAGTCGAGCGTTTCCGCATTGAATTCACACTTGCCGGTTGAAGTTCCGAAGCCGCTGCCCGCGAACGGCAGGAAAGGTGCCCCGATATTCAGGCGCACGGAACGCTCACTATCCAGCTGCTCCAGTGTGATGCCTTTAACAAATGGATGGCTGGAATCGAGAGTGGTCCGCACCATATCGTCATCGGAATCATCGAAGCAGGGTTCGGTAAAGCCCATACGCGCCGCCAGTCGCCGGAAGATCTCAGTGTTGGGCAGGGTTTCGCCCGGTGCACTCAGCGCGGGGCGCCCCAGTTGCAAGTAATAGTGTCCGTAGGCGCGGTAGAGGTCTGTATGTTCCAGAAACGTAGTGGATGGCAGCACGATATCGGCGAAATCTGCGGTATCGGTCTGGAAATGTTCCAGAACCACAGTGAACAGGTCGGGTCTGCGCAGGCCAGAGCGAACGGTGTTCTGGTCCGGTGCAATGGCCGCCGGATTGGAGTTGTAAACCACCATCGCTTTAACCGGCGGATCATCGACGCGGGTCAAAAGATCGCCCAGCAGCGACATATTCAGAAGACGCGCCTCGCGCGCCAGCGGAGACTGCATCTGGAGGTCGGGCCGCTCCAGCCCGGCAGCGTTGACCTGAAACGCGCCCGAGGTGGAAAGCTGAACGCCGCCGCCCGGGTCCATCCACGCACCGGTGAGAGCGGGCAGCAGGCTGATGGTTCTTACCGCCATGGCCCCTCGCTCAGAGCGCTGCACACCATAGTTAAGGCGGATTGCAGCCGGGCGCGTGGTTGCGTATTCGCGCGCCAGTTGCACGATATCTTCGGCTGCAATTCCCGTCAGCTCCGCTGCGCGCTGCGGCGTCCAGAGACGCACTTTTTCTTTGAGTGCACTGAAGCCCAGGGTGTTGGCACTCACATACGCGCGGTTTTCAAGGCCCTCTGTCGTAATCACCTGCATCATGGCCAGCGCCAGGGCGGTGTCGCTGCCCGGCCGAATGGCATAGTGACGGTCGGCCAGTTTCCCGGTGCGGTTCTGGTGAGGATCAATCGTGTAAAACTTCGCTCCATTGCGGCGTGCTTCCACAATGAACGGCCAGAGGTGGACGTTGGTCCCGAGGATGTTGGCGCCCCAGGCGATGATCAGTTTGGCGTGGCGGAATTGCTCCGGTTCCACACCGTAGCGCGCACCCAAAGCATCCATCAGCCCCACACCGCCGGCTGACGAGCAGATGGTGCGGTCAAGTCTCGATGCGCCCAAACGGTGAAAGAAGCGCCGGTCCATACCCGATCCGTTAAGCAGGCCCATGGTTCCGGCGTAGCTGTAGGGGAGAATCGATTCGGAGCCAAATTCGGCCGCTACAGCCTTGAGGCGCGAGGCGATTTCATCCAGAGCTTCATCCCAGGAGATCCGCGCGAAGTGGCCGTCGCCCTTTGCGCCCATGCGCCGCAGAGGGTGCAGCAGGCGGTTCGGAGAATATTCACGTTCCAGATAGCGGGCGACTTTGCCACACAAGAAGCCGCGCGTTACCGGGTGGGCCGGGTCACCACGGAGCTTTGAGCCACGCCCTTCGGTATCGACGTCAATCAGCAGGGCGCAAGTGTCCGGACAATCCAGAGCGCAAACGGAGCGCCGTGTTTCGGTGGGCATAATTCATTCTACGGCCCGGCTGGACCTACAGTGCCGTCGCGTAAACCGCTTTTTCGAAATCACCCAGAACAGCTACGGCTGCTTTATCTACGAACGGATAGAACTGCATCATCAGCACCGCGCAGAGGGAACGCTTCGGGTCGATCCAGTAAAACGTATTCGCCAGCCCTGCCCAGGCGAGGCTGCCCGCGGACCGCCCTCCTTTATAGGCTTGTGGATTCATGAGAAAACCATAGGTCCACCGGTCTTTGAAGTCCGGGTGCATGTCCACGTCTTCGGTCAGATTCGGGCGCGCGGTTTTCAAGCGCCCGGCGCTTAGATCTCCGATCTGATTTGATGACATCATGGTGATCGTTTTCGTCTGGAGGATCCGATTCCTATGCGAGCCTTCGCCCTGACGCAGAATCATCTGCATGAATTTCACGTAGTCCGCACAGGTCGAATACAGGCCGCCACCGCCGTTAAATGACTTCGGCGGCGCGGGTAACTGGCGCGAATCTTCTTTCAAACTCCCATCCTTTTGGCGTTGACTCGAAGTCACCAGGCGATCAAACTTCTCTGCCGGACAGATGAAGCTGGTGTCCTCCATACCCAGCGGCTGCAGGATGTTGCGCTGGAAATACTGCTCCAGCGTGAGGCCGCTGATGGTTTCGACAATCCGGCCTGCCCAGTCGATACCGGTGCCATATTCCCACCGAGTACCCGGCTCAAAGGCCAGGGGGCTCACGCCTGTGCGTTCCGCCGCCGGGAGCGTGTTGTAGCGCAGCAGGTTCTGGTCCCACATGTCATAGACGAAACCGGACGTATGAGTAAGCAGATGGTGGAGTGTTACCGGCTTGGTTGAGGTTCGTAGTGCGGCTTTGCCGTCGTTGTTAAAGCCATCGAGGACTTCTAATTTTGCGAGTGCGGGAAGGTATTTGCCAACCGGCTCATGCAGGGCGACCTTGCCCTGTTCGAGTAGCTGCATTACAGCCGTTGTCGTGATGGCTTTCGTCATCGACGCGATGGAAAAGATGGACTTCGGTCCCACACTGACCCCGGATGCGGAATCGCGCAGACCGACGCCGCCCGACCAGATCGTCCTGTCTTTCGAAGCAACCGCCGCCGCAGCCAAGGGAATTCCGTGGCGTTTCACGCTTTCGCTCAGCGCGCTTTCAAGGCCGGATGTCGCGGCTTTCAGGGGTGAGGCCCGCATCGCGAGACCGAGCGTCAGACCACCAAATCCTCTGCGGGTTACTTGAGTCATCAGTCAGTATGTTACCTGTTTGACAAACACATTGAGCCGGCCTTGATATGACATCGTTTGGCGGATGATGCACTCAACACTCAGCATCAGACCCGCGCCCCGATGCTTGAGTCAATGAAGATATTCCGGCGCCGGAACGGCACAGGTGATTCCAGCAGCAAGTGGGCACGCATGATCATCCACGGTACAGCGAAAACGGGAACGGGCAGAGGCGCAATAGCAGATGTCCACATCGGAGGACGAACGCCTTTCCTGTGGGCTGCCAATGCAACCATTGCGGCGACATAATTTGACAGATACGGGTCAGTCAATAAGGGTGCCCCAAGCAGGTCAAACTGAACACCATCCGCAGCAGTGAGCAGGTCGTTCAACTCCGCAAAAACATAAGGCGACTTCCCCTGGGCGGCCAGTTGCCCCGTCGGGACCCGAAATGCCTCAGCGGTATCCACGAAGTCAACTGTAACACCCCAAAGCTATACTCAAATTTACCCTCCATGCCCGCGGGTTGCGCGGCTCGTCTCATCACAAATACCACTTGAAAAGAGAGTTTCATGCACCCTTCCCGGCTCTTCACCATCGGCATCATATTCACAGGTTTGACCGCTGCCGTGTCCGCCCCGGCTCAGCAATACGACCCGCGCCTGACCTTCGCCCCCCTGACGTTGCCCGACCCGGTTAACGCCTACCGTTCCAGCAACGGTGCTCCTGGCCCTAGTTATTGGCAAAATGCGGCCGACTACGAACTCCACGCCGACCTCGACACCGCAGGTAAACAACTCAAAGCCGGCGAAATCATCACCTACACCAACTACAGTCCGGACACTCTCCCCAGCCTGTGGATTCAACTGGAACAGAATATGTATAAGGCCGATTCGCGCAACCGGCTCATGGGCGCGGGAACCCGTGTCACCACTGAAGGTCCTCGCCCCGGCACTGATGGCTTCGTCTTCGATTCAGTAGAAATTGAAGCGGGTAAGATCACCACCAAAGCCGAATACTTAGTCAACGACACCCGTATGCAAATTCGCCTGGCAGAGCCGCTCAAAGGCCGCGGCGGCCAGCTCAAAATCCACATCAGATACCACTATCAGATCCCCGGAGTCTGGGGCGGACGAACTTCATGGGGGATGTCCGAAAAAGGCGAGATCTACGACATGGCGCAATGGTATCCGCGCATGGCAGTCTATGACGACCTTCGCGGCTGGGACACGCTGCCCTACATTGGCGCCGAGTTTTATCTTGAATACGGCAAATTCGATTACTTCATCACCGCACCGTCAGAAATGCTCATCGCAGGTTCCGGCGAACTGGTCAACCCGAAAGATGTTCTGACCGCGACACAGATCGAGCGTCTGGCACAGGCCCGCAACAGCGATAAGACCGTCTATATCCGCAAGCCGGAAGAGGTGGGCACGGCTGCGAGCCGCCCCAAACAGGGGGGCACGCTCACGTGGCATTTCCACATGGATCATACCCGCGATGTGGTGTGGAGCGCCTCGCCCGTCTTCATCTGGGATGCTGCGCGTATTAACCTTCCTGATGGCAAGAAGTCCCTCGCAATGTCCGTCTATCCGCCTGAAAGTGTGGGGCCTGACGCATGGGATAAATCCACTGAATACGTGAAGGACACCATCGAGAATTTCTCCCGGCAATGGTTCCCGTACCAGTGGCCCGTCGCCGTCAGTGTAGCCGGTTTCTCCACGGGGATGGAATATCCGGGCGTCGTTTTCGACGGCATCAAAGACAAAGACTCTTTCCTGTTCTGGGTCACCGCGCATGAGATCGGCCATGAATGGTTTCCCATGATCGTTGGCTCCAATGAGCGCCGTCATTCGTTTATGGATGAGGGCTTCAATACCTTCATCGATATTGACGAATCCGCCACGTACCAGAAAGGAAAGTACGGACCCAAGCGCGACAGCGAATACTCGGCGGGCGGGGAACCGCCGGACGCCATACTGAAAGTGATTGATGACCCCTCTGCCCCCGCGCTGCTCATGCGTGCCGATGGTTACACCAGCGCACTGAGCCACCCTGTCAGTTACTTCAAAGGGGCTTATGGGATGGTGCTGTTGCGGGAGCAGATCCTGGGGCCGGAACGCTTCGACTGGGCCTTCCGCAAGTACATCCGTGACTGGGCGTATAAGCACCCGTCGCCGTCGGACTTCTTTCGCGCGATGTCGAGCGAAGCCGGTGAAGACCTGACTTACTTCTGGCGCGGCTGGTACTTCAATAACTGGAAGTTCGATATGTCGGTGGATAAGGTGGAAGCGACGCAGGCCACCATTAGCAATCGGGGACAGCTCTTGCTTCCGGCTACGGTGGAAGTGAAATTCAAGGACGGAACGAATACCCGGTTCAAGCTCCCCATAGAAACCTGGCTGAGCAAAGCGTCATTCAACTGGCCCGCTCCGGCAGGCAAGATGATTAGCGGCGTGACGATAGACCCGGACCACATTCTTCCTGATGATGACCGCAGCAATAACGCAAAATAGCGGGCGTTAGCTGGTCTCTTAGGCCAGGTGCAAGACTTTTTCCATGGCCTGGCGGGCAGCACTGTCCGGGTCTGCAACAACGCGGGACTGGTTGTTGAAAATCATAGTCTCGCGCGCTTTGGCCGAATAGGCCGGCCAGTTGGGCAGCTTCGGCGTATTGGGGTTGCCGGTGCGGGCGAAAGCCACCCATGAGGCGCTGACTTTTTCTGCCAGCGTGTAGGCTTCGGGCATTTTGGAAATCAGCGGGCCTGCGACTTTAATGTTCTGAAATACGAAGGGAATTTCGATGGTGTGCGGCGAGCGCATGTGGCCGCCATTCTCAGGCGTTTCCCAGTCGAAACGATAGAGCCATGCGGACGCACCTCCCTGTGCGGCTTTGCGTTTGGCCAGTTCACGGGAATAGGCGCCGCGCGGATGGTCAGTCCCAATCAATATGTGCAGATCCCACGGGGTGGCATCAGGGTAGGCGCTGCGGAAGGCTGCAATGACCGGGGCAGGGTCAACTCCGAGACGCACACGAGCCCGCTGGCTCAGCGTTGCTTCATCGAGTTTGAGCGACTCCTCAGTAGGATGGTCGTACAGTGTTTCTTCGGTGTGTGCCCAGCCCATTAACAGGGGAATCTTAGCGGAGATAGAAGGTGCGTCAGGGTCGAAGGGGTGCCGGGGCAGGGCTTTGCCGTCAACCATGGGCGAGTTAGGCACGCCGCCGACTTCGCGCGCGGGGAACTTTTTCAACACAGCATCGTTGGCTGCCAGCAGTCGCACCACGGGTATGGTCTGAAGATCGCGGGCCTGCTTCAAGCCCAATTCGGCGAGCAGCATTTCGGTGTGGTGAATGGCGTCTTCCGGAGTGGTTAAACGCAAAACTGCGCCGCTCTCAATAATGGCCCGGTGGTAGAGTCCCTGGGCGGAGGGCATCGACATGAGCGTGGCGACTTTGCGCCCGCCACCGGATTGACCAAAGATGGTGACCAGCTCGGGATCCCCGCCAAAGCCTGCAATATTTTCGCGGACCCATTGCAGCGCGGCTACGATGTCGAGCATTCCGGCCCCGCCCGACAGGGCGAAATCAGAACCGGCCTGTTCACCCAGATAACTGAAGCCGAAAACATTGAGCCGGTGGTTGATGGTGACCACTACGACGTCATGATTTTGCGCGAGGCTGGTGCCGTCGATAGTGGCACCGGAGCCGGAGCCTGTGGCGAAACCGCCGCCATGCAGCCAGACCATGACCGGGCGTTTCGAGCCACCGCTCAGGGCGGGGGTAAAGACATTGAGCACCAGGCAATCTTCGCGGTCTGAGGTGTGGCCGTCGCCCTGCGGTGCCGATGGCCCGTAAGCGAGGGCGTCGCGGGTTACCGTCCACGGTTGCGGTTTCACGGGTGGCATGAAGCGGTTCTTTCCGCCGGTGTCCGCGCCATAGGGAATGCCTCTAAAAATTTTTACGCCGCCCAGTATTGTCCCGCGGACTTTGCCTGCGGACGTGACGGCGATGCTGTCTTCGCCCGCTGCCCAGGCAAACCTGCCTGCGGCCAGGAAGAGAGCGGCTTGTTTTGCAAATGCGCGTCTGCTGTGGGGAGTGGAAAGTACGGACATGATCCGTTATTGTATGCCTGGTTAGAGGCGGGGATTTACGGGGATAGACGCAGGGAGAGTCAGGTCTGCATATTCGCGCAGGATTCGGGTCTCTTTTTCGTCGAAGCCGAACACCGGCTGAGTTAGTTCCGCACGGCTGTGGCAGGCGCGGGCTACGCCGCCAGAAGCATGTTTTTCAGTGGCGGCGAAGATATGGTACATCTCATGCGAAATGATGCGTCCGAGAGCTTGTCCGTAGAGGCGGTCGCGGTTTTTCTCACGCACAGAACTGATATCGCGCGCCAGATAGCGGCGCAGTTCATCGCAATGCACTTCGGTGAAGTGCAGGACCTGGCCTTGCGAAACGGTGGTGGAGGCAAGGGTGGTATCGGTTTCGTTCGGCCCCAGTTCGCTGAAAGGCGCGAACCCGCTGCCGCAGGAGCCTTTGAATTTGATGACTACCAGGTCGGCGAAGGAACCATCATTGTGGGGTGCGTTGAGGTCCTGCCAGGCGAATGACAGGCCGGCGGGCAGCATGATGGAAGCGACTTCGCGTTCCATTGAAGAGACGATGTTTTGTGACGGGCGATTTTCGAAATCGATGAATACACCGATACCCGGCGACGCGACAACCGGATCACGGGCCGGCGCGACGGAACAAATACCCAGCAACAGAGTTGTAAAGCAAACGAATCTCATTCACGCGGCTGCTCCTTCGCAGCTTTTGCGCAGCCTGGTTGCGCAGCAGGGATCACGACAGGGAAGCCCACCGCAATTCTACATGAAAAAATGTGTGTCAAAACATGCACCAGAACAAGGGCTATACTGGGGCAGGATTATGAAACGTCGCAGCTTCCTTCTTGCTTCCGGTGCGGCCTCCCTTGCGGTGGCTGCCCCGTCCAAAAACACGGTCACCGTGTTGTGTGCCGATAAGGCCGTGAAACTTACCGAGGTGCGTCCCGATCCGAAGGATTTGTGGATACGGGCGGCGGATCTGCCGTCCATCAATGAATTCCACGTCAAGCCGCAGGGGGCGTGTCGCGAAGATACCTGTATCCCGATTCCGCATGATATGAAGAGCGGGCCGTGGTTCAATCTGAGCGCCTTTGCGCGCAAACTGCACCAGCCGGTGGTGGCCGATTCCGGGGTGTGGAGTTTCGGCGAGATTCCTTTATTGAGCGGCGCGTTTTTGGAATCGCGGATTGCACCGGAATTTGCGGTGCCGGATCGCAAGGGTCGCCTGGTTCATCTGGCCGATTCCAGGGGCAAGAAAAGGCTGATCATTACCTGGGCATCCTGGTGAGGGTGCCGCTTTGATCTGCCCGGGTGGCAGACACTCTATACGGAACTGAAAGACCGGAATTTTGAAATCATCGCGGCGGCGCAGGATACGGGCGGTGAAGCGGCTGCGGGTAAGTGGTACGACGCGGCGAAGGCTACTTATACAACGCTGATCGATAAGCAGCATGTGGTCAGCACGGCGTATCAGTTCATTAATGTGCCGACCGGAATATGGATTGATGAACGCGGGCGGGTGGTGAGACCGGGCGAATCGGCATGGACCTCTTCAACGGCGAATAAGTATGGTGGCAAGGTGCTGGAAACGCATGGCGAGGAATATGTATCGGCCCTGCGCGACTGGGTGATCAACGGGGAGCGCAGCAAGTTTGCGTTGTCTGATGAAGAGTTTCAGAAGCGGATGAAGCCACGTTCGTCGGCTGAGATGGAAGCGGATGCGAGCTTTAAGCTGGCGGTCTGGTTCCATGAGAATGGCGGGGATGAACTGGCGGCGAAGTACTGGAAGCGGGCGCAGGAATTGAATCCGGATGACTGGAATTATGCGCGACAGGACTGGAGCTTTAAGCCGGAAGAGGCGGGGAAGAAGTGGCTGGATAAATTCCAGAAGTTTGATAAGGAATATTATCCTGGGATCAAGAAATAGGCGGACGTGGGCGTCCGTTGCGGGGCAGGGGCCCCGCCCTCCTATACTGCTTCGGCTTCCCTTAGTTTTGCTATTTCAGGATCTGTGTAACCGATTTCTTTTAGGATCTGATCTGTGTGTTCTCCCAGTGTCGGGGCGCGGTGGCGGATGGTTGCTGGCGTTTGGGATAGCCTGACTGCGGTTTCTGCAATTGGCACCGGTGCCGGTGCTCCTGGATAATCCATGTAGCGCAGGAGCTGCCTTTCATTCACCTGCGGATCTTCAAGCACTTGCTGAAGGCTGTATACCGGTCCGGCTGAGACTCGGGCTGCTTCGAGTTCGGTTAAGGCTTTTTCTGTCGTCCGGTCTTTGAGCCAGGCGTTCATGATTTCCGCAATCGTGAGGTAATTGTCTGCGCGCAGCAGATCGCCTGCCCAGGCGAGGTTGTCGATCAGATCCGCCCGGTCCATCAGACTGGCCCAGAGGGCGAACATATCGCTGCCCACTACTTGCACGATGATCCAGCCGTCGCGCGTCTTGAACGTATCGGCTGGCGCGGTATCGAACCCTGCGTTGCCACGCTGTTCACGTTCCACTCCGAGGACGCTGCATTCCGCCAGCATGGGCTGCATCAGGGTTACTCCACTCGCGAGCAGGGAACCATCCACAATCTGGCCCTGGCCGGTTGTTGCGCGGTGAAAAAGCGCGACCATGACGCCGAATGCTGTGTGGAGCGCCGTCGTATAGTCTTCAAACGGAACCAGGGCGCGGGTGGGGATGCCGGGGAATCCGGTGAGGCTCATGGCTCCGGACATGGCTTGCGCGATGGAATCAAAACCTAGACGCTGGGCATACGGGCCGTCGGGGCCAAAGGTTGAGATGCGGGCGAGAATGATGTCGGGTTTGGTGGTGCAAAGAGATTCGTAATCAAGCCCCATCTTGCGTAGTACGGCGACGGGAAGGTTGGCGATTACGACATCCGCAGAGGCAACCAGCCGGCGAATGATGTCGCCAGATTCGGGTTTCGCCGTGTCGAGGGTAAGGCTGCGTTTGTTGCGGTTGAAAGAAAGGGAAACCCCCGCCGTCGGTCACGGGACCGGTATAGCGGTCCTCACTGCCCTGACGGCGGTCGATGCGGATCACGTTGGCCCCCATGTCGGACAGTAGTGCGCCACAATAAGGACCCGCGATAAAACGGCCAAAGTCGAGAACCCGGATTCCGGCCAGGGGGCCTGCAGCTGCGGGTTCAGAAATAGTCATTGCCTGCTTCTGACCAGACGGGAATTATTCCTTGGTCTTGAGCTTGCTTTTGTTTTCGTCGATGAAGGTCTGGATGTCACCGGCGAGGGCCAGGAGTTTTATCCACTGTTCCTGATAGAGAGTGACGGGGAAGCGACCGAGGCCGTAAACCGAAACCGCACCCTTTTCGCTCACCTTCATGGAAACGGGAGCGCCGCGCTTGCCCGCCTTCAGTGCTTCGTTCTCTGCCTTCAGCCGATCAAGCTCTAGCTGCATGTCTTCGTTCGCCATTACTTTTTTGTCCTTGTTCCGGTCAGACCGGCTCGTGATACTCCGTCATTCTCCCACAGGACTAGGCATGGCCATAGGAGAGGCACGAAAATATTCTGCGCCGCGGCGGGAACCTGGCGAGTCAAACCGGTATTGAGAGTGGGGAAAACAGATCAGACAAATGGGGATGTGCCGGGAGTTGTCCGGGTGCTGGAGCGCGCGGTTACGCAGAAGGGCGTGGGCTTTGTGGAACTCTCGAATGCCTCTCCTCTGCTGGTGGTTTTCCTGCGCCATGCCGGTTGTTCGTTTTGCCGCGAGGCCTTGAGCGACATTTCGCGGTCCCGCTCAGTGATTGAGGGCGGGGGCAGCAAGATCCTGCTGGTCCATATGGGCGATGATGCGGCGATGGGCGTGTACCTGCAAAAAAATCACCTGGAAGATATTGACCGGATCGTAGATTCGGACCAGGCGTTGTACCGTGCTTTTGGGCTGAAAAGCGGGACGGCGTGGCAGTTGTTTGGGTCCAAGGTGCTGTGGCGGGCATTTTTGAGCGGTGTGCTGGTAAAGCATGGTTTGGGGCGTGTGGCTGCGGATGCGTCACAGATGCCCGGTGTGTTTTATCTGGAAAAGGGAGCCGTGGTGCGGCGTTTCCGGCACGGGAGTGCTGCTGACCGGCCTGATTATGTTGAGCTTTCGTCGCGCCCTTAAATCCGGGGCGGCAATGTGATTACGATTGCTTTGGCACCGGTGTCGCCGCGTCCACGGTAGCTGTGGGGTTCCGAGGAATCCATGTGGAGGCTGTCGCCTTTTTCGAGCATGTGGTCGACGCCTTGAAAATGAATCGTCAGGCTGCCGTTCAGGATGAAAAGAAACTCCGAACCTTCATGGAAGTGCTCCGTCACCGGGCCGGCCGGCTGCGTGGGAAACTCAGCAAGGTAGGCGCTCATCCCTTTTCCCTGGCTGGCGAACGCCAGGCATTCGAAAAAATAGGCAGGCGTGGGCGCATCGGCGCGCTCAGGGAAGCGCATCCTTTCACCCGCCTTCACGACAGAAAACATCTTCTGCCCGCGTTTGTCCCCGAAAAAATGATCGAGGCCCACGTCGAACACCATGGCGATTCGCGCGAGCGTCGGCAGGGTGGGAATCATCTTGCCATTCTCCAGTTGTGAGATCAGCGAGGGGGAGAGGCCGGTGTGTTTGCCCAAATCGACCAGCGATACTTTCTTGCGCAGGCGCAACTGGCGCAGCTTGGTGCCGACTTCGTAGGAATTGAGCACCCGGTTGATGGTTTCGGGGCCAGTTTCTTCTTTCACTACAACTCAGTTTAGTCATACTGTTATGGAAAGATCAAATTTCATTTACACAAAAATCAATTTCCCCCACAAACAAAATAACCCCTCGGTTGTTGTTACGCTCGAAAAGTGATGACAGAAATTTATGTGGATGAACTAGTTCGGCGGGCTCAAGACCATGACGACGCGGCATTCGCGGAATTGATGCGAATGACCTCGGCGTCGTCCTTTCGGCTGGCGCTCTCGATTTTGCGCGACCGGCAGGAAGCGGAAGATGAAGTCCAAAATTCGTATGTCAAAGCGTGGCGTCATGTGGGGCAGTTCCAAAGAGAAGCGAAATTTTCCACCTGGATGTCGCGAATCGTAACCAATCAATGCCTGATGCGGCTGCGCAAGCTGCGGGGGGCAAGCTTTCTGTATCTGGACGATGCCGATTCGTCGAACGGGTCGCGTCCGCAGGAATTGCCGGATGTGGGGCTGACGCCCGAGACAGAACTGGGCGATACGGAGCTTACCGGGATTGTTCGACGGGAAATCTCGCGGCTGCCTCCCATCCTTCGTAACGTGCTGATGTTGCGTGACGTGGATGAGCTCTCAACGCTTGAAGTGGCTGACCGGCTGAGCATTTCGGTTTCGGCGGTGAAGTCGCGGCTGTTGCGGGCGAGGGCAGAGTTGCGTACCCGCCTTGAAAAGCATTGCGGTCCGGCGGCCCGCAGCGCCGTGACAGCCTGACGAGGTGACGTTTACCCGAACCGTGCTGATCGCTGCTCCAGTGGAGCGCGTTTTTTCTTTTCATGAGCGGGAAGATGCTTTGAATTTACTTTCCCCTGCGTTTCCTCCGGTTCGCGCAGTGAGCCGCACGGGTGGCATTCAAAAAGGTGCGCGGGTGGAACTGCGGGTGGGTCCGCTGCCCTGGCTGGCGCTCCACACGGCTTACGCGAAGAATAAGCTTTTTGTGGATGAACAGGTGCGCGGTCCGTTTGCGAAGTGGATTCACCGGCATGAGTTTGTGGCGGTGGGGAATCAGACGCGTCTTACGGACAGTATTGAATATGAACTGCCGGGGGGCGCGGTGGTCAATGCGCTTCTCGGTTGGGTGGTGAAACCGGGTCTGATCCAGATGTTCCGGCATCGTCATCGGGTGACGAAGCGCTTCTGCGAGAGTTCTTAGAACTGCACGCACGTTAACATCGTTAGAAGCATGATTCAGACCCTGTTCGGCTCTATCGAGCAAGAGCCGACACTACTCGAAAAACTCAAAAGCGGTGTACAAAAGACGCGGGCCGGGCTGGTGTCGCGTATTGAAGAGGTCATCTCCGGGCGCAAGGAAATTGACGCGGATCTGTTGGAAGAGCTGGAATATACGCTCATCAGCGCGGATATCGGCGTCACCACAACCCAGGAAATTCTGGACCGCATCCGTGAGCGGGTGGACCGCAAACTGGTGGGCGATGCGGGTGAGCTGCGCGGGCTGATTCGCGAATATCTGCTGGAAGTTCTGCTGGCGAATGATCTTCCGCTGGCGCAGGTGGATTCGCCACCCGCCGTGATCATGATGGTGGGAGTCAACGGGGCGGGGAAGACCACCACCATCGGCAAGCTCACAGCGCATTTCAAGGCGCATGGGCATTCGGTGCTGCTCTGCGCCGCCGATACCTTTCGCGCGGCGGCGATTGAACAACTGGAAGTGTGGGGCGTTCGCACCGATACGCGCGTGATTCGTCAACAAACCGGCTCCGACCCCAGTGCGGTTATGTTTGACGCGCTCCAGGCGGCTAAAGCGGCGAAGACAGACTACGTAATCATCGATACTGCCGGGCGTTTGCAGAATAAAACGCACCTGATGACGGAACTGGAAAAAATGCGCCGTACTGCGTCGCGCGTGATTCCGGATGCGCCGCATGAAGTGCTGCTGGTGCTGGATGCGACCACGGGCCAGAACGGACTGGAACAGGCGCGAAAATTTACTGAAAGTTCGGGCGTGACGGGGATTGTTCTCACCAAGCTGGATGGCACGGCCAAGGGTGGAGTGATTGTGGCGATTGCGCGGGAACTGGCGCTGCCAATCCGGTTTATCGGCGTGGGCGAGAAGGTGGATGATTTATTGCCGTTTGATCCTGAAAAATTCATTGATTCGCTGTTTGCGCTATGACGAATATTTTTATGCAGGAGGCTCTGGCGCTGGCGGCGCAGGGCGTGGCGCTGGCATCGCCCAACCCTATGGTTGGCGCGGTAATCGTCACTGACGGCGTTGTAGTCGGGCGCGGTTCGTATCGCTACGCGGGCGTTACCCATGCGGAAATTCTGGCGCTGCGGGAAGCGGGTGAGCAAGCGCGGGGCGGCACCATGTATGTGTCGCTGGAACCGCATGCCCATACGGGTCGCACGACACCCTGTACCGATGCAATTATTGCGGCGGGGATTGTGAAAATAGTGGCGGCGTCGCTGGACCCCAATCCGCTGGTTGCGGGCGCGGGCTTTACTCAATTGCGTGAGGCCGGAATCGTGGTTGAGATCGCCAGCGAATTTCAGGCTGAAGCAGAAAAATTGAACGAAGCATTTTTCCATTTCATGCGGACGGGCCGGCCGCTGGTGATGCTGAAATCCGCACTCACTCTGGATGGCAAGATTGCGGCACCGGAAGACAACACCGGCTGGATCACCAGCGAACGGGCGCGGGCACATGTGCAATTGCTGCGCCATGCCAGCGATGCGATTGTGACGGGGATCGGGACTGCGCTGGCGGATGATCCGCTGCTTACGGACAGATTGGGCACGCCCAGAACGCGTCCGCTGTTGCGCGTGGTGCTGGATTCTACGTTGCGTCTGCCGCTGGAATCGAAACTGGTGAAGAGTGCGCAGGGGGATCTTATTGTTGTCGCGACCACGGCGGCTTCGGCTGAGCGGCGCCGCGCTCTCGAAGCGCGCGGCGTGGAGGTTAAGACGCTGGACGGCCCGCGCGGCCGTGTCGATATTCGCGATGTGGTTTCCATGCTGGGTGAGCGGTGTTGTCTTTCCGTGATGATTGAAGCGGGCAGCAAAGTGAATTGGGCCGCGCTTGAGAGCGGTGCGGTGGACAAGGTGTTTTTGTATTACGCGCCGAAGATTTTGGGGGGCGTGCAGTCGCTGCCGATGGCGGGCGGGACGGGTCGGTTACGTCGTGCGGATGCTATCGTGCTGGAGCGAACGCAGTTGCATGTGATTCCGCCGGATGAATTTGCAGTGGAAGCTTACGTTCGCAGAGACGCTTAATGTTTACGGGAATTATTGAAGAGACCGGGTTTGTGGAAACGCCTGGTGCGACGTTTTCAGTTCGCTGTTCGCATGTACTTTCTGACCTGACGATTGGTGCCAGTATTGCGGTAAACGGGGTGTGTCTCACGGCTGTGGATATTCGCGCGGACGGTTTCACGGCAGACCTTGCGCCTGAGACGCTGGAACGTAGTAATCTGGGCGATCTGAAAGCAGGCGACCGGGTGAATCTGGAACGGCCTTTAACGATGCAGGCGCGGCTGAGCGGGCATATTGTCCAAGGGCATGTGGATGGCACAGGCACGCTGGAAGGTTTGCGTGAGTTGGGTGACGGCAACTGGGAATTGACGGTGCAGGTGCCGCGTGAGCTGGATCGCTTTCTGGTTTATAAGGGTTCGATTGCGATTGACGGGATTAGCTTGACGATTGCGTCAGTGACGGCCGGGCTGGTTAAAGTTGCGATCATTCCTCACACTTACGAGGCTACTAGTTTGAAGGCAAGAAAACCGGGTGACCGCATCAACATTGAATGCGATGTGCTGGCAAAACATGTGGACAAACTGCTGGCCCACATGTCACTCAATACTTAGCGCTGACTTAAGCCGCCATCCACAGCCATAATCTGGCCGGTGATGAACTTACTGGCATTGAGGAAATAAGCCACGGCGTCCGCGACTTCTTCGCCCGTGCCCGCACGGCCTGCGGGAGTGACTTCGATCAGGTGTTCAATTCGCGTATCGGTCTTGCCGAAAGGGATAACGCCCGGGGCCACACTGTTGACGGCGATTTTCGGTGCCCAGGCTTTCGCCAGAGACTTTGTCAGCATGACGACTCCCGCTTTTGACGCGCAATAGTGGGCATGTTCCTCCCACGGCCGGAGGGCACCAAGTGAACTGATGTTTACGATGTGTCCGCCTTCGCCCGGCAGCATGATTCTGGCCGCAGCCTGGCAGCAAAAAAAGGTCGCTTTAAGATTCACCGAATGGATAAAATC
Source organism: Terriglobia bacterium (assembly GCA_025363475.1). Classification (GTDB taxonomy): domain Bacteria; phylum Acidobacteriota; class Terriglobia; order Bryobacterales; family Bryobacteraceae; genus BOG-234. Next base: position 43,225 of record JANYDS010000006.1, read on the forward strand.
CCAGTCGGCTTCTTCCACTTTGAGTGGGTCGATGCGGGTGAATCTGGCAGCGTTGTTCACCAGACCGTCGAGCCTGCCGAATTTGGCGGCGACGTCATCAAACATGCGACGGATATCGGCCACGTTTTCGAGATCAGCCTGAAATATGGGTGCGCCACCGCACTCTTCGGCTGTGTGACGGGCTTCCGCTTCAGAGTTGCCGTAATGGATGGCAACACGCGCACCGTCGCCAGCGAGTTTCAATGCGATGGAGCGACCGATGCGTTTCGACGCTCCAGTGACCAGAATGACTTTGCCGCTCATGACTGTGCCTCAAGTGTATGAAGTTCCGGCACCGCGTCCTCTTCGACCCGCGCCGGTTCAGGGAGTCTGCCAGAGAGATTGAGCCAGGTCCACGCGATCGCGGTGGTGGCACTGACAATTCCCGCCACCATACCAATCTGGCGCGGGTTATACCGTGTCGTCGCAAGGCCTGTGGCCATCATGGAAAGCATCATCGTGGCCCAGGTGATGGATTCATTGGTCGCAAAAACGCGGCCGCGAAAACGGTCTTCAACATGATGCAGCAGTTGCGAGAAATTCAATACACTGCTGACCGCGACTGCTGCGCGTGAAATCAGAATGAAGACACAAGCCCAGGCCATGGTCGGCATCTGACTGAACAGGATATAACCCCCGCCATGGATCACATACGCAATCGCAATCACCCACTTATATTGCGAGAAGGTGAGCCTGCTGCCCAGCCGGTAGCCGAGCGAGCCACCAACAATCAGGCCGATACCAGCAAAGCCCCAGATAATACCGATTCCATATGGCCCGGCATTGAAGACCTTTTCCCCAAACAGGCTGAAGAGGATCTGCGCCGCACCGCCGCCGCTGGCCCAGCCGATGTTGATGATGGCGATGCCGAAGACAAGTGGCGTGGCCTTCATGTAGCGCAGGCCGTCGCGGTATTGGCTCAGTCCATTGCTTCCTGGCTTCTTTTCGGACGCCACTGCACGGAAGCCTTCGGGCCGCCGCAGTTGCCAAATGCAGAGGGCCGAAACCACGAACGACAGGGCATTACAGATGAACGCAACTTTGAAGCTGTAGCCCGCGCCCAGTGCCCCGAGAAAGGCTCCGATGGTGAGGCTGGCCCAGGACGTCGTCTGCGTCATCGTGTTCGCGACATGCAGTTCCTCCGGAGTCGTGATGGATGGCAATATCGATGACCGGCCACTGGTGAAAAACGGCGACGCGAACATCAGAGCTGCACTCAGGGCATAGAGCAGAAACGTACCCTGTTGCCTGGCGCACAGAATAAAGCCGAGGGCCACCACCGCGCGGACCAGATCACTGACGATCATCACCCGCCTGCGGTCCAGACGATCCAGTAACACGCCCGCCACAGGACCTGCGGCAAGCATAGGAATGGCGCGGGCGAGAAAGACTCCGGTGACAACCAGCCCGGAATTGCCATGCTGCATCGCAAGGCTCATCACGGCGATGTTGTTAAAGTGATCGCCCACTTCACTCACCACCTGGCCGCTCCAGGTGAACCGGTAGTTCCGATTCTGGCGCAGCAGTGTGATGAAGGCGCTCATTACGCCTGGGGACTAAGTGATTCGGTGCGGACCGTTACGCTGTCCATGAAATCATGGTCCACGTCATAACCGAAGCCAGGTTCGTTGCGGATGGCAATGGTGCCGTTTGGAGTGATCTCAACCGGCGGCACGATAATGTCGCGTTTCCAGTAACGGCTGCTGGCGGAAACGTCGCCGGGGAGCGTGAAATTGGGCAGCGTCGCGAGAGCAATGTTGTGGGCGCGGCCAATGCCAGCTTCGAGCATGCCTCCGCACCAGACAGGGATGCCGGCTGCCGCGCAGGTATCATGCACACGTTTGGCTTCAGCGAAACCGCCGACGCGGCCCAGCTTGATGTTCATGATGCCGCAGGCCTTGAGCCGGATGGCCTGCGCGGCGTGGTGTTCGGAGCGGATACATTCGTCGAGACAAACGGGAGTTTGTAACTGCGCCTGTAAAACAGCATGGTCGATGATGTCGTCATGCGCGAGCGGCTGCTCAATCATCATCAGATAAAACTCATCGAGTTGTTTGAGGCGTGCAGTGTCGTTAAGCGTGTAGGCCGAATTCGCATCGGCCATCAGACGGATTTGCGGGAAACGTTCGCGCACCTGGCGGATCACATCCAGATCCCAGCCTGGCTTGATTTTCATCTTGATCCGCTGATAGCCGGCGGCGAGTTCGATCCCGATCTTTTCAAGAAGCTGCTCAACTGTATCCTGAATGCCGATGGAGACGCCGCAGGGAATTTCCGTGCGTGCGCCACCGCCGATTTCCTTCCAGAGCGGGTTGCCATTGCGGCGGGCCTGCAGATCCCAGACCGCCGCTTCCACGCCGCCGCGCGCCATATTGTGGCCGCGGATGTGGCGGGTGAGCGGGTCCACGTCTGAGGCCGTCGCCAGTTCCTTGCCCAGGATACGCGGGGCAACATAATCTTTTGCGATGAGCCAGGCGGCGGCGGTCCATTCTTCGTTATAGAAGGGGTTTTCACCGGCGGTTATTTCGCCCCAGCCGGAAAGCCCTTCGCTCACAACCTCAATGATGATGATGTCGCGGGCATATGTCCGGCTGAAGCTGGTTTCAAAGAAATGTACCAGCGGCATGCGGATTTGCCGCAGCACGATCCGTTCGATTTTCATTCCGGCACCACTCCAAATAAATAGTCGATGGAATCGCCTGTGCGTTCCACTCCAAATGCAGTCAGGCCTTTAGCGAAGCAGGCTTCAAAACGTGTGGCCAGTTCTTCCTGCACCTCCCGTGAACGCACAGGCGTGGCGCGGACGCGCTCTACAACAGCCGGGCGGAAGCGGTCTTTTTTGATCCACCATTCAGCCACGCAGCGGTCAGTGGGAAGGCCGCTTTGCAGGGCGCTGGAACTGAATCCATATTGGTTGCGGACGTAGCGGCGGATCACTGCGCCCAGGCCTTCCAGATTGAACCAGGCGTTCTTCAGTTCAAGGGGATCAAAAGTCCATTCGATCAGATCGATACCGCGCGCCAGCGCATCATCCCGCTGCCGCATCTTGAGACGACGACCGAGCCCCAGGTTCTGGTAATCCGGCAGCACACCCATCATATGGCTGTGCAGGTAAGGATGGCCGCCAGGTTTCAGCCCGGGGATGGCGAGCAGAAAGGCCACCATTGTGTCGCCTTCATAAGCCCCAAAAGCCTGACCGCCCACCTTGACTGCCACGACGAAAAAGCGGTGCGGGAGCAGGTCCGTATCGTCCTCAAATGCCCAGATGGATTTCTGCAGCAGCAGCGCGCCGTGAAACTGATCCAGCGTCGTCAGGTCGATGATACGAATTTCTTCAGCCGGCATTAGGTTTTCGCTTCCTATTCTTTGGCTTCCTGCCACAACGCTTCCAGTTCTTCGATGGGCGTTCCTGCAACCTCTTTGCCCTGCGCTTCGAGGCGGCGTTCCACATGGCCGAAACGCTGGCGGAATTTGCTGCTGGTGCGGCGCAGGGCCTGCTCCGGATCAACTTTCACGAAACGGGCGATATTAACCAATGAGAAAAGCAGATCGCCCAGTTCATCTTCAATTTGTTCCTGGGTCCCGCCGGCCAGCGCTTCTTCAAATTCAGCGCGTTCTTCGTCGAGTTTGGCGAAGACCTCAGAAATGCTGCTCCAGTCAAAACCCACACGTGACGCACGGGAAGTAATCTGCTGCGCTTCCACCAGTGCAGGCAGAGAACGCGGCACGGTGGAGAGCATCCCCGTCGCATTATTTTCTTTCCGTTCCTGCTTTTTCTTCCGTTCCTGACTCTTGACCTTTTCCCAGATCTTCAGCACTTCCGTGCCGTTCGAAGCCGATTCATCGCCGAAGACGTGCGGGTGGCGGCGGATGAGTTTATCGCTCACCGCATCCAGCGAATCGCCGATATCGAAGTATTTTTCTTCCGCGGCCAGTTGAGCATAAAAAACGGCCTGGAGCATGAAATCGCCCAGCTCACCACGCAGTTCGTCCCAGTCCCGTTTATCAATGGCATCGAGGACTTCGTAGGTCTCTTCCAGCGTGTAAGGTTTGATGGAATCGAACGTCTGTTCGCGGTCCCACGGGCAGCCACCCGGAGCACGCAGGCGCGCCATAATATCCACCAGCCGCTGAAATTTCGCGCCTGTGTCGCTGTTGCCGGATGGGGTCAGGGTAGGAGGATTATCAGGCTGCAAACCCAAATGTAACACCCGCTCACAGGACCGTATCCATGACTGTTTCCCCCGGCAGATGTAGACTGTAGTCTTATGAGTGAACAGCTGGAAACCCAGACTGACGATTTTGATGATGATCTCGAGTCCCGGCCTGAACTGCCGGCGGCGGATTTCGACTTTCTGGTGTATTCGCTCCGGCTGCAGGCGGAACTGAATCTGGGAATCCTCCCATTCGGGGGGATGACCGGTGATGAGACGCAGGAGGCTGATTTTGAGCTTGCCCGCCATAACATTGATCTGCTGGCGATGCTACAGGAAAAGACTAAAGGCAATCTGTCGGGTGAAGAGCAGCGCGCGCTCGATAACTCCGTAGCGGAACTGCGTTTGCGTTTTGTCCAGGCTCAGTCATCAGCATCCTGATGAGTTTGAAGATCACGGTGCTGGGTTCCGGCACCAGTTCGGGAGTTCCCACCATTGGTTGTCCCTGCAGCGTTTGCCACTCGGCGGACCCTCGCGACACCCGGCTCCGGCCTTCCATTCTGATCCAGCATGAGGGTTCCAACATCGTCATCGATACCACTCCGGATTTTCGCGCGCAGATACTGAAGGCGGGCATACGGAAACTGGATGCAATCGTATACACCCATGGACATGCCGATCATATTCTGGGTCTGGATGACGTGCGACCGTTCAATTATCACCAGCAGGCGCGCATTCCCATCTATGCCGCGCCGCCCGCGCTGGCGATTATCCGCCGTGTTTTCGAATATGTTTTTGACACTAAGGAGTGCAGTACGCATGTTCCGAAGCTGGACGTGCATGAGATTGGCTGGGAACCATTTGATGTGGCGGGCCTGAAGTTTGAGCCGATTCCGATTACCCACGGGCCGCAAACAATTCACGGTTTTCGCATTGGAAACTTCGCGTATCTGACCGACCACAGCGATATCCCAGAGACGTCAATCGCGCGATTGCACGGGCTGGATGTGTTGTTTCTTGATGCGTTGCGCCACAAGCCTCATCCCACCCATTCCACCGTGGAAGCCTCTGTTGCCACCGCGCGTTTGCTTCAGGCCAACCGCACCTATTTCACCCACATGTGCCACGATATTCCGCACGCGGCGACTGAAGCCACGCTGCCGCCGGGAATTTTCCTGGCTTATGACGGCCTCGAAATCGAAGCATGAAAATCTTTCGTTCGGTGGCGGAAGTTCCGGGTTCGTTTGGTCCCTCGGTGGTCACGATCGGGAATTTTGACGGTGTTCATGTCGGGCATCGGGCGATTTTAAGGCGGGTATCGGAGATTGCTCGGGAACGCGGACTTGCGGCAACTGTCCTGACTTTTGATCCTCATCCAGCCGCAGTTCTGGCACCGGAGCGAGCTCCGAAACTGCTCATGACGATTGGCCAGCGCGTGGGTGCGATGGCAGCGGAAGGCGCGGATGCGGCCCTGCTGCTGCCATTCTCGCTGGAGTTTGCCCGCCTGACTCCGGAAGAATTCGCTGCGGGTATTCTCCGGGATACTTTGCAAGCGCGGGTTGTCCTGGTGGGCGAAGATTTTCGTTTCGGACACAAACAGGCCGGCGATATCGGCACGCTGCGGGAACTGGGTGTTCGGCTGGGGTTTGAGGTGGAGCCGGTGGTGGCTGTCACGCGGCACGGCGAACGCATCAGCAGTAGTTCGATACGCCGGCTGGTGGGTGAGGGCGCAGTTTCCAAAGCCTGCCGCATGCTGGGTGCTCCGTTTGCGCTTCAAGGTCCCATCGTCAAAGGGCAGGGGCTTGGATCGAAACAAACCGTTCCTACCTTAAACCTTGATCCTCGGAATGAAGTACTGCCGAAGACGGGCGTTTATGTCACCAGGGCCCGTGATCTGGCAGATGGCCGCCGCTGGAATTCGATTACCAATATTGGCTACAGGCCTACTTTTGATGGCACGGGGTTGACGGTTGAGACCTTCCTGCTCAGTCCGTTTGACGGATTGACGCCGCTCGAAGTAGAAGTGGAGTTTCTGGCATTCGTCAGGGACGAACGGAAGTTTGAATCACCGGAGGCCCTGAGGGCGCAGATCATCAGGGACGCCGGTGTTGCGGCGCGTTTGCACCGGCGTCTGGCTAGCGTTTTCCACTTTTGAAATGAGCCTATAAGGACGAGGGTAATTAAACACCATCACCCGCTCATTTCATTGCCTGTCAGAAATATCTCGATTTGCTCCAGACTCAGGCGCTCGCTGTTCTTCATGCTGATTAACAATCCACAGCATCCGTTACCCACCGCTTCAGGCTCATCTGGCATTGGACAACATTGGCCAGGATCACTATAGAAAACGGCGCTAAATCTGGTAATCCTGGAAGTTTCCAGGCGAGCGCCCACCTATCCCTTGCAGCCGGCAAAACAATTTTTTCGCGCCAATGACCGGTTCGACGTGGTCCGTCAGGTCGGTGCCGGAGCTATGGGTGTCGTCTATGAAGCCTGGGATAAAAACCGCAACACCCGTGTCGCACTCAAAACCCTGACTGGCCTTCATCCGCAAGCGCTGCAACTCTTCAAGAACGAATTTCGCGCACTGGCCGACGTCAGCCACCCCAACCTCGCCGCACTCCATGAATTGTTCTTTGAAGACCAGTGGTTCTTCAGTATGGAATATGTTGAAGGCGGCCATTTTCTCGACTATGTTCGCCCCGGCGGACCTTCCGTTCCCGTGGCGGCGGTTCCGGAATATGTGATCGGGCCGGATGAGCCTACATTTGTTGGCGGCGACCTGGCTGGCGGGAATCTCGACCTGTCCTTGTTTTCGGGCAAAGCGAACCGGTCCATTCCGCCGGGCCACTGCGACACGAAACTTCTGAGCGCGAGCCTGGAGCAACTCGCCCGCGCCGTGCTGGGGCTGCACAGCGCCGGTATCCTGCACCGCGACCTGAAACCCCTTAACTAGCTGACGTGACAAAAGCACCGGTCTGATAAAGTTAAAGGTTTGTCATGAGCCTGTCACCCGGTAAGATTCAACACATGAAGGCCCTGTCCAACGCCCGCGGCGTAATTGCTGCGGCGGCGATGGACCAGAGAGGCAGTCTGGCGAAGTCCCTCGCGAGCGCCAAAGGCATAGCGCAGAAGGATATTCCGGACAGCATGATGGAGGAATTCAAGACTGCGGTTTCACGCATCCTGACCCCGCATGCCAGTGCTATATTGCTCGATCCGGAATGGGGTTTGCCTGCGGCGAAGGCCCGTTCGGCGAATGCCGGTCTGCTGCTTGCCTATGAAAACAGCGGGTACGACAATACGCAGCCGGGGCGTTTGCCGGATCTTCTTCCGCATGTTTCGGTGAAGCGGATTAAAGAAGACATGGGTGCGGATGCGGTCAAGATTCTGATCTATTACACCCCGTTTGATGATCCGAAGGTGAATGACATCAAGCACGCTTTCATCGAGCGCATTGGCGCGGAATGCGAGACGTACGATATTCCGTTTTTCCTTGAATTTATTGGCTATGACCCGCAGGGTGGAGACGAAAAAGGCTTTGAATTTGCCAGCAAAAAGCCCGCTGTTGTGACCGGTGCGATGGAAGAATTCTCGAAACCGCAGTACAAAGTAGACGTACTGAAGGTTGAAGTGCCGGTTAACGCGAATTTCGTGGAAGGCAGCAGTGTTTTCAAGGGGCAGGCGGCTTATTCACGAGCTGAGGCCCTCGATCATTTCCGCCATGCGGCGTCGGTTGCAAAGAAACCCTTCATTTACCTCAGCGCAGGCGTCAGCAATGCTCAGTTTATTGAATCCCTGAACATGGCTGAAGAGAGTGGAACTGATTATTCGGGCGTGCTCTGTGGCCGCGCTACATGGAAAGACGGTATGCCTGTCTATGCGACGCAGGGTCTTAGCGCACTGGAAGACTGGCTGTCGACTGAAGGCGTCAAGAATATTGAAGCCGTGAATCAGGCGATTGGCGGGGCGGTATCCTGGATGAAGAAAGCTGGCGTGACCGCGTAATTGTCCAGGTTTGCTTCTGGTTACGCGTCGCGCGATAATGGAATTTAGTTACCAGTATCACGTCAGTTATCAGCATCAAGAGGAGACGGATTGAAGCGCGCGGGATCAGATGACACACTCCGGTGTTCCTTTTGTCACAAAAGTCAGGACGTGGTCGGGAAGCTGATTTCTTCCCCCAGCGACTACCCCCGAGCTTATATCTGCGACGAATGTATTGCGGTTTGCAACTCCATTCTGGAGGATGACAAGCCGGAACCGGCCACCACCGGGCCGCACAAAATCCCCAAACCGCTTGAAATTAAGGATTTCCTGGACCAGTACGTGATTGGGCAGGAAGCTACCAAGCGCAAGCTTGCCGTGGCGGTTTACAACCATTCCAAGCGCGTCCACATGAACCGGATGCGCAATTCGGAAGTGGAACTGGCGAAATCGAACATTCTGCTGATCGGGCCTACGGGTACCGGCAAGACGCTGATGGCGCAGACGCTGGCGCGCATTCTGGATGTGCCGTTTGCCATTGTGGACGCGACAACGCTCACCGAGGCCGGCTATGTAGGTGAGGACGTGGAAAACATCATCCTCAAGCTGCTGCAGGCGGCGGATGGCGATGTGCAGAAGGCGCAGCAGGGCATCATTTATATCGACGAAATCGATAAAATTTGCCGCAAGGACGAAAACCCTTCCATCACGCGTGATGTTTCCGGTGAGGGCGTACAGCAGGCGCTGCTTAAGATCCTCGAAGGGACGGTTGCGAATGTCCCTCCGCAGGGAGGGCGCAAGCATCCGCATCAGGAATTTACGCCGATTGACACCACGAACATCCTGTTCATCTGCGGCGGGGCGTTCATCGGGCTGGAAAAGATCATCAGCCGCCGTTCGGGCAAGAAATCAATTGGCTTCCTGACCGAGGATGCCAGTAAAGAACCGGGCAAGACTGTCGGGATCGGCGACCGGCGCGATGTGGATTTGCTGCGCCAGTTACAGCCGCAGGATCTGATCCGTTACGGTTTCATCCCGGAATTCATCGGACGTCTGCCGGTGGTAGCGACGCTTGAAGACCTTGATAAATCGGCACTCATTCAAATTCTGAGCAAGCCGAAGAACGCGATCATCAAGCAGTATCAGCGGCTGTTTGAGTATGAAAATGTCCGGCTGCGCTTTTCCGAAGATGCGCTGGACGCCATTGCCTCGCTGGCGCTGGAACGTAAAGTGGGCGCGCGCGGCTTGCGCATGATTTTGGAAGATCTGATGCTTGATCTGATGTATTTCCTGCCGTCCTACAAAAAAGTCAAGGAATTCCAGGTGACGCGCGAAATGGTGCTCTCGCAGAAGATCAGCGTTTCTTTACTTGAGAAGGCCGGCTAACCCGGCTACATCCGCAGAGCTGCCAAATGCGCGAAACCATTCCCATCGCCCCCGGCATTGGTGTAGTTCAGGTTGACACTGCGGGCCACATAACGCAGGTAAACCGGAGCTGGTGCGAAATGCTCGGTTACAGCGCTGCCGAATTTTTACACCTGACCCTCGCAGACATTACGGACCCGGCAACTCCGGCGCTGACGCTGGAATCCCTTCGCCAGCTGGCGGAAGGGGGGCCTGATTACGTCATCGAAAACTGCTACCGCCGCAAGGACGGTTCGCCGCTTTTGGCCAACACCAGCGTCAACGCGCACCGTGGTTCCGGCGGTGAATATCTGGGGCTGGTGGCGGTGGTCATCGACATTACAGAGCGCAAGCGGACAGAAGCTCTGGTGACGTGTCAGCGGCGGGCCTTCGAAATGGTGGCGTCGGGATCGCCGCTGCCGAAGGTACTGGAATTTCTGGCAACAGCGGCAGAGCGCCAGTCCCATGCAGGGGCGATGGTTGCCATTCATCTTCTGGACGAAACGGAGTCGCGCTTTGAGCAGGCGTTCGCACCGGGTTTGCCCCGAACCTATATTCTGGCCGCCGGGGGAATGGATATCAGTTCAGGCGCCACTCCGTTCTGTATGGCGGTCTCGAGGCGTCAGCGGGTGGTCGTCGCGGACCTGGTCAACAGCGGGGAATTTCCTGAGTTCGCTTTGTTCGCGTTGCCGCTGGGAATTCGTGCGGGCTGGGCCTCACCCATTTTGGGTTCGACAGGCAAGGTTCTGGGCACGGTTGCGAACTACTATCGCGAGGCGCGCGAACCGCGCCAGGAAGACGATGCTTTAGGGGAAATCGTCACCCGCACCGCCGCCATGATCATCGAGCGCAAACAAGCGGAAGAGACGCTCCGCCAAACCGAAAACCACTATCGCACCATGTTTGAAG
>JANYDS010000001.1 GCA_025363475.1 Terriglobia bacterium
CCAGATTCTCCAGATTGTCAGCGTCAATATTTTCGAGCAAACGCCCATTCTGCAGGCTCTTCAGCCCGGAGAACCCCATAAAAATTCGATGGAATTTTCTAACCAGTTGAATCTGTTCAACTTATAGCCGGACAGCAGTGATGCCGATCAGTGTTCCGAACTGCCGCCGTAATACCGATTAGTTTCACTTCGGAATGCTGATCGACATCACTTCGGAACGCTGATCGACATCCCCCGGAATCCGCACGGAGGCTGAAAATATGACGAGAAGTGCGAATCGAATAAAAATAGCCGCAATTGTAATTGTGGCTGTGATTTTAACGAGCTGCGCTGAGGCTAAGCCAGGTCCGTCTCCACTGATTGGCCGGTACCAGATAGTTCAAGGCGAATATCTACACTATGGCTCAAGTGGACGGCTAACATCGTCAGGCGTCTTCAAGCTCGATACCGTAACCGGTGAAACTTACCAGTATTTCCCTGGAATAATGGGCTTGGCAGTTGGAAGTAGCTGGAAGAAGGTCGAATGAAGCGCTACCTAATTGTTGCTTGAGGACAATCAAAAAAATGCGAAAAGTTCAATGCGAACGCGGACAGTCTCGAAGCAATAGCAGAGCCAATACAGGGCAGCGTCGCCGTGGCGCAGGAGGCGATGATAACAGGCTCAATGCGTCGGTTCGAGTTTGGTAACGCGTTCGGAAAGCGCTTCCAGTTCGAGGTCCATTGCACGAAGGGCGGCCGCATGGCTTTTTGCCCGGGCCTCGGATGGGCTGGCCTGTTTGTGGAACTCAGTCAGCCGCTTTGTCTCGACCTTTTCGCATTCGATGGTCACGTGCTCGCGCAACTCGCGCATATCCCGTTTCATGCCATCCAAATAGTTCTTTAGTTCTTCGTCCATCAGGTTAAGCCTGCTTTACCAGTTCACGGGCTTCTCTTGAATTGTAAGCTGGTGCTCATGAATAAACTGCGGGGCTCGCACAACGGAATACCGTGGCGCAGCCATGACATCAGCCGCATTGAAGCGTTGAGCGATGCTGTCTTTGCCTTCGCCGTGACCCTGCTGGTGGTCGCGCTTGAAGTTCCGCAGACATTTGGAGAACTCTGGGAAAAAATGCACGGCTTCCTGGCGTTCGCCATCAGCTTCGCCCTGCTGTTTCATGTCTGGTTCACACAGCACACGTTCTTCCGGCGCTACGGTCTTCAGGACACGCTGACGGTGGTGCTCAACGGCGTCCTGCTGTTCCTGGTCCTGTTCTATATGTATCCGCTGAAATTTCTTTTTACGCTGCTTACGAATGAATTGATCGGGGGCAGGGAATCAGTCCGTCTGGCCGACGGCAGCTTAATTCCGATGCTGGCGAATGCAAGCGAAGCCAACACCATGATGGTGATCTACAGTCTGGGATTCGGCGCGATCTTTGGTGTGTTTGTCCTGCTCTACGCCCATGCTTTAAAGAAAGGCAATGAACTGGGTTTGACCGCCGCCGAATTTTATGACTGCCGCGCCAGCCTGTGGTCCAATGCCCTGATGGTTGGCATCGCGGCGTTTTCCATGCTCTTTCAATGGGTAACAGGGAATCCGGGTCTGGCAGGCGCCGTGTATGCGCTGACAGGCGTCGGGCAGACGATCTTCTGGAGCTTCGCCGGCGGCAAGCGGCGGCGTTTATTCGGAACCTAACCGGCCAGCAGGCGGGCCAGTTCTCCCCGCAACACCGAGAGGCTGACCGGCTTCGTTACATACGCGTCGAAGCCTGCGCTGAGAACTCTGTCACGGTCACTTTGCATGGCACTGGCCGTGAGAGCTGCGATGGGCACGTGTTTCAGTGATTCGTCCAGCCGCATGGCGCGAACGGTACCGAAGCCATCCAGCCGGGGCATCTGGAGATCAAGCAGAATCAGGTCCGGGTGGATGGAGCGGGCCACGTCAAGCGCTTCCACGCCATCAGCCGCTTCGAATACCTCATAGCCGGAATGCTCCAGCACGGTGCGGAGCAATTCGCGGCTGCTGGCTTTATCGTCGGCCACGAGAATCCGTTTAGGCGCGCTCACTCGGTAGTCCTGCCCGGCAAGGAAAATGTGAAGCAACTTCCAGCCCCGGGTTCGCTCTGTACGCTGATATTTCCACCGTGCATTTCGACAATCTGTCGTGTAATAGCAAGGCCCAGACCCGTGCCTTCACGTACACCGCGCGTGGTGGAACCCACCTGGTAGAATTTATCGAAAATCGCTTCGTGCTGATTCGCCGGAATGCCGACGCCGGTGTCACGCACCGAGATATTCCAGAAACATGACTGTTCTCCTGGCGCGGCGGAAACAGTGATGGCGCCGCCTGCGGGCGTGAATTTGATGGCATTGCTCATCAGGTTAAAGAGTACCTCTTTCACGCGAAGCCGGTCGGCATTGAGCGTGAGGCTTACCGGAAACTCCGACACAATCCGCACCGAGCGGGTGGCTGCACGGGGGCGGCAACTGGCCAGCACTTCCTCCATTGCAGTCGCACCTTCAAAATCTTCCAGCCTCAGTTCCACTTTGCCGGATTCGATTTTGGTCAGGTCGAGGATATCGTTAATCAGCTCTAGCAGGTGCTGGGAATCGCGGTGGATGTGTTCAACAAAGCGGCGCTGTTTTTCATTGAGCGGCCCTTGAATTTCTTCGGCAAGGAGTTCAGAAAAGCCGATGATGGTGTGCAGCGGTGTGCGGAGTTCATGGCTCATGCTGGCCAGAAATTCGCTCTTCAGCTGATTGGCGCGCTCAACCGCCTCATTGCGCTGCTGCAGTTCAATATTGGTTTCCGTAAGTTCCCGCTTGAACCGCTCTTCCATGGCACGAAATTCGAGTTCGGCGCGCTTGCGTTCCGTTACGTCACGGATGATGGCACCCACCCGCAGGCCGTCTTCGGTGTGCACGGGGCTGAGGCTGATTTCAACCGGAAACCGGTTGCCATCCTTGCGCATGCCATAGAGCGTCAGGCCTTGGCCCATGGGGCGGGAATGTGGATTGCCCCAGTAACCAGCACGCTTGGCCACATGACTGCCGCGGACAGATTCGGGTACCAGAATTTCCACGGGCTGGCCCACCAGTTCGGCCCGGCTATAACCGAAAATAGTCTCGGTGGCGGCGTTCATCAGCAGGATATGACCCTGCTCATCCACCTCAATGATCGCGTCGGGCGCTGCGTCCAGCAGTTCGCGGAAACGGCGTGGCGGGATCACGCGGTCTGTTGCTGGCGGATTCATAAGTTGGCTCCAAGCAATTGAAACGCCACAGTGATGTTGTTATTTTACAGCGGCTTCGGGCTTGGCCGCATTCCGGCTGCATGGCGAAACAGCGCAGCTAAGTGCAGCCGCCGCGCTATTTCACCCAAATGAAAAAAAGGGGCAGGCTTTTCAGCCTGCCCCTTTTGGTGAGTAAAACGCTGTCTCTTCAGTCTTTAGAACTTGAAGATCAGCGCGAGCCGCATCAGACGCGGATTGGTGATGGTGGAAGCCGTACCGCCGAGGCCGCAAACTGCGGACCCTGCTGCACTGACTCCCCCGCACTTCGACGAATCAAGGTACGGCGCCACACCAGCCGAGGTTGCACTGTATGACGCGGCAACCGTGGTTCCCTGGTTGACGATGGAGTTGACATTCAGCAGGTTGAAGAACTGAATGGTCGGTTCCACACGGTACCGTTCTTTGAACTTGAACGTCCGCTTGATGCTGATGTCAAACTGATTGAGGCGGTCCGTACGAACCGCGCCCGGAGCCACAAGGTTGAGCGTTTCGCCACCCTGCAGTGTGCTGTAAAAAGGATCGATCGCACAACCGGCCGTTGCCGGATAGGGTGTGGTCGCCTTCGTCGGGCAAGCTGCTGCCGAACCGGGGTAAGGCGCACAGCCTACGCAATTGGCGGGATACACGGAGGTGGCCGGCGACACGATCGTAAGCGTGCGCGCCAGATAGCCGTTGTTGAGCGTGGCAGAACCTGCGCCGCCCGTAAAGCCGCCCTGATATTGATTGCTCAGGAATGAGACGCTGCCCACGAAACCCCACTTGAGCGGCATCGAACCCTGCACCGTGAAGGCATGAGCCCAAGGGGGGCTAAGGGTACCCAGCGAGGCCACGTTCTGACCGAAGGCGGTCAGGCTTGAGTCACCAAAGGTATCGCAGTACCGAAGCGTATTCGGATCCGGCAGCGATTTGGAGATGGTCACGTTTTCCGCGCAGTTGCGGTCAAGCTGGCGATCCATCGTCCAGCCGGCGGACAGGAACCGACCCTTGCCGAGGCGGGCCGTAACCTGAGCTTCATACCCGGTATAGGTATTGCTCTGCAGGCTCTGCGGTGCGTTGGTCTGGTGGAGCGAAGCCACCGGCAGCGATGTGAGTGTAGACGGCAGGTTGAAGATTGTGATCGGCGTGCCGTCGATCGGGTTGTTGATGCTAAAAGGCGTCCAGACTGAGTTGGAAATGGTGTTCTGATTTACCAGGAGGCTTGCCTGATAGCTGGACCGGCGATACCAGTTCAGATTCAGAGTTACACCCTTGTAAACTTCCTGCTGGAGTCCCGCCTGGTATTGATAGTTGTAATCGCGGTGCCAGTTGGGATCGAGGTCGCTGACCACGGAGCCAGCCGCGCCAAAATTCGGATTTGAACTGGCACCGAGGCCATTCAGCGGAACGCTGGCGTTGGGCGTGCCCTGCGGTGCGAAACCGCCGACGGCATGGCAAAGCGGATTCGGACCGATGATCGCACTTGCGCCAGTGCCGAAGGTCACTGGAGCGCAGATGGAACCGGCCACTTTGGGGTCCGGGAAATTCCAGAAGACAGACTGGGTCTGTGCTGTCTGTGACATGGGATTGAAGTTTGCGGTAAAGCCGGTGCTGTACTGGCTATTGTATTTACCAAAGCCGGCCTTGAGCGCCGTCCTGTGGTTGCCGAACACATCGTAAACGATGCCGATGCGGGGTGCCCAGTCTTTCCAGCAGCCCATGCCTTTGATCGTGTTGCAGTCGATCTTGGGTACGCTGCGCGCCGGAGCAAAACGACCCGCCGGAGCGACTTCTTCGCCGATTTCGGCCGCGAGGTATTCCCAGCGCAGCCCGGCAGTGACGGAGAGGCGTCTGAACTTCCAGGTGTCCTGCAGGAAGATACCCAGATCACCGGTCAGATTGGGTCTGTTGAAGAACGGCGTGTTGTATGCCGTCAACGTCGTCGGAATGCCGTTGGTGAAGTTTTCCACGGCGTCACCGTTCTGGCGCGAAGCAAAGTGAGCGGGGCCGAAACTATACGTTGCGCCCGCCTTGATCTGGTGCGAACCCGTGACGTAGGTGGCATTGGTGTTGAAGAGGTTACGGGTGGTCTGGAAGTAGCTGTTCGGGGCGCCAACCGTAAAGCGGCGCTGCAGGCCGGAATCCACCTGGGTCGTGTGCTGGAAGAAGTCCGCCGTGCCGGGAACGGCATCGACTGCGGTGTCAACGTACAAATCGTTGTAATCGAGGTGGCTCAGCGAAATACCCGCTGTTGCGACCAGCTTGGCCGATGGTGTGCCAGTCCATTTGGTCTGGAGGATGTAATACATCGGCCATTTCGTGCGCTGGTTGCCGGCGGTCGAAGGATCGTACGGAATGGTGCCGGAGCCGATCTCAGGATTCTTGAACTTGTAGTTCCGCTCATAGAATGCGCTGAACTTGTTGTTCTGGTTCATCTGATAAGTCAAACGGGCAGTCCCGTTCCAAAGGTAGGCGTGCTCAATGCCAGGATCGCCATTCGGATAGACCGATGTGCCGGCCTGGGTGAAGGTCACCTGCTGACGGCCTGTGATTACGTACCAGAGTTTATCTTTCTTGATGGGTCCGCCGAATGAGGCATCAAAGTCCTGAATTTTCGTTGTCCGTGCCTGGCCGCTCAAACCGCGCAGGCCGAGTTTCGTGTCAACGTTGTTGCCTTCCCAGAAGGCACTGCCGCCGCTGCCTGCTGCAAAGAGCTCAAGGTGCATCGCGTTGCTGCCGTCTTTCGGGACGAGGTTAGTCAGCATTCCGCCGCCTGAGGCCTCAGCCGTAACGTTGCTGGTCTGATAAGTGGTTTCCTGCACGGCACCGTTGTCCACATACTGCTGGATCTGGCCGTCCGCGTAGGTCGTGTTAATCATCAGGCCGTCGAACATGTAAGTGTCGCTCACGGAACCATTGCCGTGAACCGAGACGTAGTTCTGTTCCACCTGCTGCGAACCGCCGATGTCCGGCAGATTCAAATGCGCGCCGGGAACGTAGGAACCGATGGACTGCATATAGCGGCCCGACGGAAGGTCGTCCATTTCCTGGCGTGAGAGCGTCTGCGGGTGGGCGGCGTTTTCGACGTCCACTGTGGCAACGCGTGCTTCTACTTCAACGGTTTCGCCGACGGAACCGACTTTGAGGTCCGCATCCACCGTCACTGTGACGTTGGCGGGAACTTCGATGGTCTGTTTCGAGGTGCTGAAACCCGGCGCGGTTGTCGTGACGACATAGGTGCCGGGCCGCAGATCAAGCATGATGTAACGGCCTTCACCGTTCGTCTGCATGGTACGGCTTTTTTCAATCAGCACATCGCTCGATGCAACCACTGTTGCGCTTGCAAGTACTGCACCCGATGAGTCTTTTACAACACCGGATATGGTGCTCTGCGCAATCGCCATGGATGGCAGCAGAGCAGATATAGCAGCGGTGAAACACACCAAAGCTAACCTGGTTTTGGTCATTCTTTCTCCTTGAAATTATTCAAATGCTTTAGACGAGACTGAACAGGCGCGAGCATCAAACTCAATTACGGCCCCTGACGTTAAAACAAATCTATAACCTTGTCATGTCTGTGTCAATCAAAAAGCACCGTAATTTAACTTCTTGCAATCAAGGCATTAAGCTAAGTGGTAGTTGTTGCCAAGCAAAATATTTATATGCTGAATGATGGCAGGATATGTAACGGTTACAAAACAGCAATCCTTGGACCGAAGCATCTCCTGTGATATCTTTTCGGCCATGCACATTATTCGCTTCGGACTGTGTCTGTCCGGTATTT
The DNA here is from genome assembly GCA_025363475.1 of Terriglobia bacterium. GTDB lineage: Bacteria > Acidobacteriota > Terriglobia > Bryobacterales > Bryobacteraceae > BOG-234. Next base: position 7,033 of record JANYDS010000001.1, read on the forward strand.
TGATGATCGGATCGGCGTCGGCAGTTGCGGCTGTGAGCGGTGAAGCGGTCTATGCCAAACGCTGCGCTGTTTGCCATGAACAGGTGAACGAACGCATTCCCACCCACGCGGCATTGAGCATGATGCCGGCCACCCGCATCATGCGGGCGATGGATTTCGGGGCGATGATGAGTATCGCCTACCCGCTGAGTCGCGAAGAGCGCGAAGCTGTGGCAGGTTTTGTCGGCACCAAAGGTGGCGATGCGCCGCCGCCGGCCTCGGCTTTTTGCTCCGACCGCAGCGTGCGCGTCAATGATAAAGCGAAGTTTGTCTGGAACGGCTGGAGCCCGAACGGCGATAACACCCGCTTTCAGCCTGCCGCGGTAGCCGGACTAACCGTGGATCAGGTGAAGAACCTGAAACTGAAATGGGCTTATGCCTTCGATGGCGATGTAACTGCCTTCGCTCCGCCCACCTTCTTTGACGGGCAAATCTTCGTGGGCAGCGCCGGTGGCATGGTGCACGCGATGCACGCCGATACCGGCTGTTTGCAGTGGACTTACCAGGCCGCTGGCCCGGTGCGCTCAGCCATCCTTACCGTGCCGAACGGCAAGCAGCATGCGCTGCTGTTTGGTGACCAGACCGGCTGGTTCTATGCACTGGAAGCAGAGACCGGGAAACTGCTCTGGAAGAAGCATATTGAGTTGCACGACACCGCGCGTTTGACCGGGTCGCCCGTTGCGCATGACGGCATCGTATATGTCCCGGTGGCTTCGTGGGAAGAAACCCGCTCGGCGAATCCCGACTATACGTGCTGCACCTTCCGCGGCAGCCTGGTGGCGCTGCAGGTTAAGGATGGCATGCAGGTCTGGAAGTCCTTCATGATGGACGAACCCAAAGAAAGCGGCAAATCGGATTCAGGCAAGATCAAGATGGGACCCTCCGGCGCCAGCATCTGGTCCGCACCGCTGATTGATCTGAAACGCAAGCTCATCTACGTCACGACGGGCGACAATTTCTCAATCCCCGCCACGCTGACCAGTGATGCGCTGGTTGCGATTGACATGGCGACGGGCAAAATTGCCTGGTCGAAACAGGTGACGGAGGGCGATGTTTCCCCCTCTGAAAAAGGTCCGGATTTCGATTTCGGATCGGCTCCGATGATGGTGAAAAATCCGCAGGGGCATGATCTGCTGGTGGCCGGTCAGAAGTCCGGTCTGGTGTATGCGTTCGATCCCGATAAGAAGGGCGAACTGGTGTGGACCGTGAGAGTGGGCAAGGGCAGTTCCCAGGGTGGTGTACAGTGGGGCACTTCAAGCGACGGGCAGAATATTTATGCGGCGGTTTCTGATCGCGGCACCACACGCGGCACCGGGCCGGGTGGCCAGCCCATTCGCATCTTTGACACTTCAGTCGGTGGCGGTCTGACCGCGATGAAGATTGCCGATGGTTCCAAAACCTGGTTCGTTCCGGCAGAAAAATGCACTACGCCTGGCTGTAGTCCCGCGCAGTCTGCCGCTTTGACTACAATTCCGGGAGCGGTTTTCTCCGGTTCGCTTGATGGCCATATTCGCGCCTATGCGGCGGAAGATGGCAAAGTGCTCTGGGATTTCGATACCGTGAAGGATTTTAAGACGGTGAATGGTGTGAAAGGTAAGGGCGGAGCGCTGGATGGCGCGGGTCCGGTGATCGTAAATGGCATGGTGTTCGTCAACTCGGGCTATCCGCGGTTTGGCGGCTTGCCCGGTAATGTGCTGCTGGCATTTACTCCCGACGGTAAGTGATTTGAAACTACCGGGTCCCGAAGGGAAGAGGGCTTCTCTTGCAAGCAGCCTCTACCCTTCGGATCCCGCGCGGTCTACGGCAAAACGGTAAAGTTCGCAGCGGAAGCTTCCGCTGAAGTTGTACCGTTTGGCGTCATAACCCGGACGAAACGGACGCCGGGTTTGGCTGTCGCGGCAATTTTCACTGTCGCGGTAAGCTGAGTCCCGGTCGCATTCACAACCAGGCCGGAAGCGACGATTGTGCTGTCGGCAACGTTCCCCGCTGGCAGCACAAAGTTAACAGCCGTAGCACTCTGCAGATTGACACCGATGATGGTGAGAGTAATCGTCGAGTTCAGGCGTCCCGTGCCAGGCGTCATCACAAACAGGCCGGGTGAATTAGGCGCGCCGTCGTGGTCGGAATGATCGTTGCCATCCTTGCCTGACTCCGAAGAAACAGCTTTGATGGTACCCGTTACGGTGTTTGAAACCACGCTGAAAAGCACGATATTGCCCGCGCTTTCATGCACCGCCAGGATCAAATTGTCCTTGGCGTCGAACGCCAGTGATCGCATTCCGGAATTGATCTTTACCGTCGTAACAGTCCCGGTGACCACTCCGCCCGCGATAGTCAGGGGAAGTATGGAGATGCTCCCGCCTGTCTGGTTGGCAATGTAGGCAGTGTTGCCAACAACCACAAGATCGCCCGAGCCTCCCGTGCGGGCTGGGTTCACATTGAACACAGTGGTTGCGCCGTTGGTCAGATTGACCACGAGCACGGTCCCGCTGGCAGAGGTGGCGGGATCCGCAACAACCGCGAAGCCGGTAGTGCCAACAAGCTGAATCGCTCCAGGCCGTGTGCCCGCCGCCAGGGTGAGAGTGCCAGTCACCGTGCCTGTCGTCAGATTGAGGGCACTAATGGTGCCGTCATTCTGATTCGTTACCCAGGCATGTTCCAGAGCATCAGCCGTAACGCTGCGTGCGCCAGAACCCACCGCAACAGTAGAAGTGACCGCAAGCGTAGTGGTGTCGAAAATGGTGACACTGTTGGCGTCTCCATTCACGACTGCTGCTTTGCTGCCGGAAAGAGCAATAGCTAATGGACCGTTGCCCACTGCTACTTCCGTTTTAACGTTGAAAGTCTTGAGGTCAATTACAGCAACCCGGCCTCGGCTGCGCTCCGTCACATAGGCAAAAGTGCCGGCTGCATTCACTGCAATTGCGGCAGCCTCGGCATGCTCTGCGAGGGCGATTGTGCGCAAAACTTTCTTGGACGCAATATCAATCACGCGAATGACATCATCATTTTCGTCCGCCACCAGGGCCAGACTTGTTCCCGGAATCGTTGCCACCGCCGAGAGTTCACGGTTGCGCGTCTGGTTATCGTCATCGGAGTCGAACTGACCTTCGCCCTTGTTCGGCAAAATCACAATCTCAACCACATTGCTGATTTGTCCGCCAGCCTTGACTACTACGGGTACGCGCCCCGCACCAGCCAGGGAAGCAGGCATCGTTACGTTCATCTGCTGCAGACCCGCGCAACAAGGCGACGGACCCGCATAAGTCACGTTCGCGTCAAGCCCGCCAATTAGAACCGACGGCGGAGTTGTAAAATTCGCTCCTGTCAGAAATAGCGACAGATAGGTTGCAGATGTCTTGCTCGTGACGCTGAACGCTCCAATTCGCCCTGTGATGGCATCAATAATTGCGCCATCATGGGTTCCCGTGCCCGTTAGTGAGAACAAGCCGGGGGCTGCAGTCGCGCTCACAATTGCAGTACCTGTACTAACTCCCCCAGGCGACGTCACCACAACCGCATCTGTGCCGGCCGCAGTCGAAGCTGAGAGGACAGCATTGATCTGATTCGGCGAAACGTAAAACAGGTTTGCCGCAGCTCCCCCGACAGTTACTGTTGTCGCGCCCAGGCTGAGTGGCGGTTTTGATGCATCGGCGGCAGCAGCCGTGGTGGTGGTCAGATTGGGACCGAAGATGGTAACAATACTCCCTGGTGCGACCACTGCCGAAAATGATGCGGCATTGATTACACTGACTGTCTGGGCCTGAAGGCCGGTTACTGCCAGCAAAGGCAGCAGGCACGCGGAAAAGACGTTCTTCCACTTCCGGCCCGCTGTTGCCTGTTCGGTTTTCGCTGTGAAAAGGTACATAGGTTGTCCGATTCCTCCACTTCTGCTAAGGCAATTCACCAGCCATCGGCAGTGTGCTTGTGTTTTCATTCATTTGCCCCGCCGCAGTTGCTTCTCACCGGTAAAACTTGCCTGCAGCCAGGTCCGTTATGGCGTATGTATGCTGAAGATGCTCCCGACCGTGACAATCCCCTATGGACAAGAACCCTGACCGCGTCATTGTTGTTGACGATGAACTGAATCAAAGGACCGCGCTGGCGGGCATCATCAGCCGCTGGGGCTATGAGGTGAAGACTGCCGCCAATGGCACCGAAGCTCTGGCGGTACTGACTTCATTCGCGGCTGACGTTGTGGTCACCGATTTGAATATGCCGGGACTCGATGGCAAAGGTCTGCTGGAAGAACTGCAGAAACTGCCGTCACCTCCGCTGGCCATTGTTCTTACCGGTTTTGGCAATCTGGAAACCGCGCTGGAAACGGTACACCAGCTGGGTGCTTTCTGGTATCTGGAAAAACCGGTACACACGCCGGCGCTGCAAATGATTCTGGCGCGAGCGATAGAGAAACAGCGTCTTGCCACTCATGCAGTTCTTCTGGAGCGCGAACTGGCATCACGGGGGGCACTGGGCGAACTCACCGGTGATTCACCCGCCATGCGCGAGGTTTTCTATCTGCTCCAGCAGGTTTCGCCAACCACCGCTACGGTACTCATAACCGGCGAGAGTGGCACCGGCAAGGAACTGGCGGCACGCACCATCCATCAGCTCAGCCGGCGGCGCAACGGGCCGTTCTTTGCCATCAACTGCGCAGCGATGCCAGAGTCGCTCATTGAGAGCGAATTGTTCGGGCATGAAAAGGGTGCTTTTACGGGAGCGGTGGAAAAACGCGCCGGCTGCTTCGAACTGGCCAGCGGTGGCACGTTGTTGCTGGATGAAATCGGCGATATGCCGCTAAACACGCAGGCGACGCTGCTGCGTGTGCTGGAAGAGGGTAAGGTCAGGCGGCTGGGTTCAGTGCGTGAGATCACGCTCGATGTACGAGTTTTGGCCGCTACCAACCGGGACCTGCGGACAGCCATCGGCAAAGGCACGTTTCGCGAAGATCTCTATTTCCGCCTCGCTGTATTTGAAGTGAATTTGCCCGCGTTGCGCGACCGGCGTGAAGATATCCGCAATCTTGCGCAGGGACAGCTGGCGGCGCTCAATCGTAAACATGGTTGCCGGATTGCAGAGATTTCGCGCGAGATGCTGGAGTTACTGGAAAGATACGACTGGCCAGGCAATGTGAGAGAGTTGCGCAATGTGATTGAGCGGGCAGTGATTCTCGCCGGTGAAGGCAGTATCCAGCCCGCGCATCTTCCCCGCGGGTTTGCCGGACGGCCTGAAGTGCCGTTGCCGGCGGGTGCGGCACACGCGCTGGAGGCGGGGCTGGAGCCAGGCATGACGATTGCTGATGCCGAGAAGGCGCTCATTGAACTCACGCTGAAACACACGGCCGGCAACCGCACGCGCGCGGCTGAACTTCTCGGCATCAGTCCGAAGACTCTTTTCAACAAATTGCGGGAATACGGTTCGGCTGAATGACGCTGCGCACCAGGCTGCTGGCCCTTACCGTAGCCATGGTGGCGATTGTTGCCCTGACCCTGATTGCGCTCAACATCAACAGTCTGGTCATGGCGTCACTCGATTCGGCGCTCGGCAGTTCAGAGATGGCGGGCCGGCAAATTCAATCTGTGATTATGCGGCGTCTGGCACCCGTGCCTGCCGGCGCAGGCGTTCTCGAAACCAAACAGATATGGAACCAGAGGATCACAGACGACAAGGATTTGGCTGCCCTGCTGGAACAAAGTATGGCGCAGTCACGCTCGATTGTTGAGATTGATGTTGCGGGTGAACCTGGCATCATTCTTGCCTCCTCAAATCCCCGCAGGCCGGGTACTCCCATGGCCAGGCGGGAAGACTTGCGCGCCCTGCGGACCGCCTCTCCGATTCGCCGAATCCTCGCCATCCTCTCAGAAAGTGATGATTACGAGACGCGTGTGCCACTGGGAATTGAAGGGCAAAAAACACCGGTTCTGGAAATTCAGACGCTGGTGTCTCCGGTGCTGCTGCGCGCAGCCACGCTGCCTGGCCTGCGCAGTCTCGGCCTGGCGTCGGGGGTTGCACTCACGCTGGCTTTTCTGCTGGCCTGGTGGTCTGCGAGTCTTGCCCTGCGTCCGCTGGCCCGCATCGGTCATTTGATTGACGACATAGTTAACGGCATTGACGGTGATAGTAAGCACGACAAGCTCGACGCCGCCCGTGAGCTGGCCGCGGTGGAAGGCAAACTCAGCCTGCTCGGGGAACGTTTTTATGGCGCCCGCCAGGATGCCGTTGAACTGCGGACGAATCTCGACCATGCTTTGGAAAAACTCGATGCCGGAACCCGCAGGCAACTGGAAGGTCAAATTGCAGTTGCCCGTCGGCTCACTGCCATCAACAGCCTTACCGAAAGGGTGGCGCATGAAATCAAAAATCCGCTGAACTCGATTACTCTGCGCCTCGAACTTCTGCGGTCCCGCATTGCCGGAAACTCTCCCGATGCCGAGCCTGAAATCGCCATTCTCAGTGAAGAAGTAACTCGTCTCGACCGTGTGGTGCGTACCTTTCTCGATTTCAACAGGCCGTTGAATCTCTCTTTCGAAGATACGGACATCGGCCAGCTGGTTGCCGGTATTTCAGATTTTCTCGGGCCGGAAGCCGAACAGCGAAGCATCACCATAGACTTCGCCGCGCCGCTGCAACCCGTCATTCTGAAAGGCGATTGCGGACTGCTGCGACAGGCGCTGCTCAACCTCGCGGTCAACTCAATTGAGGCGATGGAAGCGGGCGGAAAACTCACTCTCACTGTCGAAAACGCCGGCGAGTTCTGCCTCATCCGAATCGCCGATACCGGTTCCGGCATGACACCCGACCAGCAGGCCAAAATATTCCAGTTGTACTTCACCACCAAGCCGAAGGGCAGCGGGATCGGCCTCGCCATGACTTTTCGTGCCGTCCAGCTTCATGGAGGCACAATAGAGGTGAAGAGTGAAACCGGAAAAGGTACAGAGTTCGTGATGAAGCTGCCGCTCAACGAGATGACGGTCATCGCATGAGAGCCGCCGGAATCTGCCTGGTTATCTCGCTGAGCCTGATGACTAGCGGTTGCTGGCCGGGCGGTCGCAAGGCGACTGTACCCGTGCCTGTTGCGATTCCGCCTGTTCCGGTCTTAGTCACGGTGCCGAGCCAGGAGCCGATTCCGCCGCCGGCACCAGTCGCGGTTCCCGTCCCGCCGCGTACGGTCCGCAAGCCCGCGCCGAGACCACCTGTAGTTGTTGTTCCGCCACCGAGCCCGGTTATTCTGATTCCGCCGGCTGCCCCCAGCCTGTCGGGTCCGCAATTAGGTGAGGTGCTTACGCCCGTTCGGCGGCGAGAAGCAGAGGCTGAACTTACCGCAAGCCTTCAGCGTGCGCGTGCAGCCCTGAGCCGTGTATCCGGGCGTCAGATTACACTTGCGCAGCATGACAGTGTGGAGCGCATCCGGATCTTTATTGAGCAAGCAGAAGCGGAAAAATTGAAAAACATCAGCACCGCTCTTCAATTGGCACGGAGGGCTGATTTACTGGGGCAGGACTTACTTAAAACCTTGCTGCAATGACCAGCGGTTGGGCTGGTCATTGCAGCTGGCTTTTCTATATTGAGTTTCTCTTTCCAGGCGGGACCTGTTGGCTGGAAAGAGTCACTTTCGGTGTCGCCAGATAGCCTCTTACTTTGTCCTTGCTGACTTCGTTGACCACAATTTCGTAAACCTGCCGCGCGTTCGGTGTATAGAACTGCACAGGTTCATTAATATTCTTGTCGCGCTTCTGCACCAGCTTGTCGTTCGACAGCAAATTCAGTGTGAAACGGTTATGTTTTGGGTCGGCCTTGTTCAGTGCAATTTGAATGTCGCCAACTTTCTGCATTCCGGCGGACTTATTCAAAGTGAACTCATAGATATTACGGTCGCCCAGTGCGCGTAGTTGCTGTATTTCAGTGGAACTGGTCGCGATCAGACCGCTCATCAGGCCCATGTCGCCGCGAACGCGCTGCAGGTCAGATTTCGTGTCAGAGATTTCGTTCTTAGCGCTTTCGAGGCCTGTTTTTGTGGCATCAATGTCAGACCGGGCAGACCCGAATTCCGTTGAGATGCTGTCCAGGCGGTTCGATGCAACGGTAGTGGATTCCTTTACCTGACCGAGTTCTTCCGTCAGTCGCTGATTCTGTTCCTTCTGCTGTTTGCCCAGGCGGCCGGCGAGAACATCGGCATGCCGTGTTGCAGCCAGACGCATCTTGTCCACGCTGGCGTTTGTCTGGCCAGTCGAGGCCACGACATTGTCTTTTACCGCCTTCAATTCTCCCGAAAGCTCAGTGCTCACCGTCGACAGTTGCGAACGCAGGGCGACGTTGTCTTTTTGCATCGTGGCAATCTGCTGGCGCAACTCCTCCGTGTGATTTCCCTGATAAAACGCAGCTCCGGCCAGCGCGAGGACGCCGATACCGAGAATGGGAAGCAGCACTGACCTTCCGGGTTTATATGCTCCGTTTGTTTCTGATTCGTTTGAAGTATTCATAAAATAGCCCTCGGCGCTACTACTTTGCAAGCCGGGTGCCAGAGCGGAAAGTGCGATTTTATCGGGGTTTGGGACGCAGAGAGAGATGGCCGGGCGGTCGTTCTTACCGATTGGTCCGGAAGTTGAGGCCGGACCCGGTAATAAAGTTGTTCGGGACTTCATCATGCGTCGGTAGGCTGCGGTCTTATCCACTATCCACCGGCGGCAAAGGCTTCGGTAGGGGCAAATGGGGGCAAAAGGGGACCACGCGTTCATTGACGGGAACAAACGGGTGGGTGCAAACGCGGTAATCACATTTTTGCTCATGAACAATTGGGAGCCACTTTTCGGCCAGGAAGAACTCGTGGAACTGGTTCTGTCGGTTGCATCTGGTGTGCTGGGCAAGCCAGCGTTAATCGACATATTGGAGGTCCGCTCCAAAAATATTGAAGAGGTCTGAAGCCGCGCCGCGGCCTTGCTCGTCGGCGAAAAATTCAGATGGAGCACCGTTTCCGCTTCGGCCTGCTTAGATTCGAAGGGCACCGAAGGATAACGATTGAGGGGCGAGCCGATAGGACAGGAAATGGAGATGGAAAAAGTACCATCCTTTTCGCTCGTCTGCGCCGCCAGAACTTTGCCGTCGCGCGAGATGTCGCGCACTCCGCGCGGCGAGAGGCCATTCAGCCTGATGGCCAGCGGCATAACGAAGTCCGGATCGCCGCCGGTTACGGAGAGAGAAAACAGTGCGCGCGGCGGATCATCGCCTTGCGGGTTCTTGCCGCTGACGTAGATCCGTTTGCTGTCGGGTTACCGACCCTGCTGGGACGATTGAACCGGCAACTGAAAGGCTGGGCAAACTATTTTTCGCAGGGCTATCCGCTTGAGGCGTACCGGGATATCAACTGGCATCTTGGCACGCGGTTGGTGCATCATCTGAAGCACCAGCGCAGCCAACGCGCGTACCGACCGCCGGAAGGGGTGACGTACTCTGCTCATCTCCAACGGCTGGGCCTTGAGTTTCTGAAAATCAAACCCCGGGCGAGAGCTTCTGGCTAAGGTTTTCACGAGAGCCGGATGCGGGAAATCCGCACGTCCGGTTCGACGAGGGGACAATAAGTCGTGGACCTCAATCCATCGCTTATTGTCCTGCTCTACTGACAGATTTTGACCTTAGTCATTCTCCCCAGGAACACCAGGTAGAACAAACGGATGTGTTCAAAACCGGGCACGGGCCAGGCCCGCAACCTTGCCAGCACCGCATCGTCGAAGTGTCTGGGAGCGCCCATTTCAGGCATCAGGACGAGTTGGCTCATGGCCTCTTCAACTGCTCCGAAGAAGCGGTCCGCAACTTCTGGCATCTCGCGGTCCATTCACTGGCGAGAATAGCAAAACTCTTAACTGTTCTCAATAGATGCTATCGCCCCAAATACCAATTTGATCCGGGTCCGTCACCAACAGCCAAAAATAATTTCAAGACGGCAAACAAAACACTTAACCCCAATCCCCGCCCCATCCACCACCCAAAATTCACCATCGCCATGCTACATCTGAACCGGAGAAATCAATGCCCCTCTCAGAAATCCAGTTCCAAGCCAATCGCGCCAACGCCCAAGCCTCCACAGGACCCACCTCCCCCGAAGGCAAACACCAATCCGCCCAAAACTCTACCACCTGCGGCCTCTTCGCCTCACCAGCCAACTTCGTCCGTCCCGGCGAATACTTAATCTGGCAGGCCTTCAATGACGCATTCCAGACCCAACTAGTCCCCGCCGGTCCAGTCGAACAAATTCTCACCGAAGAAATCATCCAGGCCGCCTGGCGTCTCCGCCGTTGCAGCCTCGTCGAAGCCAACCTCGCCGATGACATGGACACCGCCCTCGACCCCATGGAGAACATCGCCACCCTTCCCATCCAGAATTCCGTGGACCGCGCCCGCAACCAGGCCCAGCGACACTTCACCCGCAATCTCCTCGAACTCAAACGCCTCCAGACCGAACGCCAGTTCCAGAACGAATACTTCCCCCTCGACGCCGACCGCTCATTCCTCGGCATGGCCTCCGTCCGCGAGATACTGCCCAGTCTTGATGGCGTCCTCACTTTGGACCCGGTAAAGCGTGAACTGCTCGCCTTCACCGCCCTCCATAAAGACGACAGCGAAAAGAAGATCTCAAAGGCCGAATGGGTTCGTTCTGCAAAACCCATTTCGGCATTAAAGCAGACCGCCCGCAATGCCCTCTGCCCCTGCGGCTCGGGCCAGAAATATAAACGCTGCTGCGGCGAAAACGCCCCGGCCGTTCTCGGCCCGGTCGTTTACAAGGTCGCGTAAGCGATATCCTGAAACACGAATGAATCGCCTTGAAGAACTACGCCGCCGCCACACTGCCGCCGAAGCAGGTGGAGGCCCCGAACGTCGCGAACGCCAGCACCGCGAAGGTAAACTCGCCGCCCGCGAACGCATCGAACTCCTGCTTGACGAAAATACCTTTGAGGAAATCGACAAACTAGTCCAGCACCGCTGCCGCGACTTCGGCATGGACCAGCAAACCATCCCCGGCGACGGCGTCATCACCGGTTGCGGCCTCATCAACGGTCGCCCCGCCTGTGTCTTCGCCCAGGACTTCACCGTCTTCGGCGGCTCCATGTCCGAAACCAACGCGCAGAAAATCTGCAAGGTTATGGACCTCGCCCTCAAAACCGGTGTCCCCTTCATAGGCCTCAACGACGGCGGCGGCGCACGCATTCAGGAAGGCGTCGTCTCCCTCGGCGGCTATGCCGATATCTTCCTCCGCAACACCATTTCAAGCGGCGTCATTCCGCAGATCTCCGCCATCATGGGACCCTGCGCGGGCGGCGCAGTGTACTCGCCGGCGCTCACCGATTTCATCTTTATGGTGGAAAATACGTCGCACATGTTTGTGACGGGTCCAGATGTGATCAAGACGGTCACGCATGAGGACGTCGACAAAGAAAAGCTCGGCGGCGCGCGTACCCACAACGCCATCAACACACCACCGACGGCAGCAAAGACAAGCGCGGTGATAAACAATCCTGTGTATCCTGTCGTCATCGCTAGCCAGCCGCCCAGCAGCGGTCCCAGCGTCAACAC
>JANYDS010000002.1 GCA_025363475.1 Terriglobia bacterium
TTCTCGCTGGCCAGCGAACGTCGCACTACGGTGGCACTGGACTCCCTCGGGCTTCTCACCCGTCGGGAGACCGTGGAACCCGGGTTTCATCACTCCGCAATTCAGGCAAACCCTGATCACCGGACTCCAGAGAATCAAAAAGCATCATGCGTGTTTGAGCACGGGTCGCCCTCCAGCACCCTAATACTCCCGCAGATATGGTGCGATTCAATCCAGCCGGTGGCTGGTAAGGCAACCCACTATGGCTTGTCTTGCCAGCCGCCAGCGACGTGATCATGGAAGAACGCGCGGGAAAACTATGTCCAAAATGCCATCCAAAACGCCAGATGCACGGCTTGACGCTGGTATCATGAAAGTTACTCTCTCCAATAGTCACCCCAATAATTAGTCACCCCAACAATCCAATGAAAGTCGGTTTCATCAGTCTCGGCTGCCCCAAAAACCTCGTTGACAGCGAAGTCATGATGGGCCAGCTCGCCGCCCGCGGTCACGAACTCACTCCGCATCCCGATCAGGCCGACGTCATCGTCGTCAATACCTGCAGCTTCATTGACCCGGCCAAAAAGGAATCCGTAGACACCATTCTCGAAATGGCGGAATACAAGAAAATCGGCAGGGCCAAACGCCTTGTCGTTGCCGGTTGTCTGGTGGAACGCTACCGTGGCGACATCAAGAAAGACATGCCAGAGGTGGATGCCCTCATCGGCACCAACGAACTCGACCGGGTCGTAGCCATCTGCGAAGGCATCGACGACCCCGCCCCAGCCAACGACCCAGGCCTCTACCTCTATCACGACCTCACCCCGCGCGTCCTCACCACACCGCGCCACTTCGCTTACATGAAGATTGCCGAAGGCTGCGACCACCCCTGCACCTTCTGCGTTATCCCTCAATACCGCGGTAAATTCCGCAGCCGCCGTTTCGAATCCGTAATCTCTGAAGCCACCCGGCTCTTCAGCCAGGGTGTGCGCGAAATCAATCTCATCGGGCAGGATACTACCTGCTATGGCGAGGATTTCGGTCTGAAAGACGGCTTGGCCGTACTGCTCGGACGCCTGGCGCAAATCGAAACCCCGCAGCCCAAATGGGTTCGTTTTCTCTACGCCTATCCGAACCGCGTAACCCAGAAACTGCTCGATACCCTAGCCGAACACGCCTCGCTCGTGAAATACATCGACATGCCGCTGCAACATGCCAGTGCGCCGGTACTCAAGCGTATGAAGCGCGGGGCGTCGGGTGATATTTTTCTCAAGCTCATTGAGCGGATCCGCAAGACCATCCCCGGCGTGGCCATTCGCACCAGCTTTATCGCGGGTTTCCCCGGCGAAACGGAAGCAGATTTTGAAACCCTGCGTCAGTTCGTGGAAGCCGCGCAGTTTGACCGCATGGGCGTTTTCTCTTATTCCGATGAAGACACCAGCGGCAGCCACGCGCTCGATGGCAAGGTTGATGGCCGCACCATCGAACGCCGCAAGCGCAGCCTCATGGCGCTGCAGCGTAAAATCTCGCGCAAGAAGAACAAGAGCCTGGTCGGGCAAGAGGTTCAGGTTCTCGTTGAAGGCTTGTCCGCCGATACAGACCTGCTCTGGAGCGCTCGCATGTCGACTCAGGCCCCGGAAATTGACGGTACCGTTTTAGTGAACGATTTTGAAGGTGCGGAACCAGCCGCCGGCCAGATGCGGACCCTGCGCATCACCGAAGCGCATGATTACGATCTGATCGGCACCCTGTTGCCCGGTGCAGAAGATGATTTGCGAGTCGATTTGCGATCCGCGCCCATGAATCTCATCAATATTAGCGTCCCCAGCCTGCTCCCGGCCCGGTAAAATACATTCCCATGCAGTGTCCCATTTGCAAAAAACCCGTCAAACTTACAGACCCGGATTCGCCCTTCTGCAGCGCCCGCTGCAAAACGGTGGACCTTGGCAACTGGGCCATGGAAAAGTACGTCATCTCGACGCCCGCGCACCATTTGATGGACCGGGCGAGCGATGAAGAAGACTAACTGGGCCTGGCTTCTCGCCACCTGGTTCGGCTGCGGTTACTCGAAATTCGCCCCGGGCACGATGGGAGCACTCGGCGGTCTGGTCGTCGCCGGACCCCTATCGTTTTTCGCCGGCTGGGGCAACCTTCATTTCCTGGTCCTCTCGCTGGTGTTTCTCTACCCGGCGATTCAGGCTTCCACCATCGTGGCCCGCGAATCCGGCAAAAAAGACCCGCAACTCGTCGTAATTGACGAAGTTCTGGGCCAGTGGCTCACGCTTGTCGGCGCCAGGCACCTCGACTGGCTTACTTTCACTCTGGCCTTCGGGCTCTTCCGGCTTTTTGATATCTGGAAGCCGTTTCCCATCCGCAGGCTGGAACGTCTGCCGGGCGGCACGGGCATAGTTCTAGACGACATGATGGCCGGAGTCTACGGCGCACTTGTCTTATTTTTCGTGGGATGGTTCAATCATTAACGATGGCGATACGCAGGAACTCCGCAACGAAACCCCTGATTTCCGATGTTCACCCCGAGGCGGCAATCACCGGTGGTGAACTGGCCATTCGCGGCGAACGTTTGGCCCCGAAGGATCATACCGAAGTCACTATTGGCGAGGTTCCCGCGCCTGTAGTCATCGGCTCGAATTCCCTTGTCATCGTGAAGGTGCCGGAAGGCGCATCCGCCGGTGGTCTTGTGGTCGGCAGCGGCAGCGAGGCGAGCGAAGCCTGGACCTGCGACATCGGCATCCAGATCGCGGAAAACCTGCACCCGGTGACCAGCCCCGCCGTTGATCATTCCGGCAATATTTACACCACGTTCAGTGGTCCGCGCGGCCAGAAAGTGCCGGTTGCCGTTTATCGCATTGACCTCAATTTCCGCATGACGCCGTTCGTCAACGACATGATGAACGCGACCGCAATCGCCGTAGGCCGCGATGGCCTCATCTATATTTCCAGCCGGTTTGACGGCATGGTTTACCAGGTTACGCCCAATGGCAACATGTCCATTTTCGTGGAAGGCATGGGCGTCGCCACGGGCCTTGCTTTTGACGAAGAGAACAACCTCTACGTGGGAGACCGCAGCGGCACCATTTTCAAGATCAGCCCCACCCGGCAGATTTTCGTCTACGCCACCATGGAGCCTTCCATCTCGGCTTATCATCTGGCTTGGGGCCCCGACCAGCACCTCTACGTCACCGGCCCCACCACGTCGAGTTTCGACAGCATTTACCGGGTGAATCACTCGGGCGATGTGGAGGTGTTCTACCGTGGCGTGGGTCGACCCCAGGGTATGGCTTTCGACGCAGATGACAACCTCTATTGCGCCGCGTCTTACATGGGCCGCAAAGGCGTGGTCCGCATCAAGCCGGACCGCACCATTGATCATGTTGTTTCCGGGCCCGGTATTGTCGGCCTGACCTTCTCGCCGGGTCGCGCCATGATTGTTTCCACGACGAACGCCATCTTCCGCGTCGATGTAGGCATCCGCGGGGCTCAATTCAAGTGAACGCCGAGATCATAGCCGTAGGTTCGGAGATGTTGACGCACAAGCGCGTCGATACCAATTCACTGTTTCTCACAGAACACCTGAACAACCTCGGCGTGGAAGTGGTGGCGAAACATGTTGTGGGCGATGACCGTAACCGAATCGCAGGGGAAATTCTGCGGGCGCTGGTTACTTCCCAATTCGTTTTTATCTCGGGTGGCCTTGGTCCCACTGAAGATGATCTGACCCGCGATGCTGTCGCGATGGCACTTGGCCGCGAACAGAAACTGGACCCGGCGATCAGCGATGCCATTGAACAACGCTTCCGCCAGATGAACCGTGTGATGCCTGAGATCAACCGCCGCCAGGGCATGGTGATTGAAGGTGCGGAAGTGCTCTCCAATGATCGCGGCACGGCGCCCGGTCAGTGGATCGATACCGGGTCTGCCGTAGTGGCTATTCTCCCCGGTCCGCCCCACGAACTGAAATCGATGTTCACCCGCGAGTGCCTGCCGCGGTTAGTCAAGCTGGTGCCGTATTCGGTGATCCGGACGCTGGAACTGCGTATCTCCGGGATGTCGGAATCGGACCTTGATCAGCGTATTGCTCCGGTTTACACACGCTACGAAAACCCGGTCACGACGATCCTTGCGCACAATGCCGATATGCAGGTTCACCTGCGCGTCCGCTGCGATACAGAGGCCGAAGCGATTGCGCTGCTCGCGGATGTCGGAGGCCAGATTGAAGCTCTGGTGGGCGACCGAATTTATTCCCGCAATGGCGATCCGCTCGAAGCCGTGATCGGCCAGAAGCTTAAAGCGACGAACTCGAGTTTGGTTGTTGCGGAAAGCGCCACCGGGGGCGGGCTGGGGGAACGAATTTCCAGCGTACCGGGTGCGTCAGCCTGGTTTTGGGGTGGTTTTTTGACCTATAACCACCGTATGAAGACTGAGTTTTTGGGTGTCCCGGAAGCGACGCTTAGGCAGTTTGGGGCGGTCAGTAAAGAAACCGCCGAAGCCATGGCTAACGGCGCACGGGAACGCACCGGAGCCACCTGGGCTGTCTCGGTAACGGGTAACGCCGGCCCCACAACGGATGGCGAAGAAGCCCCTGTTGGCACCATCATCGTGGGCGTCAGCGGACCCACTGGTACCACGACTCTGGAACGCCGCTGGCCTTCCGGAGACCGTGTTCGCGTGCGCGCTTTCGCAGCCCAGATGGCGCTTGATGCGCTACACCGGGAACTTTGCAAGTAACGCGCGGACCGCGTCATAGCAAAGCGCTGCCGCGTGTTTCGATTCGTTTGACAGACCGCCTACGGCCTCGTCGATATCCGCAGCTTTGAGGGTATTCAGTGCAGCCAGAGCGCGGCCCGAAATCAGTTCGGTGAGGGCCGATCCGGACGCAATGGAAGCAGTGCAACCCCTGACTTTGAAACCCGTTTTTACCACGGTCCCCGCTTCGATCAGGGCGGACAAACGAAGTATATCCCCGCAGATGGGGTTCGTCACTTCTACGGTAATCGCCGGGGCAGGGAGTTCACCGACATTGCGTGGATTGCTGAAATGCTCGATCAACTGCGGACTCATTAGATATCCTCCAGTTTATGACTAACGTGGTTGCCGGGATTCTGGAAAAGGACGGCAAAATCCTAATCTGTCAGCGGCGTGAAGATCAGCCTCATCCACTGAAGTGGGAATTTCCAGGGGGGAAACTGGAGGCGGGGGAATCACCCGAAGCTGCGCTGACGCGTGAACTTTATGAAGAACTCGGCATCGAAGCCGAACCGGGGGTCGAAATCACCCGCTACGAATTCACCTATCCGGAGAAGAAACCGATCCTGTTGATCTTCCTGAAAGTGTCCGTCTGGCGAAACGAACCCAAAAATTTGATCTTCAAAACGATGGTTTGGGAAAGTCCTGAAGCACTCGCCGGCCATGACTTCCTTGAAGGCGACCGGCCGTTTCTTAACGCCGGTTCAATCTATCCATGAAGGCAAAATCAATCAGGCTCACTGCCGCCTGATTGTGCAGTTTCTCGGTAGTGACGTAGTGCAGGGTCTCGCCCTCCAGCCAATAAGAATCCACCGTGTAGACCCGGTGGTCTTTGTAAGCCACCAGCAGGTAGTTCGTCAGGGGAGGTTCAGGAGGAAGCGCGTTGACCGCAGCTTTCGTGGCCGGGGCGGCAGCAGGCAGCGCGGGCATGTTGACAGTAATATGCTGCACAGGAGGGGGCTGGGGCAAGGAACGCCTTCGAGGCTCGGGCTGAGCCACGGGAACGTAGATCGGATAGGCCCAGCTATAGCCGTAGCTATACCCATAGTTGGATAAGGAAGAAGGCGGGGGGTCAGCGGGAGCGAAGCCGCCCAGCGGCCGGGATAAACCCTGCGAGACGAATTTACCGCCCAGCGCACCGGTCTGGGCGTCGGCATATACCGCAAACAATAAACTGAGGGCGAAGATGGACTGAATCAAAGTCTGCCTCTTTTACCAAGCTTGCCCCCAGCCTACCACTTATTTTGGTGCAGTAACGGGAGCCGGACGTCTCGGTGCCGGGGTGGGTGCCGAGCCCGGGGCTTTCGTTGCCGGTGCAATCGCAGACGGGACCAGCGGAGCGGCCGCATCATACAGAGCAATGATGTCGCGCGTGATATCCGCCGTGTTGGAAGCGAACAGAACGTTGTTGGGCTGACCGCTCACATCAAGCACAATGGTGAGCTGCTTGTCGCCGGCATACTTGCCAAGAACCTGGTTCATCTTCTGGCTGAGGTCGCCCAGAATGCGCTGCTGTTCCGCCTGCAGATCCTGATTGGCGTCTTCGCTGTCGCGCTGCAAGGTCCGGGTCAGGCCGTCGATGTCGCGGGTCAGGGTTGCCTTGGCCTCATCGCTGATCGTATTTTCCGTCTTGCGGAACTGTTCCTGCTTGGCCTGCAGAGCCTGCTGGCGCTTCTGCAGTTCTTCTTCTTTAGGCGTGAACTTTGCCTTCAGTTCGGCGGCGGCTTTCTGGCCATCTTTGGTTCCGAGCAGCGCGCTTTGCATATCAATCACGCCGATTTTCTGGGCCTGACCCCAGGCGCTCAGGCTGCAGGCCATAGCCAGCAGAGGCGCAACAATAAATTTACTTCTCACTTTTGAACTCCTTCACTCTCTAGAAAGTTTTGCCGATGGTGAACCGGAACGAGCCATGTTTCTCGACAAGGGGATAGGCGCGTCCGTAGGTAGCAATTGCATTGAGGAACGTTTCATTATTGGGGAACATGGAACGATCCACCGCGACCGGCGGTTGCAAATTCTGTTTCACGATAAACGGGTTGTACGCATAGTATATCCGGAAGGGGGCTTGCACGATGGGCAGCACCACTTCCATTTCAAGCCCGGTGGAAATCCGGATCGCCTGCGTTCCGGCAGCAATTTTGACCTGGTCCGTGTAAGCCGCCTGGGGGAACTGCGCATCAAGAGCGGCAATCTGGCCAGGGTTGACGGTCAGCTGTTTGCGGAACAGAATCCTGTTCATACCGGCATCAAGGAATGGCACCAGCGTGATCGGGCCAAACACCGGAATCCGGTACTCAAAGTTGAACACCGCGTGAGTATCGCCCCCCGGCGTAATGATCTGATAAGTCGGAATACTCAGGCTCACCAGCTGCGGAGTGAGCACTCCGTTGACCAGGTTGTTCTGTACCCGCTGGGTTCCATTCGGGTTCAGCTGCGGGACCGACGCGCTGCTGGGGATGAACGCAATGGGCGAAATGCTGTAGAAATCGAAGCCCCGGACATCGTTCTCACCGCCGATGAAGGTTCGCGCCTGCGGCGGCGCTACTTTGCCGCCGAAGCCCGTTACGGTTGAGGCGAGCAAATGGAACGCCAGGACGTTTTTATGCCACTTCGGGCTGACGTGGTAATACTGTCCGTCAAAGGTTGGCCGAATCATATTCACGTTCGCACCCAGCACGCTGGCTGATGCCTGCACGGAGAAGAAGATACTTTTGCCGGCAGTCGGGTTTTGGTAATTGTTCTTCGAGTTGTAGCTGTATGACGGGGTGGCGCTGAAGGTCTTGATGCCGTTGAGGGCGTTTGGTCCGTTCACGCCCAGGAAGTTGATGTACGTAAAATACGTGGTGGCACCGTCCGATTTAGGGACGATCTCAGACTTGTCGTACCCGATGGAGAAGCCAAGGCGCGCATAGCTGCGCTTGATGGGATAACTGGCCGAGAACGTGATGCCCTCAGAGTTCTGCACGTAGTTGAGAACGTTGGCGCTGCCGAGAGAATCATAAAACGCCTGCAGATTCTGCCCGGTGAGGATGGATTGCTGCCGGCCCTGGTCGTAATTAAAGCGCCGCAGATAAACCGAGATGCCGGCTTGTAGCGGACGGTCAAACAGATAAGGTTCAGTGAAGCCGATGGTGACGTTGCGCTGCAGCGTCCCGAGATCGGTTTGCAGTGACAGCGTTTCGCCCAGGCCGAGGAAGTTGTTGGTGGAATAGTTCAGGCCGATGAACGTGCCGGCAATGCCGGAAACACCGCCGTTGAGGCCAATCGTGTTCTTGCCCCGTTCCTTCACTTTCAGGGTGATATCCACCGTGTTGGTGCCGGAATTGCGCTTCAGTTCGTAAGCTTCATTTTCCTTGAGCGCTTCGAAGTAGCCCAGCTGATTGAGGCGCAGAATGCTGGCGTCCCAGAGCGACGAGTTATAAACGTCGCCTTCGTCGATCAGGATTTCGCGGCGGATGACTTTATCGCGGGTGGTAGTGTTGCCCGTGAAATCGATGCGGCGCACGAAGAACTGCTTGCCTTCATCGGCGTTCAGCGTGAGGTTGATCTTATCGGATTTGGGGACAATGTCGATCTGCGGTTCAGCTACATAATCGATGTAACCGAACTGGCTGTAAATCTTGGTGAGGTTCTTGAGGCCGTTGCGCAGTTTCTCGGTGGAGAAAGCGTCACCGGTCTTCATCTGGAACTGTCCGCCCAGGAATTCGGTGGAGCGGAATAACTTGACGCCTGTAAAGTCGATTTTGGCCAGGTAGTAGCGCGGACCTTCTTCGATGGGAAGGGTGATGTCCTGCACGCGACCGGGCTTATTTTCCTTGATCAGCGGGATGTGAAAACCACCCAGCGGGCCGCCCACTTCGCGCAGTTTCAGCGTATGGTCCAGTGCCTTGGCAGTGAAATAGCCAACTTTCTGGTAAGCATCGCGGACGCGCTCTTTATCTTCTTCGAGTTTGGCCGAATCGTAAGTGGAGGGGAAAATGCTCTCAAAAAGGATGGAATGCGGAATCCCGATGCCTTTCGAGTTCTTCATCGCGCGAATCACTTCGCGGCGGCTGAAAGCCTGATTGCCGAGGATGGTGATGGTGCCCACCTTAACTTTGGGGCCTTCCACAACTTTGAAAATAACTTCGAGCGACGAGGGCGGAATGCGGTGCAGTTCCGGCGTAACGACGGCGAACTCATGGCCGTGTTCGGCAACGAGGTTCTTCAGAATGACTGCGGCGTGGTTGACCACGTTGGGGTCATACATCGATTCAACGGTGAGGCCGACTTTGCGTTCCTTAAAGCGGTCGAGAATGTCGGAAGTGGAAACCGACTTCGCGCCTTCATACTTAATGTCGCGAATCACGGGGCGTTCGACGACCACAAACGTGACGACGGCGCCACCGCGTTCACCCTTTTCCCGTTCGAGGCGAATATCGTCGAACCGGTTCATGTTCCAGAGCGCCATGAAATCGCGCCGAAGGTTGTCTTCGCTGTAAACGTCGCCAGTCCGGGTAAAGATGATGGCGCGGAGTGTATCCTGCGGGACGCGACGTGAGCCGCGGAATTGAATGGCTTCAATGACGTCTTCGCCAATTGGCGGCAAAGCGGCCGCATCAGCCTGTTTGGGGGCTTCGAACTGCGGCGCGGCAATGACACCTGGCTTGGCCGGTTCCGCCTGGGGAACGGTTTCGAACGGATTGCTGGTCTGTTGTGCGGGGGGCGTTTGCGCAGCCAATAGGCCGCACAGGGCCGTAAAGCCGCACAGACGGAGAAGCGCACTGTTCAGGCGCGACGGCCTGAGTAAATTCATGAAAACCCGGTTCCTTTCCATCTAGCGCAAGGTTCTGGGACGCATTCCCGATACCTGACGTTTCCCCGTTGCACGCTGACGCGCTTTGGATGAATCCCTTATTCTACCGGACTTTAGTCTCTGTCTCAATGTGACCCGTGCGCACAGGTGGGAAATGGGGGGTACGGCGGGTCTTCACTATTGCTTCTTTTACACCTTATGACTTCTTTTACACCTTGGGCTGAAAGAGACCGAAGGGCTGAAAATCACCTTTAAGCAGCTGGTGTGTGTCCTCGAAGCCCAGCCAGCCGGAGATCATGGTCGCGTAGACGCGTCGAAAATCGGTGGTGTGGATCAAATTGTCGCCGACATCCAGTTTTGTGAGGCTGGATGGGGTGCCGTAGTGTCCACCCTTGACCGGTTTGCCTGCGACGAACATCAGGTTCGCTGTGCCGTGGTCAGTGCCAAGATTGACGTTTTCCGGAACCCTGCGGCCGAATTCGGAGAAGGCCATCACCACGACGTCGTTTGCCCGCCCGATCCGTTCAATATCCTGCAGGAAGGCAAAGACCGCATCCGACGCATATGTAAGCAGGCGCTTGTGCAGATCTCCCTGAAAAACGTGGGTGTCGAAGGCGTTATTGCGGTAGGCCGTGTAGTAGAGCCGCGTCGGCATTCCCGCATCAATGAGCGCGACCACCTTGGGCAGATCTAGGCCAACGACGCCGTAGTCGACCGGTGAATGGTATTTCGCCCAGGCTTCGCGAACCAGGGTGGATGCGTTCTTCGCGCTGCGGGCAGTGTCGAGAAGGAAGCGGCGCGAGGCATTGTCGACATTGCCCGCGTCGGAAACAGAATCGAGGATTTCTTGCTCGCCGCTAAATTTTTCCTGCGAGAATTTGGCGGGATCATCGAAGACCACCGGAACGTGCTTCTGGCTGCGCACGGCGAGCGATTGCCGGGCACCGATGTTGATGATGAAATTGGGCGGGGCCGCAGGGGCCAGGGCGTCCGCGAGGCGGCCGACCCAACCGTACGGCTCGCCACTATTTGGGGCGGCGGTGTGCCAGTAGGCCATGGAGGTGAAGTGCGAAAACGAGGGGTTGTCGTAGCCGCAGCCATGGACGATGGCCAGTTTGCCGTCCTTGTAGAGCCGCTCGAAGCCGGCCATGCCGCCGCTAAACCCGAAATGGTTATCGATGGGACGAACGCCTTTCTTCGGAATTCCGAGGTTGGGCCGGAGCTTGTAGTAGGCGTCGTCACCGTAAGGCACCAGCGTGTTAAGTCCGTCGTTGCCGCCGGAGAGTTCCAGCACCACAAGGATCTTGCCATCCGCCTCCGCTCTGGCGGCGAGCGCCGCGGCAGCCTGACCGAACGCTGGAATCGGAAGGCTCGCACCGGCAGTGACACAGACGCCGTACATGCCTGCCCGAAGCAGATCGCGCCGGCTTGCCTGGGAAAAGGAGAAGCGCCTGGTTTGCATTTGGAGTAATATCCTTTAGCTCAACTAGCTCAACTGGAATTCCGGCTGGCTCATAATCAGGTGCAGGATGAGCCGTAACGGTTCGTCCAGATAAGACTGTGCTGTCGCAATGTCTGAGGTGCCGAGTTCCTTGTCAAGAAACGCGACGAGCCTGCGGCGCACGTCATCCGCGGGCGGTACTCTCATGAACCGCCGGATCAGGTAGTCTACTGCCTGTGTGGTGGTCTTCGGATTCTGCGCCAGCACCATCTTCGCGAGATTGACCTGGGCAGTGTCGCGGACAATCGGTTTGACGCGTTGAATAGCCATTTGGGAGCCACGGAAGCTGCCATAGCGCGTGTTGAATTCCTCGTCGCGATCGGCGTTTTTATTGGATTCGGCTTTTTCGCCGTCCCTCGATTCATCGTTGGTGGCCATCGAGATGTCCATGCCACGGCGGATTCGCTCGGCTACGCGACGAATCTCACCGCCGCCGGTGTAGCGGTCTGGCGGCAGGAAACTGATATCAGAGAACAAAATGTCGCGGGCGAAGTTGGCGCGTTCCAGCAGCAGCCCCGGCGTGATCCAGCTCTGTCCATCGGGCCAGCCGGCGACTGTGGGCGGGGAGAACAGTTGCTGGCCCAGAGTGCCTGTGGCCTGGTTGAAATCCGGCACGCCGGGTACATTCGCGAGGCCCATTTTGTGATAGGTGGACACGGCAAGCTGCACCGGGCTCTTGATCTGAGTGCCGACCGAAGCGCGGCTGTAGAAATCACGTGAGAGGAAGATTTTTTCGAGCAGCGGACGGATTTCATAGTGCGAATCGCGCAGCAGCGCCCCCAGTTGCTTCTGCAGCTCCGGGGAAAGTTCCTGCCGAACGAAATAGCGGTAGATTTTGCCCGCAATGTAATCAGCGGTGCATGGCTGCTGCATGATGATGTCGATGACTTCGACGCCATCGAAGGGGCCAGTCTTGCCGAGGACCGTTTTTTCGCTGTTATCGTGCTGGTCTTTGTTGACGACGAAATTCACATCGACGTAGTTCCAGCCGGTGAAGGCTCGGGCGGCTTCGCGGATGTCCTTTTCGGTGTAGTTCCCCACACCCATCGTGAAGAGTTCCATGATTTCGCGGGCAAAATTTTCGTTGGAGGCACCTTTCACGTTCACGCCGGCGTCGAGGAAAGACAGCATGGCAGGACTCCGGGCAACGGCGACAGTGAGGTCGCGGAAATTGCCGAGGCCCTGTTGCTCGAAAATCTCCAGTTGGCCGAGGAGCTTGCGGTAGTCGCGGACTTTCGCTTCATTGGAGGCGAAATGGCCGTGCCAGAAAAGTGCCATTTTTTCTTCCAGAGGACGGGGGCTCGTGACCATGCGGTTGGCCCACCAGTAGCCGACGCGGTTGGTTTCCAGCACGCTGGCACGCAACCAATAAAAAAACTCGTCGACAACCGGCTGCAGGCGGCGATTGCCTGTCGGTTTCACTTTAATACCCAGCGCTTCGCCTTTTTCCTTCGCCATGTCCGTGACCGCGGGGCGGCTGGGAGGAAAGGGTTCGAGGCCGGGGTCGTGGATGCCGGAATGCTCGAAAGGAGGCAGCTTGTTCGCGCCGGTTCCCTCGAAGCGAACGAGGCGAGCGACAGCTTGAGCCGGAGTCATTCCGGCCAGAGCCGCTATTTCCTCAGGTGTTCCGCCAAACCCGGCGCGCTCCAGCAGGTGCGCTGCGAAATCGTAATTCCAATCGCCGGGACCTATGGGCGTGAGATCGTTCTGCCATGTGGCGGGGCCGGCGGTCTGCGCCGTGGCAGGAGCCGGACAAGAGGCAATCGCGGTGACTACCGCTATGAGAAGAGCAACGAACTCCAGTTTTCGACGCATATCGCAAATCCCTCTGATGGGACCAATAGTACTAAAGCGTTTTAGTTCACGCTGACCGAAAAGCTGAGGTTAATGCCATTCGGCGGAGACGAACGCCGGTAGCGTCGAAAATCGCGTTACTGATGGCGGCGGCGGTGGGCCGGGTGGAGGGTTCACCGCCACCTGTGGGCGGAAGTTCCGGGTGGTTGAGAGAGATCCTCTATTCGTGCCGTCGATCCGGGCACTGGGAGATGATGAACGCAAATGCCGTAGCATCCCGCTGTCGCAGAATCAGTGCCGAACATGGTGCCAACTTTATCGGCCTCCTGTCCGGTTTCAATTTTGATATAGCGGCACCGCCGGAAGTAACTTAGTTGCCAGGGCTCCATGCGCTGGCTCTTCGCCATCAGCTAACCAGCTACGATACGGCTTATCTTGATTTGGCGCGGAGGTTTTCTCTTCCTCTGGCTACTTTCGAGGTGGACCTGAAAAAGGCGGCCCGGCCGAGGGAATTGTTGTCCTCTGAATGCTTCTTCAATCAGAGTAAGGTCAGAGGGTCTACGTCGATCACCAGCGCTGTCGCGCTCCATTTTTGAGACCGGCCATAGTCCTGGGCTCTTCTCAGCAGCGTGTTGAGGTCCTTGCGGCTGGCGGATTTGATCAGCATTTGATAGCGGAATTCGGCTTTTAGTCTCGGCACCGGAGCTTCGGCCGGGCCTAAGATCTTGATCGTCTCCATCGACATCGAAATATGGTGGCCCAGTTCGGTGCTCATCCTGAGCGCGTCTTCCTGCTTCGCCGCCCGCACCAAAATGTTTGCCATCGCCGCGAAGGGCGGGTACTTCATGAACCTTCGGAACTGCAGTTCCTTCTCGAAGAAACCGTTGTAATCCTGCTGCGCGGCGAAACGGATGGCATAGTGGTCCGGATTGATGGTTTGCAGGTAGACAAGCCCCGGCAAATCACCGCGTCCGGCGCGCCCCGCCACTTGAGTCAGAATCTGAAAGGTCCGCTCGGCGGCGCGGAAGTCAGGCATGCCGATGCCTACGTCCGCTGACACCACTCCCACCAGAGTCACGTTGGGAATGTCATGTCCTTTGGCGATCATTTGCGTGCCTACCAAGATGTCGAAATTGCGATCCCGAAAATTCTGCAGGATGTTTTCAAACTGCTGTTTTCCAGTAACGGTGTCGCGGTCCAACCGCGCAATGCGGGCTTCGGGAAATTCATTGTGGAGTTCGTCCTCCACGCGCTCAGAACCCGTTCCCATGAACTGAATATGCTCGCTCTGACACTTGGGGCAAGTGGACGGTACCTTCTCCGCATAAGCGCAGTAGTGGCAAAGCAAACGACGGTCGCGGCGGTGGTAAGTGAGGGTAACGGAACAGTTGATGCACTGCACGCGCTCGCCGCAGGAACGGCAGGCGACGAAGGACGAAAAGCCGCGGCGGTTGAGCAGGATCATCACCTGTTCGTTGTTGCCGAGGCGCTCGCGGATGGCTCCGATCAGCGCACGTGAGAATATCCCCTGCTTGCGGGTTTCGAGGAATTCCTCACGCATGTCGATGATCCGCACTTCCGGCATGGGGCGGTCCGCAATCCGGTCCGGCATTTCGAGCAGCGTGTACTTGCCTGACTGCGCATTAAAGCGGCTTTCCAGACTGGGAGTAGCTGAACCCAGCACGACACAGGCACCCGCTGCCTGCGCGCGCACGATTGCGACGTCTCGCCCGTTATAGCGCGGATTTTCCTCCTGCTTGTAGCTGGCGTCGTGTTCTTCGTCCACCACGATCAGGCCCAGGTTGCGCATGGGGGCGAAAACGCCGGAGCGCGTGCCGACAACCACGCTCGCGCCGCCGTCGCGGATTCTGCGCCACTGATCGGCACGTTCGGAATCACTGAAGGCGCTGTGCAGAATGGCCACGCGGTCACCGAAGCGGGCGAAGAACTGACCGGCCACAGCGGGGGTGAGCGCGATTTCCGGCACCATCAACAGAGCACTGCGGCCTGCGGCCAGGGCGACATCAATGGCGTTGAGATAGACCTCAGTTTTGCCGGAGCCGGTGACTCCGTAGAGCAGAAATGTACAGAACTTTCCGGTTTCGATGCCCGCCCCGACCAGGTCGAACGCATTGCGCTGAGTCTGGTTCAGGTCATGCGGGGCGCGGATGGGGGCGCTGCGGATGGCGATGGGCTCGGGGGTGAGGGTGACGAACTGTTTACGTGCCAGAGAGCGCCCGGCAGTGCTGGCGTTCTTGACGATTTCATCGAGCTCACCCAGATTGTGGGAGCCGGGATGCAGGGAAAGATAGGCCAGCAGTTCGCGCTCGGCTTTGGGCAGTTTGCCCTGCGGTTCGGTGTTGGTGAGCGCAATGCGCAGTTTGGCGGCGGGGGCGCGCAGGGGATCGCGATCGTTGTAGACCTCTTCGGCGATGATCCAGCCTTTCTTTTCGAGTGACTTCAGAATGCGGTCTGCCAGCGGGATTTTCTTCTTAATGTAGGCAGCACTGAGGGACCGCGCGGCCAGCATCTGCAGCACCTGGTTAAGCGTGTCGCCTTCTTTGATCTCAATGGACATCTGGCGTGAAGCGTCGCGCCCGGCATCACTCAGAGAGTAATTCTTGCCGGAGCGGATGTCGGAAGCCAGCGGCAGCATGGACCGCAGGACTTCGCCGAGAGGAGTGCAGTAATATCCGGAAATCCAGCGCCCGAGGGCGAGCAGTTCATCGTTGAGAACCGGCTCGGGATCGAAGAGGCGGAGCGCTTCTTTTAACGGTCCGCCGGGTGGGTTGTCGTGGGTGGCCAGTACGACGCCGGTCATTTTGCGGGTACCGAACGGCACTAGAACGCGCGCGCCGGGTTTGACGCGGTGCTGGAGCGTGACGGGCAGCGAATAGGTGAAAGCCTGGTCCAGCGGGACCGGCAGGCTCACATCGCAATAGCGGGGCACGGTCTATTTGACCGGGTTGCGCAGAGTACCGATGCCTTCGATTTCCACTTCCACTACCCCGCCTGGTTGCAGGCGGCGGGTGTTGCCGGGGGTGCCGGTGTAGATGACATCGCCAGGCACCAGAGTCACGTACTGGCTGACGTAGCGGATGATTTCGGGGATGTTGAAGATCAGATCGCTGGTGCGCTGTTCCTGAAGAATCTGGCCATTGACTCGCGTTGTGAGAGCGAGGTCTGAATAGTTGAGGCCGGTGACGATGAAGGGGCCGAGGGGGCCGAAGGTATCGCAGCCTTTGGCGCGCCACCATTGCAAATCTTTGCCTGCGCCGCGCTGCCAGTTGCGGTCGCTGACATCATTGCCGCAAGTGACACCGAACACGGCGGCTTCGGCTTCTTCGCGGGTGGCTTTGCTGACGGTTTTGCCGATGACGGCGACCAGTTCACCTTCGAAATGGGCGTCGAGGGCATCAGGCGGGATGACGATGGCGTCGTCAGGATTCTGAAGGGAGGAGACAGGCTTGTAGAAAATTTCGGGAGTCTCCGGTACTTTACGGTCGCCAACGTGGCTGCGGTAGTTCAGACCGACGGCGAGAATTTTGGACGGGGTGCAAGGGGTGAGCAACTTTACGGCGCTGAGCGGGAAGCTTCTGCCGGTGACTTCCATGGGCTCAAAAAGGCCGCTTTGAAGTTCGGCGATCTGATCGCCGGTGACAATTCCGTAGCTTTGCGTGTCGTCTGTTTCGAATCGAGCGTATTTTGCCATGGCTTTTTGAAGTATAGACCGGAACAAAAGGTACTACAGCCCGAAGGGGTTAAGATACAATGCCTGTGTCCCTGCGTGTAGTTTTTAATTTTTCAGGGAGTGGAAACAATGATGGATAAACCAGCGCAAAACATACAAGACAGCTTTCTCAATAATGCGCGCAAAGAAAAAGGTCTGGTCACGATCTACCTTGTTAGTGGGGTTAAGTTGTCGGGCCGGATCAAGAGCTTCGATAAGTATTCCATGGTTCTGGAAACCAGCAGTCAGGAACAGCTGATTTTCAAACATGCGATTTCGACGGTTGTAACGGCGCGTGTCATACAAAATCACTTTGTTCCGGTGGCTCATCAGACGGTGGCGGATGCTGCCGGGTCAGCGCCGGGGATTCCCGTTCTGAGCGAGGTTTAGAAGCCCACGATCACGCTGGAGCAGTTTCCCGAAAAAGCAATTCTGGCCGGGTTTGAGCGCAGGCGCGGGGCTGCGTCCAGTGCGGCGGAAGAATCGTTTCGCGAACTGGCAGAACTGGCGGCGACGGCTGGTGCGGAAATTGTTGCGGAGTTGTTTCAGGTACGTGCGGAAGCCACTGCGGCCACGTTGCTGGGCAGCGGCAAAGTTACCGAACTGAAGGAAATGGCCGAGGCGACCGAAGCCGGGGTCATCATTGTTGACCACGAACTGACGCCCACGCAACAGCGCAATCTGGAAGCGGCGACTGGCGTTCGCGTGATTGACCGCACGCAGTTGATTCTGGATATCTTTGCCAGCCGCGCGCGAACTGCTGAAGGCCGTTTGCAGGTGGAACTGGCTCAGCTTAAATACATGCTGCCGAGGCTGGCGGGCAAGGGTGTGGAACTGACCCGGCAGGGTGGCGGCATTGGCACGCGCGGTCCGGGCGAAACTAAGCTGGAGACGGACCGTCGTCGTATCGAAACGCGCATCAAGAAGCTGGAAGTAGATATGGAGCGGGTGCGCAGGGGTCGCACGCTGCACCGGGACAAGCGCGATTCGGTGCCGATTCCGACGGTCTCCCTGGCTGGGTATACCAATGCGGGGAAATCAACGCTGTTTAACCGGCTGACTTCGGCGACGGTGCTGGCTGATGCGCGAATGTTTGCGACGCTTGACCCCACGATTCGTCCGGTGGTTTTGCCTTCGAAGCGTAAGGTGCTGTTGAGCGACACGGTGGGGTTTGTGCGGAACCTGCCGACCACGCTGATTGATGCCTTTCGGGCCACGCTGGAAGAGGTGGCGGACGCGGCGCTGATTCTGCACATAGTGGACGTTTCATCTGACCAGGCGGCGAGCCATGTGGCGGAAGTGTATCGGGTGCTGGGGGAGATTGGGGCGTCAGAAACGCCGCAGATTCTGGTGCTGAATAAAGCGGACCAGCTGGAACCGGAGCAGCGCGATGCCGGGATTCTGGGGGCGCGGATTCTGGGTGATGCGGGGCAGAGCATGGTGACTCCGGCGGTGATGGTGAGCGGATTAACTGGTGCCGGTCTGCCTGGTTTGGTGGAACAAATTGACCGGGTGCTGGCCTTTGATTCGGTGGTACGGCAGCGGTTCCGTATTCCGCTGAAGGACGGGGCGGCGATTGCGATGCTGCATGCCTGTGGCAAAGTGCTGGCGGAGGACTATGATGGAAACTTATGCGAGATCGAGGTGGACGCCCCGGAATCTTTGCGCCGTCGCCTCAGCCGGTATGCCATAAAAGGCAGCGCGGTGCCTGTGGAAAATTCTGTGCAGAAGTAGGCGGGCGGGTTCGCAAAGTGTTCTCCAGACAGGCCTTCCGGGGATTTGAACCAGATCGCAGCAGTTCTCGTAACTGTTTCATAAAAATGAAGTTAGTGGCCGATTCACGGGATTGTTACATACGTTTTGAATTAGAATTCAGGACGGCAGAATTTACGATGATTTCCACAAATGGAGGCGGCCGGTGAATATTCCCAACATGCTCACAATCGCCCGCATTTTCTTTGTACCCCTGCTGGTAGCGGTGCTGGTGCAGGAAAAAATAGTACTCCACTGGAATGAAACGGTAATCACTAATGACACCGTTGCTCTGGTGATTTTTCTGGTGGCTGCGGTGACGGATTTACTGGACGGGTATCTGGCGCGTCGCTGGAAACAGGTGACGACGACGGGGACTTTGCTGGATCCGATTGCGGACAAATTGCTGGTTTCGGCGGCACTGATTGCGCTGGTACAGCGGCATGTGGTGCCGGGGTGGCTGGTGGTGCTGCTGATTGGGCGTGAGTTTGCGGTTTCGGGTTTGCGCAGTATTGCGGCGGCAGAAGGCTACACGATCAAGGCCAGTGAATTGGGAAAAGCCAAGACTTTCTGGCAGGTTGTGGCGATTTCATTGTTGATGATTAGTGTTCATCATGAGGGTTTTGTGCGGTGGGCCAATCTTTCGTTGTATGTTGTGGTGCTTTTTTCTTTTTGGTCTGCGGTGGCTTATTTTACGCGGTTTTGGCGGAAAGTCGATATCGGCACGAAGCAGCGGGGCCGGCATGAATTGTTGACGAAGGAACGGGAACGGCGGCAGGTGTTGCTGGCGGAGCGACGGGAAGCGCGGATTTATCGCCGGAAGCTGGCGGCGGGGCGGCGGGCGGAAGATAAGGCGTTTTAAGCGGCTGGGGCCGGTATTGAATATGCTCACTGCTGTCCGGCTATAAGTTGAACAGATTCAACTGGTTAGAAAATTCCATCGAATTTTTATGGGGTTCTCCGGGCTGAAGAGCCTGCAGAATGGGCGTTTGCTCGAAAATATTGACGCTGACAATCTGGAGAATCTGG